>CAMCVA010000001.1 GCA_945879625.1 Flavobacterium psychrophilum
TGGGAAGTGGGAAGTTCTAAAAGTGTACTGAAACTAAAGTGAATATTTAAAGATTTAAAAATTGAAAGATTTAAAGATTGGACGTAAGAGTAATAACCAATCGAAGAAAGATAAAAGCTCTAAGAAAAAAACCGAGAACCGACAACCGAGAACCGAGAACGGACAACCGAGAACCGAGAACCGTCTCAATCAAACCGAATGGCCTTGATGGGAGATATTTTTGTAATGATGTAGGAAGGCAGTAGAAGCACCAACAAACAAACAAACACAGTGCCAAAATTTAAGGCAAGAACATAAAACCAATTGATGTAAACCGGCGCTTCGTTTACGTAATAATTGGCTGGATCTAAATGGATAATGCCATATTGCTGTTGCAACAACAACAAGCCTAGACCAATGCCATTGCCCCAGAGCAAACCCTTGAAAATCAGATGGAAAGCATTGAATAAAAATATTTTGCGCACCGACCAATTAGTTGCCCCCAAGGCTTTGAGAATACCAATCATTTGGGTGCGTTCTAAAATGAGCACCAACAAAGCAACCACCATATTGATGGTAGCCACCAGTATCATGACCACCAAAATCACCAAAATATTAAAATCAAATAATTCCAACCATTCAAAAATGTAGTAGTATTTTTCGACTATGGTTTGGGAATCTAAAGTTGAACTCGTTTGCGCATACACCTCTTCGCCTTTGGTCTTAATTTGTGTGAAATCAGACACAAACACTTCAAAAGAACCCACCTCATCCGGACGCCATTTATTGATGCGTTGCAAATGCCGAATATCTCCAATCAAATAGGTCGAATCAAATTCTTGAAAGCCCGAATTGTATATCCCTACTACTTTAAAAACACGGAGATTTGGCAAAGACACGCCATCATCTTTCATGAAAAAAGTAGTAAAGGTATCGCCCAATTTTAAATACAAGCGATTGGCCAAAAATTCTGAAATAAGCACCTGATTGGTAAGCTCATGCGACACATCGGGCAACTTGCCTTGCACCAAATACTCTTGCAGGTTTTTCCATTGGTAATCGCGCCCTACTCCTTTGTATACAACACCTTCAAAGGCTTTTGGCGTGCGAATAATAGCTGCTTTAGAAGCTACGGCTTGTACATGATCAATGCCAGAAACGTGTAGGAATTTAGGATAGAAATCTTGGTGAATGGACAGCGGAGAAACACTTACTTGCGACTGGTTGTCTTCGTAATTTGCAATTGTAATGTGCCCATTAAAAGCCGCAACTTTTTCGCGTATTTTTTGCTGCAGACCAATACCTGTTGCCACCGCAATTAGCATCATAATCATACCTAATGCAATAGCAGTTATCGCAATTTTTATAATTGGTGCAGATACACTACTTTTATGGCCTTTGGCGCTGAGTAGGCGTTTCGCGATAAAATATTCTACATTCAAAATGGCGGGTTTAATCGGGGTTCAAAAATACAGCTTTAGACGTAAATTCATCGAATATACCCATTTATTATTCAGGAGAAGCATGACAAATAACTCAGGTGTAGCAATACAAAACATGACCATCAAACGCATCTGTCTTTCCTTGATACTCGTTGGAATAGGGCTACTGCAGTCTTGCAGTCCAGCACGAAGTATAAGCTATGCTGTACCCAAAGCAACAATGGTTAAAAATCGATACAAATCAACCGCATTTTTAACGGGTGCCGACAATGTAAAAAGCTACTTATCTTTATTGAAGGGCAAAAAAGTAGGCTTGGTTTCAAACCAAACTGGACTGATTTCGTATGATTCGATTTACAGTGTTTACGACACCATTTCACAATCACAACTGGATCTGATTGCGCACAAAAAAATGCATTTGGTTGATTACTTCACCTCAAAAACACCTGTAGAACTCACCCGCATATTTGCCCCCGAACACGGATTTCGTGGCACTGCTGATGCCGGCGAAACCATCATTGATGGTAGGGACAGCAAAACCAATTTACCCATAATCTCCTTGTATGGCGACAACAAAAAACCCAAAGCAACTCAATTGGACAGTTTGGACATTTTGGTATTTGACATCCAAGATGTGGGCGTACGTTTTTACACCTACATCTCTACCCTGCATTATGTTATGGAGGCTTGCGCCGAAAAAAACTTAACTCTTTTGATATTAGACCGGCCCAATCCAAATGGTAGTTTGGTGGACGGGCCCTTATTAGAAAAAGAATTCAGCAGTTTTGTGGGCATGCACCCCATTCCTATTTTACACGGCATGACTATTGGCGAATATGCCCTGATGATTAATGGCGAAAAATGGCTGAAAAATGGAATTCAATGTCCGCTGAAAATTGTGGCTTGTGAAAATTATTCCCGAACTATGCCCTACAGCTTGCCAGCCAAACCGTCGCCCAATTTGCCCAATGACCAAGCCATCAAATTGTATCCGAGCCTGTGTTTGTTTGAGGGAACGCCCATTAGTGTGGGCAGAGGAACCAATAAACAATTTCAGATATACGGTTCTCCCCAACTACTGAGCCATCACTTCAGCTTTACTCCGCTGCCCAATTTGGGTGCCAAAGATCCCTTGTATAATGGCGTGGTATGTTGCGGAGAAGATTTATCATTCGAGCCGGCACCGCAGCAATTGGAACTCAAATGGTTGATTTCGTCCTACAACGAATGGGAAGACAAGAGTAAATTCTTTACTCCCTTTTTTACCAAATTGGCTGGAACCAAACTACTACAGCAACAAATTGAATCGGGATTGGCTGAAGAAAAAATAAGAGAATCCTGGAAAATAGAATTAGATGAATTTAAATTGATGCGAAAAAAGTACCTAATCTATTAATTGCTATTGAAGAGGTTTGTTGCCTAGCAGACAATAAAGCGAATAGACGCCATATATTAAACCTGATAGGATTGCAAAAGTCACAAAGGACATCATCGTTATTTCAAAAGCATTCATCAAAATGGTGTTGGTGTTTTCGTCTGAATCAACCAGGAATCCGAAAATGGAAATTGCCAGTGAAAGCAAATAAATTCCCGCTAGTTTTTTGAAGTGTCTTTTCATTGCAATTTTTTATACTAACGAAATAATGTAGTACTTATTACAACGGCAACTTTTTCTTCATCGCTTCGACAATGTTATAGGCCGCCGGGCAAATGGCCACATTTTGTAGTGTCAGATCAGTAATTTGCTGAAACTTTTTGCGATCGGTGTGCGGAAACTCTCTACAAGCTTTGGGTCGTACGTCATAAATAAAGCAGGCATTGTCGGCGCCCAAAAAAGTACAGGGCACCGATTGCAACACATAATCTTGGTCTTCGTCGATGCGCAAGTAGTGGTCAATAAACTGTTGTGGTTTTTGCTTCAAATGCTTGGCAATGCGCTCAATATCGGCCGAGGTAAACAAAGGACCCGTTGTTTTGCAGCAGTTGGCACATTGCAAACAATCGGTGCGTTTAAATTCGGCCTCGTGGAGTTCTTGCATCACATAGTCCAAATTTTTGGGAGTTTTCTTTTTGAGCTTGTCAAAAAACTTTTTGTTTTCGACTTGCTTATCTTTGGCCAGCTTTTGGAGTTCTGCTAGAATTTGTTTCACGTTTCAAGTTTCAGGTTGTACCCCGTAAAGTTATACTATTAAGTGTAAAACCTAAACGAAAAGCCATGTACGATTTATTTGGAAAAGCCATTCTCGATTATCAAACCAACAATTCGCCCGAAAACCTGACTACCGAAACTTCCATTTCTGAGGCCGACGAAATGCCCGTGGACTATTTGTTTCGATCGTTTACCCAAATGCCGCACTTAGAACAAAAAGCGATGGAGTTAGCAAATGGAAAAATCCTAGACGTAGGCTGCGGCGCCGGCAGCCACAGTTTGTATTTGCAAAATAAAGAATATGACGTAAAAGCGATCGATATTTCAGCCAACGCCATTCAAGCTTGTGTCCTTCGCGGAGTGAAAAACGCACACGTTCAAGATCTTTTAGCCCTAGAAAATGAAACCTTTGACACCATTTTGCTCTTAATGAACGGCACAGGAATTTTTAGAACCTTGGACGAACTGCCAAACTATTTGCAAAAACTAAAACCCCTCTTACATCCAGGCGGACAAATCTTGATTGACAGCTCTGACCTGATTTATATGTATGACGAAAATGAGGACGGAAGCTACTCCATTCCTGCCGAGGGCTATTATGGTGAACTGACTTTTACCGTTTCCTACAAAGGCCAAACCGACGAGCCATTTCCTTGGCTTTATCTGGATTACAACACCTTGCAACGCGCGGCGCTAGCTCATGGATTGCAATGTGAATTAATTATAGAAGGCGAACATTACGATTACTTGGCTAGACTCCATTAAAAAATCCCAAGGGATGAACTTGGGATTAAGTATAGAAAAATAAGTTGTATTACAGTTTTACAATCTTCGCCGATTTCACAAAAGTACCTTCGTTGTAGATTCTCAGATAATAAGTTCCTGCAGCCAACTCACTCACATTAACTGGTGCATTGGTGCCCAACAGTTTTTGTGTGCTCACCAATTGCCCCATGGCATTATACAATTCTACTTCGTCAACTGCGATGAGCGGAGAAGTGATTTGAAAGTAATTGGTTGCCGGATTTGGATAGACTGCTATGGCATTAATCGCCTCAAAATCATCCAGACTTAAAGCACCACAGCCATTGTTTGAGGTGATTAAACTTAAACGTGGTCCCGCCAAAGTATTTTGCATAATTGCCTTTTGACCTGCTGTAAAAAAGGCCATACAAGCATCATCTACATAATCCATATAATTCATAAACATAGAACCATTTGTTGTGGTGGTACACGCATTAGTATTACTTGGAAAAGTGGGACAACTATAATAGGGATTATCAGTAGCAGGCGTATCGGCTACTCCATCGCTATTGGCTGTAGAATTGCAAGTACTTCCGTCGGCGCCCCAAGGATGATCTAATCCAAAATAATGGCCAATTTCGTGTGTAGCAGTTCGGCCTTTATTGAATGGCGCTGCTGCTGTTCCGGTAGTGCCAAACGCAGTGTAACTGATGCAAAGCCCATCATAATTGGTTCCCGCTGAATCGGGCAAATAGGCAAAACCTAATAAGGTATTGTCGGTGAATTTCCCAACCCATATATTCAAGTACTTGGTTGTATCCCATGCCGGTTGGCCAGAGGCGGCATAATAATTGTTGTCAAAAATAAACGAGTTAGCAACTGATTTTCTAGTAATTCCAGTTGTTAAAGCTCCAGCTGGTGTGCGGGTTGCCAAACAAAAAGCTATTTCTATATCGGCACCCAAAGGACGAAAGGCCGACGGCACAACCGAATTAAAATCGGTATTCAATTTTCGGTAATCGGCATTTAATACCGCCAATTGCGATAGGATTTGTGCATCCGAAATGTTTTGGGTAGCCGTTTTATATAACACGTGAAATACCACCGGAATGGTAACCACAACTTGTGGCGCGGCTGTTTTATTGAAGATATTTTCTTGCGAAGTGTTGCGCAAGTAGGTCTTCATTTCTTCGTGATGAGCTGCAAAACCAGGCACGGTATTAATGAGCTCTTGCGTTTTTTGCGGAGTAGCACACGTTCGTTGTGCCTGAACTAAAGCGGCGCTGAGCAAGAGTACTAGAACAAATAATTTTTTCATAATTCAAAATTTAAACAGACAAGTATACAAAGTTATTTTGAAACTCCGACACGTTGTCTAGGTTGTATTTAGGGAATATTTAAATACTTATGGGTTTGTAAGGAGACCCGCCATTTGGGATTTTGCATCACATAGTCTACAATTTGCGGCGTCATTTCTTCTTTTTTACTCCATTCGGGCTGCAAAAATAAGATGGTGTTTTTATCAACCAAAGCGGCCTGTTCCTCGGCAAATATAAAATCGTGTTTGTTGTAAATGATAACTTTTAATTCGTTTGCTTTTTCATAGGCTTCAGGCAAAGGCAATTTGTTTTTTTTGGGCGATAAACACACCCAATCCCAAAGTCCTGTAAACGCGTAGGCGCCCGAAGTTTCAATGTGAATGTTGAGTTTGGCTTGCTTTAATGACTGGGTGAGCGGAAGCATATTCCACATAAGCGGTTCGCCTCCAGTAATCACAATGGTATCGGCATAGTTTTGCGCATGAGCTACTATAGATTCAATGGCCGTGGGCGGATGCAAATTGGCGTCCCAGCTTTCTTTCACATCACACCAATGACAACCTACATCGCAGCCGCCAATTCGGATAAAATAGGCAGCTGTTCCGGTGTGAAATCCTTCGCCTTGAATGGTGTAAAATTCTTCCATTAACGGAAGATAAGTTCCTTCAGAAACTTTTGATTGCAATGTTGATACTGGCATAATTTTAAGTAAGCGACAAAGGTAGGTAAATATCCAAGGGATAAAAACCAGTCCTTGTGAAATATAGACTCGACAAGATGATTTACAGCTGAATTTATGCCCGTTAACTTGCTACTATAACGTTGTAATTACTATACATCAAATCGATTTTACTGCAACAAAACTATACATTAACCATACAACAACACGAAAGCGAGCCTACATCAAATCACTGAAAAGCCAATATTTTCAATAGTTAAGGATTTTTTTTAATAAAATTCGCTTTGATATCCCAAAAAAAAAAAAATTAAAGAAGTATAGTTTTTATATAGGTGAATCTCTTTTTTTTAAAAAGAGTAAATCGCTAATTTTCAACCTCTAATTTTTTAAACTAAATTCAAAATGAAAAAAATCTATTCGCTGCTTTTACTGTTGTTATCTATCACAGTATTTGCCCAAAACGTTCCTACCCTGTCGGCACCCACACCGCCCTCTAGAAACGCTAGCAGTGTAGTTTCTGTATTCTCAGATGCTTACACCAATTTGGCAGGAACCAATTTTGCCCCCTGGTGGTTTCAATCAACTGTAGTTTCAGATGAAACTGCAGGCGGAAATGCCATAAAAAAATTAAGTAATTTCAATTACATTGGTGTTGAATTTGCGAGTCCAGTTAACGCCTCTCTTATGACCAAATTGCATTTGGATTTATGGTCTGAAAATTGCACCGCTTTTGACGTGTTTTTGATAAACCCAGGCGGATTGGAAAGAAAGGTAACTGTAAATCCAACAGCTGCTGGATGGAACAGTTATGATATTGACTTGAGTACATTCTCCTCTCAAGGTGTTGCGTTAAACAACATTATTCAATTTAAATTTGTAAGTACTCCTTTTGGTGGAACTACAGTGTATTATGACAACATCTATTTTTATACTCCAGCCGTTTTACCTACAATCACAGGATTTGTAGTTCCGTCAAAATTGGTTGGCGCCGCACCATTTTCACTAACGCCACCCACAAGTAACAGTGCGGGTGCGTTTACCTACACGAGCAGCAACCCTGCTGTTGCTTCTATTTCGGGAACTACTGTAACAGTAGTTGGCGCTGGAACATCAATAATCACAGCCAATCAAGCAGCCGATGGAAGTTTTAGTGCTGGAAATGCCACTTCGGTTTTTACCGTGAGTTATCCTGCTCCAACGCTATCGCCAGCTACACCACCTGCTAGATCGAGTGATTTAATTATTTCTTTATTTAGTAATGCCTACACCAACATTGCGGGTACCGATTGGTTTCCAAACTGGGGACAAAGCACTTCAGTTAGCGACATTACCGTTGCTGGGAACACTATTAAACGTTACACTAATTTAAACTATCAAGGGGTACAATTTGCCTCGCCTATCAATGCATCAGGCATGACCAATTTGCATGTTGATATCTATACACCCAATTGTACTGCATTTAAATTGTTTTTAATTAATGCCGGAATTGGTGAGCAATCTGTAACGCTTACGCCAACACTTGCTGGATGGAATAGCTATGACATTAACTTGGCTCAATTTCCTGCGGTTGCCCTAAATAACATTGGACAATTTAAGCTTGAAGGAACTCCTTTTGGATCTAGTGTTGTGTATTTAGACAACCTGTATTTCTGGAAAGAATCAGCTGCCTTGGTTGATCCTACGTTTGGTGCATTTACTGTTCCAAGTAAAGTTATTGGCGATGCACCATTTAGCATCACCCCACCTACTAGTAACAGCACCGGTGGATTTATCTACAGCAGCAGCAATCCTACAGTGGCTTCGGTATCAGGCAACACCATAACCATTATGGGTGCAGGTACTACTGTAATTAAAGCCACGCAAAGAACAGTAGACAATTTATTTAAAAGCAAAAGTGTAAGCACTAATTTTGTGGTAACCAGTGTAAGTTCAGTTCCCACAACTGCAGCTCCAACACCTCCAAGCAGAAATGCAAGTGATGTGATTTCGATGTTTAGTAATGCCTATGCAGACATTGCGGTTGACACCTGGAGAACGGACTGGTCTAGTGCCACGTTGACTAACACACAAATTGCCGGAAACGATACTAAATTATACGAAAGCTTAAACTTTGTGGGAGTAGAAACCACAGGTGGAAACAGCTTTGATGCCTCGTCAATGCAAAAAATGCACCTTGACATTTGGACACCAAATATGACTACTTTACGTGTGAAATTAGTTGATTTTGGTGCCAATAACGGATATGGCGGCGGTGACGATAGAGAGCACGAAATTACCTTAAATCCTACCTTATCTGGATGGAATAGTTTTGATATTAACTTATCTGACTTTGTTGGATTAACAACAAGAGAGCATATTTCGCAGATGATTTTGTCTGGTATTCCTGTTGGAGCTGGCATTGTGTATGTAGATAACGTATATTTCTGGAAATCTGCCACTGGTGTGGTTTTACCAACTGAACCAGTTACGGCTGCACCTACACCCACAGTACCTGCTGCGAATGTAATTTCGTTATTCAGTGATGCCTACACGAATTTGGCTGGAACAGATTGGTTCCCAAATTGGGGACAATCGACAGTAGTTGCCGACGTAGCCGTTGCAGGCAATACGACCAAACTATATAGTAGTTTAAATTACCAAGGAGTACAATTTGCTGATCCAGTAAATGCCTCAGGAATGAATTTCTTACACCTAGACATTTGGACGCCCAATTGTACGGCATTTAAAGTGTTTTTAATTAACGCCGGACCAGTTGAGCAATCGGTAACGCTAACACCTACGCTATCGGGCTGGAACAGTTATGACATAAACTTGGCACAATACAGCAACATAAATAAAAGTGCCATCGTACAATTTAAATTAGAAGGAACACCTTTTGGAAGCAGTAAAGTGTATGTTGATAATATTTACTTTAGCAACGCTCCTTACCAAGCCACCAATTACTTTGTAGATGCTGACCTAGACGGATTTGGTTCTACTACAGTAGCGGCTTTGCATACTTCAACTACACCTCCGGGTTATTCCACAAATAATTTAGACTGCAACGATACAAATCCAGCGATTTATCCAAGTGTTTATGTGAGCATCAATCCAGCAAATACAACAATTTGTAATGCTGCAAACGCAAGCTTTACGGTTGGCGCTACAGTAACCAATGCAGTTCAAACCGCATCATATGCGTGGCAATACCAAACGCAAACGGGTACAACTTGGATAAACATTGCCAATAGTGCATCAACAATTACATCAAATATTTATTCGGGAGCTACTACCGCTACACTTACACTTACCAATGCAACAAGCACTTTGAGTGGCTACAAATACAGAGCAGTAGTTTCAACAGTTGGTTCTACGCCTACTTGTGGTACAAAATCCTCAGCTGCTGCAGTATTGACTGTACTTAAATCAACAGCTGGAACTGTAACAGGTGCAGGTGCAATGTGTGCTGGAAGTACAAAAACCCTTACATTGACTGGCAACTCTGGATCAATCCAATGGCAATCTAGTTCTGCTCTTACGGGTACTTATACCAATTTAGCAGGCGCTACTGCTGCTACATATACTACACCAGTAAACACTACAACGCAATACTACAAAGCCGTTGTAACTAGTGGTAACTGTACGTCAGCTGCAACTGCTGCAGCTACGGTAACCGTAACAGCTGCTTCTAAAGCTGGGGCAATAAAAGGTGGAAATGTACGTGTATGTACAGGAATCAACAGCACCGTATTAACCTTATCAGGGCATGTGGGTACCATCAAATGGCAATCGTCAAACAACAATGTAACCTACACTGATATTGTTGGAGCAATTGCCGCTAGCTATACAGCAACCAACTTGAGTTCAAATACCTATTACAGAGCTGTATTAACAAGTGGAACTTGTTCGTCTGCAACTACAGATGCTGTTGCCTTAATGACAAGCTTACCAGCTTATGCTGGTACTGCCGTTGGTTCTGCTACAGTTTGTACAGGAACTAATAGCACTGTGCTAAAAGTAAATGATGCAATTGGAACTATTCAATGGCAATCGTCTGCTGATGAAATCGTGTTCTCAAATGTTATTGGAACCAGTTCTTCGTTGACTGTTGCCAATCTAACTGTTGCTACCTATTACAGAGCCTTAGTGTCTTTGAGTGGTTGCGCTGCTATCCCATCAAATTCGGTTTCTATTGGAGTGGATGCAAAATCAGTTGCTGGAACTATTTCTGGAGCTGGTGCAATTTGTAACGGTTCAGCCAAAACATTGACTTTAGCTGGAAACACAGGGTCTATCCAATGGATGTCGGCTTCTACTAGTACAGGAATCTATTCTCCAATTGCTGGAGCTACAACATCTCCATACACTACAGCCAACTTATCGGCTACTACCTACTACAAAGCGATGGTAACTAGTGGAGTTTGTCTAGCGGCTACAACTACTGTAGCAGCTGCGGTAACGGTAAACCCAACTTCGGTTGCTGGCTCAATTGCCGGCGGCGGAGTAAGTGTATGTAGTGGAACAAATAGCACCGTATTAAGCTTAAGTGGAAATACAGGTACTATTTTGTGGAAAAAATCAACTGATCAAGTTACATGGACTTCATTGGGAATTGCAACAGCAAATTATACCGCGGCAAACTTAACTGTTCCTACTTACTACAAAGCAACAGTTACTAGCGGCGTATGTAGCCCTGTTGATACACAAGCTATTCTTATTGATGTGCGTGCAAGATCAGTAGCTGGAACTGTTTCATCGGCTGGCGCAATTTGCGCTGGAAACAGCAGAACATTGACCTCAATTGGTGCGGTTGGAAATAGACAATGGCAATCCTCTTCAGACAATATTACCTATACCGGTATTGCTGGAGCAACTGCTGCAACCTATGTGGCAAGCCCATTGGTTAACACCTACTACAGAGTAGCTGTTGTAAACAATGCGTGTTCAGTAGCCAACTCTCCGGGAGTATTAGTAACTGTAAACCCAGCTGCAGCTGTTGGTACGGTTACTGCCGGACCTCGCACTCTGCTTTCTGGAACAACTTACACGTCAACCTTAACCTTGAGTTCATTCACTGGAACTATTCAATGGCAACGTTCAACTACCTTAACGGGAACGTATACTGCAATAGCTGGAGCAACTGGCACAAGCTATGTAGCTACGCATGGAACCATTACTTACTATTACAGAGCGAGAGTTACTGTAGGAACCTGTATTGCAGATAGTAACGTGATTACGGTAACCTTGGCTGCAGCAACTAAAAATACAGCTGATGACTATGTTAGTTTAGCTGTTTCGGCTTATCCGAATCCGTTTAGTGGTGCGTTTAATGTAAGAGCCATTAGCAACAGCGATGAAAACTTTGTAATCAAAGCCTACGACATGACTGGGAAATTGGTTTACAACAAAGAAATTGCAGTTGATGCTATTGATAACGAAGTAATTGGAGAACAATTTAGAACCGGTATGTACACAATCGTAGTACAACAAGGTGCTGAAATAAAAACCATACGCGTTATTAAAAAGTAATGGTAAACAACACTTACTTTTTAAAGGCTGCCTTCGGGTGGCCTTTTTTTTGTATAGATGAGAGAGGAAAGACAGAGAGATGAGAGAGGGATTAGCTTTAAGCAGTTTAGTAAAATTAGTTGCCTTCTACTTTTTAATTAAATGCTTATTACCAAACAATTTTAAAATAAAAAGCTAACTACTGAAATGTAGTTGCAGTATTCTTTACTATTATTGTATTTCAAATTCAATTTTTATTTTTTATTAATATAAATTCAATAACCCATGAAGTTTTCAAAGTATTTATTAATAGTCATTCTATTTAAATTTAGCAGCCTAATTGCTCAGCAAAAAAAACCACTTTTAATTGTTTTGCCAAGCGACAATTGGTGTATGCAAAGGTATTTCATGACAGAAACTTCTAATCAAGGTTCTATTCAAAAAAACCCCAATTATTCTCAAGCATTTTTAGAGGACACAGAACTATCGCAAGTAATCAGCAAAATAAGTTCATTACTTATAGATAGAGGTTTCCCTTTAAAAGATGTTGAACAAGAATTGAAATACATAGAGACAAAAACTGCCGAAGATAATGTTACTTTAAGTAATGATTCTGGATCATCATTAGCAGAAAACCAATTAAATAAAATTAAAAACAGAGTTAAAGCTGATATTATTATTCAAATTTGGTGGAAAATCAATAAAACAGAAAACGGGAAAATAATCTCCTATACCCTAGATGCATTAGATGCATATACCAGTAAAAAAATAGCCTCCGTAACAGGAAATAGCGAACCGAATAACAAAGACATTGTACCCGCTATACTTCAAACTACAATTAACCAAAACATAGATCCATTCGTAGCGCAACTTCAGCTTTATTTTGATGATTTAGTTATTAACGGAAGAGAAACTCGAATAACTATTAAAAAATGGACGAATTGGAAAAACAATCTTGAAACTGTAATAAATGGGGAAGAACTTATTGAGCATATTAACAACTGGATGTATGAAAACACCGTAAAAGGGAAATTTAATAAAGTTGATTTCAATGAGAATGAAATAAAATTTGAACAAGTACGAATTCCTCTTTTTAACGCGCAAGGCCAAGCAATTGACGCAAGTGATTTTATTAGAAAACTAGCTAAAAAACTAAAATTAGAACCTTTTAATATCGATGTAAAAGTTATGACACGAGGACTAGGTGAAGCAATACTAGTGTTGGGTGAAAAATAAACTAAACATGAAAAGTTATATAAAAAACAAATTATCTACTAAATTCTATTTTAGGAATAAATACCATTGAAAACGATGAGCTTTAAAAGATATAATGGTTCAGAAATAAGTCCTTGTATTTTATCTCACGTAAAATTTGCATTAGGATTAAAAAAAACAAAACCAATAAATAATAAAAAATGTTCAGCGCTATATTGGAATGAAATTGTAGAAATAATTACAGAACACAATTCAATTACAAAAAAAAAATACAAATTAATTTTAAAGTAAAATATACATTATGAAAAAAATAATTCTTTTAACGTTTTTAATTTTATCATCAAATCTTTTCTCTCAAAAAAACAAAGCAACTTTAATTGAAGAAATGAATGGCTTCTATAATAGAGGTAAAATCGAAAAATTAGAAGTTTTGACTAATGAAGTTTTATCTGGCAAATATGGGAATATTGACAATGAATTAAAATTAACTGCCTTGTCATATTCATCCAACGTTTATTGTAGAGAAGAATATGCAAACACAAACCCGCAAAGAGGATATGATAAAATGATTGAATTAATTGAATACATCAATAAGGAAGCTTATAATTTTGAGAATAAAGACGCATATGTAAAACAATTAAATGATTATTTAATTGAGTACTTAAAAAAGTATCCAACAACAAAAACTATTGAACAAGAAAAAAAGATAAATTCAGTTGCAAGTATTGATAATAAAAGCTCTGACTCAACTTCTTCAACTTTGGAAAACAAAGTGCAATCCGAAAATAACACAACGAATACTAGTGATAAAACCGTAACACTTACAGTTTCAGGTACGGGCAAGACTTTAGAAGAAGCACGATTGAATGCTTTACGGTCTGCTATAGAACAAGCGTTTGGTACTTTTATATCTTCAAAAACTGAAATTTTGAATGATAATATGGTCAAAGATGAAATTGTATCCGTAACTAATGGAAATATTCAAAAATATGATGTCATTTCGCAAGTAGAAGTGCCTAACGTAGGATACGCTATTACTCTAACTACAATCGTATCTATTGAAAAATTAACCTCTTTTGCAGAAAGTAAAGGAGTAATAGTTGAATTTAAAGGTGGAATGTTTGCTTTAAATGTAAAACTTCAAAAAATTCAAGAAGCATCCGAATTAATAGCTATTAAAAACATTTGCGAAACAAGTTATAATATTCTAAAAAACTCATTTAATTATAGTATTGTAGTTAGAGACCCTAAGGTTATTGGGATTAACAATAAATATCATGAAAAAGACTGGTATTTAGCCGATCCCTCAGCAGAAGGCAATATATACTATGGTGAGAATGATGAAGCTAATATTTATGATTACAATTATAATGAAAAATACGGAACCTATATTGAGCAATATTCGGTTAATGATTTTTTTGTAGATTTTCAAGTCACATTAGAAAATAATACAAACTATATTAATTTTAAAAATTTTTTTGAACAAAGTTTTAAATCAATCTCCATTTCAAAAGTTGATGCGGAAAACAGAAAAAACCTTACAAATGAAGGTGGGGTTATTGAAATAAATGAGCAGAAATATTATTTACGCAACACTGAAAGTATTAAGATTTTGAACAAGTTTGTAATTAAATCTAACTATATACCCTACTTTTTCAAAATAAAATCTAATTTAAAGGATTATCCAATAGTTTATAAGTGTCGATATTATGCAAAACAAACACTAAATTTATTTGATACTCCAAGATGGATAAAAGGTAAAAATGGTCAAGATATTAATTACTTTCAATTTTTAGAAAAAATATTCACTAATAATGTAATGAAAAGTTATAATGAAAATATAATATTGACTCCAAATGAGATAAATAATTCATTAGTTTTTAATCTTAATCCAAGAAAGTATGTTATTAATATAAGAGAATATTTGAAACTTAAAGAAATTGAAACTATAGATAAATTCGAGATTATTCCTGTTGATATTGAAAGCACAATAAATAAAGAAAAAGAAAGAATTTCTAAAATAAAAAGTATTAAAATATTAAATGCATATGGTACATATCCACAGGTATATTCTGATTTTTTTGGGCGTAGCTATAAATATGGTAATAAATTTGATTTAGGAAATGAGGTGGACGATAATGGTAGATATGTTGAATTAATAGAAATTAAAAACAAAATTGCACTGGTTAAAATTTATAACGCTAAATTTGATAGGGATTCAACCGACAATAATGGGTATGAATTTAGTTTTAGACGAACCTTTGAAAATGATGAACCAACTAAATCTCTTCCTGGTGAACTATTTTATATACCGACAGAATGGATTTCTGATAAACCAGTAAAAACTAATTTTTCAGAAAATTAATTACTTAATTATTATAAATAATATATTTTGAATAATAATATATGGTATTAAAAAAAACATAGTATACAACACAAATTATGGATTTGAAAAAAAAAATCCATAAGAAATTGGATATATGAAAATAGATTTTTTTTCTGAATACACTTTTGAAGATAGAAAATCACATTTTTCAATTACACCGGTTATATAAAGTTAATTCAAACTACGTTTAGATTAAAAGAAACAGAGTGGAATGGTGAAGTTATTTTGAGGATTCTAAATGTAAATTTTAGATTTTAATATATCTACATTACTTCGTTTGGATAAAATTATACTATTAATCAAGATTATAAATATTTAAATAATATTATACTCTCACCTATTGCTTCTAGAAAATCATCACAAATAAAAGAATACAAACACATATAACATTCCAAATCATTATAACTTTCATAGACTTTATTTGCATATAATACACCTTCCTAAAATTAAAATAATGAATAGAATATTATTGGCTCTTTTAATTTCTTTTTCTGTCTATAGCTATTCCCAAAGCTTCAATGATGATAAAACTACCCTGACAAACTTTGTTAAGCGAATGTATGCAAACAATTCATTTGAAGGCGTGAAAGTAATCGACGATTACGACCACCAATATTTCATATCGGTTTTGGCTTTAGACAAAAGCAAATACACGAGTGAATCTGTAATGTTTAGAGTTGCACAAGTAAAGGGCCAATCGCAAGCCAATACATTTTTTAATGGTTCAACAATTTCATCTGATATGGTAATTAAAACCACTGAAAAAGAAAATACTACTATAACTGAAACCATCGAAACCATTAAAGAGAATTCCACTGGGTTTGTAAAAAACATGGAGCTTCTTGCGAATTTTGAAGATGTAAATAAAAAAAGAATGGTTTTTATTTTTTTTAAGCAAATAAAATAGGTGTACATAACAACAAAAAATGCCCTAAATATCATCAGATTTTTAGGGCATTTCTTTTTTATTTTGAATTTAAAAAAACTTCTATAGCGTTTTCAATGATTCAACTGCAAGTTCATTATTAGGATCCAGTGCAACTATTTTCTTGAAATAATCTTTAGCTTTTACTTTGTCAGATGCCTTGTAAGAAAGGGCAATATTTGAATATGCTTCAATCATTTTAACTTTGTACTTTGTGATTTCCTCATTACCTTTTGGCTCAACTAAACGAACATAGTCTTCATAAAATTTAACAGACAAATCAAAAGATTCAAGAAGTTGATTAATTCTAGCCCTAAAGATAAATGCATCTTGTGTTGTTGGCGAGGCTTCAATTACTTTAGCAAAAGCAGCGTCAGCTTGTTGCAAGGCGATTTTATCTAAAGTTGATTTGTCTTTATTGTCAAAATACAGAGCATATCCTAAAAAATAATTATCATTTACAATATTCTTATTATTAGTATTCGCTGTAGTAATATTCAAAATTGCAATAGTGTAATTAAACATTTTTTGACGATAATATGTCGCACCAACATCACTTAATTCACTTATAATATTACCATCTAATTCAACAGCTTTAGTCATAAACGCGATGCCTTTGACAAACAATGATTGATCGGTTACTTTAGTTTCTGTATTATAAGCTTTTTTAAGATTTGCCAACCCTAAATAAACGTAATCACGTGATATAATTTTATTTGCAGAATTACTCACAAAATCTTCCAATGATTTTAAAGCCACATCAACGTTTCCGTTTTCGTAGGCCGAATAACCTAAATAACGCAAGATTCTCGGATTTACCTTATCCATATCTTTCATGGTGTTGGCTTCGATCTCTAAAGCTTTGTAATCTTTAGCTAAAATCAAAAAGTCAGCGTGGCGCATACGTGAAGCCAACGAATAATCGGTTAGAGTCATGTATTTCTCATAATATTCTAATGCTTTTGGAATATAATTAGTATAATTTTTGGGTTCGTTTTTTGCCCAATAGTAATAGGTTTCGGCCAATTCACGGTATACTGGACCATAAGTTGGATTAGAAGTAGTTACTTCATTAAAGGCCAATATAGCATCTGTATATGCTTTAGCCCCTTTAAGTAAAACCCCCATTTGTACTTTTGCACGAATTAATGATCCGTCTATATTAAACGCGTCTCTATATGCTTTGTACCCGTCATTTTGGTTTTTTAATCCATAATACGCATCACCCATGGTCAATAAGGTTGCGGGATCCATATTATTTACCGCAGCGGCTTTGGCCAAAGCAGTTAAAGCTGCATTGTAATCGGGTTTATCGGCGTTTAGATAGGCTTTGGCTACATACACCCACTCTTCGAGGTCTTTCTTCTTTAAATCTTTGGTAGCCAAGGCAAAATTGGCTTGCGCAGCTGTCAAGTTATTGCTGTTCAAATCCAATTGACCCAATCCGATGTAGTTGAAACGAGACATCTCGGGTGCCAACAAGCCTTTACTGAAAATAACTTTGGCCGAATCTTCTTGGTTTTGTTTGATGTATACATTGCCCAGCAAGAACATGGCTTTCCCGTTGCCTGGTTTAAGTTGCAAGGCAGTTTTTAAAATCTTTTTGGCTGCATCAAATTGTTCGGCATCAATTGCTTTCTTCGCTTGATTTATATCTTGGGCTTTACCTAAAAAGCTACAGGCTAAGAAAAGAAAACTGAAAATTTTTACGTGGTTCATGGTGTTGTACAATTTATTTAATGTCTTTGTCTATGGTTTTTCGTGTAATTATTTTTCTTGATGGCATTTTTACAGGCACAAGTCCTGATTTGAGTACGATACGTTGCCCAATCTCACCAGCAACAAAAGAAGCAAACCCCATGCCTAAGCCAGAATATCCTTGACAATTTACGATATACAAATCGCGACACAACGGATAACTTCCCTCGGCAATGTTATTTTGGGTTGGACTAAAATAGTTTGAACCCTTTGTTTTACTAACGCTCAACACGCTAATTTGTTGTACAAATTTTCGCAGCTCGTTTGCCGGTTCAAAAATATAATTTATTCCAATAACTCCAAGCATTCGTTTGTTTTTGGCAACATATTTAACAACCTCTTCATTGGTAGCAAAGGAATATACTCCTTTGGCAGGCAAAGCAGTTACTTGAGCCAGTTGCATCAGGTAGCGCGCGGTACTCGAATTGGGGTTGTCAAACACCAAACCGTCATAGCTTTTACTGGGAATGCCTTTTAACATGCTAAGCACCTCGTCCAATTGAATCAAGGTGTCTTGAGCCGTTTTTTGGGTAATTAGTGCAATCGCATCTTTGGCAATTGGGGTGGTTTTTGGAAAAATCTTTTGCTGTGCAAACCCTTTTATTTCGGTTTCCGATAATTTTCGGGCTAAAAAGGCAATACGCGTATTCTTTTGGTACAAAGCGGCAATTACTTCTGCTTCAGATTTGGGCAAAATAGAAAGCTTAGCCGGATATTTACTTTCAAAGATTTCGGTTTGTGCTTCCACAATGGGCACGAGCGTTTCGTCTACCAACAAAGTAGTTTTTCCTTCTAGTATGGTTTCGTTTTCTGATTTTGTCCAAAAACTACAAGAGCTCAATAAGAAAAGGACAAACAAAGGGATTATTCGGCTATACATATTAGGTGTCTGTATTGGAATTAAAAAAACGGACAAATCGAAGCAAAGCATACACAATTAATGCAACGCCAAACAACAAGCGAAAATTGCCCGACATGGCCAAAGGCAACTCTTTCCAGAAGATGATCAGCAGCCCCAAAACCAAATACAATAGAAAAAAGCACATGCCTATAACAAAAAGAAATCGCCCTTTAAGCGATTTCTTTTTATAGAATTGAAAGAAATTTTCTTTCATTATTCGGCAGATTGGATGTTAATTGGCAAGGAATACAATACCCTAACTTTCTTTCCGTTTTGCTCTCCTGGATTCCATCTTGGACAAGATCTCAACACGCGAATAGCTTCTTTTCCTGTTCCGTATCCAATATCTCGGATTACTTTGATGTCGGTTAGAGATCCGTCTTTCTCAACAACGAAAGAAACGAATACTTTTCCTTTCAATCCTTCTTCTTCTGGAACTTGGTAGTTTTTACCTACAAATTTGTAGAATTTTTCGATACCTCCAGGGAAATCAGGTTTTACTTCGATACCTGCTGTGTTGTAGATGTTATTGTCTTCTTCTACCACATCTCCATTTCCTACAGGCTCAACCGATAGTTCGGCATCTGGATCACCTTTTATGGTTTCAGCACCCAATTTTTTATCAACGATTTCTTTGATTTTGGGTGGTTCTTCTACTACTTCCTCCGCTTTGGCAACTACCGGTTTCACAAATTTCACTTGATCCACTTTTGGTGGCGGTGGCGGTGGTGGTGGAATATTTTCTTTTGGTTTGTCTTTAGGCGGCATCTTTACCGTTATGATCTTTTTGTCCATATTCATGTCGTCATCAGAAGACTCCGGAATTAAGGAAGCCAACAACGGAATACTCACCAAGAAAGCAAATATAACAGCTCCAAGTATCAAAGCACGCGTGGTTGTTTTGGTATCTGATTTTCTTAAATCATATGCACCATAACTTTTGTTGCGTCCCTCGAATACTATATCAAGCCATTCATTTTTTAATAAATCTAATTTCATGTGTGTCTATTTTTTTTAATTAGATTGTCAAATTAAGGAGTTGGAGGAGTTGGATTTGCACCTTCCAAAACTTTAACTTCCGAAGGATCAATATCAACAATTGCATAGGTTGGAACATCTGCAATAGCCATCTCGTCTAATATGTCTATCAAATTGCGGTAATTTGATTTTTTACTCGGTTTAATAATAACAATTAAACCTTTCTTTTCTGAACGCGTATATTCTAAAACTTTTTTCTTTCTGCTTAAAAGTGTTTTACGAATCCCGTCTTTGCCGTAGGTTGTTTCTTTTGGACCCTCAATTGGATTGGCCAATAAGCCTACATAGTATTTCACTTTATTGTCACCTCCTAATAAAACGGTAAGTGTACGATTTTCGTCTACTTTGATGTCTTTATTTTTAGTTGGATCGTCATCTTTATCAGGCAACCCTAAATCCATCGATTGTGGTTTAGATAAAGACGTAGTGAGCATAAAGAATGTGATGAGCAAGAATGCTAAATCCACCATAGCCGTTAAGTCTACCTTGGAGTTTTGCTTTTTACTTCTTACTTTTCCACCTTTGCCACCTCCGCCATCGCCGGTATTTAATTCAGCCATTGTGTTCTATTTTTTATATTAAAAATCTTTCCCGCGAAGTCCGGTTACCAAATTGAAACTATTGATCTTTTGATCTTGCAAAATATCCATGATTTTTTTGATTTCTGGATACTGTTCTTTCGCATCGCCTTTGATCGCGATTTGCAATTCTTTGTCGTTAATTTCTATGTTTGAAATGCGTGAATTATAGATCCACTCTTTCAATTGATTGTCAAGGGAATCTTTGGGAACACCCGCTTGAACACCCGGTTTGTTGCGATCAGTACTAGTCATCGCAATAATGGTTTTCAAGTCTTGAATTGGCACTCCAAATCCTTCCATCAAAGCAAACCGATTGGCTTCATCTTCTGAGAATTCTACCCCATATTTTTGACCCATCAATTCCAAAGTTCTTTTGCGAACTTCTCTTCCTTTCAAGTCAAAAAATATTTTTCCTTTTCCTACAGTAATAGTAGCCAAATCTGTTTCTGGCAACTTGGTTTGTACGGTAGAGGCTGGCGTATCAACTGGCAAGGGCTCTTGTTGCTTTGCTGTTGCGGTCAAAATAAAGAACGTCAACAACAAGAAAGCCACATCACACATTGCCGTCATATCAATAGACGCCGCCTTTTTAGACATTTTTGCATTAGCCATATACTTTTATTTTTAAATTAATAAAGTGATTTAGTTTTACGAGTGTGAAACTAAGTAGCTAATTATTTTTGTGTCCCTCTAAAGTGTCTGTAAGTGTTTACGATTGTATTACCTGCTTCGTCAATTGAGTAGGTTAAGGTATCAATTTTAGAAGTAAACAAGTTATAGGTAACGATCGCTAATGCTGAAGTAGAAATCCCTGTAGCTGTATTGATCAAGGCTTCAGAAATACCGTTTGCCAACAACGCTTGGTCAGGAGTACCTGCACTTGCCAAAGCACCAAACGCTTTAATCATACCTGTAACTGTTCCTAATAATCCGGCTAATGTTCCCAAAGAAACCAAAGTAGATAAAATAGTTAAGTTTTTCTCCAACATTGGCATCTCTAATGATGTAGCTTCTTCTATTTCTTTGTGAATAGTTTCGGCAGCAGCTTCGCTATCAAAACCTTCTTTTTTCACTTCTTGAAATTTGATTAATGCCGATTTAATTGCGTTAGCAACTGAACCTTTTTGTTTATCACAAGCAACTAATGCACCATCAATGTCTCCTTTAACAACGCTAGCTTGTACTTCTCTCATAAATTTATCCAAATTGGCAGTACCTGCAGCTTTGGTGATTACCATGTAACGCTCAAACGAAAATACGATTACCATCAAAAGCAATCCCATCAATACTGGTACAATTGGACCTCCTTTGTATACCATTGCAAGGTAATTTCCTGGTAGCGGGTGACCTGTGTTTACATTTCCTTCGAAGTTTGAACCATTACCCATAATAAAATTCCAGATAATCCAGCCTACGAATATACATGCTACGATTACGATTCCTGAAAACATTCCTCCAGCGTTTGAACTACTTTCTTTTTTAACGTTTGCCATTTTTTTAATTTTTAATAGTTTTAATTATAATTTTAGTTGTATTTAATTTGAATGAGAGCAAATTTATATTTTTAGTTTTAATAAAAAAACTTTTTTTAGTTTAATTAAAAAATTGAGAAAAAAGCACTAAAATCAACCCATTCAGCTCATTTCATAACAGGCAATCGTAGAATCGGTTACATTTCAATAACGATTTAGTAATACCAAATCACATACACGACATGGATAAATAGAAATATCCCTAAAATTGAACTGATTTTTCATTCAAAAGCGACAAAATTTGCGCTTCGACTTCGGGTGAATTCCAGTTGGTTTCGATGTCTTCTCTGCCCATAATTTCTTCCATAATCTCGTGCTGCTGATTGCCAAACGCCAAGGCTTCTATGTAGGGCTGTAAACTAAACGTAACTCGGCTGTACAAAGGCATCCATTTATCGGGATGCTTGTCTGAAAACCATTTTTCGATTCTTTTTTGAAGCAAAAAATGATTGTCGGCAGTTTTGGTGCTCATTTCCATGAAATTTCGGTAAGATAATTCGGCAATGGCATCGGCATTGGGTTTGCGTGATTCTTGGTAGGCGGTAAAAATTTGAGTCCAATCATCGCCATACTTTTGCATCATTTGGTTCAGCACCGTAATGTCTTCAAATCCGGCATTCATTCCGTGCCCATAAAAAGGCACAATGGCGTGGCACGCATCGCCTATCAAGGCAACTTTGTCCAAATGCGTCCACGGAAAACATTTCATCGTAACCAACACACTGGTTGGGTTTTTGAAGAAATCGTGCACTAAATCGGGAATCACATCGGCGGTATCGGGAAAATGCGTAGCAAAAAAAGCTTCCAATGCAGCCACATCTTGCACCGATTCAAATGAATTTTCGCCTTGGTGCGGCATAAACAAGGTACAAGTAAAACTGCCGTCTAAATTGGCCAAGGCCATGAGCATAAAATTGCCGCGAGGCCATATATGCAAAGAGTTTTTATCAATTTTGTGTGAGCCGTCGGCATTGGCGGGAATGTGCAATTCTTTGTAGCCCAAAGACAAAAATTCCTGTGAATAATTAAACATACTCTGGCGTTGCATGCGATGGCGCACCCGAGAAAAGGCACCGTCCGACCCAAAAACCATATCAAATTTCAATTCTTCCCAAGCCCCGCGTTCGGTTTCACCTATGTGTAGCGTGGCATCGGCAAGGGTGACATCCCATATTTTCTGATCAAAAAAGAATTCGACACCGGCTTCTTCGGCCAAATCAATCATTTTACGATTTAAAACGCCGCGCGAAAGCGAAAAAATTGCCTCGCCTTCTTTGCCGTAATACTGGTAGTTTATAGAGGCATCAACCTGGTGAATCGCACGTTTGTCGACCGGAATTCCAATGGCGCTCACTGCGGCATCCAAGCCAATATCTTGTAGTGTTTTCCATCCTCTGTTTGACATCACCAAATTGATGGATCGTCCAGAAAATTCAACCTTTCTAATATCGGGACTGCGATCAAAAACATGCACCGTATGACCCGCTTTTTTGAGGTAAATTGCCAACAAGGAGCCTACTAATCCAGAACCAACAACGGCAATTTTTTTGGGCGTTTGCATGAATAAAATCTAAAAAGTTGGGCAAATTTACTTTTTTTTATGGACTAAGCTCAGCAAGTCCTTTATAATATAGAAATCAAGCAAATTTACTTCGCCGGTTTGAGCAGCAACAGACTGGAATGCTTCATTATTTCCTGTTTATTTAATTTCATTTTGCGAAATTTCCCCTGCACAAACAGCGGGGCTTGATCGGCATAATGCGCACTAAACGGATTACCCGACTGGCCGGTTGGCAAAATACTCCACGCATTTTCGATGTCAGAAAAATCGATCACTCGTCGGGTTGAAGGGCCTGCTTTCACTTGAAATACTGGTTGCATATCGGGGGTAAACAACAAATTATTGATTACTTCACTGGTTCCGGCCACTGGAAATGGGCCTACATTAAACAACTTGCTCAAAACCGCAACTTTACCGATAGGATGTTCAAAAGTAACCTGATGTACTTTTCCCCAAGTCCAGTGAGCTGGGGTTGTGCCAAATTGCTCTTCTAAATCTTGAATGGCTTGATGAAATGATAAACTGAGAATTTGCGCCCGCGTTTCTTTAGTTTGGGTATGCACATTGTCCCACCAGGGCGACTGTTCGTTTGCCAATTGCGGTTCTATAATTTGCCGCAAAATGTGCGTGCTTAAGAAACTAGCAAATCGATCGGTGCCCAACTCGTCTTCAAAGGTGTTTTGCAAGTAATGGGTAATCCATTTGTTGTAAATACTGGGTGCAACTTCCTTTATATCGCTGTTGCCTTTCCACTTTTTCAGAATAGCCAAAGCTGTTTTTTCTTGCTCCGAACATCGATTAGCATCAACTTGCTGAAGCAGGCCTTGCACAATTGCCGGAACTACTGCCGAGGTATTGTCGGTAATCATCTCGCTTACGGTTTGCTTGTTCCAATTGTGTTTGATGTCGAGCAATTGGGTAATGCGCAAGGCGCGATCTTTGGGCAAATAATAACCCGGATATAAAAACCCATCAATCGGTTCGGGTTGATTGTTGGCCGAATACACATAATTCCAAGCCGGATTTTGGGCAGATGGATTTTGAGAAAAAGGCAAGGCTTCAAGTTGATCGTCAATGCCGTTGGCTCCATCCAAAATGAAGTTTGGATTCACCTTGTTTTGGTGTTTGTATAATTTGCCCGACGCAAACCAACCGATGTTTCCTGCTTTGTCTCCATACATCACATTCAATCCAGGGGCGGCAATTAAGCCCACGCTTTGGTGAAATTCAGTAACGTTTTGTGCATGCGACAAACGGTAGACCGCTTCAATTATTGGATTGGGTTGCTGCAAATAGACCCAAGACATGGCCACCGGTTGCTTGGCATCTACACCCTCTATTAGTTCATTTACTAGTGGGCCATGCACACTCGATTTAAGCGCAATTGAAACCGCTGCGCTGTCTTTTACCAAAATGCGCTTGGTCTTTTTCGTAAAAGCTGCATAACCCGATTTGGTTTGGTACTGGGACAGGTTGGTGGGATTGGTTTTCTCGGTATAAAAATCAACATCATCGTTTTCAAACATGGTTAAACCATAGGCATAGTCGCGGTTGTGTCCCAACAACGGATACGGAACTCCTGCAATATAACAGCCATACATTTCGTGCTGAGGCGTAACGATATGCGCCTCATACCAGGTGCCGGGTTGCGAAAACCCAATGTGCGGATCGTTGGCAAAAATCACCTGCTTATTTTGTGTTTTAGCTGCGCCGATTACCCAGCTGTTGCTACCAATAAAAGGCGGAACAGGACTTGATTCGAGCAATTGGGCCAAGGCAGTGGATATGGGAGTATAATCGGTGACTAGCGTTTTAGCATTTTTGAGTTGCGCGGTATTCCATTGGCCTTCTACGCCAAAATCGGTCAAGTAAGCAGCACCCCAACGATCACGAATGTGCGTCAAAAGCGGATCTGTCTTGTGTGCCATTGCAAAGCTAAACGACATGAATCCCAACACATTGTGCACGTCTTTCAGGGTAAACGGTTTTTTTTCTATGCCCAACAAGTGAAACTCAACAGGCGTTGGTCCATCAGCTATAAATCGATTGATGCCTTGCAAATAGGCCTGTGCCAATTGGTAACTGGGACTATTCTTGTCGAGTTTGGCAACGGCTTGTTCTGAATTTTCATCGATTCCAATGCCGGCAAAAAAACGGTCGGTTTTGAGCAATTTCGACCCAAAAATTTCAGACAATCTTCCCGGAGCAATGCGGCGCATGAGTTCCATTTGCCACAACCGATCTTGCGCATGCAAATAACCCAAGGCCACCATGGCATCGGTTTCTGATTCGGCATAAATATGGGGAATGCCATACTCGTCAAAATAAACAGCAGTTTCTTTTTGAATTTCATGAATGGCTAACTTGCCTCCGTAGTTTGGTTTGGCCAGCTGCACATAAGCAAAAGCAGCGAAACTTATACTGAGTAACAAAACACCCAATACCAACAAAAACTTGTAGCGTTTTTTCCAAGAACCAATACGTTTCAATGCCATGGTAAGTGCTTATTTGGCAATAATTCCAGCTTTCAATACTTGCCCAAAATGATACATATCAGCATACGACGTATACAAAGGCACGGGCGCCAAGCGAATCACGTTGGGTTCACGCCAATCGGTGATTACGCCGTTTTGCATCAAATAATCAAATAATCGTCGGCCTTCGCCGTGCAAGAAAACCGAAAGTTGAGAAGCCCGTTCTAGCGGATTTGAAGGAGTAATCACCTCGAAAGCACCTTGCACTTCATGGCTAATTTCGGCTAATATAAATTCCAAATAACTGGTAATCTGATCGCGTTTGGCCGCCAAAGCCGGCATGCCCACTTCGTCAAATAGATGAACCGAAGCCAAATAGGGTGCTAAAGATAAAATTGGTAAGTTGCTAATTTGCCAACCGTCGGCCCCTTGAACCGGATCAAATTGGGGTTCCATTTTAAATCGGCGTGCTTTGTTGTGTCCCCACCAGCCTGCAAAACGAGGCAAATTGGGATTGCTATGGTGTTTTTCGTGAATGAAACAACCCGACGCATTTCCAGGTCCCGAATTCATGTATTTGTAACTGCACCAGGCGGCAAAATCAACCTGCCAATCGTGCAACTTCATTTCGATATTTCCGGCGGCGTGCGCCAAATCCCAACCCACTTTGGCTCCAACTTCGTGGCCCACTTGGGTAATGGTTTCCATGTCAAACACCTGACCGGTATAGTAATTTACACCGCCTATCAGGACCAAAGCAACGGCATCGCCTTCTTGGCGAATCACCTCCAGCACATCTTCCAAACGGATGTTGTGTTCTCCCTCGCGGCGCTTAATTTCGACCAAGGCCGTTTTGGGATCATAACCATGAAACTGAATTTGACTTTGGATCATGTATTGATCAGACGGAAAGGCTTTTTCTTCGCAAATAATTTTATAGCGGGTAGCTGTGGGCTGATAAAACGACACCATCAGCAAATGCAAATTCACCGTGAGGGTATTCATCACCGTAACCTCGCTTGGTTTGGCGCCTACAATTTTACTCAAGGGCTCGGCAAAACCCTCGTGGTAATCCCACCAGGGTTTCTCGGCATAAAAATGCCCTTCAACCGCCAAATTGGCCCAGTCGTTCATGATTTCATCGACGTAGGCTTTGCTCCGTTTGGGCTGCAATCCCAAAGAATTTCCGGTAAAATAAATCACGTCTTTTCCGTGGTGTTGCGGAAAAATAAACTCTTTTTTATAGTGTGCCAACGGATCTTGCGCATCCAATTGTTGGGCAAATTCAAGGGTATTCTGAAAGCTCATGCGTATGGTTTTAGTGGGTATAAATGTAGCATTTTCGGTTGTAGAAACACGAATTGGGAGTTTAGTTTTTTTGTCTAGAATTTAAACTTAACCACGAATGCACGAATATTTTTTTGAACACAGATTGGAGAAATGTGTATAATCTGAAAAATTTTAATTATTTCTCGAATTTTAAAAATCCGTGTTGCGAAATAAGATTGCTTCGTTGTACCTCCTCGCAATGACGTTCTTAGTATACTTTTGAAATCAAAAATCAAAAATCGTTAATCAGCAATCGTTAATCGAAATAGTTCTTAGTATACATCTACCCTTTCGACTTTATGACTTTCGACTTTATGACTTTCGACTTTATGACTAAAAAAAAACCGGCTCTTCCGCCGGTTTTTTTTATATAATCAACATCGCGTCGCCATAGGAGTAGAAGCGATAGCCTTCTTTGATGGCTTCTTCGTAGGCTTGTTTCATGAGGTCGTGGCCACAGAAGGCCGAAATCATCATCAATAAGGTAGATTTTGGCGTATGAAAATTGGTAATCATACAATCGGCGATACTAAACTCGTGAGGGGGGAAAATAAATTTATTAGTCCAACCGGTAAATGAATTTAAAGTTCTGGCCGACGAAACCGAACTTTCTATGGCACGCATAGAAGTAGTTCCTACTGCACAAATACGTTTTTTATTGATCTTGGCATTGTTTACAATATCACAGGATTTTTCTGGGATAAACAATTCTTCCGAATCCATTTTGTGTTTAGACAAATCTTCTACTTCAACTGGGTTGAATGTGCCTAAGCCCACGTGCAAGGTTACTTCGGCAAAATGAACGCCTTTAATTTCCAAACGCTTTAGTAAGTGTTTCGAAAAGTGCAAGCCCGCTGTTGGTGCAGCTACAGCTCCTTCTTCTTTGGCGTAAATGGTTTGGTAACGCTCGGCATCTTCAGGAGTTACTTCGCGGTTAATGTATTTTGGGATTGGTGTTTCACCTAGTTCGGTTAGTTTTTTGCGGAACTCTTCATACGAACCGTCATATAAAAAACGCAAGGTACGTCCGCGTGAAGTGGTGTTGTCAATTACTTCAGCCACCAACGAATCGTCGTCGCCAAAGTATAATTTATTTCCGATTCTAATTTTACGTGCCGGATCTACCAATACGTCCCAAAGGCGTTGCTCGGCATTCAATTCGCGCAACAAAAACACTTCTATACGCGCACCGGTTTTCTCTTTGTTTCCGTATAAACGTGCCGGAAAGACTTTGGTATTGTTCAGGATCATCACATCGCCGTCATCAAAATAATCAATCACGTCTTTGAACATTTTGTGCTCAATGGTTTTGGTAGCTCTGTTCACCACCATCAAGCGGGATTCGTCTCTGTTTTCGGCAGGAAATTCGGCTAGTAATTCACTGGGTAAATTAAAATTAAAATGAGATAATTTCATAGAATGTACTGGGTGTTTTTAATTTAGTAGTAAGCAAACCGTTTTCCCACAAAGGAGCGCAAATATACTACCCTGAAACAGGGGATGTCAAGTGTTTTGCTGTTTATTTTTGAAAAGCCCCTAAACACAATAGCTAAGGCGTTTTATTTTTCACAACGAAAGCCAATTTGAGCCAAATGCAACCAAAATTCGGGATAGGATTTGGCAACCACCTTCGGATTTTCGATTGTAATTGGAATTTTTACTGCCAAACAAGCAAACGCCAAAGCCATGCGATGGTCGTTGTAAGTCGCGATATTTACATTCTGATTTAGCTGATCCGGTGCTTGCAGACGCAACGAATTTTCACTGATTTGAACTTTCACTCCCAACTTGGTGAGTTCGGTTTGTAACGCCAGCAAACGATGGGTTTCTTTGATCTTGAGCGATTGCAAACCGGTAAGTAGCGCTTTACAACCCAAGCCAGCACAAGTCACCGCGATGGTTTGAGCCAAATCAGGTTGGGCCAATAAATTAAATTCTAGTTCAGGCGCGGTTGAAAAATCAACCGCACGCTCTTTTTTGATAATGATGTAATTTCCTTCATGAGTGGTGCTCACGCCAAATACAGTAAATAATTGCGCCACTTGGGCATCGCCTTGACGACTTTTAGGCAAAAAGCTGCTGAGGGAAATTGAGGTACCCACCGGAGCTAATGCGATTATTGCATAATAATAGGAAGCCGACGACCAATCAGATTCGATGTGCAACTGAATCGATTTTGCTTCGGCCAACGGACCAACATAAATGGTATTTTTTTTTGTTTCTGTTGAAACGCCAATACTTTTCAAAAGATCCAACGTCATGGTAATGTAGGGCGCCGAAACTACCTCGTCTTCAAGCGTCAGTTCTAGACCAGTGTGCAAAGCAGGGGCAATTAACAACAAGGCCGAAAGGTATTGGCTGCTCTGGGCCGCCGAAATAGCAACCGACTTATTCGTGAGTTTTTTTCCGGCTATTTGCAAAGGAGGAAAACCTTCTTTTTCGAGATACGTAATGGATGCACCTAATTTTTGCAAAGCGGAAACCAAGGGTGCAATGGGACGCTCGTGCAAACGAGTTGAGCCTTTTAACACCACCGAAACCCCTTCCCTACTCGCAAAATAGGCCGTGAGAAAACGCAGGGCAGTGCCGGCATGGTGGCAATCTATTTCGCCCTCTTGCTTGGCCAAGGCTTGCTGCATAGCTACTACATCATCTGCCGAAGAATGCCCAGAAATTGAGATGGTAGGATATAATGCTTGAAGAATCAGCGCCCGATTGAGCTCTGATTTTGACGAAGACAAATCGAGAGTGCCCAAATGACCTCCAAATTCAACCGAGCGACTATCTACCAGCATTAGGAACGTAGTTTATCGTTGTGTTGGTGACGGTCGTGGTCGCGTTGGGTTTTTAGATCCAACTTTTTGTCGAAGGCGGCTTGCAAATCGATGCCCGTTTGATTGGCCAAGCAGAGCACCACAAAAACCACATCGGCCAATTCTTCGCCCAAGTCTTTGTTTTTGTCGGATTCTTTTTCGGATTGTTCGCCGTAGCGACGGGCAATAATTCGGGCTACCTCGCCTACTTCTTCGGTGAGTTGCGCCATATTGGTGAGTTCGTTAAAGTAACGCACCCCGTGGTTTTTAATCCAGTTGTCAACGTCGAGTTGGCTGTTTTTTATGTCCATTAGATTTTATTTTTAGAATCAATGAGTATCGTAACCGGGCCGTCATTTACAAGTGACACTTGCATATCGGCACCAAATTGGCCGGTTTGTATTGGTTTTTGCAGAGCCCATTCAAAGGCTTGAATGCAACTTTCATAGAGCGGAATGGCGAGTTCGGGCTTGGCCGCTTGAATATAGGAAGGCCGATTTCCTTTTTTGGTTGAGGCGTGCAAGGTAAATTGACTCACCACCAAAAGGGATCCGCCAGTTTCGAGCAACGAACAATTCATCACGCCGTTTTCGTCGGCAAAAATGCGCAAATTTACGGTTTTGGCTACTATCCAATCAATATCTTCCTGGGCATCAGCTGCTTCAAACCCAACTAAAACCAGCAGGCCTTGATCAATTGTACCCACCACTTGCTTTGCAATTTCTACTTGGGCCGAACGCACGCGTTGAATCACTACTTTCATAGCCTAGGATTTACGGGTTGCATCGCTGGCTGCGCGATCGTCGTTGTAGATGTCGGTGCGGTAATGCTCGTCATCGCCTTCCAGCATTTGCAAATACGAACGGTAGCGCGACCAGGCAATTTCGTCGTTTTCGAGGGCGTTTTTCACGGCACAATGCGGCTCTTCTTTGTGCAAACAATTGTGAAATTTACACTGGTTTTTGCGTTTAAAAAACTCAGGAAAATAACCGCCAATTTCGGAGGGTTGCATGTCTACAATACCAAATCCTTTGATGCCCGGCGTATCGATTATTTTGGCGTCAAACGATAAATCGTACATTTCAGCAAAGGTAGTGGTGTGCTGCCCTTGCTGACTTTGTTCGGAAATTTCAGTTGTTTTGAGGTGCAAATTGGGCTCTAAGGCATTAACTAAAGTTGATTTGCCCACGCCCGAATGTCCAGAAAACATACTCACTTTGCCCAGCATCAATTCTTTTAACTGCTCCAATCCTTTTTGTTGAGTAGAGGAGACACGCAAACAAGGGTAGCCAATTTCTTGGTAAATGTGCTGCATATACAATTGCTCGTCGAGGGTCGTGTCGTCGAGGGTGTCAATTTTATTAAACACCAACACCGCCGGAATAGCATAGGCCTCAGCTGTAGCCAAAAACCGATCGATAAACGAAGTCGTGGTGGGTGGATTAGATATAGTGATCAATAAAAAAACCTGATCTATATTGGAGGCAATGATGTGCAGTTGTTTGGACAAATTCACCGATTTGCGCACAATGTAATTCTTCCGGTTGTGAATGTGGTAAATGGTGCCGGTAGTGGTGTCAGAGGTGATTTCTAATTCGTAATCGACTAAATCGCCCACCGCAATAGGATTGGTGCTTTTTATGCCCTTCATCCGGAATTTCCCTTTCATGCGGCATTCCAAGAAATCGCCTTGTTCGGTTTTTACCGTGTACCAACTTCCCGTCGATTTGTATACAATTCCTGTCATCTTAGCTAATTGCATTAGGGTTCTGGGGTATAAATTACCTGTTCTTGGTGGTGAATGCTTTCTTGGTGAATAGCTTGAAATAGGCGCAAGATAAATTCTTGGCTCAACTCTTTTTCATGCCCGGCCTGTATCATTTTTTCGAGTAAGGCATTCCAACGGTCTTGTTGGAGTACGGCTACGTTATTTTCTTTTTTCAACACTCCAATCTCACTCGCGATTTGCATGCGGTTGCCCAAAATATCGAGCAATTTTACATCATAGGCATCAATGTGCAAGCGCAAATTGCGCAAGGCTGCTTGATAGGCCTCGGCCGAATCTGTTTTTTTGGGAATACGCAAATCAGCCAATAATTCAACCAGGCGTTCGGGTGTAATTTGTTGTAGGGCATCGCTCCAGGCATCGTCGGGCGTGCAGTGGGTTTCGATCATCAGGCCCTGGTAATTCAAGTCGAGGGCTTGTTGCGCCACTTCTTGCAACAAATCACGTCTGCCCGCTATGTGCGACGGATCGCAAAACAACGGCAGCGTGGGGAATTTGCGTTGCAACTCAATGGCGATTTGCCATTCGGGCAGGTTGCGGTAACGTGATTTATCATAGGTAGAAAACCCGCGGTGTACAGCACCTAACTTTTTTATTCCGGCTTGGGCCAAGCGTTCTATTGCGCCGATCCACAAGGCCAAATCGGGATTTACTGGATTTTTTACTAAAACTATTTTCTCTGTATTTTGGAGTACATCGGCAATTTCTTGCACAGCAAATGGATTTACCGTAGTGCGGGCGCCTATCCATAATACATCAATATCGTGCGCCAAAGCAGCTTGTACATGCGCGGCATTGGCCACCTCAACAGCGGTAAGGAGTCCTGTTTCGGCTTTGACGCGTTGCAACCAAGGCAGACCAATTTCGCCTACACCTTCAAATCCACCCGGACGAGTTCGGGGTTTCCAGATACCCGCTCTAAAAATTCGAGCAGAAGTGCCTTGCAATCCGCGGGCAGTTGCCATGACTTGCGCTTCGGTTTCGGCGCTGCAAGGTCCGGCAATAAGCAAAGGTTGCGTTACGCTCAAATCCTTTGCCCAATCTCCCCAAGTAGAAATGCTATCCATAGTGTAAAATCTGCCGTAAAAATAATTCCTTTTTGCGATATACAGTCCATCGCAACAGTCTATTTGCAGCAACTATATTTTTATCCGCTTGAAAGCGAAAAAAACCGTTGGGCTACTTTTTGAAACACCCAATTGGTTACTTTTGTTTCAAATACTTGTTATGTCAATTGAAGTTAATCACATCTCCAAAAATTACGGCACACAAAAAGCCCTAAAAGATCTTTCGTTTCGCATCGAAAAAGGAGAAATTGTAGGGTTTTTAGGCCCAAATGGTGCCGGAAAATCTACCCTGATGAAAATCTTAACCACCTATCTTGCTGCTGATCAAGGCAGTGCCCGGGTAAATGGATTTGATGTAGCTACCCAACAATTGCAGGTTCAGCAATGTATTGGGTATTTGCCCGAGCACAATCCTTTGTACTTGGATTTGTATGTGCGCGAATATTTGGCCTACCAAGCCGATGTCTATAAAGTTAACAAAAGCCGAATTGCTTCCGTCATTGAACTCACCGGGTTGCAAAAAGAAGCCCACAAAAAAATTGGGCAATTGTCTAAAGGCTATCGCCAACGTGTGGGGCTGGCGAGTGCCTTGTTGCACGATCCGGCGGTGCTCATTTTGGATGAACCTACTACCGGTTTAGATCCGAATCAGTTGGTAGAAATTCGTGCAGTGATTAAGTCCGTAGGAAAAAACAAAACAGTGTTGTTGTCTACCCACATCATGCAAGAAGTAGAAGCGCTGTGTGATCGGGTGATTATCATTAACGAAGGCGAATTGGTCGCCGATAAAAAAATTGATGCCGTAGTTGCTACCCAAACGCAACAAATTATTGAAGTAGAATTTGATTTACCGGTTACCGCCGAACAAGTAAGTAGTTTGCCACAACTGGTTTCGTCAGTATCTACCGGAGAAAATTGTTGGGAACTTACTTTTAATTCAGAAAATGACGCCCGCAAAGATGTGTTTGATTTTGCCCAACGAAATGGCCTCAAAACCCTGCAACTGAATCAGAAAAACAAAAACCTAGAAACGGTATTTCACGAATTGACCCAAAAATAAATTTGAGTTAGTTGAAGTACAAATGCCCGCGGTAGTATTCTTGCACGTTTACTATTGGCGGACGAGAATCACAGTAGATATTTCCCAAATTGTAAATGGATCCTGTAATGGATTCCAACGGATGCAAATACATGTCATTTGAACCCCGGTGATACACCTGTATGACGTTGGCATTTAAATTCTGTCCATAAAAAATAGCCCCACTTTCATAAAAATTTACCCATAAATTTTGTACAACCCCGCGAATATAATAACGAGATAAATCGTTGTTTTCTATGGTAAGGTTTGGACAATTCACTTCCATTCTAAAATCGCCATTTCCTACTCCCTTGTAGCCGTCTAGTATATCCATTGCATACAAGCGCAAATGCGGAAACGACAATACACCAGCAGAGGTGATTTCGAGTTCAGTTTTGGAATGAATGTAGGTGAGGTCTGGCGCTGTAATATAGACTGTAGTTTGGCCGTATTCCCGAGTCCAATTGCAGCTAGTTCCATCTGTTAGGGTGAGGATATTATTTGAAATTTGCACTTGAATGTCATCAACCAAATTTTGACCGGCTTTTACCGTAACGGCATATTCAGGCCCTTGCGCCACCACCAAGGCAATGCCGCGATTTACTACTATGGTGGAAAATGCTTGCCCTTGCAAATCAATTGGTTTGGTAGCCATGGCGCCCGATGATTTGATGCAATCATCCAAACCTGAACAAGCGGTTAGAGTTGCCAATAAGCAGACGAATAAAAGTAAAATGAAGCGATGTTGTGTTTTCATATTTTTATAATCGGATGCCTAGGGCAAATTCGGTAGCTTCGGCCATAAATCCATGCGTTTTTACCCCCAGGCCAGCAAAACAGTTTTTGGTAATGTAATACTTGATCCCCAAACGATCATACATAGAAATATCCATTTTATAGGGCTCATAGACATAATAGCCTAATTGCGCTTCGAGCGAAAGCCGGTTGATAAACAATTCGTGTCCGACAAAAATTCCGACACGTTTGTAATCGGTATTGGGGTCAAGATTCAACTCGGGATAGGCAATCGCTTTGTAGCGAATATATTCTTGATTTGACAAGGTGAAAAACACTTCGGTTCCCAACTGGATAGCGCTTTTTCTACCCAACCGTTTATCAACATAGGCGCCCACATGGTAGAACGGTTTTTGCCCACTGCCAATACTCGGGCTCTCGTTAATTCCGGTGCGGAGTATGAAATTGTATTTGATGGGCTCGGTAAATTTGGTATTCGTTGAGGCTGTAGTTGTGGGCAATGCAACTGGATTCATGTCGTAGTGCACACCCAAATTGACGCCATAGGTATTGATGCCGCTGTTGGGTGATTTGAATCGTCCGTTGGAATAATGCGTAAAAAAAAGGCCTAAATCAATGCCTAAATTGCCTAGAATTTTATCGCGGGTATACCCAAAAACAAAATTAGTATTGCCCATGAAGCGGGAACCAAAGGCCCTGTTTTTTGGGTTGTTCACCCGATCATACGGATTGGTGGTCATGGCAAAACCTTGTGCTATTTTTAGGCTCAGGTGGCGATTAGCAAAATAAAATTTATAAAATCCGCCCACTGCCGAATTGTAGCCCAAGGTGGTGTTTTTGAAATCTTGGTACAAAAAATAGAGTCCGTAGTCGGGGAAGTTGTAGGTGGATTCCCATTCGCTTTGCCCGGTTGTTTTGCGGGCATAACTCAACATAAACCCGTCGGGATGACCCGTTATGAATTGAGGAATATAGGGCGAATGCAGCAGTACATTACCGCGCAATACAGACCCTTCTAGCGCGTAGGGTTTGGCTTTTTGTTGCGCCCAACTCAATGAACACAACATAAGTACACTACCAAATAGAAATTGTTTCATGCGGGAAATTTGGCGGTAAATATATTCTATTTTTTAAAACAGCGCTTGTGCAATTTGTTTGATGTTGTCTGACTTGCCCATTGAATAATAATGTAAGACTGGAATTCCTGCGGCCAAAAGCTCTTTGCTTTGCGCGGTGCACCATTCGATTCCAATTTGGCGCACAGCATCATTGTCTTTGGCTTTCACCACCTCCATGATGAGTTGGTCGGGCAAATCGATGCTGAATCGCAGCGGAATTTGGTTCAGTTGTTTTTTGGTTGCCAAGGGTTTTAAGCCCGGAATAATCGGAACTGTGATGCCTTCTTGTCGGCATTTGGCCACAAAATCAAAGAATTTTTGGTTGTCAAAAAACATTTGTGTCACAATATAATCGGCGCCGTTGTGAATTTTTTGTTTCAAGAAATGAATGTCGCTGTCAAAACTTGGGGCTTCCATGTGTTTCTCGGGATAACCCGAAACACCAATGCAAAAATTGGTTTCTGCCGAATTTTTGAGGTCTTCGTCCAGGTAAATGCCTTTGTTCAAGTTGCTGATTTGCGTCACCAATTCACTGGCATATTCGTTGCCTTCTTTTTCGGCTTTAAAATAGATTTCATTTTTCAAGGCATCGCCACGCAAGGCCACTACATTGTCTATCCCCAAGAAATCCAAATCAATCAACAAATTCTCGGTGTCTTCTTTGGTAAACCCGCCACACAAAATATGCGGGATGGCGTCGACGTTGTACTTGTTTTGAATACCCGCGCAAATGCCCACGGTTCCTGGACGTTTTTTGACTACTTTTTTTTGCAATAAACCGCTGGGCAGCTCCTTGAATTCGTATTCTTCGCGGTGGTAGGTCACGTCTATAAACGGCGGTTTGAACTCCATTAGGGGGTCAATGTTGTCAAAAATAGATTGAATATTTTGGCCTTTCAAAGGCGGTAAAATTTCGAAGGAAAACAGGGGCTTTCCTTGGGCGTTTTCGATGTGCTGGGTTACTTTCATTAGTAGTATTCTGATTTATTCTTTAAATTTTCAACTTGAAACCTGAAACCTGAAACTTGAAACTTGAAACAATTTTAATCTGCTATGTTTGGCGAAAGCCATTTTGTGGCTACTTCGGTACTGATATTTCTTCGTTTGGCATAGTCTTCCACTTGATCGGGTTTAATTTTTCCCAAGCCAAAATACTTGCTTTCGGGATGGGCAAAATAATAGCCCGAAACCGATGAAGCGGGCCACATGGCCATACTTTCGGTTAATTTTACGCCAATCGTTTCCTCGACTTGCAATAATTTCCAAATGGTCGGTTTTTCCAAATGATCAGGGCAAGCCGGATAACCGGGTGCTGGTCGGATGCCTTTGTAATCTTCCTGAATTAGCTCAGAATTAGATAAATTTTCGTTGGCCGCATACCCCCAAATTTCTGTACGTACTTGCAAATGCAAATATTCGGCAAAGGCCTCAGCCAAACGATCAGCCAAGGCTTTGACTAAAATGGCATTGTAATCGTCCAATTGTTTTTCGAAATGAATGGCTTTTTCTTCTACGCCAAAACCGGTCGTTACACAAAAACATCCGAGATAATCTTGCTTGCCACTGTCTTTGGGTGCTATAAAATCGGCCAAGGCAATGTTGGGCGCGCCGGCCGTTTTTTGGGATTGTTGGCGAAGGGTTAAAAACGTTGTCCGTTGTAGTTCGATGTCGTCGTCGTTGATGGTGTTGGCCGGAAAAATTCCGAGTATTCCTTTGGCCGTAAACCATTTTTCGGAAACGATTTGATTCAGCATTTTTTTGGCATCGGCAAATAAAACTGAAGCTTGCTCGCCCACCACCTCATCAGTAAGGATGGCTGGGTATTTGCCATACAATTCCCAGGAGCCAAAAAAGGGTGTCCAGTCGATAAATTCTACCAGTTGGTCCAAGGCTACTTCAACCGTTTTGCTGCCGATGAAATTGGGTTTTTGTGGCGTGAAACGTTCCCAGTCCAAATGCAATTTATTTTTCCGAGCTGCTTCTATAGACAGGAAATTTTTGTCTCGACTGCGGCTCAAATACCCTTCGCGCAATTGGTCGTATTCGGCACGAATGGCTGTCGTGTAGGAATCTTTGGTTTCGTTGTGCAACAAATTACTGGCTACGGTTACTGCACGCGAAGCATCGTTTACGTGAACTACTGTAGCCGAATATTCGGGGGCAATTTTTACAGCGGTATGCGCACGCGAAGTGGTGGCTCCACCAATCATTATAGGAATGCTGATGTTTAATTTCTCCATTTCTTTGGCCAGATACACCATTTCGTCTAAGGAGGGTGTAATCAATCCGCTCAAGCCAATAATATCGACCTGTTCGCGTTGAGCCGTTTCGATTATTTTTTCGGGTGGTACCATGACGCCCAAATCAATGATTTCAAAATTATTGCAGGCCAACACCACCGACACGATGTTTTTCCCGATGTCGTGCACGTCGCCTTTTACGGTAGCCATCAAGATTTTTCCCGCCCCCCCCGCCCCCAATGGGGGAGCCTCAATATTAGCAAGAATTTTTTCAATTACATTTTCAATGGTAAATTCTACTTCGTTATTTGAAAATCTAATGATACGATATCCTTCAGCAAGTAACCATTTTGTTCGTTCAGCATCGGATGCTTTGTTCTCTGGCAACTGATGAATACCGCCATCAACCTCAATAATTAAATTTGTTTTCAAGCAAATGAAATCGGTTATGTAATTTCCGATGATGTGCTGTCTTCTAAATTTATACCCGGCTACACCTTTATTACACAAAACACTCCAAAGCAAGTGCTCTGCTTTAGTGGGTTTGTTTCTCATTTCTAAAGCAAATTTTTTCAATAAACCATAATTTACTGGATTTGCAGTTGCCCAATATTGCGCGGATTTTACTCCCCCTTCGGGGGCCGGGGGGCTAATAAAGGGCAACAAATACGCCACCGCTTTTTTCATTACCCGTGCCGATTTCACAACTTGCGGCAAAAACATTTTTCCGCTGCCAAATAAATCTCCTACCACATTCATGCCGGCCATCAAATTGATCTCGATAACCTCAATGGCTTTGACTGCCCCAATTCGGGCTTCTTCTACATCTAATTCGATGAATTCGTCGATGCCTTTCACCAAGGAATGCGTGAGCCGTTCTTGTACTGAACCGTTTCGCCATTCTTGTATTTCTTTCTCTCCTCCTGCACCTGAAGCAATTCCTTTGAAGCTCTCGGCCAAGTCCAATAATCGTTCGGTGGCATCGTCGCGTCGGTTGAGCAAAACGTCTTCTACATGTTCCAACAATACAGGATCGATTTGATCGTAAATTTCCAGCATTTCTGGATTTACGATCCCCATAGTCATGCCGTGTTGAATGGCGTGGTATAAAAAAGCCGAATGCATGGCTTCGCGCACTTTGTCATTCCCACGAAAAGAAAAAGACACATTACTCACGCCGCCCGAAATGCCGGCATGTGGCAAATTTTGTCGGATCCATTGGGTGGCTTCAAAAAAATCGAGCGCATTGCGTTTGTGCTCGTCCATGCCGGTTGCCACCGGAAAAATATTAGGATCAAAAATGATGTCTTCAGCTGGAAAATGAACTTCCTGTACCAAGATATCATAACTTCTTTTGCAAATTTCGATGCGGCGCTGGTAGGTATCGGCTTGGCCTTTTTCGTCAAAAGCCATCACAATTACTGCTGCTCCATAGCGCTTGATGAGTTTGGCGTGAGTTATAAATTGATCTTGGCCTTCTTTTAAAGAAATCGAATTGACAATTCCCTTGCCTTGTATTACTTTTAATCCGGCTTCGATAATTTCCCATTTGGAACTATCAATCATCACCGGCACACGGGCAATATCTGGCTCGGCGGCAATTAAGTTGAGGAATTTTGTCATCGCATACACGCCATCAAGCATGCCCTCGTCCATATTCACGTCAATAATTTGGGCTCCACCTTCTACTTGTTCTCTGGCTACCGTGAGCGCTTCTTCGTATTTTTCTTCCTTGATTAATCGCAAAAATTTTCGCGAACCAGTCACATTGGTGCGCTCGCCCACGTTGATGAAATTACTTTCGGGCGTCACAACGAGCGGTTCTAGTCCAGACAGTTTTAAATATTTTGCACCTATATTATTCATAAATTTATTATCCTTTTTAAAAAACCTGAAACCTGAAACCTGAAACCTGAAACCTGAAACCTGAAACCTGACCCGAGTCCCGAAGCTTCGGGACGAACCGACGAAGCGGAGCGGAGTAAACCTGAAACCTGAAACCTGAAACCTACAACCTATTCCCTACTACCTCTCGGCCTAAACTCCTTCGCCACATCTGCAATCGCTTTAATATGCTCCGGAGTTGTGCCACAACAACCGCCTATGATATTGATTAAATTATCTTGCAAATAGGATTTAATCAGCGCTTGCATTTCTTCGGGAGTTTGGTCATATTGGCCAAAGGCATTGGGCAAGCCCGCATTGGGATGGGCCGAAATATTCAATTGCGTATTCATGGCCAAACGCGACAAATAAGGCTTCAGTTGATCGGCACCCAACGCGCAATTAAACCCAATACTCAACAAGGGAATGTGCGAAATCGAAATTAAAAAAGCTTCTACCGTTTGACCCGATAAGGTTCGGCCAGACGCATCAGTAATTGTTCCTGAGACCATGACAGGAATGTCCAACTTTCGGGCTTCTTTTACTTCTTCTATGGCAAACAAAGCGGCTTTGGCATTGAGCGTATCAAAGATGGTTTCGACCAACAATACATCGCAACCGCCATCGATTAAAGCCTCTACTTGTTGTTTGTAAGCCACACGCAGTTCATCAAATGTCACCGCCCGATAGCCGGGATCATTCACATCGGGTGACATCGAAGCAGTTCGATTCGTTGGCCCAATAGAACCGGCCACGTAACGCGGTTTGTCGGTAAATTCGTTGGCTACTTCACGGGCTATTTTGGCCGACTGGTAATTTAATTCATAGACCAAGTCTTCCAAGTGGTAATCGGCCATACCAATTGTGGTTGACGAAAAGGTATTGGTTTCTACAATATCAGCACCGGCTTCAAAATACAAGCGGTGCACTTTTTTTACGGCTTCGGGTTGGGTAATCGACAACAAATCGTTGTTGCCTTTAAGTGGATGAAGAAAATCCTTAAATCGGGTTCCTCTAAAATCTTCTTCCGAAAAATTATTGCGTTGCAACAGCGTTCCCATGGCTCCGTCGAGCACGAGTATGCGTTGTTTGATCGCTTCTTGAATAGCTAACATAATTGCAAGTTGTCATGTTAATGAAACAAGCTCAATAGGCATCAATAGGTTATCAGGAAAGGGAGAAAGAATTTCTCGGGGTTATCTGCTCCGCCAAGGCGGATAGAATGTAGCACCTTTCTCGTATAGGACGAGAGGTTGCTAAGCTTTCAACGGGTCTATTCCCTCCAGCTTTCGTGATAACAATCAATACAAGTATGAACAATGCAAAGTACGGATATCCAAATTAGATTTACAAGCGGGAAAATTAAAAATTACGATATCGTTTTCGTAACAAACTAAAAAAAAGCCTGCACATTGCTGTACAGGCTTTGTTTTGGTATAGAACTAACTTAGTTTTTTACAACTCTTGTAGTTCCCACTCCTTGAGTGGTAGTCACTTTTAAGAAATAAACACCTGCAGTTAAATCGGCGATGTTAATTTGTGCAACAGTTCCATTTACTTGGCTTACTACACGTCCGTTTACGTCTGTGATTACAGCTGAAGTAACTTCTAAGTTGTTGCGATTGGCAATATTCAATACGCTAGTAGCTGGATTTGGATATACCGAGAAGTTTCCTTTAAAGAAATCATTGGTAGCCAATGGACGATCAACTGAGAAAGTATCAAGACCAATAATATCAGAGTTGTTACCTTGAGGTCCACCATCAATTACATAATATCTGAAAGCAAATTTACAATCAGTAGGTACATCTAAACCACTAACTGTATACGAGTACATGGTCCAAGTTGCTGGAAATACCGTCAAATCAAAGTTTGGATTGATGTCAACCAACACTTCGCTGTAATCTCCTGTATCAGCTGGTCCCGCTGCAGGATTAGCTGTAAAAGCACCATTGGTACTCATACGCAACTGCAAATTGTCTGGGTAGGAAGCTGTATTTGTAGCTGAGAATTTTCCGATGCGAGAATAAAACGAAACTACATCGCCATTTTGAACGGTAATAGTTGGAGAAATTAACCAATTGCTAATTGTTGCTCCAGTGGTTGCAGTACTTGATGTACTGGTAAAATTTACTAAGGAAAAGGAGTTGTTTCCACCTGCTTGTCCAACTGGCACTGGGCATACTTGTCCAGCAGTGTAAGCTTGTGTGCTAAATGGCAATGCTTGTACAGTTGCGCTCACGGTAACCGGAGTATACGAAGCAACTGTCCATAAAGTTGTAGAAGCCGCGGTACTTTGGTTGGTGCGAACCCAGCCAGCAGTAGTCAAATCAGCAGTAGTTCCGCTGAATCCGTAATTGTATTGATTTTGAGCCAAAGCTGCAAAAGGCAATACCATAAATAAGTAAAGTAATTTTTTCATCATATTGATTTTTTAAGAGTTTGTATTGCAAATATAAAATAAATTTGAAATTTAGAATGTGATTTGCAAAATAGTTCTAAATTTGCAACAGAATTTTGAGGAGAAATTTGATCTGATTGCAACCTCGTTAAAAAATGCTAAAGCAGGACTTTCCCCTTTAGCTATTTTACGTTTTTCTCCTCTCTTTTATTTTTAATTATAATTACTAAAGAGAATATACTATGGCTTATTTATTTACATCCGAATCGGTTAGTGAAGGGCACCCAGACAAAGTGGCCGATCAAATTTCAGACGCTTTAATTGACAACTTTTTGGCCTTTGACCCCAGTTCAAAAGTAGCTTGCGAAACCTTGGTTACAACTGGTCAAGTGATTTTGGCGGGCGAAGTAAAATCGGACACCTATTTGGATGTACAGCAAATAGCCCGCGATGTGATCAAGAAAATTGGTTACACCAAAAGCGAATACATGTTTGAGGCCAATTCGTGTGGCGTACTTTCTGCCATTCACGAACAATCGAGTGACATTAACCAAGGAGTAGAACGCAGCAATCCCGAAGATCAAGGTGCTGGTGACCAAGGAATGATGTTTGGCTATGCCACCAACGAAACTGAAAATTACATGCCCTTGGCTCTTGATTTATCGCATGCAATATTAATTGAATTGGCTGCCATCCGACGCGAAAACACTCAAATTACCTACCTACGTCCTGATGCCAAATCACAAGTTACCTTAGAATACTCCGACGAAAACAAACCCGTTCGCATTGATGCAATTGTGATCTCTACCCAACACGACGACTTTGACGAAGAAGCCAAGATGTTGGCCAAAATAAAACATGATTTGGTGTCCATTTTAATCCCACGAGTAAAAGCCAAATACCCACAATATGCGCATTTGTTTAACGACCACATTACCTACCACATTAATCCTACCGGAAAATTTGTAATTGGCGGACCGCACGGGGATACCGGATTAACCGGACGTAAAATTATTGTAGACACCTATGGCGGAAAAGGCGCACACGGCGGTGGTGCATTCTCCGGAAAAGACCCTTCAAAAGTAGACCGTTCGGCGGCCTATGCAACCCGACATATAGCCAAAAACTTAGTGGCGGCAGGTTTGTGTGACGAAGTATTGGTGCAAGTTTCCTATGCAATTGGGGTGGCCAAACCTACTTCGATCAACGTGAATACCTACGGGACTGCCAAAGTAACCTTAACCGACGGCGAAATTGCCAAAAAAGTAGAAGTACTTTTTGATCTACGTCCATACTATATTGAGCAAAATTTAAAATTGCGCAACCCCATTTACAGCGAAACAGCAGCCTATGGCCACATGGGTCGTCAACACGAAACCGTAACCAAAACGTTTAAAGCGCCAGGTGGCTTACAAAAAACAGTTACTGTAGAATTATTTACATGGGAACAACTCAACAAAGTTGACGAGGTAAAAGCAGCATTTGGTCTATAATCCAAGTGTATTTGATATTGAAACGCCCGATGCATCTAGTATCGGGCGTTTTTTGTTACAAATGGTATTTGATGCTAAACACCACATACCGCGGTTGCACTTGATATTGCGAAGTCCGCGTCTGAAACTGAGTGAAACTGTCGTCGTTTAGCGAAGTAGTATTTAATAAATTGGTACCCGACAACTCAAATTCCCAAGGCTTATCTTTTTGCTGGTACTGCAATTTGGCAGTTAGAAAATCGTAGGTGTTGCGAATGGTTTTGTCGTTATTTGAATACTGATAAAACTCGTATTCTGCTACAAATGAAAATGCCTCCCAAAAGTAATAATCCAATTTGGCAAAGGGTTTTTCGGTATAAAATGTACTGCTTTGGTAATCATTTGCAGTGAGTGTATAACCCAGTTCAAGATTGGGTGCGTTTTTGTAATTGGTACCTAATTTGCCGGTATAACTCTGTGAAATGGATTCGGTTACTAAGGGCGTGCGGGTTACATTCACCACTGACTGCAAACGAATATTATAGAACTTGGACCAATTGACCGATGCATTGACACTGGCTTTTAGATGCCCAAAGGAACGGCCGTAATTGAACATGCTGCTCAGGGTTTCGTCGGGGAAATTGGAATTGTAGAGCGTAGAAAATTGATTCATCCCTGTAAACAACGCTTCTGTTTTGATGGCATTTACTTTTCGGCTGTAATTCACAAACCCAAAAATGTTGGTAAAATTAAACAGATTGTACCTGAAATACCGCAGCGAATGATTTTGCAGCAGCGCGTTTTCTAGATAACGTGTGCCTCGAAACAAGGCATTGTAATTGGACAGCACATAGCCCTCTGCCAAGTTTTTAATATCCGTAAAATCGGTGGTTACCGAATAATTGTAGGTGAGCGTTTCCGATTTTTTGAGTTGGTACAAGGCATACACATCGGGCAAGATGCGTGTGAATGATGTTTGGTATTGCAGGCCTAGTTGGCTGTCTTGTGTATAGTATTGGTGCGCAGAAAATCCCGGGTTTACTGTGAGTTTGCCTACCAACCACTTGAAATGTACGCCAACATACGCATCGTTAAACTGAAAACGCACGCGGTTTTTGGAATTGTCGTTCAACCCATTTGTGCTCCCGTTATCTAGCAATTGGAATAAATTGGAATTGAAATTTTGGTGCGTATACAAATAGCCTGTGGTAATGTTGAGGTTGGTTTTAGATGTTAGGCTATAGTAATAATCAAATTTGGCATCGGTTTTATTGGTTTTGACAAATCGATTTTGATTCAAATCATAGCGCCCTGACGGCTCATCTACCAAACCCAAATTGGGTGAAAATTGCTCGGGAATGAGCGAATCCGGAAATGGATTTACACCCAGATTGGTGTTGTAAAACGGATTTTCATCCTGATACAAATGCTGGATTTCGACCGCAAAAACCTGTTTGTCGGTTGGCGTATAATACCAATTGGCGTTTTGTTGAACCGAAATGGGATCTTGTTTTTTTTGCGTGTTGATGGTTTGGTTTTCCACGATAAAAGGCGTGGTGGTTTCTGAGCTTAATTGACTCATTTCTTGTTGCGCCGAAGTTTTGAGCAAGACATCATAATCAAACTGCAACTTGGCCGACGGTTTGTAGGTTGAACTTAGTTTAAACAAGCCTAAATTGCTTTTTTGGTGCGTGGATTCCAGCGTTTTTTGACGTGTAACTTGCTGTAGATTAGCATTATCCACTCGGTTTACCTGGCTTTGAGTTTCTAAATCGGTTAGCGTAGACGAGCCAATAACAAACCCACTGATATTCCAAGATTTGGTCACGGTATACGAAAAATTGGTGGCGCCAAACTGGGTTTCTATGGCCTTGGCACGGTTGTTTTGCATCAGCGAAATACCCAAATCATTTGAGGACACGTTAAAATTTGTCCCCCCTTTTTTCATCACATTTTTAAATCCGCCGGTGAATTTAAAGTAGTCTTGTGGGGTAAACGGCAATTCGCCCAAATTATTAAAATTGGCCAACAAATTAATGCTGTATTCGGGGCTGTAATAAAACAATTTGGGATTCACAATAAAGCGGCTGTCGTCCCGCGCTACGCCAATTCCGACCTGTGCATCCCCAAACCAAAAGTTCTTTTTTCCCTTCTTGAGTTTGATGTTCATGGCGACATCTTCGTTGTTGTTCTCCACCCCTTTTAACGCGCTAATTTCGTTGTAGTTGCGCAGCACTTGTATCTTGTCAATGGCATCAGCAGGAATGTTTTTGACGCCCAGTTTGGTATCGCCATCAAAAAAGTCTTTGCCTTCTACCATGAGTTTAGTCACCTTTTTGCCTTCTACTTCTACTTCGCCATTGGCATTTACCTCAACGCCTGGCAGCTTTTTCAAGACGTCTTCTAGTTTGCGTTCGGTTCCCGTTTTAAACGAATCGGCATTGTAGATAATGGTATCGCCTCTGATAGAAACCGGCATTTCCCGCACAATCTCCACGCCCTTTAGTTCTATTCCTTCGGCCTCTAGGCTAATGTTTTGCGTGAGATTTACTCCCGCCGTAGTGAGCGTAATTTCTTTGGACTGCATGCCCAAATAACTCACTTTGAGTACATAGGCGGTATTGGCTTTGATTTGCAGTTGAAACTTGCCTTTGTCGTTGGTTATGGCATAGCCATCCATGTCTTTGGTTGACGATCGAACGGCCATGATATTGGCCATTTCGAGCGGAGTTTGTTGGGCATCGGTAATGAGTCCTTCTACCCGAACCGTTTGAGCAAAGCCCATAATTGATAGGAAAAACAGGGCAAACACCAGTGCTTTTTTCATGGTTGTTTTGCTTAATTACCCATGCGAATTTGCATGCCGTTTCTCCCACCGCCCATTTCACGAAACTCTTCCATTTTTTTGATCACCGTTTCGTCGTATTTTTTTTGGGTAATTTCTTCGCCAGTTGTAGGCGCTTTTATTTCTACTTTGTCTTTTAGGTTGAGCACTACTTTAGAACATAAAATCGTGGTTTTTCCGTCGTTTACTTCCAAAATCAAACCCGGTAATCCCCAGTAATTTTCGGGTCCTTGCGAAACGGGAATTTCTGGCGAATACCAAGCCGTTATAGTAACCTCTTTGGGCAAAGTGATTTCGTCCATCAGGTTGGTTTTGGGAGTTGCTTCCTTTTTTTCTTCTTCCTTTTTTTTCATGCGGAAATTTCGAAAATCAGTCTGACTGGCTTCGCGAATCGCGGTGGCTTTAAAACAGGTGTAGCCGCCAATCTGCTTGGTTTCGCTTTCCATTTTCCAGGCCAACTTGGGCAAGGAATCCTGTATTAAAAATTCTTTTCCCATGAATTCCTTGTCAACCGTATAGGTTTTTTCTTTGGTGTTTTTGTAGAAGGTACCGCCCGTTCCCATCATATTCGACATCATTCGAAAGCCCGGATTTTGTCCAGCTGCCTCTAATTTTTCTTCTTCTTTATAGATCGAAGTGGTTCGGCTAAAATACAAGTGAAAGGTTTTTTCAAACATGAGCTTCATGCGCTCTTCGATCATTTTTTGCACATCAGGGGTCATGTCTTTATTGCCTTGCATGCGGGACTTAAAATCAGCGGTGCTTGTTTTGGACTCGTAGGTGGCCATGCCTTGAAAATCTTGTGCATAGCTTTTTGCCAAGCCCACAACTAAACAAATGGAAATTAAGATGTATTTTTTCATTTTTTACAATTTTGGTGCAACAAAGATGTGAAAACGCTTTCATAGAACGAAACCTATTTTGTTAAAAGATTTATAGAAATTAGGCTTTCGGTCAGGTGCAGAAGTACTATTTTAGCTTTATGAAAATAGCAAAATACCTTCTGGTACTGCTTTGTATATGGCAAAGCCAGGCCCAAGAATCAACGATTTTGATTACACCGCTCTCCACACAAGCGTGCACGGACGAACTGTTTTATGGCCGAGATGCCTATGGAGCCATTTATAGTGGCAGCAAGCAACAACTCACTAAAACTGATGACAAGCAAATTTGGCAATATAAAAATCCCAGTTTGGGTTCTATCTCCCAAGTAATTTTAACCAACCCCTTAAAGATTGTCTTGTATTACGAAAGCTTCAACACGGTAGTGTTATTGGACAATCAATTGAATGAAATTGAAAAAGTAGATTTATCTGCGGCAAACACACCTATTGTTGCCTCGGCTGTGGGCTTGGCCGAAGGAAATAAATTATGGATCTACAACAGCTTGACTAATCAGTTGGGGTTGTTAGCCTTGAAAAACAAAGAATACCAAGTTATTTCTACTCCATTTACGGAATCGATGGCCTATTATCAATCTGATTTTAATAAATTTCAGTGGATAGACCAAGCACACAATTGGTATGAATGCACTATTTATGGTAAAATAAATTTGTTGGGCACTGCTCCCGATTACGATACAGTACAGCTAGACCGCAACCACGGACTCGTGTATTGCATTAATCAAGAATTGTACTATTACTCGCGTATTGAAGAAAGCAAAACCTTACTTGCTGTTGATAAAAAAAGCTGTGCTAACTTTAGTTTTAAAGACCAAATTTTAACTATTTTTACCAACCCCGAAATAAGCAATTACAAAATTTTATCACCATAATATGCATATAGCTGTAGCCGGAAATATAGGGGCAGGAAAAACATCGCTCACGCGTTTGTTAGCCAAACACTTTAAATGGGAACCACACTTTGAAGATGTGGTGGACAATCCCTACTTAGATGATTTTTACCACCAAATGGAACGTTGGTCGTTCAATTTGCAAATCTATTTCTTGAACTCTCGTTTTCATCAGGTGTTGCAAATTCGCGAAAGCGGAAAAAAAATTATTCAGGACCGAACTATTTATGAAGACGCCCATATTTTTGCGCCCAATTTGCATGCTATGGGGCTCATGACCAATAGGGACTTCCAGAATTATTCTTCTTTGTTTGAATTGATGGAAAGCCTAGTAGCTCCGCCGGATATGCTCATCTACTTGCGCTCTTCGATTCCCAACTTGGTGAGTCAAATTCACCAACGTGGTCGCGAGTATGAGAACTCCATTTCGATTGATTATTTGAGTCGACTCAACGAGCGTTACGAAGCTTGGATTACCAATTATGACAAAGGAAAATTACTGATTATTGATGTAGATGCTATTGATTTTGTGAATAACCCCGAAGATTTAGGGTCCATCATCAACCGAATTGACGCCGAAATAAACGGCTTATTTTAACTCCAAAAGCTGCTTTTTAAGTGGCTTTTTTTATGCCGGTTTACGTCTTATTGTTGTTTTATTTATACATCTCATACACAAGCGAAAAAAATGCCCCACTTGCGTGAGGCATTTATTATTTATCAGCTGACTTGATTATTTCAAGGCTTCTACTTTAGCTTTTACTTCTTCTAAAGTACCTTCAAACGTCTGCACATTGGCAGCACCATTGGTAGAAGTTTTTACGGTGGCTTTGGCTTTTCCGTCTACGTTTTCAATGTTAACCGTAATTACTTTGTCCATTTTTTTGGCGCAACACGCTGCTTTTCCTTCCGCTGGTGCAACAAATTTACCCTCAGCATCGTAGTGTGACAAACACATTTCTTTTTGCTCAGGTGTGCATTTTAATGAATCGCACATGGCGGCACATTCGTCTTTGGTCATCGTGGCACATTTGCTCATGTCGCATTTGCCCATCATCTCACCTGCACATTCCATTTTAAGTAGCATCACTTTTGGTGCATTTTCATGTTCTCCACTTCCTAAGATGGGCGCAATTACCAATCCGATTAAACAGGTTAATTTGATTAAGATGTTCATCGATGGACCTGAAGTATCTTTAAATGGATCACCAACTGTATCACCAGTTACCGCAGCTTTGTGTGCATCTGAACCTTTGTAGGTCATTTCTCCGTTGATCATTACACCTGCTTCGAACGATTTTTTTGCATTATCCCAAGCACCACCGGCATTGTTTTGGAACACAGCCCAAAGTACACCCGAAACGGTTACTCCAGCCATATAGCCTCCTAACATTTCGGCAATCAATTGGTTGTTGTCGGCATACACTAATTTGCCCAACAATACAATAGCAATAGGGAAACCAATGGTTAAAATACCCGGCAACATCATTTCGCGCAAAGCAGCTTTGGTAGAAATATCGACACATTTTGCGTATTCCGGCTTACCAGTTCCTTCCATAATGCCCGGAATTTCTTTAAACTGACGACGCACTTCGTATACCATGTCCATGGCCGCTTTTCCTACTGAGTTCATGGCCAAGGCCGAGAATACAACGGGAATCATTCCGCCCACAAATAACATGGCCAATACTGGCGCTTTGAAGATGTTGATTCCGTCAATTCCGGTAAAGGTTACATAAGCCGCAAACAAAGCCAAAGAGGTTAAGGCTGCCGAAGCAATCGCAAATCCTTTTCCAGTTGCCGCAGTAGTGTTACCAACAGAATCCAAAATGTCGGTACGGGTACGCACTTCTTTTGGCAATTCACTCATCTCAGCAATACCACCGGCATTATCAGAAATTGGTCCAAAAGCATCAATAGCCAATTGCATCGCAGTAGTAGCCATCATTGCCGAGGCAGCCAAGGCAACTCCGTAGAAACCAGCTAGCGCATACGATCCCCAAATGGCCGCAGCAAATAACAATACGGTTGGGAACGTAGAAATCATTCCGGTAGCCAAACCTGCAATTACGTTGGTTCCTGCTCCAGTTGATGATTTTTGTACAATTGCCATTACGGGTTTTGTGCCTAATCCAGTATAGTACTCGGTAACTGATGAAATGGCTCCACCAACTACCAATCCGATAATCGTTGCATAGAAAACACGCATCGATGAAATATCTTTAATTCCTTCGCCAAAGAATCCCATTTTCATGGTAACTGGCAACATATATTGTACTAAAAAGTAACAAGCAATTGCAGTCAAGACAATAGAAACCCAGTTTCCGATGTTTAATGCTTTTTGTACTTGTGGTTCTTTGGCGTCATCACTCGAAATTTTTACCAACATCGTTCCAACGATAGAGAATAAAATTCCAAAACCTGCAATGGCCATTGGCAATAAAATTGGTCCGATTCCGCCAAAAGCATCTTCGATTTTACCACCCATATCTTTAATCACGTAGTTTCCTAAAACCATCGCAGCCAAAACAGTTGCTACATATGAACCGAATAAATCAGCACCCATACCAGCCACGTCACCTACGTTATCTCCTACGTTATCAGCAATAGTAGCTGGGTTACGTGGATCATCTTCTGGAATTCCTGCTTCTACTTTACCTACTAAGTCAGCACCAACGTCGGCCGCTTTGGTATAAATACCTCCACCCACACGAGCAAATAAAGCAATAGACTCGGCACCCAAAGAGAAACCAGCTAACGTTTCTAATACAATAGTCATGTCCTCGGTATTAGTCCAAACACCGTTCATGAAAAAACGGAAAAATATAATAAAGAAACCTGTAAGTCCTAAAACGGCTAATCCGGCAACACCTAAACCCATTACGGTTCCTCCGCCAAACGAAACTTTAAGCGCTTGCGGCAAACTAGTTCGGGCAGCTTGTGTAGTTCTTACGTTGGTTTTGGTTGCGATTTTCATCCCCATGTTTCCAGCTAAAGCTGAAAAGAAGGCGCCAAAAATAAAGGCAATTACAATTAACATGTGTGTTTTTACGCCTGGCAGAAAAGTAATACCTGCCAATGCTACACTTGCAATCAATACAAAAATAGCCAGCAAACGGTATTCTGCTTTCAAGAAAGCCAAGGCTCCTTCGTAGATGTATTCTGAAATCTCTTTCATTTTACCATCTCCAGCGTCTTGTTTCAATACCCAAGCTCTTTTGGTTGCCATAAAAAGCAACCCAATAATTGCCATAACAATTGGCACATAAATCATAAATGAATCCATACGGTTAATTTTAGTTCTTAATTTATCGGGGGCAAAAATAACAAAAAAACCAGAATATACACAAGATGTAACCGCTTATTGCGCTTGAACAAAGAAAAAGAAGTGACAAATCAAAAGTGACGAACACCAAAGCAGACAAAAAACAGAACCTATTGGATTAAAAGTTGGGGTTGAATCCAATTCGGATACCAAATCGAGGAGCCTCGGGCCCATTGATGTTTTGAAAATCGGTACGCCAAACAAAATCAAAGCGTAGCGGTCTGAAATTACCATACCCAATATTTTCAATACCAAATCCATACTCAGCGTAAGCCGATCGTGACGGAGCAATGTACTCAATTGACGATTGGTTGATGGCGCTATTTTCCGGACGAATGCTGCCATATATGGCGCGATAAAATCCGATTTCGCGGAGTTTGAGTTTTTTTAATCCTGGAATTTTATTGAAAATATAGCCATTAAAATGATGTTGAAAAGAGCCCATGATGTAGGTATCTGTTACCATATCATAATAATCAAGCAAACAAAAAGATTTAAAATCAACCGAATACGATTGATTGGCAGCTACCGGAAACAACAAAGGCAATGGAAGTGTTTCAAAACACTTGCCAACCTCAACATAGGGCCTGAAAATACCAAAATTACTCACAAAAACGGGCCTTGAAACCGAAGCCTGCACTTTATTATAAGCCAATTCACTGCCTAAAAATCCACTGATTCCGCGCGTGTATTTAAGGGTGTACGTGGGATGTAAGGTTGCCCCAAATCGTTGATCGACACCAAAGCCATAGACTACTCGCTTGGGCGTATAGGTAAAGCCAACATTGGTCGTAAAATCGGTAAGATTAGAACGTACGGTCGCGCCGTTATCATAAGAATAATCCAAAGAGAAATAGTCAGGTGAGGCCGAGCGAATATAGCGGTGAACCCCGGTGACTGATAAATGAAGATTTTTATGTATGGCCCAATCTACATATAAGGAGTTTTTGTTCACCCGGGACAAAAAGTAATTGGTGCCCCGCATAATGAGCAAATTGGTTTCATTGACCGAATTTAATAAATCATTTACCTGCAAGCTCTGACCTCCCAATTGCAAGTTGTCGTTGATATGCGCTATACCCAGTGTAATGCGTGGTTCTCGAAACAACAAGTATTTTGCCTCGCCGCCGTATTTTAGTTTGGTGTCTAAGGTTCCATAGGCCGTATACACCCGCGTTCTAAATCGATCATCGGGTGTGATAAAACTGCGCAATCCAGCTGTGAGTCGAAGGCCTTCGACATTGTTATTCGAAATTGTTTGCCACAATGAGCCAAACTGAACGCCCTTGAACAAATCAAAGTATCCGGTTGATATAATGGTAATGGCCGTTGATACATTTTTTACGCGCGGATTGTCCTTTAATTCACCTATTATTTTTCGCGTACCGGCCAAGGTGGGATCTTTGGTTACAATTTTATCCCAGTAGGCATCTTGTTTTTCAAATTGATCCCGTCGAATTTGATTGATTTTCACAGCATAAAAATCATTGGGACGAGAAGGATTTAAATCGTATTCACTAAAGACGATATTTTTGCGTACAAACAGTCCTTTTTCTTGGTCATTCTTGGTGAGTAAGGTAAAATCACCTTCGTAAAAATCGCGCTCGGGCAAGAAAATACTGTCGTCAACAATTTTAAAATTCTTTTCGATTGACAGATTTCGCACCAAGTTTAGGTTGATGTTTTTGTTTACCCGCATGGTCACCTCTGTAAGCGAAAAAGTGCGGTCAACTACTTTAAAACTTCCCTCAAATCCAATAGTTCCTTCCTGTCTTGGAAAAAAATAGATTTGATAGATTTTTTTGTTGTTCTCTTCAATACTGTCCTTAAGTACGTAATCATATATGCCATAGCCACGCGTAGAAATTGGACTTACAAAGGTTTTGTTCAGGATTTCTATGTCGTCTTGGTACACATTAATATTTGAAAAAGTGTTGCTAATTCGGTCAAACAAAAATCCGTACTGGCTCACCCCAATATTTCGCTCAGCTTCTATATCAATGCGTTCTTTTTTAAGCTGATTGTTTCCGTAAATGGCCTCGTAATTTTCTTTCATATAAATAGGCACAAAAAACCGCTTGTCTTTTTTGCCCGATTTGATGATTTTTACAATACTGTCGTATTGTTTGGCCATGGTTTTTTTGAGAAAAATACTGTCTAAATTACTCAAGCCAATCGACACCGAAGTGTATTTTTTATACTCGTAGGCCTTCACCAATTGAAGGCCATTTTTTTTCTTGTGTGCCCAAATACCTTTTAAAATGCGGTAAGCTGGGTTTTCTTTTTTGGACAGGTGTTTTTTAGGGCGGGTAACAATTACCACTTCTTTGAGTTGTTGGCCATTTTTGAGTTTAATGCGCAAATTATCAACCACATTGCCCGCCAAATTGACAATCTTGTCTGAGTAGCCGGTATAGGAAACTTCGATTGCTGTAAAATCCTTCTCCGATTTTAAGTTAAATTTTCCATCTATATCGGTGGTAATGCCAATTTTGGTGTTGGCAAAGACCACATTTGCAAAAGGTATTGGGTCATTATTTTCATCGAGTACCACACCACTCACCTTTGTTTGCGCTTGAACAACGCCCACAAAAGCAAAGCAGAAAATACAAATTGAAAATAGATTTTTCATGGCAAAAAAAAACTTCACCAAATCTTACTGATGAAGTTTCAAAAATAGGTTTTTTAAATTGGCTAATTCAAAAAATAATAGCCACTTGAAGGATGTTATTTGTACATCACTTTTTTTACGGCTTTCACTACATCGGCGGCATTGGGCAACCATTCTTTGAGTAAGGTTGGCGAATACGGCGCTGGTGTATCGGCAGTTGTGATGCGTTGTACAGGCGCGTCTAGGTAATCAAAGGCGCGTTCTTGTACCATATACGTGATTTCTGAAGCCACACTGGCAAACGGCCAAGCTTCTTCGAGCACAACCAAGCGGTTGGTTTTTTTTACTGAATTTAAAATGGCGTCATAATCCATCGGACGCACGGTTCTCAAATCGATGATTTCGCAAGAGATCCCTTCTTTTGCCAATTCATCAGCTGCTATAAACGCTTCTTTGATGATTTTTCCGAAAGAAACAATCGTTACGTCAGTCCCTTCTCTTTTAATGTCGGCCACACCCAACGGAATCGTGTATTCGCCCTCGGGCACTTCGCCTTTGTCGCCATACATTTGCTCAGATTCCATGAAAATAACCGGATCGTTATCGCGAATGGCGGCTTTCAATAGACCTTTGGCGTCATAAACCGTAGAAGGCACCACAACTTTTAGTCCTGGGGTATTGGCAAACCAATTTTCAAAGGCTTGCGAGTGTGTAGCCCCCAACTGTCCGGCAGATGCGGTTGGTCCGCGAAATACCATCGGCATGGGGAATTGTCCGGCCGACATTTGACGCATTTTGGCTGCGTTGTTGATAATTTGATCAATTCCTACCAACGAAAAGTTGAAGGTCATGTATTCTACTATTGGACGACAGCCATTCATCGTTGATCCAACTGCAATTCCGGCAAATCCAAGCTCTGCAATTGGCGTATCAATTATGCGTTTGGGACCAAATTCGTCAAGCATTCCTTTAGAAGCTTTGTAAGCTCCATTGTATTCGGCTACTTCTTCGCCCATCAAATAAACTGATTCATCGCGACGCATTTCTTCGCTCATGGCTTCGGCTATTGCTTCTCTAAATTGTATCGTTCTCATAGTAATCTGGGTGTATATTTGGTAAGGAAAATCGGGATTGTTTGTGTTTTTGAGCAGCAAAAATAATTATTTTAGTTGAGTTCAACGCAATATTTGACCGAAATTACCACAAGCAATTTTGGAGCAGATTACAGTAGTTTACGAAATCGATATAATAGGCAGAATATTCTCGGGATTGCCCTTTTTATTTGAAATTAATGTACTAATTTTGTCCGGAATTTTTTAACAAAAAACGCTCAATCGATGAAAATATTAGTTTGCATCAGCCACGTTCCTGATACTACTTCCAAAATTAATTTTACCAACGGCGATACAGAATTTGACACCAACGGCGTACAATTTGTGATCAACCCCAACGACGAATTTGGCTTGACACGCGCCATCTGGTTTCAAGAACAACAAGGTGCTCACATCACAGTAGTTAATGTAGGTGGCCCAGAAACCGAACCAACTTTGCGCAAAGCATTGGCCATTGGCGCCAACGAAGCCATTCGCATAAACACCAACCCTACCGATGGTTTTATAGTGGCAACTGCCCTCGCCGATGTAGTGAAAAATGGCGGCTATGATTTGGTTATTGCCGGCAAAGAATCACTCGATTATAATGGTGGAATGGTTCCAGGCATGTTGGCCGGATTATTGGGCTATTCGTTTGTGAATGCCTGCATCGAATTGACCATAGACGGAAATACAGCCCAAGTCGCTCGCGAAATTGATGGCGGAAAAGAACGATTAACCGCTAGTTTGCCGCTTGTTGTAGGCGGACAAAAAGGCTTGGTAGAAGAAAAAGATTTGCGCATTCCAAACATGCGTGGCATCATGACCGCCAGAACCAAAACCCTCACTGTATTGGAGACCACTGCGTCAGGAAATTCGGTATCGGTAAAATTTGAAAAACCGGCAGCCAAATCGGCAGTAAAATTAGTAGCCGCAGACCAACTTGACGAGCTCATCAATTTGCTGCACAACGAAGCCAAAGTGATTTAATTCCCACCTTAAATAAACACCAATTATGTCTATATTAATCTATGCAGAATCTGCTCCCGACGCTTCGGGAGGTAAATTCAAAAAAACAGCCTTTGAATTGGCTTCCTACGCCAAAAAAGTAGCCGAATCTTGGGGTACTACGGTTACAGCCGTTACTATTAATCACAACAACAGTGGCGAATTAGCCGAGTATGGTGTGGATAAGGTAGTGTGTGCACAACACGCCGACTTAAACGCCTTTAGTGCCAAAAATTATGCCGATGTCTTGAAACAAGTAGCACAAAAAGAACATAGTAAATTGGTTGTCCTTTCGTCAAGTACCGACAGCCTGTATATCGCTCCTTTGCTTAGTGTTGGCTTGCAAGCCGGATACGCTTCCAATGTAGTAGCGCTTCCTTTGGGCAACAATCCATTACAAGTGAAACGAACTGCCTTCTCCAACAAAGCCTTTGTAACTACCGAATTAAAAGGCGATTGCAACATCATTAGTTTGGCTAAAAATTCATTTGGATTGGTATTAGCCAATGGAGCTGCGGCTAGCGAAGATTTTACACCCACCCTAGAAAGCGGTGCAAATTCAGTTCGCGTTACCGGAGTAGAGCAATCCTCTGGCCAAATAACCATTGCCGACGCCGATATAGTTGTTTCGGCTGGACGTGGATTAAAAGGACCTGAAAATTGGGGCATGATAGAAGAATTAGCCTCCGTACTAGGTGCGGCAACTGCCTGTTCAAAACCCGTATCTGATTTGGGGTGGCGTCCACATAGTGAACACGTGGGACAAACGGGGAAACCGGTTGCGACCAATTTATATATCGCCATTGGCATATCAGGTGCTATTCAGCATATTGCCGGAGTTAATTCGTCTAAAATAAAAGTAGTCATCAACACTGATCCCGAAGCGCCTTTCTTTAAAGTAGCTGATTATGGTGTAGTGGGAGACGCTTTTGAAGTAATTCCGCAGTTAATCCAAAAACTAAAGGCCTTTAAAGCTCAGTAATTATAGCCTAAACAAAAAAAAAGCCCTTTGAAATTTGAAGGGCTTTTTTATTTTGTAGAACTATTTGAGTATTCAGCAAATCGGATTACTTTTGCAGGCATGAGCTTAATCTTGTTAACCATAAAAGGCATCTCGTACAGCCAAACCCAAAATGGGGCCTACGCCTTAGTGCTCCACGAAGTGGGCGGTGACCGCACCATTCCTATTGTGATTGGCGCGTTTGAAGCTCAGGCTATAGCAATTGCCCTAGAAAAAGAAATAACGCCTCCGCGTCCGCTCACGCATGATTTATTTAAAAATTTTGCAGACTGTTTTCATATTCAATTCAAAAAAGTACTCATTCATAAATTAGTTGATGGCGTATTTTTTTCGAGTATTGTCTGCGAACGGGATGGAGTCGAACAAGCAATAGATGCCCGAACCTCAGACGCCATTGCCTTGGCATTGCGTTTTGCTGCTCCCATTTTTACCTACCCCAACATCCTAGACAAAGCCGGCGTTTCTAGAAAACCAACTCAATCGGCTGATGACATCGAATTGGAAGATGATATTTTAACGCCACTGACCGACCTACAAGATAACGACGATATAGAAATAAGCAGTTCTCCCTACAGTCACTTTTCGATTGCCGAACTCTATGAGTCCTTGGATACGGCTATTCAGGAGGAAGACTACGAAAAAGCTGCCCGCCTCCGGGACGAACTTGACAACAGAGAAGATCAAACAATGCCCAACGTATGAAACAATACCACGATTTAGTAAAACACGTGCTCGAAACAGGAACCTTCAAAGGCGACCGCACCGGCACAGGAACCAAGAGTGTGTTTGGCTACCAAATGCGTTTTAATTTGAGCGAAGGATTTCCGATGGTTACCACCAAAAAATTACACCTCAAATCGATTATTTATGAATTGTTGTGGTTTTTAAAAGGCGATACCAACATTGCCTATTTACAAGAAAATGGAGTAAAAATTTGGGATGAATGGGCCGATGAAAATGGCGATTTAGGACCCGTTTACGGTCGTCAGTGGCGCAATTGGAACAACGAAGAAATCGATCAAATTACCGAATTAATAGCCGCAATAAAAACCAATCCCAACAGCCGTAGATTATTGATCTCTGCTTGGAACCCCTCGGTATTGCCCGATACGACCAAATCATTTGCAGAAAATGTAGAAAATGGGAAAGTAGCCTTACCGCCGTGTCATGCCTTTTTTCAGTTTTATGTGGCCAACGGCAAACTCTCTTGCCAATTGTACCAACGCTCTGCCGATATATTCTTGGGCGTTCCCTTTAATATTGCCTCCTATGCGTTATTAACTTTAATGATTGCGCAAGTTTGCGAATTAGAACCGGGCGAATTCATCCACACCTTTGGCGACGCGCACATTTACTCCAATCATTTTGAACAGCTGGAATTGCAATTATCGCGAGAGATACGTGACTTGCCTACAATGAAATTAAATCCAGCAGTGAAAAACATCTTTGATTTTACGTTTGAAGATTTCACCTTAGAGGGTTACGATCCGCATCCACACATTAAAGGAGCGGTGGCGGTATAAAAAGAAATTTCGACTACACGAATGCTCAAACTAAACCAAAACTTGTACCCTTCTAACACACTAAAATCAGCATTGGTATTCTAATTCAATTGGGAACTGCCTGCTTGATTTTACAAGAAAATTGATTTTTCTGCAGCAGTATTGTTTATTTTTACTGCCTATATTTTGAGCTATGATTAGACTAATTGCCGCCGCAGGGCTACAAAACGAATTGGGAAAAGACAACGAATTGTTGTGGCATTTACCCAATGATTTCAAGCATTTCAAAACACTTACGGCGGGCCACTATATTGTTATGGGCCGAAAAACCTTTGAAAGTTTACCCGGACTATTGCCCAACCGCACGCATGTAGTGATTAGCCGTCAAATTGATTTCTCCCCAGAAGGAGTTTTGGTTGCAGATAGTTTGGATGCCGCTTTGTTGCTTATTCCAAGCGGAGAAGATGCCTACGTGATTGGTGGCGGTGAAATATACCAACAAGCCTTGCCGCTTGCCCACTGCATTGAACTCACTCGAGTAAAGGCCCAACTGCAAGCAGACACTTTTTTCCCCGAAATAGATTCTGCCGAATGGGCGTTAGTGGACGAAGAATGTCATGCTGCCGATGAGCGGCACGCCTACGCCTACTGCTTTCAACGCTTCAAAAAAAGAACCGCTTCGTTTATAGCAGAATAGTATATTTGCAAAAAAATTTCATGAACTCACCCATCACGCCCTACAATTCGGCTACACAAAGCAAGAAAGAGCAAGTTGCGCACATGTTTGACACCATTTCGGGCAACTATGACGGATTGAATCGAGTGATTTCATTTGGAATTGACAAAAAATGGCGACGGAAAGTCGTGCAATTGGCTACAGCCAACCAACCCAAACATATTTTGGATATTGCAACCGGCACCGGCGATTTGGCCTTGTTGATGGCACAAACTTCAGCCGAAAAAATTGTTGGGTTAGACATTTCAGCCGGCATGTTGGCGGTGGGCCAACAAAAAATTAACCAACAAAAACTAGATCACAAAATAGAGATGCTCTTGGCTGATTCCGAGAACATGCCCTTTGATTCCAATACCTTTGACTCAATAACCGTAGCATTTGGTATCCGCAATTTTGAACACTTAGAAGTGGGTTTAGCCGAAATTTTACGGGTGTTGAAACCTGGCGGCACCTTCGTGATTCTAGAAACATCAAACCCCACAAAATTTCCATTCAAACAGGGGTATTTCTTTTATACAAAATGGATTTTACCTCAGATTGGAAAACTATTGTCCAAAGACAACCAGGCCTATGGCTATTTGTCAAAATCGGCAGCAGCCTTCCCTTTTGGAACTGCCTTATGCAATATTTTGAGCAATTCGGGGTTTAGTAGGGTGAACGCACTTCCGCAAACCTTTGGCGTGGCGACCATTTATACGGCAACAAAATAAACCATGAAAAAGTTTCTACTCGCTCTTCTATTAGTTCTAACCAAACCTGTTTCAGCCCAAGGGGTGAAAGGCATGTTTAGTAAAGACCCGATCATACACCTGGAAAATTTTGATAAACAACGGGTGCATTGGGGCTATTTCTTGGGATTTAGTTTCTACGATTATGCCTTTGATTATAAAAATTTGGAGCCAAATGTAATTGTCAATCGCACCACGGGATTTAATGTGGGATTGGTTGGGGATTTAAGATTACAAGAATACATCAACCTGCGTTTTGAACCGGGTTTGTATTACACCACGCGCAACCTGGTTTTTCCGGGTTTTACAGATGCTTCAGATGCCGAACGCAAGGTGGCGGCTACCTATATCCATTTTCCTTTGCTGCTTAAATTTTCGTCCAAAAGAACGGGAAACATTCGGCCGTATTTGGTGGGTGGTGTTTCGACAACCTTAAATTTATCGAGCAATTCTAAATCAATTGACGACAATATGCAGGGAAAATTCAGGGTGCAACAATGGACCAAAAACTACGAAATTGGGTTTGGCATGGATTTGTACATGGAATACTTTAAGTTTTCTCCTTCCATACGCGGAGTATTTGGCTTGGGTGATGAGTTGGTGCCCGACACCGATCCGGCAAGTCCTTGGACCAAAAATATCAACTCCATGAAGACCCGAGCTGTCTTGATAAACTTTACCTTTCACTAAGCCGAACTTGTATTTTCTAGGCGATACTTGTTCGTTTGAATTCGCTGAGCACAATCGCTGTTGCGGTGGCTACATTTAAACTTTCTGTTTGCTGTGTGGCGCCAAATTTAGGAATAGCAATGCGTTGACTCACGCGAGCACTCACGGGAGCCGAAATGCCATTGGCCTCATTTCCCATCACAATAATTCCTTCTTTTGGCAAGGCCGTTTGATAAATAGAATCTCCATCCATAAATGTGCCTAAAACGGGTAAAACAGTAGTGGCAAGCAGTTTTTCTAAATCGACATAGTGTACCGCTACGCGCGCCAAAGATCCCATGGTGGCTTGCACTACTTTGGGATTATACACGTCTACGGTTTCTAACGAACAAAACAATTGTTCTACCCCAAACCAATCACACAAACGAATAATGGTTCCCAAATTTCCTGGATCACGAATTTCGTCAAGTGCTACAATTAATCCGCGGTCTTCCCGGAGTTTTGGCTCAGGAATTTTGAACACAGCCAAACAACTATTGGCCGAACTGAGTCCAGACATTTTTTGCAATTCAGATGCCGAGATGTAGCTCACGAGCGCATCGTATTGGGTATCAAATACCTTTTCGGTGGCCAGCAAAAAAACGGGGGAAAACGCAGCGTTCAACAGTTCGTTTATGCACTTAATTCCCTCGGCAACAAAGAGTTGATGTTGCTCGCGGTATTTTTTTTGTTGCAAACTGCTGATTAACTTTATTTGGTTTTTACTAACCATAGAAATAATGTACTTTTGGATTAAATTACAACTCACTTTGAGAAACCTTGCTGCAAAAATATCATTATTTATTCTAACTGTGTTGGTATTCGCAGCTTGTAATACGGTAAAGCGCGTTCCCAAAGGAAAAAAGTTACTCAGCAAAAACACTATTCTAATAAATGGCGTTGCCGAAAACTCAGAATTGGTTTCCAATTTAATCTACCAGAAACCCAATTCAAAATTGGCCGGCTATCATTTGCGGCTCAATTTGTACAACTTGGCCAAACTCAATCACGACTCAATTTACCAAGCCAAATACATCAAAAATCCAAAAAAATACAACCGCCAAGCCAAGTGGCTATCGGCCAAACAAGTGAACCGAATGGGGCAGTCGTTTTGGTATGCGGGTATTCATAATTTTTTGCGGGACAACGGCGAACCGCCTACTATTATTGACGAAAAAAGTGCTCAAAAATCGGCCAATCGTCTACAATCATACTACTTTAATCTGGGCTATTTTGATGTGAAAACGGCTTTCACAATTGATTCGATAGCGCCCAAAAAAGCAAAAATAAATTACCAGGTGACCACCGGAAAAGCCTTTGAAATTGACAGCCTAAAAATAAACATTGAAAGTCCAGTTTTGGATTCTCTATACACACTAAAAAAAGAACAGGCATTAGTCAAGATAAAACAAGCCTACAAAACAGAAAATTTAGAAAATGAACGCAGTCGAATAACCAATTATTTCCGAAATAACGGGGCTTTCCAATTTCAACAAAATTATATTTCGTATGATATTGACACCATCAACACCCACAAAAAAGCAAATTTAGCCCTCAAGATTGGCGATTATTCCTACCGCGAAAACGATTCAACCAAAACCAAACCCTTTCAATTATACACCATCAGTGAGGTGAATATTTACACCGATTATGCAGCCAGCAAAAGCAAAGTCACATTAAACGACAGCGTTAAAACCAGCTATTCGACGTTTAATTTATTTAGTAAAAACAAGTTGCGCTATCGGCCAAAAGCACTAACTGATGCCGTTTTTATTACTAAAGGAAGTTTGTTTTCAGACACCAAAACCACGCTCACCACACGCTATTTGAACAACCTGAAGATATTCAATTACCCCACCATTCAATACGAAATTGATAAACGAGACCCGTTGCAAAACGCATTAATCGCGAATATTTATTTGGCTCCCCGCGAAAAATTTAGTCTGGCTCCGTCACTGTCTCTCACCCATTCTAACATCCAAGATTTTGGGATTTCAGGAAGCACTACTTTGGCGATTCGAAATGTGTTTAACGGGGCCGAAACTTTTGAAATCGCTGCCCGAGGCAATATTGGCTCATCCAAAGATTTGGCCAATTCAAACGACCGTTTTTTTAATGTATCGGAATATGGGCTCGACATGAAATTAAATTTCCCTCGACTATTATTGTTTTTTGGTGCCGAGAAAATCATCCCCAAAAGCATGATTCCCTCAACAGTAATGAGCATCGGTTTTTCTAAACAAGAAAACATCGGCTTGGACAAAGAAAACGTAACGGGATCGCTTTCCTACAATTGGAATCCCATTAAAAATGCGAATGTAAAATATGATTTGTTCAACATCCAATACATCAAAAATATCAATACGGCCAACTATTTTAATGTATACAATTCCTCCTATACTACCCTAAATAATTTGGCCATTCGCTACAATGCCGATCCCACTTATTTTTCTAACGGCAACCTGATTATTACACAGGGTACCGATAATTTTATAAATGCAGTTTTAGGTACAAATCCCACTATTTTGCCTACAGATCCCGATAAAAAAATTATTAGCAGCATCAACGAGCGCCGCAAACGCCTCACCGAAAACAACTTTATTTTGGCCTCGAGTTATACCTACTCCAAAACCTCCAAAAGCGATGCGAGCGACGAAACCTTTCACGGGGTAAAATCAAAGATAGAGTTGGCAGGAAATGTACTTTCACTCCTCACCCGCTCCTCTGATAAATTTGTGAACGAAAGTGGCAACCGAAACATCTTTGGCGTTGAATTCTCCCAATACATCAAAACCGAAATGGAGTATGTAAAGCATTGGGATTTGAGTCATAAAAACATATTGGCCTTTAGAAGTTTTGTGGGTATAGCTATTCCCTATGGCAACTCCAACAATATTCCCTTTTCACGAAGCTATTATTCGGGCGGATCTAATGACAACCGTGCCTGGCAATCCTATTCCTTGGGGCCGGGAAGAACCTCTGCAGTGAATGATTTTAACGAAGCCAACTTTAAAATTTCGGGCAACCTCGAGCACCGATTTAATTTGTTTGGTCAGGTGAATGGTGCCCTATTTATAGATGCTGGCAATATTTGGAACGTGTTTGACAACGTCACCGATGAAAAAGCGGTATTTTCTGGCATAAAATCATTGCAAGACATCGCTGTAGGCTCGGGTTTTGGTTTGCGTTATGATTTTAGCTTTTTTGTGGTGCGCTTAGATTTTGGATTCAAGACCTACAATCCCGCCGAATTGACTGCTAAAAAGTGGTTTAGAGATTATAATTTTAGCAACGGCGTAGTAAATATTGGTATAAATTACCCGTTCTAAATGGATTAATTATTATTTTTGCCCCTCAATTTTTAAAACAAAAATCATGGCTCATGCTATCAAATCTGGTGTTGCAACCGGTGATCAAGTACAAGAAATTTTCAACTATGCCAAAGAGAAAGGTTTTGCTCTTCCTGCTGTAAACGTAACAGGATCAAGCAGCATTAATGGTGTATTAGAAACCGCGGCCAAACTAAACGCGCCTGTTATCATTCAGTTTTCTAATGGTGGGGCAATTTATAACGCCGGAAAAGGCTTGTCAAACGAAAACCAAAAAGCTGCAATTGCTGGAGGTATTGCCGGTGCCAAACACATACACACCTTGGCAGAAGCCTACGGAGCAACTGTAATATTGCATACCGATCACTGTGCCAAAAATTTATTGCCTTGGATTGATGGGTTGTTAGACGCCAGCGAAGCTCATTTTGCGGCTACAGGCAAACCCTTATTTAGCTCGCACATGATTGATTTATCTGAAGAGCCTTTGCACGAAAACATCGAAATTTGCGCCGGATATTTGGCACGCATGAGTAAAATGGGCATGACACTCGAAATTGAATTGGGGATTACCGGCGGTGAAGAAGATGGCGTAGATAACTCCGATGTGGACAGCTCAAAATTATACACTCAACCGAAAGAAGTTGCGTATGCCTACGAAGAATTAATGAAAGTGAGCCCTAAATTTACCATTGCAGCCGCATTTGGAAACGTACACGGAGTATACAAACCAGGGAATGTAAAATTGACACCCAAAATCTTGCATAACTCACAAGAATACGTGCAAGCGCATTACAATACCGGCAAAAACCCAGTAGATTTTGTATTCCACGGAGGATCCGGATCAACTTTAGAAGAAATTAGAGAAGCCATTGGGTATGGGGTAATCAAAATGAATATCGATACCGATTTGCAGTTTGCCTACACCGAAGGAATTCGCGACTATATGGTGAACAACATCGACTACTTGCGCACCCAAATTGGAAACCCAACAGGAGCTGATTCACCCAATAAAAAATACTACGACCCAAGAAAATGGGTACGCGAAGGCGAAATGACGTTCAACACGCGATTGGAACAAGCTTTTGCCGACTTAAACAATGTAAACACTTTGTAACTAACCACTAATAAGGTTCAATTAAAAATGTATCATTTTTAATTATTCATTATTAACTATTAATTAAAAAATATGGCTTGGTTTAAACGAACAGAAAAAGGGATTACCACTGCTACCGAAGACAAAAAGGATGTACCTAAAGGCTTGTGGTATAAATCGCCAACAGGCAAAATTGTCGATGCCGATGAATTGGCACGCAACCTCTGGGTGAGTCCAGAAGACGGATTTCATGTGCGCATAGGCAGTGCCGAATATTTTGAAATTTTGTTTGACAACAACGATTTCAAGGAATTGGACAAAAACATGACGTCAAAAGATCCGTTGCGTTTTGTTGATACAAAAAAGTATGAAGATCGCCTGAAAGACGTGATGGCCAAAACCCAACTAAAAGATGCTGTACGCACCGGAGTCGGAAAATCAAAAGGCAAAGACTTGGTGGTGTGTTGTATGGATTTTGCCTTTATTGGTGGATCTATGGGCGCCGTGGTTGGTGAAAAAATTGCCCGCGGAATTGACTACTCGATCAAAAACAAGGTGCCCTTTGTAATGATTTCTAAATCAGGTGGTGCCCGTATGATGGAAGCGGCCTATTCGCTAATGCAATTGGCCAAAACTTCCGCCAAATTGGCCCAATTGGCCGAAGCCAAAATCCCGTACATTTCCTTGTGTACTGATCCAACAACGGGAGGAACTACTGCTTCCTATGCCATGTTGGGCGACGTAAATATCTCTGAACCAGGGGCCTTAATTGGTTTTGCTGGACCTCGTGTGGTAAAAGATACAACCGGAAAAGATTTGCCCGAAGGATTCCAAACAGCAGAGTTTGTATTGGAACACGGATTTTTGGATTTCATTACCCCAAGAAAAGAGCTCAAAGACAAAATCAATTTGTATATAGATTTGATACAAAACAGCGAAATTCGCTAATCAAAATAGAAAGCAAAAAAAAAGGAAGCACGTTACTGTAGCTTCCTTTTTTATTTGGGATTTATTTGAGTTTATATCCCTGTGCGAATGGCCTCTACCGGATCTAAACGGGCAGCCGAAATAGCAGGTAATATTCCCGAGAGCAAACCGATAATTGCCGATAAACTTGTGCCCAAAAGCACATTACTAAAGCTCAGTATAAATTCAAAATCAAGCATGTTGGTGAGGGTAAGGGCAATAATCCAAACCAAGAACAGGCCAATTAGTCCACCAATTATGGCTAATATGATGGCTTCAAACAAAAACTGAAATAAGATAAATTTGTTTTTGGCTCCCAGCGATTTCTGAATCCCAATCAAGTTGGTGCGTTCTTTGACCGAAACAAACATAATGTTGGCAATGCCAAAGCCACCAACCAAGAGCGAAAATCCGCTAATAATCCAGCCCACCATATTGAGTTGTCCCACAATATTATCGATAAAATCAGTAAATCCAGATAACACATTCAAGAAAAAATTATCGATTTCATCTGGTTTTACTCCACGAAAATTGCGTAATTTATAACTGATTTCAGCTTTAATTTCGGCCATGTCGGCGCCTTTTTCGGGCTTAACTACAATAACCGGCAACATGGTATCATTGTGTTCTCCAAATTCTCGGCGAATAAAATTAGACGAAATAAAAACCGACGTGTCGTCGCTATCGCCCATGCTAAAATTTTGCCCTTTCTTTTTGGTTACTCCGATCACTTGAAATCGCTTTCCAAATAAACGAACTGTTTTTCCTAGCGGATCACTATTTTCAAAAAGCCCTTGCGCAATTTCGTAGCCCAACACAATTACAGCAGTTCCAGAATTGGATTCCGATTCGGTAAAAAATCGGCCGTATTGTACTTCTAATCGTTGTATTGCCACAAACTCATAAGTAACCGGCACCAAATTTACATCTGAAACGGTATTGGACTCGTATTTAATGCTTTGCGAATTAGTAAAATATTGGAAACAACAATTTTCTACTTGGTGGGTATTTTCCTTAATAAATTGATATTCTTCATAGGTTACTTCAGGAAATTGTTGACGTTTCCATTCGGGAATATCGGTTGGGCCAAAGTTCATGTTGGTGAGGTACATAGTGTTTTTGTCTAGGCTGCTCAAATCGGCCTTGATTTTGCGGTCTAGGGAATCAACAGCAGCCAAAACAGCGATGATCGAAAAAATTCCTATGGTAACACCCAATAATGACAGGGCCGTGCGCAGCTTATTGGTGCGCAAGGCATTGGTGGCAAACCGAAAACTCTCAGCTAATAATCGAAAATAAACAACCATACCGATACAATTTTGAAGGGGTAAAAATCCGTCTTTTTTTTGCACTTTCCTAATTTGTATGTTGTTAAAAAAAGAGTAAAAATGGAGCTATTTATTCTAAAATGAAGGTTGATTTTTCCCTACAAAAAGCTACTTTTGCAACACTAAATCGAGCTATTCAAAACAGGCTACAACACCGCACACATGACAACAACCAAACCCATTCAAGCCGCACTCATTTCTGTGTTTTCTAAAGACGGATTAGAACCCATTGTTCGTCGCCTACATGAACTAAACGTGAGCATCTACTCGACTGGCGGCACCGAAGATTTTATTCGAAATTTAGGTATCCCCGTAATTCCTGTAGAAGATGTAACCTCCTATCCTTCTATTTTAGGTGGTCGAGTTAAAACCTTGCATCCCAAAATTTTTGGTGGGATTTTAAATCGTCAAGATCACGAAGGCGATGTGCAGCAAATGCAGGAATACAACATTCCGCAATTGGATGTGGTGATTGTCGATTTGTACCCGTTTGAAAAAACAGTGGCCTCGGGCGCTAGTGAATCGGATACGATTGAGAAAATCGACATTGGTGGAATTTCTTTAATTCGCGCCGCTGCCAAAAATTTCAAAGACACGATTATTGTGCCTTCTGTTAGTGAATATGCTGCATTTTTAGAACTCATTTCGGCCGGCAACAGCTCAACGCTTGACCAACGCAAATGGTTTGCCACCAAAGCATTTCACGTTTCTTCGCATTATGATACGGCAATTTTCAATTATTTTAATACCGACCCCACCTATTTTAAAGCCAGTGTGGCCGAGGGTTCCGTGTTGCGATATGGCGAAAACCCGCACCAAAAAGGATTTTTCTTTGGCGATTTTGAGGCCATGTTCCATAAAGTACACGGCAAAGAATTGTCGTACAACAACCTCTTGGATGTGGATGCAGCTGTGAATCTAATCCTAGAATTCGAAGCGAACGCCCCCACATTTGCCATCCTAAAACACAACAATGCCTGCGGATTGGCTACACGTGCCACTATGAAAGAAGCCTATTTAGCGGCTTTGGCAGGCGATCCAACTTCTGCTTTTGGCGGGGTATTGATCGCCAATGGCAACGTAGATGCCGCCACAGCAACCGAAATCAACTCGTTATTTTGCGAAGTGGTCATCGCGCCACATTTTGATACCGATGCGTTGACGATATTAACCGAGAAAAAAAATCGAATCATTTTGGTGCAAAACAAAGTGGCTTTGCCCGACACACAAGTGCGCACTTGTTTAAACGGTTTGTTGGTTCAAGAAAAAAACATAGCTACTGATGCGGCCAGCGATTTGAAAACCGTGACAATTACCGCACCTACAACAGCTGAAATTGACGATTTATTGTTTGCTTCTAAAATTTGTAAAAACACCAAATCAAACACCATTGTATTGGCCAAAAACCAAACTTTGATCGCCTCGGGGACAGGTCAAACTTCACGCGTGGACGCCCTCGATCAAGCCATCAAAAAAGCAAATACATTTGAGTTTGACTTGCACGGAGCTGTGCTGGCCAGCGATGCATTTTTTCCGTTTCCGGACTGTGTAGAAATTGCAAAAAACGCAGGAATAACTGCTGTAATTCAGCCTGGTGGATCCATAAAAGATGAGTTGAGCATCGCCTATTGCAACGAAAATAAAGTTGCCATGGTATTTACTGGAACGCGTCATTTCAAACATTAATTTGTTTAACTTTGTATGTAATTTTTGATTTAAACCTAATAACCCGGTACACGTATGGGATTTTTTGATTTTATGACCGAGGATATCGCGATAGACCTTGGTACTGCTAACACCCTCATCATTCACAACGACAAAGTGGTTATCGACAGCCCCTCAATTGTTGCCCGCGACCGCATAACCGGGAAAATAATTGCCGTGGGAAAAGAGGCCAACATGATGCAAGGGAAAACCCATGAAAACATCAAAACCATTCGTCCGCTAAAAGACGGAGTTATTGCCGATTTTGATGCATCTGAAAAGATGATCAATATGTTTATCAAAAGTATTCCTGCACTCAAAAAAAGAATGTTTACCCCGGCCTTACGGATGGTGGTTTGTATTCCTTCTGGAATTACCGAAGTAGAGATGCGTGCGGTAAAAGAATCCTGTGAACGCGTAAACGGAAAAGAAGTATACTTGATTCACGAACCGATGGCTGCAGCTATTGGTATTGGTATTGACATCATGCAACCCAAAGGAAACATGATTGTAGATATTGGTGGAGGAACAACCGAAATTGCCGTAATTGCTTTGGGTGGAATTGTTTGTGACAAATCGGTGAAAATTGCCGGGGATGTATTTACCAACGACATTATTTATTATATGCGTACCCAACACAATTTATTTGTGGGAGAAAGTTCGGCAGAGAAAATAAAAATTACCATTGGCGCCGCCTTAGAAGAATTGGAAACTCCACCAGACGAGATGTCGGTGCAAGGACGAGATTTATTGACTGGAAAGCCAAAACAAGTAGATGTTTCCTACCGCGAAATTGCCAAAGCCTTAGACAAATCGATTCAACGTATTGAAGATGCCGTAATGGAAACACTTTCGCAAACCCCACCCGAATTGGCTGCTGATATTTACAACACCGGAATTTATTTGGCCGGAGGTGGATCAATGCTTAGAGGACTAGATAAACGTATTTCTCAAAAAACAGATTTGCCCGTATATATTGCCGAAGATCCGTTGCGTGCCGTAGTACGCGGAACCGGAATGGCCCTAAAAAACATCCCGAAATTCAAGAGCATTCTTATTAAATAATTACTAACACTTCCAAAATGTAAGGCACACTTCTTTCTGTTTTGGAATTTGATTTGTACCTGAATTCGAATTTATATTTCATAGAAAATGCAGCAAATAGTAACTTTTGTATTTAAAAACAGCTATCGTTTGCTGTTTTTGCTGCTTTTATTCCTATCCTTTATTTTAACGGTTCAGTTTCATTCTTTTCATCGCAGCAAAGTAATTAGTTCTGCCAATTTTTTTACAGGCGGCGTCTACGAACGGGTGAATTCCATCAGCGAATACCTGCGGCTAAAAGACCAAAACAACCAGTTGGCGATAGAAAATGCTCGACTTAAAATGCTGCTGTTTAATGTAAAAGACAGCACCTTGGCGCCTCGACTCGATTCGATTAAAGGGGTGAAAAAGGTGAATATTATTGTTTCAAAAGTAATTCACAACGCCTACAACACCCACGAAAACTACCTCACCATAAACAGTGGTTCTGCACAAGGCATTCAATCCGACATGGGCGTCATTAATAGCGCTGGGATCATTGGAATTATTGACAAAACTTCCGAAAACTACGCTTCGATCATTAGCATATTGAATGTGAAATCCCAAATCAATGCCAAAATCAAAAAAACAAACCACTTTGGTTCGCTTGTTTGGAACGGGAAAAGTACCGGCTTCGTGCAACTCATTGATGTGCCTCGCTTGGCTTCAGTTCACAAAGGCGACACCATTGTAACGGGCGGTCAATCGGTAATTTTTCCAGAAAACATTGGCATCGGCACCATTGACAAAATTTATATCGACAATCAAACCAACTACTATACCCTCAATGTAAAATTGTTTAACGACATGACCAATTTGGGACACGTATACATCATCAAAAGCAAAGACCGGGACGAAATTATTAACTTAGAAAAACCCGTAAATGAGTAGTGCTGTCTTTGTGAATTTCGCGCGATTTTTGTTGCTTTTTATAGCACAAATTTTGTTGTTTAACAACATCAATTTGTTTGGGTATATCAATCCGTATCCGTACGTTTTATTTATCATCCTCTATCCGGTAAACGGAAATAAAACGGCCTTGTTATTGGCCAGTTTTTTATTGGGAATCTGCTTGGATATGTTTTGCAATTCAGGCGGAGTACACGCCTTGGCCAGTATTATTTTGGCCTATTTTAGACCGGCGCTTTTTAGATTTTCGTTTGGACTGAGCTACGAATACCAAACCGTAAAACTAAATGATGTGCTCACGCCCGAACGGTTTACGTTTTTACTGTTGGCTGTAGCCATGCACCACTTCACCTTGTTTTTTCTAGAAGTATTTCGCCTAAATTTTTTATGGGAAATACTACTCAAAACATTCCTTACAACTTTGTTTACTTTGTTGCTTTGCATCAGCATTATCTACATTATTAAGCCCAGTAGACGATGAGAAAAGTAGTGCTGCCCACCTTTATCATTGTGGCAACCGCCTTGCTCATCCTGCGGTTATTTTACTTGCAAATCATTGATGATTCCTTCAAGTTAAAATCAGAAAACAACGCCATAAAAATTAAATATGACTATCCCGAACGCGGCTATATCTACGACCGAAACGGTGCTTTATTGGTCGCCAATCAACCGTCGTATGATATCATGGTGGTACCCCGAGACATCAAAAACTTAGATACCCTCGAATTTTGTCAGCTGTTGGACATTTCCAAAGAGCAGTTTTTAAAAACCATTGCCAAGGCCAAAGTATACAGCCCGCGATTGCCGTCGGTTTTTTTGCCGCAACTCAACAAATTGGAGTTTGCAGCTTTTCAGGAAAAAATTCGAAAATTTGAAGGTTTTTACATTCAAAAGCGTTCGCTTCGCGATTACCAAGTGCATTTTGGCGCCAACGTATTTGGTTTCATTACCCAAGTGAACGAAAACTTAATCAAGAAAAATCCCTATTACAACAGTGGTGATTTAATTGGCCGACAAGGCGTGGAAGAAAGCTACGAAAATACCTTACGGGGCGTAAAGGGAGTAAAATATACCTTGAAGGACAAATACAACCGGGAAATTGGCTCCTACAAAGAGGGCAAATTTGACACCATAGCCGTGCAAGGAAAAGACATCAATCTCACCATTGATGCCGAACTGCAAAAATATGGCGAAGCACTCATGATAAATAAACGCGGCGGAATTGTAGCCATTGAGCCCAGTACGGGTGAAATTTTGGCGCTAGTTACCGCACCCTCCTATGACCCCTCTATTTTGGTGGGCCGTCAACGTTCTAAAAACTATACCAAACTCTACCGCGATTCGATTGCCAAACCGCTATACGACCGCGGACTTCTAGCCGAATATCCACCAGGCTCACCCTTTAAAATTCTCACTGGTTTGGTGGCGCTTCAAGAAGGAGTGATCAACGAACAAACTTCTGTGGTGTGCAATCACGGATTTAGTTATGCACGAGGCCGATTTATGCGTTGCCACTGCCACGGCGGCGCCTTGCAATTGCATCGCGGAATTTACGAATCCTGTAATGCCTATTTTTCAACTGCCTACATGAAAACCATAAACAAATATGTTCGTCCGGCCGACGGAGTTGATATATGGAGCAATCACATTCAGAGTTTTGGTTTAGGGCAATTTATGGGCTATGATTTACCAACAGGACGCAAAGGAAAAGCGCCCACCTCCAAAACCTATAAACGCATTTACCCCAATGGTGGCTGGCGAAGCACTGCTATTGTTTCTAATGCAATTGGACAAGGAGAAGTGTTGATGACGCCCATTCAATTGGCCAATATGATGGCCGCTGTAGCCAATCACGGGTTTTACTATACGCCTCACATCATCAAAAAAATTAAGGGAGAAGTGATTGAGAAAAAATACCGGACCAAACATGTAACCAGCATCAACAGAAAATATTTTCAACCGGTTATTGACGGACTTTTTGATGTGTATAATATGGGAACAGCTTATGCCTTGCAGGTAGATGGCATAGAGATATGTGGGAAAACGGGTACCGCTGAAAATTTTGCAAAAATTAATGGCAAACGAACCAAATTGCAAGATCACTCCATTTTTGTGGCCTTTGCTCCGCGCAATAACCCGAAAATTGCCATCGCTGTTTTGGTCGAAAATGGCTATTGGGGTGCGCGATGGGCGGGACCCATTACCAGTTTGATGATCGAGAAATATTTGCGCAAAAAAATTACCCGCGTTGATTTAGAAAAGCGCATGTTGGAAGGAAGTTTACAAGGAGAATATGCGCGATATACTGGCCGAAAAGTAGTTGACAGCTTATTGCTAACTAAAAAAGCAGAAGATGACGCTGAGGCCGAAATTGAAAATTAGCACAAAATGAAAAACCAAAGTGTAACCAATAACCTCGATTGGATCAGCGTAATCATCTATGTGGTTTTGGTTGTGTTGGGTTGGCTTAACATCTATTCTTCTTCTCTTTCCCTGTCAGACTCCAACTTTATGTTTGATTTTGGACAGCCTTATGGCAAACAATTGTTGTATTTGTTTTTGACGATGCCCTTGATATTCATCATACTTGCGGTGGACGGGAAGTTTTATGAAAAGTTCTCCAGCGTCATTTATGGCATTGGATTGCTCTCTATTGCAGGATTATTTGTTTTTGGTAAAACGGTAAAAGGGCAAGCCAACTGGTATTCGTTTGGTTCATTTGGATTACAACCCTCCGAATTTGTAAAAGCGGCAACTGCCTTGGCATTGGCCAAATATTTAAGCGATGTGCAAGTAAACCTAAAAGACGTCAACCGGCAAATACAAGCTTTGGCAATTCTGTTTTTTCCGGTAGTGCTTATTGCCATTCACGACCCCGGAAGTGCACTTATTTATGTTGTCTTTGTTTTTGTAATGCACCGGGAAGGGTTGCCATCTTGGTATTTATGGACTGGTTTCATCGCCATTTTATTGTTTGTCCTGGCCTTGCTTATACAACCGTTGGCTTTAATAGGCATTGCTTTGGCTGTTGTGATTATTGTGTACATTAAAAGCAGAATGATGGATCGCAATATCATTGCCAGTGCGTTGGTTATGCTTGTCCTTTCTGGATTTGTATTCTCGGTAGATTATGTGTTTGAACAAGTATTCAAGCAACACCACCGCGATCGATTTAACATACTCTTGGGCAAACAAGTCGATTTAAAAGGAATTGGCTACAACACCAATCAATCCGAAATTGCGATTGGCTCTGGCGGTTGGTTTGGAAAAGGCTATTTAGAAGGAACTCAAACCAAAGGCGGATTCGTTCCCGAACAACATACCGATTATATTTTTACCACCGTGGGCGAAGAATGGGGCTTTATAGGGTGTCTTCTTGTTATTGCATTATTTGTAGGGCTTATCTTTCGAGTCATCTATTTGGCCGAGCGGCAGAAAACCAAATTTAGTCGCGTCTATGGCTATGGGGTAGCCGGCATCCTATTCATCCATTTTTTCATCAATATTGCAATGGTAGTCGGAGTTTTCCCTACCGTAGGTGTGCCGCTGCCGTTCTTTTCCTATGGAGGATCGGGCCTGTGGGGCTTTACCATCTTGCTTTTCATCTTTCTGAAAATGGATGCCAATAAGGTAAACGAATGGTAATAAAAAAAGCTTCTGTTTTAGAAGCTTTTTTACGTTTAGGACTTGGGCGATTTGCTCTTTGATACGGATGTAGTCGCCGATTTTTGAATGGACTTGGGCAGTAAATCTCCCAACACATTGAGGGCTTCCTCTACGTAGATATCTTTCTCTAAGGACTCGTGCCAACGTTCTCTCTTTTCTTTTAGCGAGATATCAGTATTCATCAACACTTGCTCATAGGGCAACGAATTAAATTTTAATTGAGAATCGTAGTCCGAAATGGATTTATATTTTTTGGCCTTTTCTTCTAAGGTTTCTTGTTCTTTTTTAAATTTATCCAACTGCAAACTATAGGTGTTTTCGTTATTGCGTTGATCAATCCAAGCCGCATTTTCATTGATTAATTTATAGGTTGAATTGGCTAAAACTCGATTTTTACTGCGTTCGATAGCCGCGTCAAAATTGGCTTGTTTAGTCCAAAAATTATATTCCGCCGGATCAATTTTGTCCCAAGGCATGGCGTTTTCAATGTCGCGTTCCCCCATTTTTAAATAGGTATAACGATCGGGAATAGCCACATCACTGCTCACACCCTCCAATTGGGTAGATCCACCATTGATGCGATAGAATTTTTGGGTGGTTGTTTTTAATGCCCCCAAATCGCCCACGGTATTGCCGCGCACAAATTGGTTCAAGTCAATTACATTTTGTACGGTCCCTTTTCCGTAGGATTGTTTACTTCCTAGGATAATGCCTCGTCGGTAATCTTGAATGGCTGCCGCCAAGATTTCGGAAGCCGAAGCCGAAAAACTATTAATCATAACAACCAATGGGCCATCCCATTGCACGTTGGCATCGCGATCAAATAATACTTCTTTTTTTCTCCCTGCCGATTTCACCTGCACAATTGGGCCTTGTTCGATGAATAGTCCGGCAATATCCACAACGGTTTTTAACGATCCGCCACCATTGTCCCGCACATCGACCACAATTCCTTTCACGCCGGCTTCTTTGAGTCGTTCTACCTCAATCGCCATATCTTTTGCGGCATCACGGCCGTCGTTATTTTCAAAATCGATGTAAAACTTAGGCAAATAAATGACGCCATATTTCACGCCATTTTTCTCCACCATGCTAGATTTGGCATAGGTTTCTTCTATTTCTACGATATCACGGATAATCGAAATTACCTTTAAAGTTCCGTCAACTTTTTTTACCGTGAGGCGCACTTCGGTGCCTTTGGGCCCTTTTATTTTTTTGACTACATCGTCCAACTGCATGCCGCCCACATCAACGGGTTCGTCACTGCCTTGGGCCACTTTGAGAATCACATCGCCCGATTCGAGTTCTTTGCCACGCCAAGCTGGTCCGCCCGAAATGAGTTCCGAAATCTCGGTATAATCATTTTTCTTTTGCAAACGGGCGCCAATGCCTTCGAGTTTTCCGCTCATGCTCACGTCAAAACGCTCTTTCTCGTCGGGTGGAAAGTAATTGGTGTGCGGATCAAATCGCGTAGCAATGGCGTTTACATAGACCGAAAACCAATCGGTGTGGTCCAAGTCGTGCAAGAATGTAAAGTATTCGTTGAGTGATTTTAACGAGCTTTCGCGTGTTTCTTTTTCGAGTGCTTCAAAGGTTTTGGGTGTGGTAGGCACCTCTTTGCTGGGTGCGGAATCCGTGAGCTGAATTTTAGTATTCGGACTATCCACGTCATCGGTCTTCTTGGATTTTGGTTTTATTCCTTTTTCTAAATCATCTTGCATTTTGAGTTTGTCGGTCAAGGAAGAAAGCGTAGATAATTTAATTTGTTTGCGCCATTTGTCATACAACTCTTCAGTGGTTTTGGCATAGGGTAATTTTTCGTAATCGGTGTTGAAACTTTCATCAACCGAATAATCAAACGGTTGAGATAAAATATCGGTATAAAATGTTTTACTTTCTTCGATGCGTTTCAGCAATCGATCATAGGTCAGGTTGAAAAAACTCAAGTCTTTGTCGCGAATCTGATCGTCGAGTTGGGTTTCATATACCGCAAATTCATCGATATCGGCTTGTAAGAAAAAACGTTTGGACGGATCTAAGGCCGTGATGTAGTCGTTGTATACGCCTTTTGAAAATTCGTCGTCAATTGTTGCCGGATTGTAATGTCCGCGCTCAATCACAAAAGTGAGTAACTCAATTAGCAGTTTGTCTTTCTCTGGATCTGATTTGGGTTCACGAGGAATAAAGCTCCACAAGGCAACCGAGAGTGCTACAATGAGCAGCAGTATTTTATAATTTCTTTTCATAAATAGAAGTATTGCTTTCATTTATTGACCAGTTGGTAAGTCGTTTTGCCAAATTAACCTGGGATATTTTGGCCAAATCATGCGGAGGCTAATTTAGAAAGTTCGCGGTAAATAATCGGAATAAACCACTGATTTTATTTTAAAATTAACGAAACAAAATTGGTTTTATTTCACAAGGCAATTGCAGCAAGATGCAATTCGCTAAAAAGTAGTAATTTAGCCCATTCAAACTCAATTCCCATGAAAATAAGACTTCTTGCCCTTCTTATGCTAGCCACCCTAAACGGCTTGGCCAACACCAAAGTTGTTGTAGATCCTGTTGTGATTAGCACCCGCATCACGGCTGCTTTTCCGATTGAAATGAATAGCTTAGACCCGTATTTATTGACGGCCAACGTGAGTACGGCGGCAACCAATGCCAGCATCACGGCGGTGAATTTCACCATTGACGGGGTGGAATATGCCGCAACCAATCCCGTTGTTTCCCAATACGATTATTGGTGGACCCCAAGCAGTTTTGGCACGCACAGCATCAGCATTACCGCGGTGGATTCAGATGGAAATTCGAGTAATTACAGCTGCACCGTAGACGTGGCCAACCCATCGGTCGATCGTACCATTCAAACCTTTGAAAACGCGTTGATTGATTGGGGCTCCTTGGGATCGCAGTGGGCCTATGGCACCTTTAATTTGCCGCAATCGGTCGGAATTTACGAAACCATAATAGCCAATTTTTCTGTATCCTGCCCAAATGTTTCGGGCGGTTGTGACGATTGGGATCGCTTGTGTTGGGTGCAAATTCAGAATTCTGCAGGTGAATGGGTGGAGCTAATTCGCTACATCACGCCTTATGGAATTGGCTGTAACCACACTATAGATGTAACCGATTTTGAATCGCTCTTGCAAGGAAATGTTCCCTTTCGCGTATATATTGATACCTGGGGAACCGGCGGTTGGAACATCAATTTGAATTTAGAATATGTGATAGGATCACCGGTCTACAAATACAGCAGCGTGAATGAAATTTGGGAAGGCTATTACAACTTTGGCGACCTGAGTAATTTGCAGCCCGTACCCGTAAAAACGGTAACAATACCAGCTAATACAGCGGCTATGAATTTTAGACTAATTACTACCGGCCACGGCTGGGGAAGTAACAATACCGGCAATGCCGCCGAATTTTATTACGCAATACACAAACTCAAAATAAATGACATTACCAATGCCTCGCTCAACCAAACCCTGTGGCGTTTTTGCAACCCCAATCCAGACAATTGCAACGGACAATTAGGGAATTGGCAATACAACCGTGCGGGCTGGTGTCCAGGTGCGATATCGACACCCTACCAGTATGATTTGAGCAGTTATATTCCGTTGGGGAACTTTCAGTTTTCTTATATCTTCAAAGAAACGTATCGCGATTTATGCAACGCCAGCAACCCGAATTGTGTATCGGGTGTGAACTGCGCCGATTGCAACGACGGCTATAACCCCTATTACCGCGTTGGCGGCTATATGATTTACAAAGGTGATCAGCCTATACCAACGTTGGCTACCAACAACCCGACTAAAGAAAACTATAGCGTACAAGTGTATCCTAATTCTACCTCGGATATTTTTCACGTTAAATTAGACAAGCCTTGGAACACAATTGTAGTTACCCTGCATACGGTATCGGGCGAAGCCATCAAGAATTACCACTTTAAAACCACCGAAGAGTTAAATGCCTTTGATTTTAATGTGAGCGGCTTGAGCGCTGGGATGTATTTTATTAAAGTATATAACTCGTCGTTTAGTTACAGTGATAAAATTTTAGTAAAATAGTAGCATGCAAGCAAAACCTCTCATCCTAGTTACCAATGACGACGGCATTACCGCTCCTGGAATTCGGGCACTGATTGCCGTGATGAGCGAAATTGGCCAAGTGGTGGTTGTGGCTCCCGATAAACCGCAAAGTGCCATGGGACATGCCATCACCATCAACAACACCTTGTATGTGCATAAAATTTCTGCCGAAAACGCTGCAATAACCGAATACCAGTGTTCGGGCACCCCGGTTGATTGTGTAAAATTGGGCGTCAATGAATTGCTGCAAACCAAACCCGATTTGTGTGTGTCAGGCATTAACCACGGATCAAATTCTTCGATTAATGTAATTTACTCGGGCACCATGAGCGCTGCGGTTGAAGCCGGCATTGAAGGCATCCCGGCTATTGGATTTTCGTTATTGGACTACGATTGGAATGCCGATTTTGAACCCGCAAAAGCCTACATCAAAAAAATAGCCTTGGAAGTTTTGGCCAATGGCTTGCCCAAAGGTGTAGTCTTGAACGTAAATATTCCCAAATTGGCCGCAACCGAACTAAAAGGAATAAAAATTGCCAGACAAGCCCATGCGCTGTGGGTAGAAAAATTTGACAAACGCCAAACGCCGTATGGCAAAGACTATTACTGGCTCACGGGTGAGTTTGTAAACCAAGACAAAGGAACCGACACCGACGAATGGGCATTAGCCAATGGCTATGTTTCGATTGTGCCGGTGCATTTTGATCTAACGGCCCACCACGCCATACAAGAATTAAACGACTGGAATTTATAGCACATGAAAAAAATTGACCTTGTTCTGGGCGCATTATTGGGCATCTTCACTAGCCTACTGGGTAGTGTGCTTTTTATTATGCTGTTCACTTCCTATGGGATTCTTGAGGGATTGCAATTTATTTTGGCCTCAGGCAAAATGGGAAAATTACTCACCTTGGGCGCCTTGCTGAACTTGTTTTTGTTTTTTGCGTTACTCAAATGGAATAAAGAACTAATGGCCCGCGGAGTAGTATTGGGCAGCATTCTCCTTACCGTCCTAACTTTAGTAGTCTAAGTCATGAAGTACTATATACTGGCCGGAGAGGCTTCGGGAGATTTACACGGATCCAATTTAATTAAGGCCCTAAAAAAAGAAGATCCACAAGCCAACATTCGGTGTTGGGGAGGCGATTTGATGCGAGCCGCCGGAGGAACCTTGGTGATACACTACAAAGCACTAGCTTTTATGGGCTTTATAGAAGTGTTGTTTAATCTGAAAACCATTTTGCGCAACATTGTTTTTTGCAAAGAAGACATTGCCGCATTTGCCCCAGATGCTATTATTTTTATTGATTATCCAGGATTTAATATGCGCATCGCCCAATGGGCTAAAACAAAGGGCATTCCCACGCATTATTACATTTCTCCACAAATTTGGGCCTGGAAAGAAAGCCGCATCAAAGCCATCAAGCGCGACGTCGATGCGATGTATGTGATCTTGCCCTTTGAAAAAGATTTCTACGAAACCAAACACCATTATCCGGTACATTTTGTTGGGCATCCGCTCATTGACGCCATTAAGCAACAACAACTTTGCAGCTTGAAAGAGTTTCAGCAAGAAAACGGCTTGTCCAACCTACCCATCATTGCTTTATTGCCGGGCAGTCGAAAACAAGAACTCAGCAAAATGCTCACGGTATTGTTGAGTGTAGTGCCCGAATTTCCCGATTACCAATTTGTAATTGCGGGAGCACCCAGCCAAGGTTTTGCCGTATACAAACCCTTCATCAACAGCGACAATGTGAAATTTATTTCGAACAAAACCTACGAATTATTGCAACACGCCACGGCGGCCTTAGTTACCTCAGGAACGGCCACGCTCGAAACCGCTTTGTTTAAAGTGCCCGAAGTGGTTTGCTACAAAGGGAGTTGGGCATCCTATCAGATTGCCAAGCGCATCATTACGCTCAAGTACATTTCGTTGGTGAACCTCATCATGGACCAAGAAGTGGTAACCGAATTAATCCAAGAAAATTGCAATACGGCGCAGATAAAAAAAGAACTGCAGCACATTTTAGATCCCGAAAATCGAAAACAACTGCTTGAAAAATATACAGAACTCGAAGCCCAATTGGGTGGTGCGGGCGCGAGTGAAAAAACAGCACAACTTATTGTACACCAATTGCGTTAAAGCCAAACAACTTTCTCAAAACCTGAATTAAATTAATGCGATATACCAGTATATTTTTATGCCTACTGCTCTTGGTTGCTTGCAAACCCAAAGCCACCATTATTACCTCAAAAGCCGAAGCGCAAAAAAGGGGCATCTACCGCGTACCCGAAAACAAAACTTTGGTGATTAACCACACCCAAATTGAGGACTTAATTGCCAAAGCAAAAATTGCACCGCCCATTAAATCTGAAGTGCCTACGGTAGTGCCCGAAAAAAAAGCACCCAAATACATCTTGAATGAGGCCAACGATCCCGATTATTTTGTGTCGGATGACGATGCGAGTTATTTGGTGAAACAACTGATACATGCTGCTGCCGATGAATTGGGGACCCGGTATCGCGCCGGCGGAACCGCTGCAGATGGTTATGATTGCTCGGGTTTGATGTACAGCACCTTTATGAAATTTGACATTGAATTGCCTCGATCCTCACACGAAATGGCCAACTTGGGCAAGAAATTAGATCGGGACCAAATAAAAAAAGGTGATTTAATTTTCTTTAAAACCAACGGGCGAAAACGCATCAATCATGTGGGCATGGTAGTCGAGGTGACTCCCGACGAAATTAAGTTTATTCATTCGTCCACCCAGCTCGGCGTAGTCATTTCATCTACTGCTGAGCCCTATTATGCCCGAACCTTTGCTCAAGTGAATCGCGTATTGGAATAATTACTATTTTAGAGGCATCTTTTATACGCCTTTATCATGAATATATTCCATTATCCCCTGCCCCGGATTACCCTGGGCTTGCTTGCCGGTTGTGTGCTCGGATCGTATACCAATCGCCTCATTGAAACCGTAGGTTGCTTTTTCATCTCCCTAATTTTAGTACTCAGTTTACAACTCATCCGGTCAGCCAAATGGCTCAGGGGAATAGCAATCTTGTTGTTGGCCATCGGCTTGGGTATGCTGAGCGAAGGCTTGCATCGCGAATCCTATTACCCCAATCACTACTCTCATTTTTGCAAAAACGACAAGCAGCAACTCGTTGAAGCGGTTGTACGGGAACAACTCAAATCAACGACCTATGCCAATCGCTATGTATTGCAAATGCATTCCCTTGATGGCCAGGCCTGTTTTGGAAAACTGCTCCTCAATTGCAAAAAAGAGGATGCCACTACCCTTTTGCCTGTAGGTTTGCGGGTGCAATGCGCAGCAATTATTCAACAATCGAATCCGCCAGGGAATCCAGCCGCCTTTGATTACGGCAATTACCTGCGCAAGAAAAATATTTATGCACAAGCTTGGGTTCAAATAAACCGAATAAAACGGCAATCCACCTATCAAATTGACGCCTATTATTATGCCGATAAACTCCGAAACCGAATTAGCAGGCATTTGGAACAAGCGGGCTGTGAACCAGTAGCTGCAGCGCTATTCAAAGCTTTGTTGTTGGGTCAGCAACAAGACATTCCCACCGAAATTTCGAAGGACTACCAATATGCCGGCGTGGTGCATATTCTTTCCGTTTCGGGTTTGCATGTGGGTTTTATTATTGTCCTGCTGCGGCTGTGTTTTCGATGGTTTCCAAAAAAGAAATCGTTTCAAATTAGCGAACTGCTAGTAAGTATTTTGTTCTTGTGGGCGTTTGCATTTGTGGCAGGTTTATCGCCGTCGGTGCTTCGGGCGGTAACGGTATTTAGTTTTGTGAGTTTGGGGTTGTTTTTACACCGCAGCAGCAGCAACCTAAACGCCTTGTTTGTCTCGGCCTTTTTACTGTTATTGGTAATGCCTCAAGCCGTTTTTAATATTGGATTTCAGTTGAGTTATGCCGCGCTGTTGTTTATTTTTATCCTGCAACCCCAATTGCAAAACCGGTATATAGCCAGAACAAAACTGGGCCGATATTTGTGGGAAAATTGCAGCCTGTCGCTAGCCGCCCAATTGGGAACGCTCCCCCTCAGCTTGTATTACTTTCATCAGTTTCCAGGTTTGTTTTTGGTAGCCAATTTACTCCTGTTGCCCATCTTGGCCGGGATTATGGGCTTGGGATTAGTGTGTTTGGTTTGGCTGATTATAGCCGTTCCTCCACCGCTGTTGATTGCGGGTTTAGCTTGGAGCATTCAGCTCATGAACCAAATTATTCATGTCCTTGCATCGGTGAAAGGCTTGGTGTTTGAATACATTCCTTGCACCTTAGAAATGACTGTGGCGCTCTATATATTGCTTTTTGCTTTGAGCTATGTTCTTACTAAAAGGAAGATTAGCGGAGTATTCCTTTTGGGCTTCGCTGTCATTGGATTTCAACTCACGGTGGTGGCAGCGGTATGGAATTTGAAGCAAGAACAAGAAAGCATCGTATTTCATTGCTCACGTTACAGTGCACTTGTATCGCGCGAAGGAACTAAAATTACCGCCTACACCAATTTACCTGAATCTAAAAGACAGCCATTGCTCAATTATGCCACGGCACATTTTGGAAGCCCAATATTGTTTCGGAAGCTGCCGCAAAAAGGAGTTATAAATGGGCAAAACGTTTGTGTTATTGATACGGCTACAGTTGCATGTACCAGCGCTAAAAATTCGGTTATTCTATTGCGCAATTCTCCCAAAATCAATTTGGATCTGCTGATTCAAACCTGCAAACCCCAAATAATTATAGCCGATGGCAGCAATTATAAATCCTATATTAAACGGTGGAAAGCCAGTTGTATACAAGCAAAAATCCCTTTTCACGCAACTGGCGAAAAGGGATTCTATGTGATCAATTAATTGTTATTTTTTGGCTACAATCTGATTGGCAGTTTCTAACCATTTGGAAGGCCCACCAGCTACATATCCAGTACTACCCATTCGGTCAAGGGAAATTTTTCCGTCTTTGATGCCCGGTTTGGCAAACCAAATGGTGGGATACCCTTGCACTTGGAACATCTGCTGAAGCGCTGAATTTTGTTGCACAATCTCCGGTTGTTGTGGAGTTCTTTTGGGAAAATCCAATTCGACTAAAATGGCGTTTTCTTGGGCCCAATTTGCAAATTCTGGCGTTTTGAGCACCTCTTTTTGCAAACGGATACACCAGCCACACCAGTCGCTTCCGGTGAAAAACAACAACAAGGGTTTATTGGTTTTCATTGCCAATTGCGACGCTTTTTCTACATTGGTTTCCCAATAAATATCTTGCGATTGAGCAACAAAACCGCTCAAAACAAGAACGAAGACTAAGACTATTTTTTTCATAATCGTTGATTTCAATATTAGAATCCGAAAGTACTAATTTATTTTACTTCTTGCATGAGTTTTTTTACCCAAGGTGAAATTAATACCAGGACAACTCCTGCTAGTAAGGCATAGATGGCCAATTGCTTATATCCTTCGGTGTATACTACTAACTGAGTATAATTGGTTGCGTTCTTTGAGGCAGTTGCAATGTTTGCACCTAGCAAACCAGCAAAATATTGTCCATAAGCACTGGCTAAAAACCACATGCCCATAATGACGGCTTGGGTGCGTTGGGGTGATAGTTTGGTCATGGCCGACATACCTATGGGAGATAAGCACAATTCGCCAAAGGTGATCACAAACCATCCGAAAGTGAATACATCCAAAGAGGTTTTGCCGTCTGCACCTGCAAAAAAGCGGGTGGCATAAAACACAAAGAATCCACCGGCCAAAAACAAAAAGCCCAAGCCAAATTTCACCACCGTATTGGGTTCCATTTTTCGCTTGGCGAGGCCTACCCAAACCAATCCTACTAGGGCGGCAAAACCAATTACAAACAAGGAATTGGCTGAATTATTAACCCCGTTGGGGTCTAAGGGAATGCCTAAAACAGTGTTGTTCAAGTTGTTTAAGGCAAATAAACTCAGGGAGCCACCGCTCTGTTCGAAGAAGGCCCAAAAGAAAATCGAAAACAAGATAAACACCAATGCTGCCAACAACTTCTTGTTCTCCGCTGCGCTAAAGTGACGCATCTCATAAAACAGATACAAAATAGACGCCGGCCCAATGACCATCATAAAGTAATCGGTGTAGGTGGTATTGGCTACCATCAAAATGATCACCGGAATCAATGCCAACGACAAAACATAGGTGCCCAACTCGAAGGCAAACCGCCTCTGACTTGTCCAATCGGCTAAAGGCGAAAGTCCGATGGTTCCTAAACTTTTTTGGGTTTGCGTAAAGGTGAGCAAACTGATTACCATTACCACAGCGGCAAATCCAAAGGCATAGTTCCAACGCAGGCTTTCGGGTATAAACTCGGTAAACAAATTGCCATTGGCCACTGCTATACAAAGATAGCCACCCACCAATGCGCCAATATTTACTCCCGCATAAAACAAGGAGAAACCAGCATCCCGACGCACATCATTTTCGTGGTACAATTGCCCAACCATCGAGGAGATATTAGGTTTAAAAAAACCGGTTCCTACTATAGTAAAACTAATTCCGATAAAGAAAAAGGATTGTGGATTGAGCGCCAAAATTACACTGCCTACAATCATGAGCAGTCCGCCCCAAAACAGGGACTTTCGAAAGCCTAAAATTTTGTCAGCAAATAATCCACCCACAAACGTAAAGGCATACACCCAGGCTTGGGTTGCGCCATACTGCAGTTGTGAAGTGGTGTCGTCCATACCCAATTTGGAGACCATAAAAACGACCAACATGCCGCGCATACCATAGAAACTAAAGCGTTCCCACATTTCGCTAAAAAATAAATACCACAATTGTTTGGGATATTTACCTTTAAAATTTTGGATTTGTGCTAAGGTTATATTCTTTTCCATAGTAGCTATTTTTAATTTATTCCTTTTTCCTGCATCACTTTATTGAGTTGCTTTAACAACACAAACATCAATACGGTGGCAAACATCAACAAGGAAAAGTTAATCCAAAAGAAATCGGTTTTGTCTTCGTAGGTATCCCACATGCTCGCAAGCACACCGCTTAATTTGTTTCCGATGGAAGTTGATAAAAACCAACCGCCCATCATGAGCGAAGTGATATTGGTGGGGCTTAATTTTGAGACGACTGACAATCCCATGGGGCTCAAGAACAGTTCTCCGATAGTAATGATGCCGTAATTGGCTACGAGCCACCACACGCTTACCTTTTCTGATCCGTTGCCACCCATTTTTACCGCAGCAACCATCACCAATACTGACAAGGCGGATATCAATAATCCGAATGCGATTTTGGTGGGTGTAGAAGGTTCTTTTTTCCGACTGCGTAAATACGTAAAGAAAGCCACAACCAATGGCGTGAGTAGAATTACCCAACCCGGATTGATGGATTGGCTTAAATTGGTAGCCCATAAACTAACTTTCGTATTTTCTTTGGGCAATTTATCTGGGGCTACATTCCTAAAATAAACGGGGTAATCGACTACTTTTTGTACTTCCCCATCCACTTTTTGGAGTCGAAACGTGGCGTCATACAACTCGGTAGTGTCTTTTTTGTACTCCACTTCTTTGGCTAGTTTCAACCCGTTAAATACAGATTCTGTATTGCCGGTAATGGCGCGATCGGTATAGCGATCGGCCCAAGTGGTGAGTGCCGAACCGTTGAGTTTGAAAACTGCCCAAAATAATATTACAACAGCAAAAATGGAGAGCAATGCGCCAATTGGTCTTTTGTCATTGGGCTTAGCTTTAAAATACAAACTGGCATAAAAAAAGATAACCGGAATACAAGCAAAAATAAAGGCATCGGTACTGTCTGATCCAAAAACAGAACTGTTGGGATTGGCTTCTGAGGTAACGCCTTTGAGCATCCAGCCAATGATCCCAAAAACTACGGATGGCAATAATATAAACAGCACAATTTTATAAAAGGGCATATCGCCTTCTTGAGTTCCCTTTTTCTGGTCGTAGCCTTGGTAGTGTTTCGATCCGAGTATAAAGACCAAAACGCCAATAAACATTCCTACTCCTGCAGCCATAAAAGCATACTGCCAACCCAACAAAATTTGCAGCGCGGCGCCAAAGAAATTACAGATAAAAGCACCCACGTTAATCCCCATATAGAAAATATTATACCCTTCGTCTTTCTTATCCTTGAATGTGGAGTCGTTGTAAAAATTACCCAATAACGTAGAGATATTGGGTTTAAAAAAGCCATTGCCCAGAATGACCAACGTCATGGCCAAATAGAGCATGGGCAAACTGTGCACGCCCATCAGCATGTAGCCCACTCCCATCATGAGGCCACCAATAATGATTGATTTTTTGTAGCCCAAATACCGATCGGCCAACAAACCACCAATAAATGGCGTTAAAAAAACCAGTGCGATAAAGGTTCCGTACAAATCAGCTGATTCTTTTTCGGTCATCGCAAAACCCGCTTCTACATCTTTCAGGTAGAGGGTAAAAATTCCAATCATGAGGTAGTATCCAAAACGTTCCCACATTTCGGACAAAAACAAATACGGCAAGGCCTTCGGGTGATTTTTCCACATAGTATTTCAGGTTAAAAACAAAACCCACGGAACAATTCCCGTGGGTTTGAAAGATATAAAAAAAATTGAAAAGTTGCTTAACGAATCCCGTGCATCATCTTTTTCAAAACCGGTGTGAGCAAGAACAAGATTAATGCAGCCAAGCCAGTGAGCACTACAAATACCATGAAAAATTCAAAGAGGTTGTGAATCTCAAACCCCGCAAAAATTGGGTTGTGATCGGTGATTTGATTTTCAGACAACAAGGCAGCTTGCTCTGGCGTTAAGGTTACTTTTTTGTCCAACACCGCTTGTAAATCGATGCCTAGATCTTTTGCTTTTAAGAATTTATCACCTGTAGCTGGCATGATTGAACCTAAGGTTCCTGCCAAGGCATATCCCGAGGCATTCGACAAGAAGAAAACTCCGTACAACAACGAAGAAAAACGTTTTGGTGATAGTTTTCCCACCAACGACAAACCAATTGGCGACAAACACAATTCGGCACAGGTTTGGATTAAATACAATAAGATTAACCATTTGATGGCCAATAATCCGCTGTTGCCCAAATCTTTTACGTTGTAGGCAATGATAAAATAACTCAAGGCAATCAAGGCCAATCCAAACGATTGTTTCATCGGAGAGATCGGCTCACGGTCTTTGCTGCGCAAGTAATCCCACAACATAGAAAACGGAACGGCAAATGCCACTACAAATAGTCCGTTAAAAATTTGTACCATCGAAGGTGGCATGTTCCAACCAAAGAAATTACGATCGGTTTGATTGTCGGCAATAAAGGTTAAGGATGAACCGGCTTGCTCAAAGGCAGCCCAGAAGAAAATAATAAAGAAGGCCACAATGTAGATTACAAAAATACGGTCACGCTCTACTTTGGTTAGGGATGAATCAGAAACAATTAAGCCCGCAAGAGTTAGACCACTCGAATAAATCAAGGTATAAATTAAGTTTTGTCCAAACACAAAATGAATCAAAGCACCTAAAGTAAAAAAGGCCAATCCGGCTAGGATTAAGGATTTTTGTGAAAATACCGCTTTTTGTGATTCGCCTTCTTCAAAGTCGGCCGCTTCATTTTGAGAAGGTAATCCGCCCAAAGGTTTGCCTTCTGGTGTAACTACATATTTGTTTTTCAAGACATAGAACACGGCAGTCCCGATTAGCATGGCCATAGAAGCAGCCAAGAATCCCCATTTGAACGCGTGAATGTCACGAATACCCGCATTGTCTTTTACATCCCCGATTAAGGGGCAAATCAACTGACCCAAAAAGGCGCCCAAGTTGATTCCCATATAGAAAATGGTAAACGCAGTATCTAGTTTGCTTTTTTCTTGTTTCGGGTACAAACTCCCTACCATCGAAGAAATATTGGGTTTAAAGAATCCATTACCAAAAATAATAATCCCCAAGGCCGACCACATCAAGGTATTAGCCAAAGGCAAATTGGTGCCAAATACACTGGCGCTAAAAAACAAGAATAATTGTCCGATGGCCATCATCAAACCACCCAATAAAATACAGTTGCGGTTTCCGAAGAATCGGTCGGCAATAAAACCGCCCAACATGGGAGTAAGGTAACACAATCCCAAAAATCCACCGTAGATCAAAGAAGCATCTTCTTCTTTCATCATCAAGGAATTAACTAAGAATAGCGTTAAAATGGCACGCATGCCGTAGAAGTTGAAACGCTCCCACATTTCGGTTCCGAAAAGCACCCAAAGTCCTTTTGGATGTCCTGTTTTTACTTGTGTTTCTGACATAATTGATTGGTTTTAGTTGAGATTAGTTAATTATAAATTTTCTTTGATAAAGTTGGTGATTTTAGTAAACAGCTGAATGCGCGTTTTCCCGCCGTAAATGCCGTGATTTTTGTCGGGATAAATTTGCGAATCAAATTGTTTATTGGCTTGAATTAAGGCTTCCATCATTTGCATGGAATTTTGCAGGTGCACATTGTCGTCGCCCGACCCGTGAATCAATAAGAATTTGCCTTTGAGTTTATTTACGTGATTAATGGGCGAATTATCATCATAACCCGTTGGATTTTCTTGTGGAGTTTGCAAATACCGCTCGGTGTAAATGCTGTCATAAAATCGCCAGCTGGTTACCGGAGCAACTGCAACTGCCATTTTGAAAACATCGGCACCTTTCAAGATGCAATTGCTGGCCATGAATCCTCCATAGGACCAACCCCAAATCCCAATACGCGCGGCGTCTATGTAGGAATAAGCACCAAACACCTTGGCAGCGGCTATTTGATCTTCTACTTCGTATTTACCCAATTCTTTTTGCGTACATTTTTTGAAGGCTGCCCCTTTAAATCCGGTTCCTCTTCCGTCTACACAGGCCACCAAATACCCTTGTTGGGCCAAGGACTGAAACCAATAATCGTCTGAACTATTCCAATCGTTGTTCACTTGTTGGGATCCTGGACCAGCATATTGGTACATCAAAAGCGGGTATTTGCGTGAAGGATCAAAATCGGCGGGCTTCAAAATCCAAGCGTTCAATTCGTTTCCTTCGGCAGTTTTAAGTACAAAAAATTCTTTGGCTCCCAAGTTGTAGTTAGTCAATTTGCTTTGTAAGGCCTCATTCAACTCAATGTTTTTGAGCAATTTTCCCGACTTGGTTTCGTGTAGTGAATACTGTAAAGGCTGATTAGCAGAAGAATAGGTTTCTATAAAATAGGCAAAATTTGGACTAAAGGTGGCCGCGTTCGTCCCCAATTTGATAGACAAACATTGCTTGGTTTTTCCGGTCAATCCAATTTTATATACCGCTCTATTGATAGATCCTTGCTCGGTCGATTGATACAAAATGGACTTGGTTTTGGGGTCGTAACCATAATAGGCGGTTACTTCCCAACTGCCTTTGGTGATTTGATTTTTTAGTTTTCCGGCCGAATCATACAAATAGATGTGATTGAATCCGTCTTTTTCGCTGGTCCAAATAAAGCTGTTGTCGGGCAAAAAAGTGAGGTTGTCGGTCACGTCTACATAGGCCTTGTCTTTTTCGTTGAGCGCCACACGGGTTTGCAAGGTGGTTCCATTTATGAACAACAAATCTAAATTGTCTTGGTGGCGATTGAGCACTTGTGCCGAAAGCGTATTGGCCTCGGCAGTCCATTGCATCCGGGCGATATAAAAATCGTGATAGGTTGACAAATCAACGGTTTGGGTTTGATTGGTCGCCAGATCATAGACGTGTAACGAAACTTCTGAGTTTTTCTCCCCCGCTTTGGGGTACTTGAAGGTTTCTATGCTAGGATACAACTCCTTTTGAAAAACCGACATGCTAAATTCGGGCACCTGGGATTCGTCAAATTTGATGTAGGCCAACTTTTTGCTGTCTTTGCTCCAATCAAAAGCGCGAACAAAGGCAAATTCTTCTTCGTATACCCAATCAGTAATTCCGTTTATGATGAAGTTTTTACGGCCGTCCTTGGTGAGTTGGGTGGTTGATTTGGTTGAAAAATTATAGACAAACAAATTGTTGTCTTTGGCAAAGGCCAACTGCAAACCATCGGGAGAAAAAGTAGGCTCTTGCACGGGAAAATCTAACAATTTGGTGACCGATTTGGTGACTATATCATACAAATAATAATCGGCAGTGAACGAATATCGGTAAATTTGGGTTGAATTGGTAGCCAATAAAATTTGCTTTTCGTTGGGGCTAAAGGTGTAGCTGTCAATGCCATCCTTAAGTAGCGGTTGATTCTTGGTGTCGATGAGCGTACTAATTTGTTGCAGTGTAGCAAAATCAAAAAGGTTGATTTGCATGCTTTGGGTGCTTCGGTCGTAGTTGAGCACCGTGTATTGATTGGTGTTTTTTAGGGCTTGTAATTCGTCCATTCCTTTGGCGCGAAATGCTCCGGTATAAATGTCCTCGACGGTAATTTTTTGTTGGGCGAAAACCGATAGGTGTAGGGCCAAGACAAAGGCAAAAAGTGATGCTATTCTCATAAATCTAAAGTAATTTTAAAAACATTCAATTTTAGTGAAAAAAATGCAATTATTGCCACATTTTCGAAATAAATTAGAGCCAATCCACGCAAAATTAAGACGAAGTTCGCACTCAAAATCGCATACAATCCCACTGCTATCCGTTATATTTGTATGCTTTTTTAAACTACGTTTATTATGACAAATGCCATTGCCGGATTTTCAAAATTGAGCAAAGCAGACAAACTCAACTGGTTGTCTGAGCAGTATTTTGCTACTCCCCACGAGGCAAGCCAATTGCTTCAACAATATTGGAACTCCGACCAGGCGCTCCAAAAGTTACACGACGAATTTATAGAAAACACAGTCAGTAATTTTTATTTGCCACTGGGTGTAGCTCCAAATTTTGTGATTAATGGGAAAAATTACACCATTCCCATGGCCATCGAAGAAAGTTCGGTGGTAGCAGCCGCGGCCAAATCGGCTAAGTTTTGGGCCAGTCGTGGCGGGTTTAAAACCCAAGTGATCAATTCTGAAAAAATTGGTCAAGTGCATTTTATGTACCAAGGCGACAGCGAAAAATTGGCGAATTTCATAGAAAGCATACAACCCAACTTGCGCGAAGCCACCCGTGACATCACCAAAAATATGGAAGCGCGCGGCGGCGGAATTACTCAGATTGAGTTGCGCAACCAAACCCATAAATTGCCCAACTATTTTCAGTTGCACGCCACCTTTGAGACCAAAGATTCGATGGGGGCCAATTTTATCAATTCGTGTTTGGAGCAATTCGCCAAAACCATGACTGCAGAGGCGCAAGAATATGCAGCATTTACCGAAGCCGAGAAAGACATCCAAATCGTGATGAGCATCTTGTCCAATTATGTCCCCAATTGTTTGGTCCGGGCCGAGGTTTCTTGTCCCATTGAAGAATTAGCCGAAAAAAAATTAGAACATCCCGCCGAGTTTGCCGAGAAATTTGTGCAAGCGGTACAAATAGCCCAAGTCGAGCCGTTTCGAGCCGTAACCCACAACAAGGGCATCATGAACGGAATTGACGCGGTGGTGTTGGCTACCGGAAATGATTTTCGAGCGGTTGAAGCGGGTGTACATGCCTACGCAGCCAGAGATGGACAATACCGGAGTTTAACCCACGCCACCATAGAAGACGGCATTTTCCGGTTTTGGATCGAAATTCCGTTAGCCTTAGGAACTGTAGGCGGTTTGACCAACTTGCATCCTTTGGTGAAATGGAGTTTGGAACTGTTGCAAAAGCCATCGGCACACGAACTGATGCAACTAGTAGCCGTAGCGGGCTTGGCGCAGAATTTTGCCGCCTTGCGTTCGCTCACCACAACCGGAATTCAAGAAGGACACATGAAAATGCACCTGAACAATATTTTGCTACAACTGCAAGCCACCCAACAAGAACATGAAGCGGTGCAACAGCACTTCAAAAAAGAAACCGTAACCCATGCGGCTGTGGTTTCGTTTGTGGCACGATTAAGAGCTTAGTGTCGAGAAATATGGAACAGCAATTTTACAGCAACGGCAAACTTCTACTCACTGGCGAATACGTAGTGCTGAGTGGCGCCAATGCCTTGGCTGTTCCCACAAAACTTGGACAATGGCTTCGCGTAAAACCAGCCGATAAAAACGGCCTACATTGGCAAAGTTTTGATGCAGATGGGAGTTGTTGGTTTGAAACCCATATTGATTGGGCCGATTTACAAACTCCACCAAGCGCCGAAAAAAGCGTTCGAAATACCTTGCTCAGCATTCTCCAAAATGCGCAAAATTTAAATTCTGCATTTTTAAAAAATCAAGAGGGTTTTGCTGTTACTACCCAACTCAGCTTTCCTAAAAAATGGGGCTTGGGCACTTCATCGACTTTGATTAATAACGTGGCACAATGGGCCCAAGTTGACGCCTATCGTTTGTTGTTTGACAGTTTTGGCGGAAGCGGATATGACATTGCCTGTGCGCAACATGATTCGGCAATTGTATACCGACTAGAAAATGAATTGCCGATAGTAAATCCAGTCGCGCTGCATCCGCTTTGCCAAGCGAACTTGTATTTTGTGTACCTCAACCAAAAACAAAACAGCAAAGAAGCTATTGCGGCCTATTATAAAAAACAACACCGCTTGGCTGATCATTGCGCTGAAATAAGTGCCATAACAGCAGCCCTTTTGGCCGATACCTCCTATGCAAATTGGTTTATTCAGTTGCAAAAGCACGAAACGATACTCAGTAATTTATTGGAAATGCAAACCGTGCAAGAAGCCTATTTTGCTGATTTTGATGGGGTGTTGAAAAGTTTGGGTGCTTGGGGTGGCGATTTTGTGATGGTGCTGAGCGCATCAGATCCTTCCGCCTATTTCACTCAAAAAGGCTATCCTACGATTCTAACTTATGCAGAACTCATTAAATAAAAAAACCCGATTCAACTGAACCGGGTTTCTTTTTTATGTTTGTATGTCAATTAGTAATTGAACTTCGCGCGATTGTCTTCGATATCGGCTTCCTCTTTCAAGGCAGGTATTACACGGCCGGTATACGATTGTACTTGTGATTTTACTTTGTTCACGTAATCAGCGTGGTTTTTCAAGGCTGGTGCTTTGGTAATCGCGATTGCTTTTACAACATACACTCCAGAATTTCCTTCGATTGGTGCAGATACTTTGTTTTGACCTAAAGCAACTGCAGTTCCAACTACTTTACGTTCTGGTCCTGCATTTGGGATATTGGCATTGTCTAAAGTTAAATCAACAGCTTGCTGAATTGCAACACCCGATGATTGCGCCACAGCTTCTAATGTTGATCCTTTCATTTTGGCCGTGATTAAAGCGGCTTTCTTTTTGTTTTTCAAGATTGGCTCAACTGATGGCTTGGCATCTTCTACGGCCATTAATCCTTTGTCACTTGCTTTTTTCACTTTCACGATTACGTTACCCATATTGGCAACTTCAAATCGTTTCACATCACCTACGTTGGTTTCTTTGTCAAATGCCCAGCGAACAATTTGTCTTTGTGGACCTAATCCGCCAAATACTTCGTCCATTTCTTTCACTTTTACAGCCGGAGTCACGGTCAATTTTTGGGCTTTAGCTGATTTCTCAAAATCTTTCTCGTTGGCGTCCATTTCAAATTGAACCGCTTGGGTATACAATTTGTCGGTAGTAGATTCTGATGGCTCAATTTTTTGTGCAATAGTTGCCAAACGCACTGCGTCTTGTTTGTCGGTTACATTGATGATGTGGAATCCGAAATCGGTTTCAACCAATCCAATTTTTCCAACTGGGTTTCCAAAAACAAAATCATTGAATGGTTTTACCATTTGTCCGGGTGCAAAATAACCCAAATCGCCACCTTGTTGTGCAGAGGAATCATCCGAGTTGGTTAAGGCCAACATCAAGAAGCTCGTTGGATTGGCTTGCACTTGGGCCAATAATGATTGGGCTTTGGCTTGAGCTTGTTCTTTGGTACGTTTTTCTTTTTTGTTGGGAACCTGTGTGCCTTCGTAGCTAATCAAGATATGACTCGCTTTGGCAGAAGCACCCGCTTTACGACCCATTGCTTTTGAAACACAATAGTAAGGTCCTCTCATGTATGGTCCGTAAATTGTGCCTGGCGCCAAAGCAAAAAGAGCGTCTGCGTGTTCTGCAGGCAAATCTTTTTTGGCCGTGTAGGTTGAATCATAAGGAATATCTGAATTTGCATTTACAAAATCCACCATATTGGTAGCGCCTTTAAAACCTGGCAACGTATCGTTTTTACCCGTTGCTTGATTGTACACAACACTTCCAGCCAACAACCCATTTACTTTGGTTTTCACTTCGGCTTCATCTGCTGGAGAAGCTTTGTCTTCTATCACAACATAATCCAATTCACGAGAAGCATCCGCTTTGTATTTTTTCTCGTTTTTCTTCATGTAATCGGTAATCTCGTCATCCGAAACTTTTACGTCGCTGTCTTTGATAGAGGAATACAAAACCGCCACATAATCTAGGTTGACTTTGTTGGCTTCCATTTCGTATTTCAATTTTCCTTCGGCTTCGGTAGTGAACAAACCACCTTTTACCATGGCGTTGTAGATTTGGTATTTGGCGTTGAGTTCGGCTTCTTTTTCGCGATCCTTCACATATTGTGCTTGCTCTGGATTGGATTTGAAGTATTCTTTGAATTTGGCTAAATCAAATTGACCTGCTGCATTTTGAAACAACGGGTTTTGTCCAATATTTTGATCGGATTTCAAGGCTTCCATGATGTGTTTTTCACCGGCTTGAATGCCCAGTTTTTCAAACTCTGCAGACAACAGGGCGATAGCCACTTCCTGATCCCATACACGATTTACTGCTTGGGTAGGTGTCATTCCTTGTTGACCACTTTTCTCTACATTACTTACTTTCACTCTAAAGTCTTCAAAAGAAATGTCTTTTCCGTTTACGCTTCCGATGTATTTTGAATTTCCAAAACCACCATTGCTGTACAAATCTTGTACAATGAAAGCCAATAATGAAAATCCAATAACGGCTATAAGAAGTAGGGAACGTTGTCTAATTTTTTGTAAAACTGCCATGTTTATTCGTGTTAATTTTTAATTCAGTTTGCGAAAATACAATTATCTATTTAATTACCATAAGGGATTAAATATAATTTGCTTGAAAAACTATTTTTTTAAAGAAATCGCCTTGCGTATGCCAAAACAAGGGGTTTAGTCTTGTTTTTTGGTCGTTTGGTTTTGTTGCATCTTGGCCGCAAATCGACGGCGAAAGAAGAAGGTAAATAAGGCGATGGCCGCAAAAAAGAAAGAGATCCACGGTTTTTCGGGATTATTCCATTTGACAATACCATCGTAAATGCAATACAAAGCCAAGGCTAAGTAGATGTACTGGGTGTATTTTAAGTAATTCATAGCTATTCTGATTGATCAATTTCTCCGTTAATGCGTTGGGAATTTACCCGTTTAAAATCTTTGCTAAAATCTATTCCTTCTCCATAAGAAACACCTTTGGGGTCGGTAAACTTAAACTTTTTCTCGGTAAAAAACCATTCGTTTTTTTGGTCGTAATAGAGCTGTTCGGTTTCCATTTGTTGCCCAAATTCGTTGCTAATTACCACCTGATTTTGCAAATCTATAATGTCTGTGCCTTTGAAGGTGACCGCGTAATTAGATCGAATAAACGTTCTTTTGCCTTTGCTGTCGTACATCGTGACCAATACCCCTTTGGGAAACTCGGTGTAGGGAAATTCTACGTTGGCATAATCCAACATTTTTTTACTTTCCAGTATCGAGGTGATGCGCCCGGAATCGGTGTATTTGAGATTGAAATCTTCGGCTTCGCCTGCGGGAGCAAATTGGGAGAAATTAATTTTTTGAACTTCTTTAAAATTACTTTCACAGCTCAGTAAGCCGAGTGAAAAAAGAAAAGAAAGACATCCCGCTAGGCAATGATTTCGATGCAAAGAAAAGCCAAATACAGGTTTCATTAATCGTATTTGCGTTTCACAAACCATTTGTCATTGAGTGACAAACTCATGACCACGTTGGTGTAATTTTCTCGAACCAAATTGGCTTTTGTAGTTCCCTTTTGGCCGTATTCAACACCAATATTGAGGTTGGAGAATGTTCCGCCTAGTGGCAAACCAAATCCGGCAGTAAACGCATAATCTGAGATGGTTTGGTTTTGAATTACTAAACCGGTATTTTCATAGCGAAAGCCTGTACGGTAGGTGATTTTTTGAAAGTAGTTGGAAAAGGCATTGTAATTGGGCACCCAAAATCCACCTAAACTGTATTTGTATCCGTTTTTGAACGAGGCTACTGTAATGTTGTCGTAGCGATTGCCCATAGCATTAGTTTGATTCCAAGTGAACTCCGTTCCGATCATCCATTGGCGTGTTTTTCCAATTCCTGCACCTACCGAAATCTGATTGGGCATTTGCAGCCTAGAAGTAGTTTGGTTTTGGGATAAAACATCAACTACTTGTGGCGAAAGATATTCGGTATAGGTAACCGAACTGATGGAGCGATCGGTGTTTGTAGATAAATTGCTGTTGTAGTTGTAATGGATTCCGCTGTAAAAATCATACTTCGCGATTTTACGTTGGTATAAAGCGCCAATTTTATAGTTAAACCCAGATAACACAGTTGTGTTTTCTTCTAGGGTTCCATATTGAATGCCGTCAATGTATTTTAGACTGCTGGTCTGTATCTCTCCAAAGTTGTAGTTGAGTTCTGCACCAACACTCAAATTGGGTTTTAGTTGCAATCCGTAGCCAAAAAATACTTTGTTCATGCCGCCAGTTCCTTCAAACTTTTGAATTAAACCCGAAGTAACATCGGTATTTCGCACCCGATAGCCCACTGCCGAATAGGGAATTAAACCAAAACTGAATCCTGAATTTTTGAGTGGAATGGCTACTGCCAAATAATCTAAGGTAGAACGCTGCGTTTTTTCTTTTTCAGTAAACGTGCGCAAAGTTCCTGAATTGAATGAGCCTCCCACTGTAAACGTAGTGAGTTTTAAGTACGAATACGAAGCCGGATTTTGGATAGAAACGTGAATACTGTCTGGCATAAATGACAAGCCACCCATAAGCCTATTTTCTACCGTTCCTTTGAAGCGGATCTCCCCGATTCCATAAAAGGAATAGGGCGACGAGGTAGATTGTTGTGCAACAGCCATAAAAGAGACCATAAGCAGCATGGAAAGGAGAATTTTTTTAGTCATTTTGGGTTTGGTATTGGTACGTTTGATTCAAGGCTTCTAAGAGGAAATTTGAATTGGCAAATATGGTATTTTTTACTCGTTTGGCCAAAAATTCTGCGTCGCCGCCAGTTAAAATTATGATAAATTTCCCCGCCTGCGCTTCATAGGCGGCAATGGTTCCTTCTATTTCGTACAACACGCCTTGTACCACGCCCGCATGCATCGATTCGGCAGTAGAATTTCCGATGGGGTGTTCGGGATATTTTTTTTCTAAAAGCGGCAATTTGGCGGTATAGGCATGCAAAGCTTTGTACCGCATTTCAAGGCCAGGCGAAATTGCTCCGCCCAAATAGACATTGTCGGCTGAGATATACTCGTAGGTAATGCAGGTGCCGGCATCAATCACCAACCGATTTTGGGCCGGAAATTGCAAGACAGCACCCGATGCCAATACCATTCGGTCTATTCCTAAGGTTGTAGGGGTGGCATAGGCCGAGCGGAAAGGGAATGTTGATTGCTGCGAAATGCTATACACGGGGATAGTTTGCGCAGCTTCCTGAAGTAAATCCAAGATAGAATCACCTACACTGGACAGCACAATTGCCTTGATGGATGGGTAGTTTTTTAAAATTTCTTGCAACTGCTGTTTCACATCAGCAACACTAAATGCAAACGATTCACCCAAGGTATTCTTCTCAAATACAGCGGCTTTAATTCGGGTATTTCCCACATCAATTACGAGGACCATTGGCAGTTTGCTTAGCCCACAAAAGTAAGGATGATTTTTTTATGGATTTCGTTTGGATAAATTAAAAATGATACTATATTTGCACCCTCAATACCAAACGGTACCTTAGCTCAGATGGTAGAGCAATGGACTGAAAATCCATGTGTCCCTGGTTCGATCCCTGGAGGTACCACGAAACCCACTCAAACGAGTGGGTTTTTTGTTTTAGAATTCGGTTCTCGGTTATCGGTTATCAGTTGTCAGTTGTCGGTTAACAGATTAAATAGAAACACTATCAGTTCATAGTATATATTGTAAACTCCCCTCTCGAGAGGGGCTGGGGGTGTGTTTTTAAGTAATAAGTTAACGGTTATAAGTTTACAGTTAGAGAGGTTCTAATTAATATAGGCAAGTCATAAATCGTTAATCTCTTTCTTTTTCCTTGATGAAAAAGAAACAAAAAATCAAGACCTGGGATTTTCGGCGATCAAAATAGGCTCACTCCCTAAAACTCAAAAACTCTCACGCTTTAGCGGATCAAACAGTTCGAGTTTCTTTACGGTCCCGAAACTTCGGGATCAGAATTGGAATTTTGATAATTCGTTCATTCGTGGCTAAAAGCAAACAACTGCTCTTAGTATACTCCTCAAACTCCCCTCTCGAGAGGGGCTGGGGGTGTGTTTTTAAGTAATAAGTTAACGGTTATAAGTTTACAGTTAGAGAGGGTATTATTAAAGGCAAATCAAAAATTATGAATGTACTAATCTCATCATAAAACTACCAGCTTCCAACTTCCCACAATTAAGGATACGAGAGTACTTAGTATATTCAAACATTCTTAATTATTAATTTATCATTTTTAATTGATAACAACTTTCTCAAACGCTTTCCTCGGACTGCCTCGAAAATAGACTTCGCCACAATAGACATAGCCGGTTTGGGCAAATAAGTGCAACATGGCTGCGTTGTCAAAATTGGTGTCGGCTTTGATGCTGTAAATGTGGTGCTGACGCGCAAAAGATTCGATGTGATCAAACATAAGTCTAGCCAGGCCTTGCCCTAGGTATTCATCGGCTACAGCTATGCGATGAAAAACCACAAAATCAGAATTGGTGAGCCATTTCCCCTCCAAGTTGGCGTATTCGGGTTCGTCATTGATTAGAATTGCGCAATAGGCAATAATTTTATCATTGTGTGTTAGCACATAGCCCACTTCTTTTGCTATATCATGCGCCACGACATCCAGATTTGGATAGCCGTCTTGCCATTGGTTGCTGCCATCGGTTTTGCGGCGCAGGATCGCTTGTTGCAAAATGGTCCAGATTTGGGGGAAGTCGTCCAATGTGGCTAATAGAAAATGATAATTCATAAAAATGATAATATTGTTTTGTAAAAGTATGAATTCTAAGAAACAGAATGCAAACAACAATTAACCAAACTATATTGAAACAACTTTTGCTATATGATTGATTTTAATATCTTTGGGATTCACTTAAAAAATTAATTATGAAAAAATCACTTTTAGCAGCAGTAGTTTGCGTGTTTTCTGTTTTGGGAATGCAAGCACAAGGGGTACAATTTAAGATTGTCACCACGGTAGAATCAATTGTACCTGGTGGACTAGGAAGATCCCGAATTATCGAAAATGGACAAGAGGTAAACTACACCGACTTTACCACTGCCCGCACCAAAGACGGCAAAGAAAAAACATCCAAAAATCGGGGTGATGTAAAAATTGACGAACTCAAAGAATCAACTTTGGTGAATTTTTACAGCATGGTAGGGATTAATTTTCAAAACATAGCGTCCAATGATTCCATGATGACTTCTATGCTCAATGCCCACAGCAAAGAAGGTTGGGAATTGACTCACATTGCCAGCGGCGTAGAAAGTGATGCCGGTAAAGGCGATGGCAATGGTATTTTTATTACTCGCTATTACTTTAAAAAAGCAGCGAAGTAATTCGAATTACCTTTCATACACAAAATGGCTTAACGATGAATTTATTTGTTGTTTGGCCATTTTTGGCATTCAGCTTTCAGCTTTCAGCAGTTAATTTACAAAATAAACTATCTAATACAAAATAGACAATTTAGCGACTTGGCGGCTTTGCGAGAAACCAATACTGATAGCGCTTTTTTTAAATCCCGCAATCCCGAAGGTTCGGGACGCCTGCCAAATCCTATGGTCAGAGGAGTCTTCGGAGGTGCTTTTATAGATGTTGGAATTTGAGAATTGGAATTTCTCGAACTGTCTTTTTTATTTTTTCTCTCGCTGTGACACAATTCCGATAAATCAGTACGCAAAGCATTTTTTTTGCGGCTTCGCGGCTTTGCGTGAAACCAAAAACCAAATTCTAATTTGTCTTGCAAAGACGCAGTTCCGATAAATCAGTACGCAAATCTGCCAAAAGTCAGGCAAGTATTCATCTCAATCGGATAGACTTTCGACTTTATGACTTTACAACTTTCGACAAAAAAAGCGACCCACTGGATCGCCTTTTTAATATATTGTATGTGGAGCTTTTTTTAATACCAGTCAGCGTGGTAGCGGTTTTGACCGAGGTAGATCATTAAACCAAAACTTAAATTATAAAACGAACCCAGAGTCGCTTTTCTATCCTCATATACCAGACCACCATCAAAACCTCTATGTTGTTTTACATTAATATTAGTGGACAAATCTACATAAAATACTGAATTCTCTCCTAACTTAAACTGTGGTGTTAAACCCAAAGAAATTGTGCCTATTCTGTCAGTAACTGATTCACCCAATGGCTTAGCCATAGTGTAACCTACACCAGCATGTCCAAGCAAACCAACATTTTCATTTGAGGCGTAGGCCAAATCAATTAATCGGCCCAAATTATAAATTCCATCTACTCCGATTTTGTTATAGCTAATTCCCACTTTACTTCCGTTGGATTGTAAAAAACGGTCGTTGGCATAAGTAAGACGTACTCCATAATTTTCATTAATCATGTAACGCACACCCAAATTAACGTTTCTAAATCCCGAAAAATTAGAGTTATACGCTTCACTATAAGGATTTCCAGCTAAGACATAACCAGCACCAGCTTCTATAGAAAATTGGTTAAAGCGATATTGTGCAACCGAAAGCGAACTGACAAGTAATAAGACGAAAAGTAATTTAATTTTCATGGGGCTATGATTTTAAAAATTAGTTAAGTGGCTGATTGTTTATTTAATATGCCAATAATTGCAGCGAATTTAGATAAATTTCGTTTTTAAAAAAAATTTAAGTGTTATTATTAGATTAAATAATCTTTTTTTAGGTTAAACGGATGTAAACATATTCATATAACTAGCTATACTAGAACTTCAACTTCTTTTTCAGCTTCCCAATTAGCGATTTTTTTTCTCTGAAATCGTCGTCTTTTTCGTACCCGTAATTGTAGCCATAATTGTAAGAATAATTATAGCCATACGATTTCGAATCCCCAACATTATTCAATACATACGACATGTTCTTCAATTTGTGCAATTGTTTCAATTCTTTGGAGAACTGCAACAAACGGATTTCGGTAAAGCCCGCACGGGTTAAATACAAGGTGACATCTGCCAATTGCGAGATGAGCAAAGTATCGGTTACCAAGATGGTTGGTGCACAATCCACAATTACATAATCGTACTCCTGCTTCACTTCGCTTAACAACAATTCAAAACGGCCGTTGGACAATAGCTCGGCCGGGTTGGGCGGTATGCTTCCTGCTAAAATAACATCCAAATGGCTGCTACCCAACTTGCGCTCGAGCACCAAGGATTTCCAATTGATGCTGGTGTCATACAAATAACCCGAAACTCCTTTTTGTTCACGCTCTAAATTCAAAAACTTATGCAACTGAGGGTTACGTAAATCGCTCCCTAGTAACAGCACCTTCTTTTGCATAGAAGCCAAAATTAAAGCCAAATTGACCGAGGTAAAGGTTTTTCCTTCTCCTTTGATGGTTGACGTTACGTACACAATCTGTCCCTCACCAGTTGGTTTAAATGGCATCACATAATTGATGTTGGTACGCAAAATACGAAACGACTCGGCCAAAATGGAACGGTCGTTGTCGGTAACATACATTTGATCCCCTTTGATATTGGGAATCTCGGCAATAACAGGCGTTTCGGGCACCACCCGCTCGATGTCTTGCTTGGAATGAATTTTATTATCCAACAAGAAGTACAGGTACAAGATTCCAAATGGCAATAATAATCCTAAAAGTAAGGAAGCTAAAAAGACGATTTGGCGTTTGGGCGACACAGGTGCATTACCTGAAATAGCATAGTCAACTACCTTGATGGAAGGCGCGGTGATGGCTTTGTTGATGGCCGCTTCTTCGCGTTTTTGCAACAACAACAAATACAAGGTTTCTTTAATTTTTTGTTGGCGTTCAATAGATCGCAGCATTTTTTCTTTTGCCGGAATAGTCGAGTACAACGAACGATTTTGTGATTTAAGCGTATTATATTTGGCCAAAGTAACACCCAATTGGTTTTGGTAGGCGGCTACCGAAGCCAAGATGTTTTGCTGCAATTCCTGAATTTTTTGAGTGGCCGCTAGGGTAATGGGATTTTTTTCTCCTGCACTCAACAGTCCTTTCTCCCGCTCCAATACTAAAGCATTGTATTGCTCTATGAGGTTATTGATCTGGGAATTGGTTACCCCAATATTGGCGGGCAACAAACTTATTTTTTTTTCTGATTTGAGCGTTTTGGCTAAGAGTTTAGACAATTCTACCTGCGTTTCTACCTCAAATACCTCAGCATCTGATTCTGTTTTAATTTTTGCACTGATCTCGGCATCGGCTTCTAAATAACTCAACTCGTTTGTTCGTTTGTATGCCTCTTTTCCTGTTTCAATAGAATCCAATTCACGGGTAAGGTTGACAAATCGTTCGTTTACAAAATCGATGGTACGTTGAGAAATGAGTTGGCGATCGCGGATACCGTCCCAATCAAATTGATCGAGCAGGGTATTGAGTATAGCTTCTGATTTGTCTTTATTTGTACCCGTTATAATGAGATCCAATATCTCGCTTTGTTTTCCTATGTTTTCTACTCCAATCTGACCCACCAATTGAGCAACTGCAGCAGCGGGTGTGAGTAAAAGAAAACCGTAATCGTTTGTAGCATCTATAGATGAATTGTAATTTTGATTTTTGGTAATCTTGTAGCTTATTTCTTTATCTAGTTTATAAACAATTCCAAATTGTTTAACTTCTACTTTTTCATCTGTTTGTGACAACATATAACCATTGTCTTTAAGTTTAATGGATAACTGAACGTTTTTTGAAGTTAATGTATTATCATCTACGATCCATTCTACATCAAAAGGTCTATCTTGCCACAATTCAGTAGATTTTACATACCCCGTTTGCGTATAAGCGTTAGTTAGATTGAGTTTTTGCACCACCATTTCCATGATGCGGTGAGACTTAATCACTTCGACCTCGTTTTCTAAATTCAATTTTGATTTAGCAAACAAACTGATCGCATCGGTGGGCATTTTGAAGCTGTTGGTCGAATTATCTAAAATTTTTATTTTAGCCGCAGATTGATACGAGTTGGGTGTATAACGCAAATAGACTTTGGCACAGAGCATGAATACGACTGCCGACAATACAAACCAATACCAATAACGCAGGTATTTGGAAATTTCTATAAACCAATCTACCGAGTTCTCTTCGAATTCATTAGGCGTATTTTGAGACTGATGGGACATATTTTTATCGAGTTAGTAACACAATCATACTTAAAACTACCGAAGCCATTCCAATAAGGGTTGCAGGTTCAGAAACAAAACCGGCATTTTTGATTCGCGCGGTATTTGGATTAACCACAATAACATCATTCGGTCTTACATAATAATATTCTGAGGCAAACCAGTTTGTTTGGGTAAGATCGAGGGTAGTATAGCCGCGCTGACCCGCTTCTTCCCTAATGAGCAATACTTCTTTACGGTTACCTCTAATGGTGAGATCCCCAGCCAATCCTAAAGCTTGCAAAACCGAAATGTTTTGTTCGGTAAAGCCGTAGGTGCCTGGACGCGACACCTCCCCCAAGATGGTTACTTTGCCGTTGATTAACCGTACATTGACAGTAGGTGATACTAAATGACTGCCTTGTTCTAAGGTGGTTTTAAGATAAGTTTCCAATTCTTGACTAGTTTTTCCGGCTACGGCTATTGTGCCCAATACCGGAAAATTAATTAGACCTTCAGGACTTACCAAATACCCTTGTAATTTGAGGGTTTCCATTTGAATATTAGACATATTTGCGGTTGGCGGCAGCAAATTATAGGGCAAGGACAATTCAGGCTGAAGCGTACTTACCTGAATGGAGAGAATATCGTTGGTTTGTATTTTTGGGGATTGAAAATTTATTGTTGTATTCAGTTTAGATTTTTCTTGAAATAATAAAACGTCTTTTTTTGTAGAACACGAATAAAGTGTTAACAAAACAGCTATTAGTAATAAATTATTATTCATTGATTTTAAATAAATTAGTAGTTTAAAAATTTAATTCAAGATTAATTATCTTAATGTAACACCACCGTCAACAATTATTGATGTTCCAGTAATCCATTCACTTGCGTCTGATAATAAATAAATAATTGCATAAGCAACCTCTTCAGGCTTACCAAACCTACCCAGTGGAAATTTAAGAACATAGTTTTTCAAATCTTCATCGGATAATGCCTTATCAATTAAATTAGTTTGAATTAGAGCTGGTTGGACAATATTTACTCTAATTTTTTTTGGAGCAAGTTCTAATGCTATTCCTCTTGACATAGAATTTATGGCTCCTTTTGAAGCCATATAACTAATATTTCCATATGAAGCGACAGAAGACGCAATTGATGAAATAAAAACAATAGAAGAGCTTAGTTTAAGTTTGTTTTTTTTTAACAACCCTTGAATCAGTAATGCTGGCGCAAAAAAATTAATATCCATTGTTTCTTTCCAAGCTTTTTTATTGATAAATTTTAATGGTAATTTTTTTAGAATAGCAGCGCAATTTACAACTCCGTCTAATTCTTCTAATTTTTCAATCAATTCGTCTAAATTATCCGGCATTGATAAATCAGCAACTATAACTCTATGGTTATCATTATTTGTTAAAAGCGATAACGTTTCTTCTAGTCTTACAGTGTCTCTCCCAGTAATAATTAAATTTGCTCCCATTTTAGAACATTCAACAGCAACAGTTCTTCCAATTCCAGAAGAAGCTCCTGTTATTAGGATAGTTTTATTTTGTAATGTAAATGGATTATAATTCATTTTATATTTCTACTAATTCTGAAATAAAACAATTCGAAGTATTAATTAATGCAGATGCCCAACTCATTCCTACTCCAAAACCAGAGAATAACATTTTCTTATCTCCTTTCAATTTATTTTTTAGTTCCGTTACTATAGTTAAAGGTATCGAAACTGAGGATGTATTCCCGAATTTTTCTATACTAGCTGGCACTTTATCTTTATCTAATTTCATTTTTTTTGTTAAATAGTCATTCATAAAACTATTAGCTTGATGAAAAACAAAAAAATCTATCTCTGAAGGTTTAGTTTTAGAAAACTGCAATATAGAATTTATATCTTTAGGTATTTCTAACAAAACAAAATTAAACACATCTGCTCCTGAAATAGAACCGTGTTCTTCTGTTCTAATATTTCCGTAATCATCAACTACTTTTTCTTGAAGTGTTTCTAAAGAACTAGGATTTCGATAACCGCCTGCTTTTATTTTAATTAATGATTCTTTTGAACCATCTGAATTTAATGAAAAATAACTTTCTCCAAACTGTTCTCCACATTCGATGATTGCTGCAACTCCTCCATCTCCAAATAGAAATGCTGTATTTCTATCCTTTGGAGAATATATTCGAGATCTAGTTTCACCATCTAGTAATAATCCTTTTTTAAAACCTCCTGTCTGCATAAAAGCGTACAACGTTGATAAACCATAAATAAAAGCTGAACACCCTAATGAAATATCAAAAGCAGCAGTTTGTTTTGACAATCCTAATCTTTCCTGAAGTAATATAGATGTTGCGGGCATTCTATAATCTGGTGTCTGAGATACAAAGATTAAAATATCAATTTCAGACTTATCAATATTCATATCTGCAATTAACTGTTGAGCTGCTGCAAAACATAAATCTGATGAGCAAGTAGATGAATCAGCAAATCTTCTTTCTTTAATTCCAATTTTATCAACAATTTCTTTGACAATTTCTTTATCGAAATTTGAAGTATAGTTGTAATTATCAACTATATGTTTAGGAACCGCTGCTGAGATTCCAGATATACCAATATTGTTAAACTTTAATAATGCCACTTTAATAGTAGAAATTAAGAATTAGATCGTATGTAATTACAAATATCCCCAACTGTTTTCAATTTTTGAAATGTATTACTTTCTATAATTACATCATATTCTTCATCAATCATTGCAATTACGCTTAGTAAACCTAATGAATCCCATTCATCAAATTCTCTAAACTCATCTAATAAATTAACTTCTCTATCTTCAATCTCAAGAGTTTCTTTAAAAAATTCAACAAAAATTTTTTCCATGACTTTTTTTTTATATGTTATATTTAATTATTGTAGGACAACTAATAGAATTAGTTTCAAAATAGACGGAACCCCAAGACAAACCTACTCCAAAACCACAGGCTAAAAACCGCTGTTTTGAATCCATAACTTTTTCTTGAAGTCTTGTTACAATAGTAAGAGGAATAGATGCTGAAGAAGTGTTTCCGTAATCATTTAATGAACATGGCGCTTTCATTTTATCAATCCCTACTTTTTTTATAATTTTTTCATTCATTAGCAAATTTGCTTGATGCAAAAGTAAAAAATCAATATCGTCCTTATTCAAATCAAAATGAGACAAAAGACTTAAAATGCTTTTAGGGGCTTTAGTAATTCCAAAAACAAATACATCCGCTCCCTTTAAAGAACTTTGTAAATTATTTCTAAATATACCGGGTTCACGTTCTTTAATTTCCAATGACTTTTCAGAAAAAAAATTTCTAAATCCACCATCTTCTATTATAATAGACTTATAACCAGATCCGTCTGTGGCCGTATGAAAATAAGTTGAAGCAACAGAAATATCAAACTCTAATGCTGTAGCTGTTCCAGCATCACCAAATAGAGGATATGTACTTTTATCTCTATCCGATTTAGTTACTGTTACTGTATCTCCAACTAATAATAATCCTTTTTTGAAATTTCCAGAAGTTAATAATTGTGAAATGGTTGCAAAACCATATACCCATCCAGAACACCCTAATGAAATGTCAAGTGTAAAACATTCTGTTGACAAACCCAATCGATCTTGTAACACGCAAGAAGTTGCGGGTAATATATAATCAGGTGTTTGAGAAACAAAGATTAAACAATCTATTTCATTTCTATTCCAGTTTAAATCTTCAATTAATTTTTCAGCGGCTTTAAAACATAAATCTGATGTACAGATTTTTTTATTCCCTACTGTATGTCTCTTTGCTATTCCAGTCGTTTCAATAAACTTAGCAATATCTGAAGAATCTCCTAACATTGTTAAATCACTGTTATCCATAACATTATTAGGAACACAAGCTGCAATTCCGGCAATTTTAACGTTTTCTATTTTTTGAAATGCCATATATTATTGCTGTTATATTTTAATTTTTGTTGCAGGATTTCCCATATAAAGAGTTTCATCTTTGGTATTTCGATACATTACACTATTTGCCCCTACTTTTGTTTTATTACCAATTTTTATACCTTGAAGCACAATAGATTGTACTCCAAAAAAATTTTCGTCTTTTATTTGTACATTTCCTGAAAGTCTTACCATCGGGCCAAGAACATTAAAACTTCCAATTTGCACATCATGTCCTAAAGAAACGAATCCATTCAACAAGTTAAAATCCCCTACTGTGACTTCACAACTTATTCTTGTTCCAAAAAACAATAAATTACCCTTACCCATTTTCAACGAATCTTTATGTAAAAAATTAACATTTGGAGCAATTAAATTTGGAAATAGAATATTATCATTTTCAATTTTATCAATTATATTTTTTAATATGTAGGGAGTAGAGATTGAGAAAATTACATTAAGCTCATTTTTCCAACTATTAAGTTCGATTATCCCCCCAATAATTTCTCCAAAGATATTTTTTGTCCCTTTTGTAATTCCGTCATCAAAAAAACCAATAAAATTCCATTGAGGCTCAACTTCATTTATAGCAATTATCATACTTGCAACTTCTCTTCCAAATCCTCCAGCTCCGTATATTGCAATATCTTTCATGTTTTATTTAATTTAATGTAGCTAGTATTAATTTTAGCTTCATTAATTTCTTTGTTTTTTTTTATAAATATCAAATAGCCAATATTTATTTACAATAAAATTAACTCAAATTATACCTAATTTAATTCGTTTTTACCATTAGCAGGAAAACTTTTAACAAAAAAAGTGGGTATTTTATTTTGAATATAAAGGTATGGCTTTTATAACTGATGACTAAAAGTGATATAATTAATTATTATAAATTTATAATTTTAATTAAGGTAATAAATTATTAACCCCAAATTTATTATTTCATTTTATATTTAAAGTAAATCCTTAAGAACATGCTTATTTATCATAAATAAACAACGAAATTTTTCTTGGAATACTCAACATAATAAAAAAAGCTTTATGGTGTATTATAAATTTTGTCCATTTCGTTCCATATCATATTTCTATCAAAATTTTTAACCCACTCCAATCCATTAATTGCAAATTCATTTCTTAATGCTTTGTCTGAATATAATTTTAACATTGCATTTTTTAACGCATTAATATCAGCTACTGGGACCAAAATACCATTAAAACCATCTGAGACCGCATCTATCGTACCCGTTCCATTCGTTGAAATTACTGGAACCCCCATAGCTGCAGCTTGAACCAAAACATTGCCAAATCCTTCCCACCATGCTGGCAATACAAAAACATCCATAGCCATCATTGCTCCAGGCACGTCTTCTTGTTTTGCTTTTCCATAATTTATTATTCCAGGATGTTGACTGATTTTTTCAATTAAATTTTTATCTGATATTTGACTAATTTCTATAGGTCCTATCAATAATAATTTTACGTTTTTATTGTTTTGATATATTTCATTAAAAGCTTCAAACAATTCTCTAATGCCCTTTCTATCAACTATTCTTCCCAAAAATCCATATACAAAAGTATTTTCAAAGTTGTATTTTTTGACAATATTATCTTTGTGTTTAACATTTTCTTTGTTTAGCGGATTAAATAAATTAAAATTTAAACCATTACTACTCCCTTTATGGATTACTATTGTTTTATGGTTTTTGAAAATTCTATTTTCAATTCCTATTTTTTCAACTGATTTGCTGATGCAAATCACTTTATGTGAAAATAAAACAGTCCCTTTTTCCATAAGGATTAAAATTTGTTTTTTTAATCCTTTTTCATGTTCAAATCTAAAACCTCTACAGGTATATATCCTTTTTTCTACACCTGTTATAAAACCAGCTATCATTCCAAGCAATGAAATTTTTGGTGTGCCTAAATTTATTATATCTGGTTTTATTTTATAAAATATTTTAATGATTGAATATAAACTTTTAAGATCGTTTATTATTGAAATTTCTCTTTCAATATTTACAATTAAATGCTCACATCCTTCATTTTGACAAAAGGCAGCAGATCTTAAACTATATGGAGCAAGTAAGTAAGTATTATAACCCAATGATTTAAAATGCGCTAATTGACCAAGAATTAAACTAACTGAACTCTCATTTGTAATACCAATAATAATTTTCTTTTTTGTCATTAATTATTCAAAGTGTTTTACTATTTCTTGAAAAACTTGTTTGTTTCCATATTCATTTAAATGATAACCATCTTCTAAAAAATAATTGTCATTTGCTTTTTCTAAAGAAGAGATTATTATATAATTATTCTTTTCATAGCTTATTTTCTCAATAATTTTATTATACGAATCTATTTGGTCTAAAATATTTGGATTTTGTTTAACCATTGAACTTCCGGACTTTGCTATTTTGATAATAAAAATTCGTTCAACACCTATATCTTCACAACGCGAAATATATTTTTCTATATTATTTTGAAAGTCTTTTATATTTATGTCTGCATTTTTACTTGATCGTTTAAAAGATTTCTTAATCAATATCCAAAAAAAAGATTTTAAAATTTGTGGTAATAAACTTAAAAACTTCATTAGTAATCCACCATTTTTTATATAACGAGGTGAACAATCAACAATACCAAGTTGAAGGATAACATATTGAGGACAATAAAATTCTAGCCAATCTTCAGAAACACCCGAGTTTATGATTTTTGATGTCAATGCTCGTTGTAATTTTAAAACAAAATGATAATTTGTTAATTTGGAGGATAGTAAAAAAGGCCATGTTTGCGAATATGGTAAATTTATTCTAGGCAATCCCAAGGAATCCCCAACAATCAAAATGTTTCTTGATTTCATTTTATTTTTTGAACTTAAACTTTGAAATCATATTCAGAACATATTGCTTTTGAAAACTATCCAACGATAACTTATAAATAAGAATTGGAGATAGCAGTATTGAAACTGTAAAACTTATTACCAACTGCAAAAAACTTGAAATTTCTAAATACATCAATAAAAATAAAATTCCCGACACGAGAAAAGTAGGCATAGTAATTTGTGCTATCTCTGAAAAATAAGTTGATATTTTATAATCTAAATATTTTTTTAGTAAAATAAGCCTAATATTTAAAGTGACTAACTCCAATACAATACCCACAATAATAATGGTATAACTTTCAAAACCATATGTAAAAAGAATAAAAGAAAAAGGCAAATTAAGAATTAAAAACATACTTACATAAATGTTATAAGTTTTTACCTTACCAATAGCTACAAAAACATTTTGCATTCCTGATGATAATAATACAACCAAAACTAAAATAATTATTAGTCGTCCATAAATAGCACTGCCGGCGGGTACTACTTTTAACCAAAGCTCTAAAATATATGGCATTTCAAACAAGGCCGGTATAGAAAATATAGAAATTGAAAAAAAGGACAACTTAGCCATACTACGCATCATGTAAAACATTTTCTCGTAGTTCTTTTCCCCTGCAGCCTTCATCAAAACGGGAGACATAGAAGCTGTAACTCCTTGCGCTAATATATTTAAGGCATTGTTAATTTGTTGTGATATACCATAAGCGGCATTCGCAATTACACCGAAAAATATATTCAACAACACGGCAACACCTTGATTGCGACTCATAACGGCCAGTGCACCAATTAACGACCAACTAATAAATGACAACATTTCTTTGATCAATTGCAATTCAGGACGCTTAAACTTGGAGTAAATACTGTTTTTAACTTTCATTACTCTATAAAAATAAGCGCCAAAACTAATAATAGAGACCAAAAACATAAGTGCCGAGAACAAGATAAGCTTATCACCTGGCAAAACAAGTAATAGAAATGCCATAACCAACTTTAAAGTAGATTCTGAAAGACCAATAACAGCAATTGTTTTAAAATCTTCTGTAGCTCTCAAAGAACCAATAAAGGGAATAGCAATAATATTGAAAAACGAAATGCCGGCTACAAAAGTTAAAATATAATGAATAGAATCTTTCCTAAGCAGAGGAATAGTTAAAAAATCATTTACATAGTAAATATTGATAGCTTGAATAATAGCCATTATAAGTAAACCGTAAACAAAGTGTATAAGAAAAGAAGTAGATAGAATATGAGCTAATTTATCAAAATTTTTCTCCCCGAAAGTTACCGCAATATACCTTTGTGTGGCCGAAGAAAGCGACCAAGTAAAAAAAGTGAGCATACCTGCAAAACCAATAGTCAAGGTGTAAACACCATAGTCCTCAACTCCCAACACTCTTAATAGCAAGGGAGTAGTAACTAATGCGAGGGCTGCAGTAGAAAATTTCTGAGCATAAACAATAATTGTATTGAACAAAATTCTATTTGCCGTTTTATTTTTCAATGATGTAGGTGTGTCTTTCAAAAACTTTTTTATGAAAGCATTTTACTATAAACTTCCAATCCCATTTCAAGTTGTTGGGCTATAGTAATAAATCGTGAAGTATCTCCATTAATAAAAGCCTCAACTTGTTTATATAAACCAGGTTTGTATTCTTGGTCTAAAGAGTTGTCAAACACATGATCATGAGGTGTAATGGTTCCTTTTGGCTGAACTAAAATACCTTCTAATGGTTTCAAATAGATTTTATTTTTGCGGGTTAACAATTCAATACCCCAGCGCCCGGCACTTTCCCAATGAGATAAATAAGAAAAAACTACTGCTTTGTCAGTAATCCCTGCACCGCTAAAAATTGTTTTATCATGCCAATCTAATGTGCCCGATTTTGTATATGTAGACCAATTAACCGGCTTTCCGGCTAAGAAAAAAGCAAGATCAACTACATGAGTAGAATTTGCAAAAAACCAATTATTTAATACCGCTTTAACTTTTTTGGCAGGATCTATTTTATGAGTCCATTCTGTAAATTCAAAGTTCATAGCTTGAAGTCCGCCATCTTCTTCAATTAATTTTTCAGCTTCCATAACTGAAGCATAAAAACGCCGGTTATAAGCAACAAATATTGAATCTGAAAAAGGTAAAAATATGTCTTTTATAGAATTTAGTTCATCAATACTCAACGCTGCGGGTTTTTCTATTAATATATTTGTAGTAGTTTTTTTGATAAGCATTTTTAAACAATCTACTAAAACCTCTGTTCCCGTAGCAAGAATCGCGAAAGTGTTATTGCTTGATTCTACATTTTCTAGAAAATTCTGAAGTCCTCCTATAATTGGTTTTTTACCAGTTGCATTAAAAAAAGCATCCGCCGAAGTTGCTCCTCGTCCTATTACTTGAAAATTAACGCCCTGACCTTTTAAAACTTTAGCGTATTCAATTGCCATTGGACCTGTACCAATTAATAAAACAGTATTATCTATGTTATGGGACATTTTATTTCGTTTAGATTATTCATAATATTGTATTTTTTAAGTATTGCTTCTATAAATATTTTATGGGTATTTGCTGCCACATTATAGGATGGCAAATTACACGTTTCATTTTCTAATAAATTGGTAATGATATTTGTTGTAAGATTACTTTGATAATCTTGAAAAAATACATTTTGATTTGGAGCATAATTATTTTCCGCTCCAAGATGTAATACTGATTTTGTACCACCTTCTTGAACAAACCATCTGTTACCATTTGTTGCAACTTGAATGGTTAAAGGCCCTCTTTCTCCTGGCAAAGATGTTAAAGAGAACGAATCATTGTTTTCCATTAAACCTGTAATACATCCCGTAAACTCTATATATCCTTTTCTTTTACTAGGCACAACAGTATTATCTATGCCTTCTGTATTAATCGATTTTAATGAAGAATTACTTAAAAAGATAAATAAATCTATCATGTGTAAAGCATTACATCCTAAATCCCAATACTCTCCAACTATTGAGAAAAAACTCCTACCTCCAACAATTTTTATTTTTTGAGCAATTTCACCATAAGTTGGCGTTAATCTTCTAGGATGATTTACATAGATTTTTGTATTGTATTTAGAAATAATTTTTTCAAATCTGTTATAGGCCTCTAGTTCCTGAAAAAGTACCTTTTCTAATATAGTATACTTTAGGGAAGTTTTTTCTAGTAAATCATTAGTTGCAAGTTCTCTTACGTTTGCATTTGTAGCTACAATAGCAATTTCTGCATTTTTAGGAAGTTTAGTACTATCCATTATAAAATGTAAATCATGATTGTGAATAACTTCTGCAGCTCTTTCTTTGGATATTATCAACGCGTCGTTAGATGGGTCAGACACATACACTGAAAGTTTCTCTTTGTCATATTTTAGTACTCCCTGCAAATGCCGACTTCCTAATTGCCCTGCGCCTATTATAATTACATTCTTCATTTATATTATTTTGGAATTGAGAATTTTACATCAACATATAACACCTGAAACTATATCAATATATTAAGACTCTTTAATTTTAATATTGTAATACTCTAAAATATTTTTAAGTTGTTCATCATTACCACCTCCAAATGAATTGTTAGAAAGCAGTTTTTCATTTTGCGTTTTACTGATTGCAATAAGGTCTTTATTGAATTTTTTTGAGGTAATGACCATGCTATCATTCATATAAGCATGTCCTTTCAACCACAAATCATCGGCCTGAAAACAAATATTTTTAAAAATTTCTTTATTTAATATTCTAGGGTCTAACGAATTTGGTGGATATAAAACACCGCCAACACCAGTAGGGACTAAAATATGGCTAGGATTTAATGTTTTTTTATAATTATGCAACCACTTTCTGTAAGGTTTTATTTCTCCATTGTTTGTGTAAGTTATTCTATGAGCTCGATTTGCACATATACAATTAACGCTTTCTTTGTGAAGTTTTATCAAATTCTCCAAAACATTTTCTGGATAATAGCAATCATCATCTAAAGTAATAATATTTGCATTAGGGTATTCCTTAAGTGTGTAATAATATTTCTTGTGCGATTTTAGATCATCACAATATTTAATAATTAACCCTCTTTCTTGTAATTTAAGTAGATTTTCTGGTAATTTTTTTTCAGGAAATTGTTCTTCAGCAAGCCACAGAATAATCATGTTAGGTTTATAACTTTGTCTTGAAATTGTTTCTATGCAAATCCAAACGTCATTTATTCTTGCGGGAAAAGAAGTTAAAGAAACTATGTATTGTTCCTCACTATTATTAGTTGTAATACCCATGCCAGAATTAGCAGCAGAATTTTGCAAATATTTTGGCATATAAAAATCAAAAAACAATTTTAGACATTTTGCCATGATATAATTAATTCCTTTTCCAGCTTTTCCTAAAAAAGAGAAGTTTGGTAAAAGAAAATATATTTGATATAAAATATTCATTATTTTCTTAAGGTACTGATTAAGAATTTAAGATAGACATCGCCCATTACATCAATATTAAATCTCGCGCAAATATTTAAGGCATTTGTTCCCAAATATTTGCGTCTATTTTTATCGTTCATTAAAAGTTCTAAAGATGTACTAAAAGCATCTATATCGCCATTCTTTATTGCTATTCCTTCTTCGTTATTTTTAAATATTTCTTCATGCGGAAAACCATCAAAAACAAGGCAGGGAAGACCAGAAGCCATAGCCTCACAAAGTGCATTGGGGTACCCTTCAAGTCTAGAAGGAAGTGTAAAAATTTTAGATTCTGAAAGAAGTTTATCAATATTTTTTACTTTTCCCAAGAAAACAACACTGTCATCTAAATTTTTCTCTGAAACATCTTGTTTTAGTTTTTCTAGCATGGGACCTTCACCAGCAAAAACGAGTTTCCAATCTTGTTTATTGAGTATCATAGAAAATGCTTCTATAAGTCGGTCTTGCCCTTTCTCTATTGAAAGTCTTCCAACTGTTACTATCCAATCATTTTTTGGAATATCATAACGCACTACCTCTTTTATTGCATTAGGTATTACCTTTATATTTAACCTACTTTTAAATCTTTTTCTATTATAATTAGCTGCTACTTCAGTTTGTGCTATAAATCCTGATGCACTAGGGTAGAGCATATCTTTACCGATTCTTGTTAAAATTCCATATTTAAAATCAGGTGTTGTTGTATCTGAAATTACAACGGGTGTTTTACGACCTAAATTAGCCAATAGTACTAAAGGATTAAAAAGATCTCCAAATGACATTATTACCTCTGGTTGGTATTTTTTAAACCTACTACGCAAAAAGATAACAAGTCTTAAGTAAAATAGTGTTTTGCCATTACTGCGGCCAAAAGTAGGTTCTTCAAATTTTATTCCTGAATTAAGTTTATAAAACTTATCTGCATTTTGGCAAGAGATAAAAATAACATTATGACCCTTTTCGTCAAAATAATTGGCTAAGACTGAAAGTGCTCTTTCAATTCCTCCCATTTTTAACGAAGGTGAAACTATTAAAATTTTTCGTTTTACTTCCACATTAAGCATTGTTTTTCGAAATAATAGCACCCAGTTCAGCGGAGTTTATAAACTCAACATCAGGCCATTTTTTAATGATTTTACTTAACAAATCATTTAACATACTTAAATTTTTTTCTCTGTTTTCTGGTTGTATATATCCAATAAAATTAAGCCTATGCGCTCCTATTATTGCTGGGCGCCCCCACATAAATGCATTGCTTATACTTTTCATACACTCTCCTACCCAATCAATTTTATCATTTAATACAGGTTCAAAAAGAGCATTTCTAACAAAATAATATTGTCCAAACTTATTTTTTTGGCTAGTGTAGTGATACTTTTTAGTATAATGATCTAAATTTAGATTTGGAATGTTTTGAAATTTACTACCCTGCAAATAGCGTACATCCATTTTATATAACTCTTCTTCTAAATTAGTATCCCAAATATAACACGGAGCAATAAAGGATTTTGAATCGTACCCTAATAATTTTGTAAATAATTTATGACCGTCTTTTAACACCTCAATTTTATTTTCCCTTTCTATTTCTGTATTATAATCTAGAGCTGCCATGATATTATTACCTTTGGTAAAATTGGCATTCGGGTTAGCAGCAAAAGTGTAATTATCAAAAGCAGCCATAAAAATAGAATCTTTTGCCTGAAGTGATTTTATCCATAAATCTACATTTAAATGTTCTCTGCCATGAAATTGAGGATAAAAAACTTTTTCTCTTATACCTTGTTGCCATAATGAAAAACTATTGGCATGCTCAGGATATCGCGCAAAAGTTTGAGTTATATCTTCATAAAAATATTTTTTAAAATTGGAAGTTCGTATTTTATCGAAATTTGGATTTGCCACTACACAATTTGCAGTAATTGTAGGCGGATTACCATTCTTATCTTTGTGTGAAAGTAAAACATTATAAAGCTCATTAAGATCTGTTTCACTTTCTAGTGCATCATATTTAGAGAAGGGATCTTTTAGTGAAATTATTTTCTTTTCAGTTAAAATTTTTTGTACTTCTAATGAAGGTATCCGAATACTTCCCCAATCATCGGATTCAATAACAATGATTTTTCTATTGGTTTTGTAACCGACCGAATTTAAAATATTTCTTTTTAAAGCAAACTGGAATTTTCGAATCATTATTATTTTGAAGTGCTTTTTATTAAATCTCCCAATTGATCACTTGACATAAACTCAAGATTAGGATATTTAGCTTGTAGTTTTTTCACGATTTTAGATAATAATATAAGTGTATTTTCACGATTTTTTGGATCAACACCTCCTGAATAATTTACTCGATGAGAATTAAGTACTAAAGGCTTGCCCCATCGGAAAGCATATTTAGCATCTTCCATAACACTATCTTCCCAGTTGAAATGCCAATCTCTACTTGGTTCAAAAGTACCATTCCTTCTCCAGTATAATTGATTAAGTTTATTAGTATGTCCCCAATAACGATTTTTAGCTATCACACCACCTTTTCCATCTGGTTCAAGTTGTCGACCTACTTGAAAATATTCGACCCCATTTTTATGTAATACATTGTCTAAATTGTCGTTTTTTATTCCGCAAGGTGCTACAAATGATTTAGATACAAAACCAAATATTGTATTAAAGTGTTCTATTCCTTCTTCTATAATTTTTTTGAAAGATTGTTCTTCCTGAGGCGATTCAAAATTAAATGCCCCAGTATAATTTAGAAATCTTTGTGAACCATTAACATTATTAAGTCCTAAAAGAACTTCATTATCAAAGGCCATAATTTCATTTTTATCACCTAATTTTAGCACTTTCATCCATTCTGTTGGATTTATATGCTCTCTTCCATGGAACTGAGGAAATAATAAATGGTTTTTAATTCCTTCTTGCCATATTGAAAACGCATTGTGCTGCTCATAACGTTTATAGGTTTCTGTAAATAATTCATATTCATATTTAGTGAAACCATTTGCTTTTATTTTTTGAAAATCAGGGTTTGCAACTATTGTATTGGCAGTTATACAAAGATGATTACCATTGATGTCTTTAAAGCTACTTAACACTTCAAATAAGTCTGTTAAGTCCTTTTCATTTTCCAAACAATCATATTTCGAAAAATAATTGTCATCGACAGCAACTCCTGAAGTTAGTAATTTATCATATATTAATTTTGAAGGCATTTTTATCGCGCCCCAATCGTCAGATTCAATTACCAATATTTTTTTTTTTGTAGACCATCCACGTAAATTAACATAATTTCTACGCAAACTTTTTTTTATTTTTAAAATCATTTTTTTGTATTTTAAGGTTATTTAAAAAATTCAATTAAAGCTACATCTCCATCATTAAATATTGCTGATATTGGGCCTCCAAGGATGGTAAAAAGTCCTGTAAACTCTAATCCAATCCTTAATTTGATAAAAAAGTAGAAGAGAATAAATGGAGTACAAATAATGATAATAATTTTTTCGTTTTTATTTACTACTCCATTGAAAAAAGAGCAAAAAAGGGCAAAAGCAAAGAGATAGCCCATAAATTGAAAACGGTTCATACTAGGTATTACACTTAATATGTTAAAAATAGCAATGAATAATAATGTAAATGCTAATAGATTTTCTAAACTTATATTTCCTTTAATTTTTTTTCGATTTAAATATATAAATGATAATAATATGCCAACAGACCATTTCAAAGATGATTGATAAAATTTACCATTAAAATTTTTGTTTTCTGTCATTTCATCTTTCTGTTCTTTATATTCTTCGTTTATATAATCTTCTGTTTTTTCTGAATAAATTTCCGGAAGTAATCCAAACTGATTTTTAAATACTTCCAAATTAATTTCTGAAATAGTAAAAGAAATTATAAAAAAAATAAAAAAAAGTTTAGTGATATTCCCTAAAATTTGGTGGAGGAGAAATACACCAATTGCAATAGTAAAAGAAAAGTGCATAAATGGTGAAATAAAAACAAATAACAATCCTGATTTTTTTTTATTAATTACATAGTTAAATATTCCATAAAAAAAAATTTGTGCTGCTAATGTAAATCTCATAACATTTATATCCCAAACTGCAAATAAAAATGAAAATACAAGAATCATTAGTATCGCAATCTTAGATAGTTTTAATTTATTCAGACTAAGCACATACCAAATATTTCTTGATAGAAAGTACCCGTAAATTAAACCAATAATTAAAAGTACATAACTGAAATTTGATGTTGTTTTAGAAAGAAAGTAAAAAATGGATTGTTGTAGAAAGTCTGTTTCTCCTTTTGCAATTAACTTGCCTAAGTAACCAAAAAAATTGAGTTGAGAGTTTAAAAGTTCATCGAAAGAACTTTTATATCTGTTAATATCTGAACTTTTATTTCCAATTACAAAAGTAAATCCATAAAATGAACTAAAAAACCAAACTATATTTTTGGGCCAATTCTCTTTATATTTAAAAAAAGATAAAAATAATGCAAAAATAGGTGATAATAAGAAAACTAGGTATGCAATTCTTAAATTGTTTAATTGAATATTATTGAGACTATTTTTACCCATTTTCAATTAAATATAGTTCATTTTTAATTTCCTCAAAATTTTGCAGAACCTTAATGTGATTTGTTGGATTAAATCGTTCAATTTCTTTTTTTAATTCTCCAGATTTTGCAACGATTGGGTATGTCCAAATATATTTACAATTAGTATTTTGATAAAGCATGCTATTTGAATATGAAGAAATTATTACTGCATTCTTCAAGGAAGCAATTAACAACTCCACTGGAAATATTTCAGTAATTAGAAAAATAGAATCGTCTAAATAAGTTAAATTTTCTAACTTTTGGTTCGGATGTTTTTTAAAAAGTATTTTATAATCAGGCAATATTTCTGATATTGTTTTCAAAAGGATTGATTCATACTTAGGTAAATAGTGTCTATCATTTATCACCAAAACTACTTTTGATAATTCAGGATAATTTGAAAAATCAACTAGAAAAGTTTTTTTTAAACTCTCGATTTTTTCATCAGACAAAGTATAATCTACCTCTATTATTTTTTTATTGGACAAATTTGGCAAGGTCTTACTATAAGCATATATGAAATCATAATACCCGTTTTTACCAAAATCCCAACTAGTAAACCAAAACTTCAAAAACTTAAGCCCATGAAGTTTAAAAAATTTATAACTATTTAAAGAATTAATTATTCTTGACCTATAATTTTTAGATTTAAATTTCACATATGCTCCCATTCCATCAGGAGCCAAGAATGTTGTGGTATTTTTGTTTTTAAAATAATATGTTAAGTAAACAAAAATTGGATCGTGGTTCAAAAATGAAACAAAATGATAAAATTGATTACCTTCAATGAATTGTTTCAAATTTATTACATCATGAAAAACTGTGTCAGAGTGATGAAAATATTCCACTTTATGATATATATATCTACTATCTAAATTAACATTACTAAGTCGAGATTGTGAGTTTGGATTTAAAACAATAATAAAATTAATTTCGTATTCTTTTCCCGCATAATATCTGTCAACAAGACTTAATGCAACCATATAGTGAAATTCAGTTGCAATTTGAATTAATACTTTCTTCATTTATAATTTCTTTGGTTGTACATCATTATTGCCTCAGCCATTTGCCAATCTTCTATGTCATCTATATCAATACTTTCCAGTTTTCCCATTTCGTAGGGCAGTATCTTCCCTCCAAAAATATATTCTCCCACCTTATTTATACGAGTAATATAAATAACGGCACCATTTCTTGCCCAATAGGTAGGTTTTTCTTGTCTTCTTAGGACTAAGTTCTCACTATCTATAGGCTTTATATATTTCCCATCAAGTAACATAATTGATGAATCTGTATACTTATGCGGAATTTTAATCACACTTACTAAAGAATCTGCTTCAAGATCTTGAGCAAAAAGTTCTATGGTTTCGTTGATATGTTTTACAGTTCGTAAAGGCGAGGTAACTTGCAATGTCATCACTGCATCAAAATTACCCGGAAGAGCTTCAACTGCATGAACCATTACTGGAAGCGTAGCAGCTAAATCACCTGAAAGCGCAGCTGGTCTTTGAACAACTTTAACATTATATTGTCTTGCAATTTCTAATATATCCTCATCATCGGAAGAAACAACTACATCATAAAGATTAGAACGTAAGGCTGCTTCTATAGTATAAGCGATGAGAGGCTTGCCAAGCATTATTTTTTTATTTTTGCCCGGTAATCCCTTACTTCCTCCTCTAGCAGGTATAAAACCTAGTATTTTCATAACCTAAATTAATATGTTATTGTTTTTTGAATACTTGGATTTGATGAAACTAATATATCTGCTATTTGCGTTCCGGCATGTCCGTCACCATAAATACCAGCATTTTCATATTTTCCATGAGCAATTTGAGTACGTATCGCTTCTTTAATCTCTTCTCGATCATAGCCAACATTAATTACGTTTGGTCCCATTTCTCTTTTGTTTTGACGTGTACCAATATTAACAACAGGTGTTCCTACAGTTGCGCCTTCTCTAACACCTGAACTACTATTTCCTACAAGACAAGCACAAGTATTCATCAAGTGAATATAAATTTGAGTTGGTAAGTTTTTAAATAATTTCAACCATGTGCCGCTATCTTTATTATAAACTTCTCTGTATACTCGTATACCAGTTGAAATATCATCACTACCAGCATCAATATTAGGCCATAACATTATAGTAGGCATTTGTAAGGCATCAAGCGCATACAAAGTTTCTTCAATTTGAGCTCTATTACTTCCAAATTCAGTTGTAACAGGATGTTGTGATACTAAAAGGAATGGTCTAGTAAGATCTAAATAAGAAGGCCCTACCCCAGTAAAGTTTTCAAAAAGATTACTTAGTATTTTATGTGAATCATTTTTAAGTTCATTCAATACCAAATCCATACGTGGACAACCTACATTATGAACATGTTCTGGACTTTCACCTAATTTTAATATTCTTTCTTTTGCATCTTCACTAGCTGCAAAATGAATGTGTGCAAATTTAGTAATGGCATGACGGATACTTTCATCGATGGTTCCTGTTACTTCTCCGCCCATGGTGTGGGCAATTCGGATATTCATATAAGCTGCAGCAATTGTAACAGACATCATTTCAAATCGGTCACCTACTACTATTAAATAATCTGGTTTTAGGTTATTAAAAATCATTGAACACTCAATTAAACCTAGACCTGTAGATTTTGCCATAGTTACAGGGTTTTCTCCTTCAACAATATTATAGAAATTAAAGTTGGGCGTAAATCCATCTTTAATAATTAAATCTTCTACTTTCCCAAACCGATCCAAAACGGCTGAAGCTCCAATGATCAATTGCAATTCAAGTTGTGGATGATTTTTAACAGCCATCATGACTGATTTTATACTACTATAGTTGGCTCTACTACCAACAAAAACACAAATTTTTTTCATTTTTATATTTCTTATAGATTATTGAAGCTGGCTGTATTCGATCTTTACGTTAGCCTGTATTGTACTTTTAACTATTCTTCCAATTATATTTTTAAATTCTTTTGCTGGTATTCCATCACCTGGCTTTTTATATGCAATGTCTTCTGATGAAATAATATGACCTGCAGATAATATTTTTGTAGATACTATAGATTTTTCAAAAACAAATTTCATATTACCAAGGTCTTTTACCTTTTCATCTTTATCAATTTTAAAATTCATGGCAAGCTCAGCTGCACGAATATTATCGACCATGTGTTTAAACTCTTCTGGCTCAGTTGAGTTTTTTGCATCACTTCCATACATTAATTTTGAAAGTGTAAAATGTTTTTCTACTATAGTGGCGCCAAACACTACTGCTGTTAGAGGAACACCTATTCCTAATGTATGATCCGAAAAACCAACTTTACATTTGTAACGCTCTTTAATTTCTAGCATCACATTTAAGCCTGCATTTTCTGGCTTACAAGGATATTCTGAAGTACATTGTAAAATGGTAAGTTTATCTTTATCTTTAAAAACAGCAACCGCGCTGTCCAATTCCTCCCAAGAACTCATTCCGCTAGAAAGTATTACTTTTTTACCTGTTTTATCAATAAGTTCTAAAAGCGGAATATTACTAACTTCACCAGAAGGTATTTTAAACGTTGATACACCGAGATCCATTAATAAATCAACAGCCTCTGAAGAAAAAGGTGATGAAAAAAAATCTACATCACACTCTTGTTCAGCATAATCTTTTAAAATTTTATATTGTTCAAGATTAAATGCTGTTCGTTCAAAATACTCTTTTCTTGATTCGTCTTTAAAATAAGCAGGATTAGGAGCACTTGATAAACTTTCTGCCTCAAAAATATGAGTTTGAAACTTGACAGCATCTGCACCACAATCAGCAGCAGCTTTAATGAATTGTTTAGCTAAGCCCACTGAGCCCTCGTGTGTATTACCTATTTCTGCTATGATATATGTTTTTTCCATAAAATTTATATTTTTGAATGTTTTAATTTATCATTCTAATTTTTGATGTTATAAAAAATATTTGTAATTTTTTTGTTTTTTTAAAGCTTCGCCCCGTCAGTCACATTTAGCAACCAACAAGGGAGTTGTTCGATTGAGCCCAAAAGGGCCTTTTTTATTCTTTTTCAAACACCACTAAGCCATCGCCTTGAAAGGCTGTGGTGGTGGTGAATTTTATTTTCTTTTTTATTTCAGCTTCAATTTTTGGGACCAATTGTTCCAAATAATCTTGGTTAATGTTCGGCCCTTCCACAACCACTTCAATGACATCACTGGCAATACCGTGCGCAAAACTCCCCGTAATCCATACCCGATCTACCTCACCCATGCGTTCCAAGATGGTATCCACAATGGCGTCTATGCCCACATATTTGCGGACAATTTGGCGTAATAAATGGTAAAAAGGATGTTGGCTATTGGCCTGGTAGGTAATTTTATGCTCGTCGCCTCTGCGCAAGATAATTCCAGCTTCGGTTAAGTTGTTGAGCTCTTTGCGGATGGCATTAGTCGATTCATTCATCTCAACAGCTAAACCTCGAAGATAGCCTTCATTGGCCACATTGATGAAAAATTTCACCAGGAGGCGCAAACGGGTTTTAGAGGTAATTAATTCGGCTAGCATATCATGGGGATGAAATGAGTAACAAAAGTACTCAATTTGTTTTTATAAATGTTAAGGAAATGTGAAGTTTATTTGTTTTTTAGCGTTCTGCTGACAGCTATTAGCTTTCAGCGTACTTTGTATATTTCTACAACTCCCCTCTCGAGAGGGGCTGGGGGTGTGTTTTTATGAGTTGTAAGTTAACGGTTGACAGTTTAAAGTGGTTCTTAGTAAACACGATAATTCAAAAATCATCCCGAAGTTCCGGTACTCGAATGTTCATGATGAAAGTTCGTCAAAAAAACAGCAACGGTTATCGACAACTAAAAAGTTATATCTTAGCAAGATGAATTTGAAAGAGACCATACAAGTTAACTCAAATGAGTTTTTATCATTGTGTAAAAGTCATGATGTGAAAACCTTGTATGCTTTTGGTTCATCAACAACTGGTAAATTTAAAGAGGAATCAAGTGATATTGATTTGCTTGTTGAACTTGAAACAAAAGATCCCATTAAACGCGGTGAGAACCTACTAGATTTATGGGATAAATTTGAAAGTTTCTTTCAAAGAAAAGTCGACCTACTAACTAATTCTTCAATAAGAAATCCTATACTTAGAAAAAGTATTGATTCTTCAAAAATATTAATTTATGACGGAAAAGAGCACAAAGTATCTTTCTGATATTTTAATGGCAATTGAATTAATCGAAGAATTTATTGTTGACGACAAAGATTTTACGCTATACGATCAAGACAGAAAAACGCAAAGTGCTGTTGAGCGTCAATTGGCAATAATTGGTGAAGCGTTAAATCAACTTAAAAAGCTAAAACCAGAAATCGAAATCGAAAATGACAAGCAAATTATTAGTTTTAGAAATAGATTGGTACATGCATATGACAGTCTAGATAATTCAATGATTTGGGCAATAATCAGCAAACATTTATCTCCCTTAAAAATTGAAATTCAGAAATTGATGTAACGATTGATCCGAGTCACCGCTTGCTTTAAGAATTTGATTACAATCCCTTTTTTGTAACATAGGCATTTGATTCGCCTGCTCGTGCCGGAGTTACGGTACTCGGGTCAACTTTTGACTTTTGATCATCTTTCCTCTCGCAAAGGCGCTAAGGCGCAAACCTGTCTGCCGACAGGTAAAGAATCGCTTCGCTCATTTTGTCCCGAAGAGTCGGGATTGCAACACAGATCGAAGAAATTTCTAAAATTGAAAAAATCTTATTTATTTCACTAATTTTTCAAATATGTGCTGCGAAAATTGGCCCCGAAGCGTCGGGATTCAGAATTGGAATTTATTAAATTGGTGCATTCGTGGCTAATCGCTGATTGCTAACAGCTGACAGCTTTAGCACAAAAACCCCTACATTTAACAAAAATTTCCACCATGAACAAATACCTTAAAATTGCGATTTTTGTAGCGAGTTGTTTGGCTATTGGCTACCTCTCGGGTTTGGTGACGCGCGAAGCAATTCCTACCTGGTATGCTACCTTGGTAAAACCGAGTTTCAATCCGCCCAATTGGGTGTTTGCGCCGGTGTGGAGTAGTTTGTATTTGGCTATGGGTGTGGCTGCAGGTTTGGCTTGGAGCCGAATGGATTACGAGCCAGTAGCCGTTAAAAAAGCACTGCGGTTTTTCTGGATTCAGTTGGGATTAAACGCCTTGTGGTCAATCTTATTTTTTGGACTGCACAACCCACTTTTGGCATTACTCGAAATCGTGTTGTTGTGGTTGATGATTTATGAAACTTGGACGCAATTTCGACACATTCACAAAGTAGCTGGCTATTTATTGGTACCCTATTTGCTCTGGGTGAGTTTTGCCAGTGCACTCAACGCGAGCATTTGGTGGTTAAACCGCTAAATTTTCGACAATGGCTTTGGCAGCAATAAAGCCCGAAGTCCAGGCATTCTGAAAATTAAATCCGCCTGTGATGGCATCCACATCTACGATTTCTCCAGCAAGATAAAGTGATGGATAGCGTTTGCTTTGCATGGTTTTAAACTGCACTTCTTTCAAGTCAATTCCGCCGGCTGTCACAAATTCTTCCTTAAATGTGCTTTTTCCATTGACCTTAAATTGGCAATTACACAACTGTTCGGCCAATTGTTGGAGCTGTATTTTAGTGCTATCGGCCCATTTGGTCTGTTCCTGAAATCCGGCTGCACTGGTAAGACTTTCCCACAAGCGATTGGGTAATTCAAAAGGCGATTTGCTTTGTACCGCACGTTTGGCCAATTCGGTTCGAAATCGCTGCAATTGCCCCAAGGTTTGCTCCAACGTTTGCTCGGGCAACCAATTAATCTGAACCGTAAATTGGTACTGCTTTTCGGCCAACAATCGAGCGCCCCAGGCTGATAAACGCAACACTGCCGGTCCGCTCATGCCCCAATGGGTAATAAGCAAAGGCCCGGTTTCTTGCAGTTTGGTTCCTACTACTGCAATTTGCACCTGGGTAGAAACCCCCATCAAATTGGCTATACGCGGGTCTTTGCAATTGAAGGTAAATAGCGAAGGAACAGGCACAACCATTTGGTGTCCCAAGGACTGAAGCATCTCCCAAATTTTGGGATTGCTGCCGGTAGCCAGTAGCAGTTGATCACAGCTAAAATTGCCTGTTACTGTATGGATTCTCCAACCCGTTTCTTGTGGTAAAATTTCCTGCACCGATTGTCCTAACAACACCTGAATACCCAATTTTTTGGCTGATTGCGTGAAACAACTCACGATAGTTTCCGACGAATTCGACAGCGGAAACATCCGTCCATCTGCCTCGGTTTTAAGTTCCACTCCATGCTGGGCAAACCACTCAACCGTATCGCCCGAACAAAACTGATGAAAAGGCCCGCGCAATTCACGTTCGCCTCGCGGGTAATTTTTCACCAAAGCATTGGGTTCAAAACAGGCATGCGTCACGTTACAACGTCCACCGCCTGAAATACGCACCTTGCCGAGCACTTCTTGTCCGCGTTCGAGTATAGCAATGCGCATACCGGGGTGATTTTCGGCACAATTGATAGCCGTAAAAAATCCAGCAGCTCCGCCGCCCACTACTACAAGATCAAAATGATTAGACATGAAATTGGGTTAAAAAAAATAGCGCTGCTAAATTACTTGAGCAGCGCCATCTTTTGTTGTTATTGCACGAATATTTTGTACTCCCAAGGCTTAAAACTGTGGGATTGATCTTTGGCCAGTTTGATTTTTTCGCCGCTCATGTAATCGGCATAATTTCCTTCAATTGGGAATGTAAACGTGGTTGGTTTTTTGCTCATATTGGCCACATATATTACTTTTTTACCGTCTTTTTCACGCACAAAAGCCAAGATATTGGTGTCGTTTGAGGTGGCCAAACGCAAGTAGCTCGCTTTTACTTTTCCGCCGTGCAAGGCCACATTATTGGTTTTTAAAGTTCCCAATTTTTCGTAGATCGCTCCCATTTTACCCACAGTATGCGGAATGGTATCTTTCTCAAAAAAGCGCAGGCGTTTTTTCAAGTCGTATTCTTGTCCGTTGTAAATCAACGGCATTCCCGGCATGGTATAACTCAAGGCCGCAAAAGTTTCTACCGCATCGCCCATGCGCTCGTATTCTGTTCCGTTCCACGAATTCTCGTCGTGGTTGGACGTAAAGTTCATGTTGATGTCGTCTTTTTGCAAGACCGTATCAATTTTGGTCATGTAGGCGTCAAAGTCTTTTACGGTTTTCTCGCCTTTTGCAATTTGGTTATACAAATGGTGGGCTTCCCAACCGTATTGCATGTCAAATGCATTTTTCAACAACTCCGGTTTCTCTGCCTCGGCCAAGAAGAAAATCGGTTTTACTTTGTTTAATTCTACCCGAGTGGCATCCCAAAAATCGGTTGGCACTTCACCGGCTACGTCACAACGGAATCCGTCAACATTTAAATCGGTAAGCCAGTATTTCATGTCGTCTACCATTGCTTTGCGCATGGCCTTGTTGTTGAAGTCCAACTCCACTACATCGGTCCAATCAAAAGGCGCTATCATTTTTCCTGCTTTATCGCGTGTGTAAAAGTCGTTGTGTTGCTCCACCCATGGATGATCCCAAGCGGTGTGGTTGGCAACCCAGTCTAAAATAACATAGATGCCGTTTTCGTGAGCCGTTTGGACTAATTTGGCAAAATCGGCTTTGGTTCCAAATTTTGAGTTGATGCTGCGGTAATCTTTTACCGAATAATAACTACCCAAGTATTTTTCTTTTTCTGTTAGATCGGTGATTTGTTCAATGGAGGTGTCCCCTTTGGCTTTGCGGTTTTTGTACCCAATTTCATGTATCGGCATGAGCCACAAAATTTTTACGCCCATTTCTTTCAACTTGGGAATGTCAGTTGTAAAAGCATTGAATGTCCCTTCGGGCGAATATTGCCTGATATTTACTTCATAAATCACGGCGTTGTCGGCCAATTCCGGGGTGATTGCGGCAATATCGGCAGATGCTTTTGGGGTTTCTTCGGCTTTTTTACAACTTAAAATTCCTAGTGCAACGCACAGGAGTAGGACTACTTTTTTCATGTTATTGTTTTTCGATTAATAAAAGGGTTGTAGGGGTATTGAGGGTTATTTTTCCGTTGGTTACAAGGGCAGTTTTTCCCGTATAGGCATCGCGCACTTTGGTTCCGTTTGGGAAAATTTTCCCCGTCGAAATCGTTTTGCTGCCCAAAGGCAAATCCAAGCCTACGACAACTTTGTCGGTGTAATTGCCTTGGGAATATTGGCGAGAAAACACATAATTTTTATCGTTTATTTTTTGGTGAATCCCAGCCCCTACAGCGGGATGGTTTTTTCTAAATAAGCCCAGTTTTTGCCAGTGCTTCAAAATGCTTTTGGTGCTGGCGTCTTTGGTAATTTGCTCCCAATTCATGAACGAACGCAAAGTAGCGTCGCCCTGAGTGCCTTCAATATCCAATGATCGTGCACTTTCGTCTCCATAATACACTTGTGCAATCCCGGGAGCCAACAACAATTTGGTCGCACTTTCAAAGGCTCGGTCGCGCTTTTTGTCAAACGGATAACTGTCATCGTGCGACGAAATGTAATTCATGACCGTATGCCCCTTGAGGTCGCTGTGCAAAATGGTCGAGTATTTCGAATACAAAGGCTCATAAGCCTGTTTGGCTTCGTTTCTGAAATCAAAATTGATGAGGCAAGTAAACCCATTTGCAAAATAATTCACGCGTCGATCGCCAAAATTATAGACCAATTTGTCGCCGATGTTATAGCCATACACCTCGCCCACGGTAAAAAATGGATTGTTGTCCAAAACTTTTGTGGGGTTGTTTTTCTTGTATTCGGCAAATTTGGCGTCGCATATTTTTTTGAAATCGGCCCATACGTATTCGGAGGTGTGTTTGGCCGTATCCACGCGGTAGCCGTCAATGCCGTATTTGGTAATGTAATCGGACAACCATTTCATGATGTAATAACGCGGCGCTTGCGGATAGCCGGTGCTAGCAAAAAACTGCTCGAGCGAGGCCATCTCGGCTTCGTAGCGGCCTTCTTCTTTCCATTTGTCAGCCAAAAAAGAGGGGACCTGTACCGAATTATCACTCTCGGTTTTCACGTCGGGCAAATTCTCAACCAACGTACAGGTAATGTAGGTGTCATAGGATTTGTAGGTGCATTTCGGACTGGTACGTACCCAAGCCTCGGGATAGACAGGGTCTTCGGGCGTAACGGGTCCGGTGTGATTGACTACGGCGTCTAACAATACCCGAATACCATGCGCATGGGCCTTATCCACCAATTCTTTGAGATCGGCAGCGGTGCCAAAATTGGGGTCCAAAGCAGTCCAATCGCGGGTCCAATAGCCGTGAAAACCATAGGAATATCCGGTGCCTTCGTCAACCCCATCGTGAATTTGCTCCACCACCGGTGTCATCCAAATCGCATTAAGTCCCAAGGCATCAAAGTAACCTTCGTCAATTTTTTGAATTACACCGCGCAAATCTCCACCTTCAAAACCGCGCAATTTCCCGGAGGGTTTGGTGCGGTTGTAATTGTGGTCGTTGGCCGTTGTTCCATTTTGGAATCGATCGGTGAGTAAAAAATAGACGGTGGCGGCTTCCCAACTAAATGGTTTTTTAACCGGAACCTGAGCCGTCATTAACTGAACAGTTCCCAGCAGACAGAGCACAAAAAGGGTACATACTTTTTTCATTCTTAGCGTATTTGTAGGGTAATTGGGTTTTTGAAATCGGTGAGTGGAATAATCAATTGTGTTTGGTCTTTTGATCGCACAAACGGAATGGGATTGCCATTGGCTGTCACCTGCGAAACCGATTTGGTGAACTGATGCAAAATCAAATTCAGTTTTTTGGGAGCCGACACAAAGGATTTTCCCGTTTCGGTGCTGAGTTTTATTTCGAGCAGAGCAGCCGATGTGTTTTGACTAAAATGCAACCTTTCATAAGCGCCTGTTGCAAAGGCATTGGGCGTCTTTCCGTCGTCGTTATAGACATTGCCGGAAGAGGTTGGTGTAGCCTCGTCGTGGTAGTAATGCACATACAATTGGTTGAGTGAATAATCCCGCGTGGTTTGAATCGCATTGACCATCGGAATAAACGAACCGCCTCGCACATAAACGGGCAGGTGGTCATCGGCCACAGCTACTTCTTTTTGGGTTCCTCCTGAAATGCGTTCGTTGGTGTACCAATCAAACCAGGAATTGGTTTTGGGAAAATAAACTGTAGTGGTTTTTACGTTGGGTTGTGTGATGGGTGTCACCAAGAAATTCGGCCCCCATAAATAGGTGCTGGAATTGTTCCATAGCGCCGTGTTTTCAGGTTCTTCGAAAACCAAAGGACGCATTAATGGGGTTCCTTTTTGGCTATTTTCGAATGCCAAGGTGTAGTTGTAGGGTAACATTTGGTAACGCAACTCCACTAATTTTTTGGCTTTGGCTTTGGTGTCGACGTCTTTGTAAGCTACCTCTGAGGCTACAGCTTCGTGCGCATGCGGTCTGAAAATGGGCTGAAACACGCCATATTGCAACCAACGCAAATACAAATTATTGTCAAAGTAATCGCCGGCAAATCCACCTAAATCTGAGTGCATATAGCCGATGCCTTGCATGCCCATTTCTAAGGCAATTTCAGGTTGTGCTTGCAATCCTTCCCACGAACGACTCACATCGCCACTCCACGGAATGATGCCAAAATGCTGCGAGCCCGAATAACCCGATCGCATCAAAATAAAAGGCCGTTGGTTGGGAAAATCGCGTTGATACCCCTCGGCAATGAGTTTGGCCCAATTATGTCCGTAGATGTTGTGCACCGTACTGGCTTTTCCACCAGCGGTTATGGCTTTAGAAGGGAAACTTTCGGGTTCGCCCAAATCGCCCCAAAGGCCTGTTGCACCTTGCGCGATGAGTCCTTTGTATATGTCCCAAAACCACTGTTTGGCTTGGGGTTTAAATACGTCGATGATGCCGGTATGACCAAAATAAAAATCATAGGTGCAGGTTTTTCCGGTGGCATCGGTAGCGAGCACGCCTTTTTCTTCGGCTTCTTTCCATTTGGAAGAAGTACTGAGCACAAAAGGTTCAGTAATTAAAACGGTTTGAATGCCCTTTTCTTGAAAGGACTTCATCATTTTTTCGGGATTGGGGAAGGTTTCTTTGTCCCAACTCAAATTGCCCATGGTGCCTTGAATGGTCTTTCCAAACCAGTACAAATCCAAAATAATGGCATCCAGCGGAATGTGATCATCTTGAAATTTCTGAATGGTATTTTCGGTTTCTTCTTGCGAATGGTACCCAAAGCGCGAAGCAAAATTACCAAATGCCCAACGCGGTGGCAAGGGTTGTAATCCGGTAAGTTGGGTGTAGTTTTCGGTGAGTGCTGTCCAGGAATCGGCGGCAATTACTTGGTAGGTTTTTCGACCCGAGGCAGATTCATAGGCCAACGTATTATTTTTTTGGCTGTCTAAATCCAAAAATCCCAAAGCCGAGTTGTCAAAATGCACCGCATACAACTGCGAGGATAGCACCAACGGGATACAAAAATTCAGGGTTTCGGCTCGGTTGCTGTAGCCGTAGCGCGGTTGGTTTTTGAGTTCCAATTTATTTCCGCGGCGATTCAATCCCAAGGCGCGAGATCCGCCTCCGTACAAAGCTTCATTGGCCGAAATCGAAAAATCAAGCACAAAAGAACTGTCGCGTTTGGTGTAGCCATTTTTCTCAGCCAATACCATTTTATTATGATACCAATACTCCAGCTGAAAAGGCGCTTTCTGGATGCGCACTTCCAGTCCGGCCGAACGCAATCGTACTTCGTTTTTGGTATTGGTTAATTTGGTTTTTAAAGCCGTGGGTTGCAAGACTACTGCATGAGAAGGAGTTGAAACCGATTCGCCTTTGGGTACAAAAGTGGTTTCAAAAATGTTTGCAGTATAGGGTGTAATGCGGTAAAGACCATCGGTAGTTTGTATTTCTAAGGTGTTTTTAGTCCACTTTTGGCCCACAAACGAACGCGTGGCTTGTTGCGCAAACGAAACGGTACAGATCCAAAGCAAAAGAAAACGTGAAGTCATCGTATTATTTTTTTAGCTCAAAAATGAGTGCCGATTTTGGGTTAATTTCCAGTTCCTTATCCAAAGAAATCTCCTGGCCATTCAATACCTCACTAGCGGAACGGTAGCCATTAATTTGCTCGTGAAAACGGGATAAATTTATTTTTTGGGACGTTGAATTATTATTCATTACCACCATCACAGTTTCTTGCTCGTTGTAACGGAAGTACACGTACACATTATTTTGTGGTAAATAATGGGTCATTTTTCCGGTATGAACCACCGTTTTTGCTTTGCGCCAATTGAATAATTTGGCGGTAAAATCAAAGTATTTTTGTTGGATTTCGTTGCGGCCAGCTGCTATAAAAGCCGAATTAGCGTCGCCTTTCCATCCGCCGGGAAAATCATGGCGTATGTCGGGATCGCCTTTGTCTTTGTTGCCCGCCATTCCAATTTCGGAACCGTAATACAATTGTGGAATTCCGCGCACCGTAGCCAACACACTCATGGCCATTTGGTATTTATTGAAATCGCCTTGGTAGATTTCGTTGAAGCGATTGGTGTCGTGGTTTTCGGCAAACACCAATAAATTATCGGTGTTGGGGTACAAGAAATCATTTGTGAAATTGTCATAGACTTTTATCAACCCCTTACTCCAGGTAGCTTGGTCTTCGTTAAATACCCCGTCGTTGATTACTTGTTGCAAAGTAAAATCCATAACCGATGGCAAGTAGGAATTGTAATGCTGAATGGCCGCAATTGGGCTGTCTTTTTGCCAATAGGCCATTTGTGCTTGGTCTTGCATCCACACCTCGCCTACAATATTAAAATGAGGATATTCATCGGTAATGGCTTTGGTCCATTGGGCGATCCCTTTTTTGTCATTATACGAATAGGTGTCTACGCGAAATCCATCCAAATCGGCCGATTCAATCCACCACAGCGCATTTTGTGTAAGGTAGTTTAACACCAAGGGATTCGACTGATTCAAATCGGGCATCGATTTCACAAACCAACCATCGGCACACAAACGCGCATCGTCAGTCGCCGCATGCGGATCAAACTGCGTGCTCATGTGGTAATTAGTTTGGGCATAACCCGGAAACTGATGGATCCAATCGTAGGTTGGCAAATCACTCATCATCCAGTGGGCTGCTCCCCAGTGATTGGTTACATAATCTAGGATGTTTTTCATGCCGCGTTGGTGCAAAGCAGCACTCAATTTTTGGTAATCGGCATTGGTTCCGTAGCGCGCATCAATTTGATAGACGTCAGATTGGCCATAGCCGTGATACGATCCGCGGGGGTCGTTGTCTTCGCAAAGCGGCGTACACCAAATTGCAGTTGCGCCCAAGGCTTGGATGTAATCCAGCTGCTGTATAATTCCTTCGATATCTCCGCCGTGACGACCGCCCGGATTGGCCCGATTGGCTTTTTCGGTAAGTTTATCTTGGCTGTCGTTGTTGGGATTTCCGTTGGCAAATCGATCGGGCATGAGCAAGTAAATCATGTCGGCCGAGCTAAAGCTGTTGCGCAATCTTGAATTGGGTTTACGGGACTTCAAGCTATAGGATTGGGTAAATGATTTCCCCCCTTGGCTGAAAGTGAATTGTACATCTTGCGCCGGAACATCTTTGGTGTCAATGGTGACAAATACATAATTGGGATTCTCGGTTTTTTGCACATTTTTAATCACCACACCACTGGAAACTGAAATACTGTTTTGAGCAATATTCTTGCCGTAAAACATAATTTGCACCTCTGGATTGGTCATGCCACTCCACCAAAAGGGCGGCTCCACTTTTTGGATTTGTGCAAAAACCGAAGTACTGAACAATACAAAAAAGATAATTTTTTTCATAATTTTTATGTGATTAATGGTATTCCATTGGTTATCAAAATTATATACTACTTGCTAAACCGTAACCAAATTGGTAGGTTTCACCACCACTGTTTTTCCGTTGACCAGCACGTTGATTTCGGTGGTGCCTTCGAGTAAAAAACTGCTGCCTTCATGACTCACCGATACTTGTATGATTTGGTTTCTAAAATTAATTTTAAACGAATAAGCCGCCCATTCTTTGGGGATTCTCGGCTCAAAATGCAAGGTATTGTCTTTCACGCGCATGCCGCCAAAACCTTCTACGATACTCATCCAAGTGCCCGCCATCGAGGTAATGTGACAGCCCTCTTCGACCTCTTTGTTGTAATCGTCGAGATCCAAACGCGAAGTGCGCAAATAGAACGTATACGCCATATCCATTTTGTTTAAGCTAGCTGCCTGAATGGAATGTACGCAAGGCGAAAGCGAACTTTCGTGTACGGTAAAGGGCTCGTAAAAATCAAAATGACGTTCCAATTCGGCTTTAGAAAAATGGTCTTCAAAAAAGTAAAACCCTTGCAACACATCAGCTTGTTTGATGTAGGGCGAACGCAAAATGCGGTCCCAAGACCACTTCTGATTGATAGGGCGTTGGCTGCTGTCTAAATCGGCCACTTTAACCAATTCTTTGTCTAAGAATCCGTCTTGCTGCAAATACACCTGATGGGTTTCATCATAGGGGAAATACATGTTATCGGCCACCTTTTTCCACAGCTGCAATTCAGCGTCAGAAAGATTGGTTTTTTGAGTGATTCGTTTGTGATCAGTCGGATATTCTACCGCTACTTTTTGCAATTGGGCATAGGCATAATCGATGCACCATTTGGCAATGTAATTGGTATAAAAGTTATTATTGACGTTGTTTTCGTATTCGTTCGGGCCAGTTACGCCCAAGATCATGTATTGATTTTTATGGGTTGAAAAGGTAGCGCGTTGTTGCCAAAAACGGGCAATGCCTATTAATACTTCCAATCCTTTTTCTGGGATGTATGAATAATCTCCAGTAAAACGGTAGTAGTTAAAGATGGCAAAAGCAATCGCGCCGTTGCGGTGTATTTCTTCGAAGGTGATTTCCCATTCGTTGTGGCATTCTTCCCCATTCATGGTTACCATCGGGTATAAGGCGGCGCCATTGGTAAAGCCCAATTTGGCGGCATTTTCGATGGCTTTGTCCAATTGGTTGAAGCGGTAAGTCAATAAATTTCGCGCCACTTGTTGGTCTTTGGTGGCCATGTAAAACGGAATGCAATAGGCTTCGGTATCCCAATAAGTTGATCCGCCGTATTTCTCACCAGTAAATCCTTTTGGGCCAATATTGAGTCGGGAATCTTTCCCCAAATAGGTTTGATTTAACTGAAAAATATTGAAGCGAATTCCCTGCTGTGCTTTCACATCGCCTTCAATGGTAATGTCACTCATTTCCCAAATTTTGGCCCAAGACTGTCTTTGCATCTCCGCCAATTGAGCATAACCCAAGGCATCACCTTTGATAATTACGTCTTTGGCAGCTTTAATGGTGTTTTCGTGATTCAATGAAACGGTGTACCCTCCCAATTTTTGGATGGTAGCCATTTGGCCTTTGGCTGCAGCCAATTCGTAGGCGTATTGAATTTTATCGGCAGTTTTTGCAACTACGACAGGTGAAACGGTCAATTTGTTTCCGGCCAACAGCAGTGTATTGTGCATGAACGTGGTGGCTGTGAAATGCGTTTTGTATGTGCGAGCGGTCACAAAGGCCGCGTTCTCTTGTTGTTGAACCGCTAAGGGTTCCCAAAAAGTTTCTTCCCAGTTGGCATCTTCGTTGTGCACGCCAGCATCGACATAGGGTTTGAATACAATTTTGGCATCACCATTGAGTGGAGTAATGTTGTAGTTGATAACCCCCAATTCGTCGATGTCTACCGATAAAAATCGGCAAACATCTACGGCTATTTCGGTTCCGTTTGGCAAAGTAGCTTCAAACGAACGGGTATACATTCCTTCTTTCATGTTTAATTCTCGACGAAAGTGGCGCACCGAAGTACAGGTATTCAAATCGAGTGCGTCACCATTAATTTCAATGTCAATTCCAATCCAGTTGGGCGCATTGAGCACTTTGGCAAAATATTCGGGGTAGCCGTTTTTCCACCAACCCACTTTGGTTTTATCGGGGTAATAAATGCCCGCAATATAGCTGCCTTGAAAAGTGTGACCAGAATAGGTTTCTTCAAAATTGGCGCGTTGCCCCATGGCTCCGTTCCCGATGCTGAATAAACTCTCGGATGATTTTACGCGATCGGCATTAAATTCTTCTTCAATAATTGACCAGTTGTCTGGCTTAATGTAATCTTGGTTCATTATTATTATTTGTTTGAAAATAGTTTCAAGTTTCAGGTTTCAGGTTAGCACTAACTTGAAACCTGAAACTTGAAACAAAAATTAATTGAGTAACGATTCCAAAAAGGTCTCATTTATTTCTGTAAAGTTGTTAAATATAAATTGGGCTTCATGTAAAATAGCGGCTTCGCCTATGCCAATACTCGTCATGTGGGCAATATTGGCCGCTTGAATTCCAGCTACCGAATCTTCAAAAACAATCGAATTTTCATTAGAAACACCTACTTTTTGGGCAGCTTGGATAAATACTTCAGGATCGGGCTTGGCGTTGGTTACATCGTTGCCATCGACTATCGCATCAAACAACGGCATAATACCGGTTTTCTCTAATATGGGTCGCGCATTTTTACTGGCCGATCCCAAGGCGATAAATTGCCCTTTTTCTTTGAGAAAATGCAATACGGGTAATAAACCGGGCAACAACTCAGATGCATCCATGTGCACCAAATAGGAGAGATAATCTTCGTTTTTTTGGTGCAACCAAACGGCTTTTTGTTCGGGCGTGGCTTGTACCTTTCCTATTTCTAAAATAATATCCAACGATCGCACGCGGCTCACGCCTTTGAGTAATTCGTTGTGCTCGTGTGTAAAGGCAATGTGTAATTCCTGTGCGATTTTTTGCCAGGCTATAAAATGGTATTTGGCGGTGTCGACAATCACGCCGTCCAAATCAAAAATAAAGGCTTTTTTCACGGCTAGGCTATTGTTTTTACATCATCTACATCTTTTACGCGCACGACCAAAACAGCGGCAATCAAAAAGCTAACACCACTGGTAATCAAGGCATAGATGGCATTATCGTGGTACAAATATTGCACAATTGGACCACCAATAATCGCATTGATAATTTGTGGAATCACAATAAAGAAATTGAAAATTCCCATGTAAACTCCCATCTTCTTGGGCGTAATCGCACCAGCCAAAATGGCGTATGGCATCGATAAAATACTGGCCCAGGCAATTCCCAACAATACCATGGACAGTATCAACCAATTTTCATCGGGCATAAAATACATTGAAATGAGGCCTATTCCACCAATGATTAAGGAAATGGAATGCGTGAGTTTGCGGCCAATTTTCTTGGCGATATAAGGCAATGCAAAGGCGTAAATGGCCGATACAAGGTTGTAAATTCCAAATAATATGCCTACCCAATCACCGGCATTTTGGTAGGCCTGACTTTCATGATCGTTGATAGGCAAATGGTAAATGTGATGCGCTACGGCTGGAGTAGTAAATACCCACATACCAAATAGGCCAAACCACGAGAAAAACTGCACCCAACTGAGTTGGCGCATGGTGGTAGGCATTTTTTGAAAGTCGGTGAAAATATCAGTGAGTTTAGAAGGTTTTTCGTCTTCTTTTTGCAGGGCTTCGGCATGGGCTTTTTCATCAGTAAATTGGGCCAATTCTTCGGGCGAATATTCGCGAACTGAAAAAATGGAAATCAAAATTGAGGCAATTAAAACCAAGGCGCCAATGATGAAGGAAAGTACTAAATTGAGTGGTGCGCTTCCGCCAATGGCTTCGTTGGATATGCCCATCCAATTGGTGAGTACATATGGCAACCAGGACCCGATTACCGCTCCAAATCCAATTAAGGCGGTTTGTACGCTAAATCCTAAGGTGCGCTGATCGGTGTGCAAGGTATCGCCCACCAAGGCGCGAAACGGCTCCATGGCAATATTAAACGAGGCATCCATGATCATGAGCATTCCTGCTCCAACCCATAAAGACGGTAAAATAGAGGTGAGTAAATTGGCTTGTGGCATGAGCACCAAACCGATAGAAGCCAAGACGGCTCCCAATAAGAAAAAAGGTTTTCGGCGACCAAAACGGCTCCACGTATTGTCACTGTAATGACCAATCAAAGGCTGAACAATCAAGCCCATTAAAGGCGCGATGATCCAAAACCAGGACAATTCGTGCACGTCGGCACCAAAAATTTGGAGTACTCGACTGGCGTTGGCATTTTGCAGGGCGAAACCCATTTGAATTCCCAAAAATCCGAAACTCATGCTCCAGATTTGCCAGTAACTTAATTTACGCTTTTCCATTATCGTTATTTTATGGATTGATAAAAACGATAAGCGCGTGGCTTATCAAAACTTACTTATAGGTTCGAAGTAAAAGTATACGTTTTGATAACTGGCGGTAAAGATAGAACTATTTTTAAATTTTAAAAGAAATTTGGACAGAATGACTACCATCGAAAATTTCGTTTAAAGGTTAAACGATTAAACGGTTCACCCAATTAACCCTTAAGTTTACTCCAGTTCTTAGTATACTCCTGCAATTATTAATTATTAATTTTTCATTATTAATTACAAAGTAGGTGTAGATTCTCTCGAAACCAATTCGGTTTCAATCACCTCTGTTTTGTAGGATTCCTCAACTTCTTCGTTGGCTTCCAAGCGATCGATGAGCATGGTGGCTGCTTTTCCGCCCATTTTGATGCCGTTTTGACTCACGGTGGTGATGCTAGGCGAAGAATATTTAGAAATAATTCCGTCGGTAAAACCAATCACGGCGAGGTCTTTTGGAATTTCTATTTGTGCATTTTTGGCGGCTTTGATGGCTGTTACGGCAAACAATTCATTGACTGCAAAAACGGCATCCAATTCTTGTGTGGTGATTAATGCTTCGATTTGATCGGAACAATGATCGATGTCTTCGATTTTGACAATTCGGTTCAAATCTATGGCGATATCGTTGTTGCGTAGGGCTTGCAGATAGCCTTCGGTGCGCAATTTGCCTACGCTCACGTAATCAACAGTGGTGATTAACGCAATTTTTTTGTAGCCCTTATCGATCAAACTTTGCACGGCATTAAAGGCGGCCAAGCTGTCGTCGATAATTACTTTGTCGCACAAAATATCGTTGGTCACGCGGTCAAACATCACCACGGGCATGCCTTGGTTGATGACCTCTGAGATGTGGTGAAAATCTTTTTTGGCTTGGGTTTCTTTGGAGAGCGAAAGGATAAAGCCGTCAATACTTCCATTGGCCAACATTTCCATGTTAATTACCTCTTTGTCAAAGGATTCGTTAGACAAACACACCATCACATTGTATCCGCGTTCGTTGGCTACATTTTCGATTCCGCTGATGACGGTCGCAAAAAAATGATGCACAATTTCGGGGATAATGATGCCAATGGTTTTGGTTTTTTTGTTTTTTAAACTCAACGCAATGAGGTTGGGTTTGTAGTTGTACAGTTTGGCAAACGCCTGCACTTTTTGGCGGGTATCTTCACTAATTTCTGAACTGTCGCGCAAGGATTTGGAGACCGTCGAGATAGAGACATCTAATTCTCTGGCAATTTGCTTTAAGGTGACTTTGCGTTTCATAGAATTTCCTTGATTAGTAGAGGCTAAAATAACGAAATCGTTTCCAGTTGAACTGCAATTGGGTGTGATTTTTTGTACTATTTTTGAATCTACAAATAACGCCCCCTTTTTGTTTTAAGCATTCAAATTTTGGAGCCAATTTGGTTGCAAAGAAGATAAAGTTTTCAACACGAAAACGTTTTCGGAAACCTATTATAGGTGTAGGGGCTTTGATATCCATTTTTTTACATAATTTTAACGTTCGAAGTAAAGTATACGCATATCAAAATGAACTTGTAATCTAATTAAACTGTATGAAAACAATTTACAAAAAGTTGTTATTGCTCGTACTTCTATTCCCATTTGCTGCGCTTGCCCAAAGCACTCTTGAAGGAAAAGTAGTCGACAAAGTTTCGAAACAACCTATTCCGGGTGTCAATGTTGTAGTTCAAGGAGCCGCGAACAGCACCCAAACTGATTTTGACGGAAAATTCCGTTTGACGAAAATTAAAAAAGGCGATAAAGTTTTGGTTTCTTACATCGGATATAACTCCGTGACTGTGCCGTATACCGGGCAGAATGACATTACTGTTTCCCTAGAAGAATCGTCAAACCAACTCCAAGAAGTGGTGATACAAGTGGGGTACGGAACCGCCAAAAAGAAAGACGCAACCGGATCGGTTTCGTTAATCACGGCCAAAGACTTCAACAAAGGCGCTATCGTTTCTACCGATCAGCTGTTGGCTGGTAAAGCCGCAGGTGTGCGCATCACCAATAACGGGGGGTCTCCAGATTCAGCGCCCAACATTCGTATTCGTGGAGGAGCTTCCCTAAATGCAAACAACAGCCCGTTAATTATTATAGACGGTGTGCCCTTGGGCGACTTGAATCCGGCTGGGGTGAGCAACCCATTCTCGTTGATTAATCCAAATGACGTAGAAAGTTTCTCGATCTTGAAAGACGCCTCGGCTACCGCGATTTATGGGGTGCGTGCTTCTAACGGGATCATCATCATAACTACCAAAAAAGGAACAGTAGGTGCGCCACAGTACAACTACTCGTCTAGCATTTCTATCGGGAAAGTTGACCGAAAATTGGAAGTGATGAACGGAACCGATTATACGCGTTTCATTCAAGAATACCATCCAGATTACACCAATTTATTAGGAATAGACGATCCTGCTACTGCTGCGGTTGACAATCCCGCTACTCCCGAAATTGAAGGGCGTATTTTAAGTAATACCGATTGGCAAGAGGCTGTGTTTAGAACTGCAATTTCTTCCGATCACAACTTCAGTGCAAGAGCCAATTTGTACAAAAAAATCCCGTTCCGTTTCTCTCTAGGAATGACAAACAACCAGGGGGTGATTAAAACCAGCGACTACAAACGTTTCAGTTATTCGTTTAAAATGACGCCCAAATTGCTCAACGACGATTTGAAAATTGACTTGAATGCCAAAGGAACCTATACCGACAAAAATGACATTGACGAAGGTGGCGCTTTAGGTGGCGCCTTAAACATGGATCCGACCAAGCCAATTTATGGCAATCAATTGAACAACCGTTTCAATGGCTACTACCAAGAAGTATTTTTTAACGACGGGGCCACCCGCGATTTTTACAGCTTAGTTGGTTCTTATAATCCAGTGGCTTTATTAAACCAACGCAACAGACCTCAGAGAACTACCCGTTTCTTGGGGAATGTAGAATTTGATTACAAAATGCCTTTCTTGCGCGACTTGCGTGCAGTATTGAATTTAGGATTGGATGCGTCTCAATCTAGAATTCGCGAAGTGTATACTAATAATGCCTTGGCTACTTATCAAATAGATCAAAATAATCCCGATCCAAATACCAATTATGTGTTTAATCCGGGCTTGAACTATTTGGAAAACCAAACCTCGACCAACCAAACCATGGATGCCTATTTGGCCTACACCAAATCTCTAACGGGGGTAATTACTCGTGTTGATGCGCAAGCAGGTTACTCCTACCAAAATTTTGTAACCGACGGAAACAAAGATTTGTTCTCCTATACGGCCGACGGTTCAGGCTCAGGAATTAGACAACCGTTCATTGAAAATGCACGAAACCCAACCAATAGATATTATTTGCCGCTCAATTTACAAGCCTATTTTGCGCGAGCAAACATAGATTTGTTTAATAAGTATTTGTTTACTGCTACGTTTCGTGCCGATGGTACTTCCTTGTTCTTGAAAAACAAACGTTGGGGTTATTTCCCTGCAGTAGGAGCCGCTTGGAAAATGAAAGAAGAAAATTTCTTGAAAAATTCCAAACTCATTCAAGACCTTAAATTGCGTGTAAGTTACGGTAAAACTGGACAATCCTCGATTACCGATGTGGTGGGCTTTTTCCCGACGCGTCCGTTCTTTGAAGTGGGGAATGCCAACGGACAATATTTACCCGGATTGAACACCTACACGGCTCAACCCTATGATCCAAACATTACCTGGGAAAAAACCACAACCCTAAATTTAGGTGTTGATTTTGAGTTCTTCAAAAACAGCATCCTTGCCGGTAGTTTTGATGTGTACAACCGAAAAACCACCGACTTACTTTCTAAAGTGCCGAGCTTGCCTGGTCAAAGTACTGCGGCAACCGAGTTTATCTCGAACGTAGGTTCTATTGACGGAAAAGGATTTGAATTGAATTTGAACGTAAAAGCCATTCAATCGGAAGACTTTAATGTGAACTTAGGCGGTAATTTGGCCTACAACTACAACAAAGTATCTGAATTAAAAGGAGTTTCTGTGGTACAAGATACGGGCAGTGGTTTGAACCAAACGGGGGTTTACTTAGCCTTCAACCCGGTAGGACAACAACCGTATTCGGCTTGGGTATTTGAGCAAATTTATGACGCGACCGGACAACCCATTGTGGGCGCCTATGTAGACCGCAACGACGACGGTAGAATAAACAACGATGACCGCTATTACGTAGCCATGCGCCCGAACTGGACTTATGGTTTTAGCACGGCATTCAATTACAAAAACTGGGATTTAACGGCCAATTTCCGTGGACAAGTGGGTGGCCAAGTATATAACCTGAAAACCTTGACCAACGGAAACACACAAGGTGCGGTTGGATATACCGGAAATTACCTAATCAATGTATTGGATTTTTACAATGGCGCTGCCAATCCGTTGTTTACCAACTTTAACGGAAACGCGACCTTCTCTGATTATTTATTAGAAGACGCTTCGTTCTTGCGTTGCGACAACGTAACTTTAGCGTACAAGTTTAAAGACAACTTGCCGTTCTTGAACAAAGCTGGCATTAAAGTATACGGTTCTGTGAACAATTTATTTATCTTGACTGAATATTCTGGACAAGATCCGGAGAACTTTAATGGCATTGACCGAAACTTTTATCCAAGACCAAGAACCTACACCTTTGGTGTGAGCATTGACTTTTAAAACGAAAATAGTATGAAAAATATCAAAATCAAAGGGTTAGTACTATTCGTAAGTTTACTTACGTTAAGTGGCTGTGATGATGCCTTCAACACCGAACCCCAAAATCAATTGACTTTAGAGCAATTGTTGGCCGAAGATCCCAATGCGATTCAAGGCTTATTGTCTAAAATTTACGGCTCATTTGCGCTTTCGGGTGCCAATGGACCTGGAAGTACCGACACGCCTGGCGATGACGCGGGTGAATCTCCGTTTTTGCGTGGAATTGTAAACTTGCAAGATTTCTCGGCCGACGACATGAAAAACCGCTGGGGAGATAACGGATTAGATCAGTTGACCACCGCAACCGACTGGGACAACAACAACAAATTTTTCCGTTACTTATACAACCGCGTGTATTATACCGTGCCGCAATGCAACAACTTGATTGCGGTAATGCAAAACGTTTCGGTTCCCAACCAAGAACAATACGCGAGCGAATTGCGTTTCTTGCGTTCCTTGGCCTACTACTATTTAATTGACTGTTTTGGAAAAGGCGTATTGGTTACCGAAGCCGATTTGGGCAGTTCAGTTCCTAAAGAGCAAGCTACCCGTACTCAGCTTTTTGAATATGTAGAACAAGAATTATTGGCTATCCAAAGTACGCTTCCTGTAACCAATGGATACGGCCGTGCCAATAAAGCTTGTGCGCAAATGTTATTGGCAAAATTGTACCTCAACGCCGAAGTGTATACCGGAACTCCGCGTTACCAAGATGCCATGACACAAATTCAATTGGTAATTAATGAGGGAGGTTATGCCTTAACAACCGACTTTCAAAGTTTGTTTTCGGGTGACAACAACGTAACCGCTGCCAAAAACGAAATCATTTATGCACTTATTGCCGATCCAATTTCCAGTCAAAGCTACGGGAACACCACCTATTTAGTGAACGGAAGTTTAAGTGCCGACACCATGACGTTAAGCAACTACGGAGCCACTGCCGGTTGGGGTGGACACCGATCTACCAAAGCTTGGTACGGATTGTTTGGCAATAGCGCGACCGAATTGGCCGCCTCAAGCGACGTGAGAGCGCAGTTGTTCTGGACGCAAGGCCACAGCTACGAAATGAACGACTATAAAATCTGGACTGATGGCTACCCCTGTGTAAAATTTAGAAATTTAAACGCAGTGGGAACCTCAATCGCTACTGATTTTTCGGGTACCGATTTTCCATTGTTCCGTTTGGCTGACACCTATTTAATGTATGCCGAATGTGTATTGCGTGGAGCTACCAATGGAACTTCAGGACAGGCGTTGCAATATGTAAATGCCGTGCGCAGCCGTGCTAACGCTGCTCCAATTTCAGCGGGCGACTTAAACTTGAACTTCATCTTGGACGAAAGAGGCCGTGAATTGAACTTTGAAGGACACCGTCGTTCAGATTTAATTCGTTTCGGAAAATTTGCCGGAGGAAGTTATGTGTGGCCTTGGAAAGGTGGAGTGAAAGAAGGAACTGCAATTCCGGAGCACTACAACTTGTATCCAATTCCGTTGAAAGCGATGCAAGCCAACCCCAACTTGACTCAAAATCCTGGATATTAATATTGAAATCAATTGAAAAGATGAAAAATAAGATAAAATCAATTCTTTGCTTTAGCGCGCTTTTAGTGATAGGAGCTTGCGCAACCAACGACAAAGAACCCATTGCTTCCGCCAACGGATTTGAACTGAGAAAAGATGCTGCGATTACTTCAGCAGCCGTTTTAGCACCGTCAAATGACGCCGACACTTTTGCGGCTTTCAATTGGGACGAAAGTGACAATGGTATGCCTACAGTAGCCAGTTATTCGTTGGTGATTTCTGATCACGACAACGATCCTACTTTTGCCAATGCCATTTCGTATACCGGCAATGGAATTTCGGTAACGCCCGAAGCACGGATTTGCACTTTAAAAAACAGCGAGTTTAACGCCTTGATGAATCAATTGCCTAGCTTTAGTTGCGGGGTAATGAACATTGATGTGCGCATCAAATCGGTATTGGGAATTAACAACGAATTGGTGCAGTATTCAAACCCAATTACCTTTGCGGTAAATGGCTATTCTACGGCTTTACCTATTTTAGGTTTGGTAAAAGACGGCGGGAATGCCGAAACTTCACCCCGTTTGTTGGCGCAAAATTTTACCTCGCTTTCTACCTTTGAAGGGTATTTTTACCTGGAAGCCGGAAGCTACAAATTGTATCGCCCTGATGCTTGCGGAAGCTTTGCCAATCCAACTATTTATGGTGGAACAGCAGGTGTGCTTACCGCTGGAGCAGCAGCCCCAAGTATGTCGGTTGCAACTGCTGGACATTATTTAGTGAAAGCCGATATTACTCCTGCAGGAATGACCTACTCGATTAAATTCTACAAAGGATTTGGTCTATTTGGCACCGCCAAAGGAACCTTGGGATCAGCCAATGCCGTACCCATGACAGATGCAAATAATACCAATGTTTGGACACTTACCCTGGAAGTATTTAAAGGCCGTAAGTTTAAATTTAAATCCAATGATTGGACGGCTGCCTTGAGCGGAAATCCACCTTCAGTTCCAACAGGGGCGGGCACCACGACCATCTCCATTCTAGGGAAAGGAACTGTCGCCAATTCAGTTATTGAATTGACTACCGGGGGTGAAATTACTGTTCCAGGATCAGACGACGGAACTAAAGTGAAATACGACATCGTATTAGACGTAAGCAATCCAAGAAACTACCAATATTCGCTAGAGGTAAATCCAAATTAATTTAACTATAAAACGGGGCTAAACACTAGCCCTGTTTGTTCTATAAAAATGCCCTTGCAAATCTTATTTACTTAGTTGTTATGAAAAAATCTATATTATTTCATGTTGTTTTTGGCTTACTATCACTTATGGGTATGGCACAAGTTACCATTACCCCATCCACTTTTGCGGTAACCGATCCGATTACTATTACCGTTTCATTTGCCAACGCAACCTGTAATACGATGGGTGCCAATCCTGCCAAAGTTTATATGCATGCCGGTATCGGAAACGACGCCAATGCCTTTGGCTACAGTGTGATTGGAAACTGGGGTCAAGACAACGGCGTGGGTTACATGACCAACAACGGCAATGGGACTTGGAGCATGACCATTACGCCCAGCACCTATTTTAATTTAAATGCCAGCCAGCAAGCAACTGCTACCCGAATGGGAATGGTATTTAGAAATGCCACCGGTACGCAAACATTAAAATTGGCGCCAAGCTGTGGTGATTTCATTTATAATGTAGGGTATTTTCAAGTGAGTTTAACGGCGCCTTTGGTGAACAGCACCAACTTGGTGAATAACGGCAGTAATTTTGTAATTCAAGCCAGCAACACCAATGGTTTAGCCAATTATAATTTAATAGCCAATGGTGTGAGTATCAATACCGCTACAGGCGTTTCTACCTACAACTACACCCAAAACAACTTGACAAGCAATCAATTCTATGAATTGGTAGTTACCCAAGGTTCAGAAACCCAAACCAAATATTTTACCGCACTGGTGAATCCGGGTGTGATTTCGCAGGCACTGCCCGCCAATATGGTAGACGGCATCAATTACAATACGGCCGATGCGACCAAAGCGACTTTGGTACTTGACGCACCGTTAAAAGATTATGTCTATGTAGCCGGTAGTTTTAACAACTACAAACCCACCGCGGCCTATGCCATGAAAAAAGACCCTGCCTCTACTAAGTATTGGTTGGAACTTACCGGATTAATCCCTGGTCAAAATTACAACTACCAATACTGGGTAGGCGATGCTTCGCCAATTGCCAATTCCCCAGCATTAGTAAAAACGGCTGATCCCTATTCTACTTTGGTCTTGTCTCCATTTGATGATCCTTATATTCCTGCACTATCTTACCCAAACTTGCCGGCATATCCAACAGGGCAAGAGCGCGAAGTAACGGTACTCAAAACAGGACAAGCTGCCTACAATTGGCAGGTGACCAATTTTAGTAAACCAAAAAAAGAAGACCTAGTTGTGTATGAATTGCTGATTAGAGACTTTGACTCCCGACGTAATTTTCAGGATTTAATTGATCGCATTGACTACTTCAAAAACTTAAAAATAAATGCCATTCAATTGATGCCGGTGATGGAATATGAAGGCAACGAAAGTTGGGGCTACAATACTTCGTTTCATATGGCCTTAGATAAATTCTATGGTACTCCCGATAAAATGAAGGAATTTGTTGATCTCTGCCACCAAAATGGGATCGCTGTAATCTTGGATGTGGCGTTGAATCATGCCTTTGGTCGCAACCCAATGAACCGTATGTGGATGTCTGATCCAGACGGCGACGGCTGGGGCGGACCAAGCAGTGAAAGTCCTTATTTTAATGTAACGGCTACGCACAGCTACAGCGTTGGAAACGACTATAATCACCAACAATCACGCACCAAAACCTATGTGAAACGCGTAGTAAAACAATGGATCGAAGAATATCATATCGATGGATTCCGTTGGGATTTAACCAAAGGATTTACACAAAACTGTGCAGGCAATGATGCTTGTACGAATTCGTATCAGCAGGATCGTGTAGATGTATTAAAAGAATACGCCGATTATTCGTGGAATTTAGACCCCAATCATTATGTGATTTTTGAGCATTTGGGTGCCGATAACGAAGAACGAGTGTGGGCCAACTACCGCCTAAACGAAACGCCAAGTAAAGGCATAATGATGTGGGGCGAAATGTTTGCGGCCTACAAACAATTGGCCTTGGGATTCTCTTCCAATGCCGACATTACCCGCATGGGCCACGTGAGTCATGGATTTGATGCCAAACGCGTAATGGGATATCCCGAAAGCCATGACAAAGACCGTATGATGTATGAAGCCTTTACCTACGGGAATACCGGTGGCACCAATCCGCCCAATAACAACCTCAACAATGCCTTGAGCAGAATGTCGGCAATAGGAGCTACTTCGCTATTGGTTCCGGGTCCTAAAATGATTTGGCATTTTGCCGAATTGGGGATGAACAACTCCATTTATATGTGCAGCAATGGCACGGTAAATACCGAAACCGATGCCACAGCAGGTGACTGTAAATTGGCGACAAAACCGCAGCCGCAATTCACAAACAACTGGCTTACCAATGCACAACGCGCACCTATTTATGCCAATTATTCCCGTTTGATTGACTTGAAAATACACGAGCCAGTCTTTGAAGGAAATTATGCGATTAGTCCAAACACAACCAATTTGTTTCAACGCATTTACATTTATGACAATACGTTGCCTGCCAATCAAATACAAAACGTGGTAGTTTTGGCCAATTTTTCGAGCTCAACGGCCAATATCACCCCCGACTTTCCATTTACTGGCACTTGGTACAATTTAATGGACGACACAGATATCAATGTAACGAGTACCACAGCACAATTGAATATTGGTGCCGGACAGTTTAGAGTATACGGCAATCGCCCAACTACTCTGGCCAACAATACCTTTGATCCGATGCAAGAAGTGGTTATTTATCCCAACCCAGGGAATGACTTTTTTAGTGTGTCAAAACCTGCATCTCAAGTTAGTTTGTATACCCTTACTGGTCAACTCATCAAAGAATTTGGCGAATATCCAGCCGAATACCAGTACCCTATTAGCGATCTCGCCAAAGGCTTGTACCTCATCAAAATTACCGATCAAGATGGCCGATCTAAACTGAGTAAGTTTGTAAAAAACTAAAGCAATAATATGTTCAGAAAAATCCCGACTCACCCTCGGGATTTTTTTTGATGTAGTTCGTCGGTTTACCCAACTATTAGGAAAGAAATAAAACCCTTATTTGTTACATTTGTTCACCCAATCACACAAATATGCCCTGGTTTGTCTTGTACACTCAGCCCCGAAACGAAAAAAAAGTTACCGAACGACTAGAAAAGTTAGGAATTACAGCCTATTGCCCCATGACTATTCAAGTGCGGCAATGGTCGGACAGAAAGAAAAAAGTGGAAGTTCCGCTCCTCAATTCGTATGTCTTTGTGCATTTAGCCAACGCCAGCAGAAACTTAGTTTTTGAAGTGCCAGGGATTGTTCGGTATTTATTTTGGCTGGGGGAGCCGGCAATTGTGCGGGACGAAGAAATTAAGACGCTGCAAAATTGGTTGGCCCACGACTTTTCAGAAATTGAAGTGAGCGCCCTAAAACCGGGAAATACGATTACTATTAAAGAAGGCGCTTTCAAAAATCAGGAAGCGCTCATTAAAACCATTTCCAAAAATAAAATGCAATTGGTGCTCACCTCCTTGGGCCTTTTGGTTACCCTGACTACTTCGGCTGCTGCTCCCAATCTAAAATAGCGTGTTGTGCTTTTTTGGTCAATCCGCTAAAGACTAAATTATAGGATTCGTCGAGCAAATTCAAGATTAATTTATCGGAAACATCGCCCTGAAAACCCACGGTGTTCCAATGGGTTTTGCTCATGTGAAAACCGGGTTCAATGGATTCATATTCGGCACGTAATTCGAAGTTGCGCTCCGGATCTCCCTTTAAATTTACGGAGGGTGTGCCGTTTTCCCATTCTTTTAAGGACGTGAGGGCAAACATTTTTCCACCTACTTTAAACACCAAGGTGTCTTCGTCAAACGGAAAGTGTTCGGTTACGGCAGGTTTTGCCAAACAATAGTCGTAAAATTGCTCTAAGTTCACGGCTTAAGGCTGAATTTGGGTAAGTGCATACAAGACCGGTTTGCTTGGGCTGGCGTCGTTTTCAAACGAAGCGATTTGCAGATTGAGTAAATAGGTTCCGTCTTGTATCGCATCGGGCACAAATATCAATTCGGTGATGGTGCAAGATAAACGGGCATCTGAGTTAAGTTCTTGCGTGTTTTTTACATTCCAAAAAGCCTTGTGCGCCAAAAGTTTCCCTTGGTCTTCTTCGCGATCTACACTGGGCAAATCGATGAGTAAATGCTGAATCCCTATTTCCCGAATAAAAGTTGCGGCATCCTCGGCCAAATACGGTGGATTAGTATGGGAGTAGTTTTGATTTTTTTTATCTAAAACATTGGGAAGCGAACGAATCACTAATGCTTCCGGCTGCTTTCCGTTTAATGCGACTTCGACTTGTGCTTTGGTAATTACCCGATCAGATTCAATGGGCATGGGCACTATAGAAATCAATTCGGCGATGAAGAAAAAAGTTTTTAAGCATTGATTAATGCTATAAAAATGGGTGGTAATGTGTCCCAAGCATTCGGTATGCGTGCCGTGTCCGTGCGGATTAAAATAAATATCATTAAAATTGGTAGAACCGCCTTGGGCCACTTGACCTACCCAATCCCCAAATCGCACCGGTTCCATGCGAGGTTTCTCGATATACCAAGCTATTGGATTCTGATCGGTATTGGATAAAGGCAACGAAATATCCAGCGATTGAGCTAAATCGGCTTGGTAATTAAAGTCCTGATGTATAATACTTATTTTCATAGTTGTGCGAGACAGCATTTAATTGGCTGACGCAAAGTAAATAAAATTATTCGGTTGTCAGTTGTTGGTTGTCAGTTGTCTGTTAACGGTTATCTGTTTAGCGTAAATAGAACCAATCTAGGTCTTAATATATATAAAACTTCCAACTTCCCGCTTCCAACTTCCAACTTCCCGCTTCCTACTTCCCGCTCCCAACTTCCTACTTCCAACTCCCAACTTCCCGCTTCCAACTTCCAACTTCCTACTTCCATCTTCCCGCTTCCAACTTCAAACTAATAATTATTAATTACAAACAGATCCGCCGCAATGCCATCACCCAAAAACTTCCCTTTGGCTGTGGTAGTCAAAATACCGTCCTCTATTTTTAACACGCCTGTCTGCAAATGCGATTGAATTTGTTTGTTTAAATACTGCAAATAGGTTGCACCAAACTCGGTTTCTACTCGCGCAAAAGAAACACCCCAAATGGTGCGCAAACCTGTCATGATGTATTCGTTATAACGATCGTTGAGGCTCAAGATTTCAGATTCAGAAGGCAGTTCCTGACTTTGAATAGCCTTGATATACTTCGCATTATTTGACACATTCCACGAGCGGGAATGGCCATCAAAACTGTGCGCCGATGGCCCAATACCCAAATACTTTTTGCCCAACCAATAACTCGAGTTGTTGCGGGAGAAATAATTTGGTTTACCAAAATTGGACAATTCATAGTGCACAAAACCATGGGCTTCGAGCACCTCAACCAGCACATTAAAATGGGAGGCAGCCAAGGCTTCATCTAGCGGCGGCACTTGTCCGTTTTGAATAAATCGCTGCAAAGCTGTTTTTGGTTCAACAGTTAAGGCATAACACGAAAGGTGTGGTATTCCAAAAGAGAGGGCCGTTTCTATGTTTTGCAACCAATTTTCTTTGGTCATATTGGGTATTCCAAAAATGAGATCTACGGTAATATTGTCAAAATAGGTGGTGGCCAGGGCCAAACTTTGCTTCGCCTGCTCGGCATGGTGTGCGCGGTTCATCAGTTGCAAATCGGCATCAAAAAACGATTGAATGCCTATGCTCAAGCGGTTAATTTTTGTTTGCGATAGCGCCAAGAGGTAATCGGGCGATAGATCATCAGGATTGGCTTCGAGGGTAATCTCTGGTTTTTCAATTACCTGGAAATTGTGGTGCACCGCATCTAAAATCAAATTTAACTCCTCAACAGTCAAGACCGAAGGCGTGCCTCCCCCAAAATAGATGGTTTCTATGGGTTCGTCTTGCCAATCGGTATGAAGCAAATGAATCTCTTGAACTAAGGCTTCTAGTAATTGGGTTTTGTTTTTGACCGAGGTCGAAAAGTGGAAGTCACAATAATGACAGGCCTGTTTGCAAAACGGAATATGAATGTAGATGCCTGCCATTAAATTTTGAATATTTTAAATCCTAAAAACCGAAATTCCAGCTTATTTCACTCTGTTTTCGTTCTGTTTCACAAAGGCATCCCAACCGCTGTAACTTTTACTTCCGGTCACTTTTCCGGAATTGAAAAAATGACAAACTGCTGCGGCCAAACCATCGGTGGAATCTAAGTTTTTGGGGAGTTCTTTGAGTCCTAACAACTGCTGTAGCATTTTGGCTACCTGTTCTTTGCTTGCATTTCCGTTGCCGGTAATGGCCATTTTTATTTTTTTGGGTTCGTATTCGGTGATGGGAATTTGTCGCGACAAACCCGCAGCCATCGCCACTCCTTGGGCCCTTCCCAACTTGAGCATGGACTGTACATTTTTGCCAAAAAAAGGCGCTTCGATGGCAATTTCGTCGGGATGGTGGGTTTCGATGAGCTCGATGGTGCGCTCAAAAATCACTTTCAGTTTGGTGTAATGGTCGTCATATTTACTTAGGATCAATTCGTTGAGTTGTAAAAACTCCATTTTTTTATTGACCACTTTAATGAGGCCAAAACCCATAATGGTGGTCCCGGGATCAATGCCTAAGATAATGCGTTCCATAAAGTGCTTGTTTGCCTCAAATATACTCTAAAATCTAAATTGTTTTCCCAAGCCTCTGCCTGATATCCAATTCTTAGATTCCATAAAAAAAGGCCGTCAATACAACGGCCTTTTCTGTATGTAACGTGTATTCTTATTCGATTACTAACTTACGGGAAACTTGTTTGTCTCCGTCTTTTACTTTCAACACATAGACGCCCGCTTGTACCGCATTCAGTTGAATGTTTTGGTTAATAAAACCGGTGTTTTCATAGGTGGATTGGTATACAGATCTGCCACGCAAATCAACCAATTCTACCTGAATTACTTCAGCTGAATCCGAATTAAATTGCACCGTAAAGTTGCCTTGCGTTGGATTTGGATAGACGTTAAAATTGGCCAAACTGTTTTGATCAACACTCAATGGAACTTGGATTCCACATGGATTCAAACTCCAACCCACAACCGATCCGCCGTCAAGATTGGCCGAATCCAATACGCGCAACGTCCAGGTTCCTTGTGAATTTTGTCCGTTAAAGGCCGATAAAACTTGCGTAGGTTGTACGGTACCCGATACCGCTGGATTATTGGCACAAGCTATCGGTATTCCCGCATCGTCAAAGGTGGCTATAATATCATTCAAGGCCACATTGGTACACGGACGAGCCACCAATTGAACAGCAGTTCCCGCTGGACTAATTAAGGTTAGCGTTAAATCGCGCACCCATGTGTGGGTAATATTTACGTTCACATTTACATCCGTCAAGGTGAGATTTTCGGTTACTGCCAAGGTAGAATTTACGGTCACGTTGGCTGTAGAAGCAATGGCCAAAGGCACGTTAGCCGAAGGCAGAGTTGCGCACAAAATATTGCCCGTCGTAAATTGATTGGCTGGACTAAAATCTCCTGAACAAGATGAATTTAAAGGACGAACTCTCCAATAGTAATCGGTTTGGTTGCTCAACCCAGAAATGGCATAACTGTTTGAACTGGCAGTTCCAGTTGCTACTAATGCGGTAAATGCGGCGTCTGTAGCTACCTCAACGTCATACGAAGTGGCATTGGCATCAGCAGTCCAAGAAAGGGTTAAGGAAGTAGCCTGGCTTCCGGCCAAATTTACCGGACTCGTTAAATTCACCCCAGCAAAGCTCGAAGCAAATAATTGAAAGTTGATGGTAATGGTTTTTACAATTGAACCAGACGAAGCCGTAACTACAATTGGATAAACGCCAGGAGCAGCTCCAGCTGTATTGTCTATAATCATTAATACAATGCCAGTAGCATTGATTGGGTTGGTGTTAAATGTAATCACAGATCCTGCAGGCGAACCGCTCGTTGTGAAACTAGTATTTTCTGCAAAACCTAAATAGGTGGTAAACTGAATGGCTTTCTCAACCGCTGTTCCCGCACAGGTTTGAGCGGCATTTCCACCGATAGCATTGATGGTAAAATCAACCAAGGCCTCCGAAATGGTAAAATTGGTATTCGAAATGTCATAGAAAATATGGTTGTATCCTTTCACCATGATGCGGTTGGTTGTACCAATATTGTTGGGCACCGTAATGGTTTCAGATCCGTCATTTGCTACAGCACTTGCCAATTGAATAGGGTAAGTATATCCGCCATCGGTAGATAAATAAATGTCAACTGTCGTGGCATTCACATTATTGGCTGTAGTTCCGGCTACATCCCAAGTCACGTCTTGACTAGTTCCTACTGGCCAATCAACAGCGGTATTGGGAACCGAAACCAAAAAGGGTCCGGCCGAAGCCGAAACGGTTACCACAATGGCATCTGATTTGGTTTGACCAGCTCCAGCATAATTGTCACGTGCGGTCAACACAAAGTTTAACGAACGGGCTACAGAACTTAAGGCTTCTACCACAATTTCGGCACCTTGTGTGGTATTAGAATTTGCTATTACACGCGCCAAAGGTGGGCAATATCTTTTACTAGTGGCAACTGGACTATACGAACGCCAGTTTGGTCCGCCGGTTTTAGTCGCCGATGCTGCGCTATTGGCTCCCGTTTGATTGGTGGCCGTATCATTTTGTTCCCAACAGTAAGTTAACACATCTCCGTCGGTATCGGTGGCAGTACCATCTAAAATAAAAGGAGTGCTTTTTGGAATAGTATAGTCGGCACCAGCATCAACTACAGGAGCTACATTGGTTAAGGTAGTGCGCACCGGACAGGTTTTGCCCACCATATTGTCTTGAATTTGTTTGATATTGGCATACACAAAATAATCGTCAGAATTTGGCTGTACATCTTGGCTGGTGATTCCGGCATAGCCCATAATGGTCGATCCAGAACCCGGTTCTACATTTACTCCCGACCCTTCTACATTTTGTGAAAACGAGTGATTGCCTCCAAATTGATGACCCAATTCGTGTGCCACATAATCGATATCAAACGTATCACCTTCTGGAATGGCATCAGCCGGCGAAGTAATCCCACTTCCTTTTTGTCCGTTTACACAAACGCAACCAATACAACCTGCATTACCGCCACCGCCTGAGGCGCCAAACATATGGCCCACATCATAATTGGATTCGCCAACCACATTGGTCAAAGTAGTTTGCAACTGCCCATTCCATTGACCCATAGTAGTGTAGGGATCGGTAGTTGCATTGGTATAAATAATAGTAGTATTGTCAACTAAATTCATATGAATAGCCAAGTCTTTTTCAAACACGCCGTTTACACGGGTCATCGTCGCATTCATTGCGGCTAAAGCGCCAGCTACAGTTCCGCCAAAATAGGTGGTGTACTCTGCATTACAGGATAAAGCCAAACGAAACGTAAGCAATTCGCCAGAGCTTGATGCGGTTGTTCTACCCGCCAAATCACTGGCTATTTGTGTGTCGATGGTGGAGCAAACAAAAGGCATTTTACCTTTTTCTCGACTGCTTTCAAACACCGCATATATACTTCCATCGGCAGTATAGGGCTCTATGAATTCGTTGCGTTTGCCCACGCGAAATACCATGGCTTGAAACCCTTTTTGGTCCATGCTGAATCGGATTTGAGCCAACTGATCCTCGACTCCAACTCCAATATAGGAGCGAATTTCGGGAAAACGCGCTTGCATTTCGGGTGTAAAATTCGAGAACTCAAATACGCGAAAATGCTCAATCGTACCCAAGGTAGTTGGCACCGAAATAACTACTGAAGAGGTAGTTGAAGTAAGTCGGTTGGGGGCATTTTGCAGGCTGTTTTTTAAGGCGGCAAGAGGTGCCGCATACAACTCAAATTCTTTGGGAAAAGTTTCGCGAGTCGTGTTTTTTGATTTGGCCAAAGAAGTCGCAGTGACTTTGGTCCAGGTGGTGGATTGTTGCGCAACTAAACTAGCGCTTATCAATAACACCAAGAAGTACAATTTTTTCATTTTGGTAGGGTTTTTAGTCCGCTAAAAGTAAAAAAAATAACAACACTGCAAAGATCTAACACCGCTAAGTTTTGGCTTGCTAATTTATTGGGAAGTATCACCCAATTTGGTTTTCTTTGCAGCCATGAATGCGATAAATACAGGAGTAAAAAAACAACTGATCCAGCTAGCCAAATTGGCTGTAGTGGGAGCTGCTTTCTATTTTATCTACGCCCAACTTCAGGAATCAAAAGCGTTGGATTGGACAAAAACAGAAGCCGCTATTCTCCAGCATTCTAGCGGATACATCCTTTTTATTTTGAGCTTGAGTTTTTGGAACCGCTACTTTGAAATCCTCAAATGGCAAAATTTGGTGCAAAGTTTTCGACCCATAACCGTGGGACAGTCTTCGGCACAAGTTTTTGGCGCACTCACGGCGGGCATTTTTACCCCAAACGGATTTGGTGAATATGCAGGCAAAGCGCTGTTTTTTGAAAAGACCAAGACCAAAAAAATCATTTTCTTAAACCTGTTGTGCAATGGCATTCAAATGGTGATTACGGTGCTTTTTGGCAGCCTGGGTTTGTGGTACTTTAACGCGCACTACCCCGTGATTTCTACCCAAACGTTGGTGTTGATTTTGGGCGGAATAGTAGGTGTAATTACCCTGCTTTTTCTTGTCAAAAAAATCAGTATCAAGGGCTATTCACTGGAACGCCTGGGGCAAAAAATCAAAAAAATACCTGGGCACATTCACCAAAAAAACGCCCTGTTGGGACTGAGCCGCTACTTGGTTTTTTCGCATCAATATTATTTTTTATTTCTGTTGTTTGGGGTAGATCTGCCCTACCTCATTCTGATGTCGGCCATCACGAGTATTTATTTTTTGTCGTCGTCCTTGCCCTCGTTTCAATTCTTAGATTTTGCAGTAAAGGGCAGCGTGGCCTTGTTTTTTTGTGGCCTGTTGGGAATTAACTCCTGGATTCCATTGCTTATCACTTCTTTGATGTGGTTTTTAAATGTGGTAATTCCGGTGCTAATTGGCAGTTATTTTGTGTTGAATTTTAAACCCCTCCCCACCTCATGATCGCAATCTGTTGTATCTTGTTGTTGCTGGGCTATTGGCTCACAATTGGTCAGTTAATTTGGGGAGTCAAACAACTCAAACCCTTTGTGCCGCACAGCAAAACCCCAACTACTTTTTTTTCGATCATTATTCCGTTTCGCGACGAAGCGCAACAGTTGCCAGGCCTATTAGAAAGTTTTAAAAACCTAGATTACCCGCACGAGTTGTTTGAATTGATTTTTGTGGATGATTTTTCGACAGACGAATCGGTAAAGCTACTTTATCAATGGCGCACGGCCAACGGAACGATACAAACTACCCTGCTCGAAAACATTCGACTGAGTCATTCGCCCAAAAAAGACGCCATTTCACGTGCCATTCCTATTGTGCAACAACAATGGATTGTTACCACCGACGCCGACTGTGTAGTGCCCACTACTTGGCTCAGCACGCTTGATCGTTATTTGCAAACCAACGACGCCAATATGGTGGTAGGCGCGGTAAATTACCGCTGCAGCAATTCATTTCTAGATCAGTTTCAGCTGTTGGATATACTCAGTTTGCAAGGAGCAACACAAGGCAGTTTTGGCATGGGCTTGGGATTTATGTGCAACGGAGCCAATTTGGCCTACACCAAAACCCATTTTAAAGAACTGCAAGGTTTTGCCGGAAACGATTCGTTGGCCAGTGGCGACGATGTCTTTTTACTCCAAAAATCGATGGTTTTTAACCCGGCCAAAGTGCATTATTTACTGAACGCCTCGCATGTAGTGCTCACCAAGCCCGAACAAAGTTGGAAACAACTACTCATACAACGCACCCGCTGGGCTTCTAAAACAAGCTATTACCAAAGTGTTTTTGGGAAAGATTTGGCCGTATGGGTGTTGTTGGGAAATCTCAGTTGGATTGTATTGGGAGGCCTATCGCTAGCCAATCACGAGCTGACGTATTGGTTTGGGGGAGCAACTCTACTCAAATTTGGACTGGATATTACTTTGATGCGACTAGCAAAAAAACATACCCCGCTTGCGCGAATGCAGTATGTGTTATGGGGCTGTTTACTTTATCCGTTTTATTGCGTATTCGTTGCATTACACTCTTGGCCTGGAACCTACACTTGGAAAGGCAGAACGCTTTCTTAACGATTTACTTCGTGTAAAACTACCGGCAACACAAACTGTGTTTTTACCGGCAATCCTCTTTTTATCGCTGGATTTACTTTCGGAAATCCGACCAATCGCGCTTTAAAAACACTATCAATCAAGGTTTTATTATACACAACGGTATCTGTCACTTGCGGCTCAAAGGTAAAAGTAGCATTGGGTAATACCGTAATTTTTAGGTTAATGCTATCCAAATCGGGATACAGCAACGACAAGGTATCGGCACCCAAACGCGCTTGGATGAGTTGGGTTAAGTAATCAAAAAAACAGGCTTGGTTGGCTTTGGCATTAACTAGCGAATCACATTGTCCAAACGAGGGGTACTCGTCCACTTGGTTCCAATTTATAGACTTGAGTTCTTTTTGCAACAATTCCTGCTTGTTGGGCACTTGTTTGTCAAAGTATTGACAAGCGCTCAACAAAAAAGGAGATAGGAAAATTAGGATTGGTTTTGCGTTCATATTGGCGGCATTAGCGAGTCAAAAGTACTAAAATATTTTACCCCATTTGGCGATTTGTCTAAAACAAAAAACCAGCTGGTGAAAGCTGGTTTTATCGTTTGTTGAAATGCGTATTAGTTGATTACTAATTTTTGAATCGATTTTTGCTGTAAACTCGTGCTTACTTCTACCAGGTATATGCCAGGTGTGAGTTGCTGCACATCAATAGTTTCGGTTGCTGCAGAGCCCGCTTGTTGCGCGATACATTTGCCCATATAATCATAGATTTTAATGGTTTCTATGGTAGCCGATGCATTGCCCAAACGCACGGCAACTTGACCGTGGGCCGGATTGGGGTATACCGAAAACGCAACTGAGTCAGGACTCGTTGTGCCCAAGGTAGAGACAAATTTGGTTAGGAACGTATTGGTAATAATTGCGGGGTTAAAATCAAAGTAAATAGCCGCCGAGTTGGGGATGATGGTTCCCACCGCGTAGCCTTGTTTTGGTTTAATTTTGAAGGTAATATACCCTTTACCTATTTCGGTATTTTCTACAGAAGGCGGCAATAAGATTTCATTAAATCGCCAACTCAAATTACGACCCACACGGTCTAAAATATACGAATGGCTCGCATTTACCATTTGAATGGAATTTTCGTCTAATTGTTCGTTTAGCATGTCATTAACCACAATATTAATTGCACTGGCATTTCCGGTGTTTTCAAAACGAATGGTGTAATACAAATAATCGGCACTGGAGAACGTTGAAAATAAAATTTTCTCTCCGTGGGACTCTACTTTGTCGTTGGGATCAAAGGCGTTGATCACCATTTCGGTTGTGGTGGAGTTGTTGTTCTCCGGCATCAGGTCAACAACTGTAGAGCTAATTGATGCCGAATTGGTGAGGTATTCGCCCGCATTAACTGTAGGAATAACCGGAACTTGCATGTTTACGGTAATTGTTCGAGATTCGAAAGGTTGTAAATTGAAAACTGGATAGGTAAAACCCGTCGCGTTGGCCAAACTACCGGGAGACGAAATAGAACTAATAGCAAGCAGCGGGTCTTTGGTAAAGTTGAGCGAAGCATTGGCCACCACTTGATTTCCAAGGTTTCTGTAGGTTATTAGATTTTGGTAAATAAACCCGGGACGTGGCGCGCTTAGCGGAATAACTGTAACCGCCAAATCGTGGTAAGCTTGCAAGATGGTAATCGGGAAATTATAGGTAGTCATCCCGCCGCCTATTACTACATGCACATCCGAATAGGAAGCTAATGCCTGATATTGGTTGGCATAGGCCGCATCTATCACATAGTTTAACTGATAGGAATTGGCGGCATTGGTGTCGTAGATATTATACATTCCCGTTGGTGAGGAAATATTGTGCACCACCGAATTTTGGTTAAGCTCGTATTGAAATTGTCCCAAGGGGAAATTAGACTCATTGTTGTCTTGCACGCCATTGGCATTTGAATCCAAAAAGGCATTTAATCGCATACCTGAGCAATCGATTCCTCCACTGTTTCCATTTCCGATATCCGAAATTTTAATGTAACCCGGTTGGTTACTGAAATTGGTCGTCATCAACAAGTAATACTGACCCGGAAGTGCATTGGGGATTACGGGATATTCAGTTGCTGCCGATGAATAACTGCAACTCACAATTTTATCGGGCGTGAGTTGATTGTAACAAGGAGCTGTGGGGCTGGTGTAGGGTCCGTACACAATGTAATCTACATCAAAGGCGTTCGCATTGAATGCAATGGAGGAATTTTGTTGCACCATCAAATTGATAGCACCCGGATTACTTACTGGCAAATAAAACCAAGTAGGATTTGGATGCGAACCTAAACAACCATAACTAGCTCCTGGCTCAGTTATTTGCGTATTTACGCTGTTCGAAAACGGAATTCCCAAGGCATTGCATAGCGAATTGGCCATGATGCAGTTAGAAGCCAAATTACAGTTGGAAAAGGTGCGCAACGACATGCGATGAATGCTGTCGCAGGCATTTGGAATGAATTCCCGGATATAGATTTCGGTAGCATTTGCTTGTACCGGAACCGAATAGGCCACTGGATTCGCAATTGGATTGGTGTTGGATTGCGCCGCCGCTTCGCTGGCAAAATACGTGAGCGGAGCCGATGAATTGAGCTGTGCTTGCACGCTGGTTAAATCAAATACAATGTTGCCATCGAGGTTGTCGTCACATTGACTTAGTTCGGCCAATGGTGTTGGATTGTATAAATAGGAATTCACATTCAAGAAAAACACGGTAGTGAAGTAACCCGCGTCGTTGTTGTTGTCTACTCGCGCATAAATGGCGTGGTTTCCTTCGTTCATACAATAGGGTGAAGAAAGCGGACCAACATTGGCTTCGGCAGTGTTGGGTGAGTCGTGGTAGGTAATGGTATAGTCTGCTGGATTTAGAGTCCCCAATATAGGTTGGTTGTTATCTGTTAGCATAAAACAAGCTGTGCCATTCGCGTCCACACATTGGGCAAAACTTTGCGGTTGTCCGGGTTGAACACAATCAATCAAAGTCAATTGGATTGAACCTACAGATGAACAGCCAGAAAAAGGATAAAACACGCGGTAATACAAAGTGGGTAATGTTGGCGTTCCCACAATACTCACAAAACAGCTGGGATTTGGAATGGGATTAATGCCAAGAGAGGCCTCATTTTGCGATGTATAGTAACTGATGTTTTGTGGGTCTTGATTGGTATTTGCCGCCACTTGGGTTAGATCCCAGCAGGTAGTTGCATTAGGTCCATTGAAGCAATTGGTAATCACTTGATCGGGCACTGGAGGGGCATCCACCAAATACACGCCAAACGATTTGATTTCTACCGCACCTGTACTGAGTTCAACCACACGAACGTAGATAAACGTATTTACTGCTGTACAATATTGAGTTGCATTGAGCAATGGGTTGATCCCTGCTGTTGCATTAGCATAGGTACTGTGATAAGTAACTTGGTAATCAACTGGATTTAGATTCCCTAAAATAACAGACGTATTTGAGGTGAGGTTAAAACAAGTTGTAACACCAGATCCACAAGCATATAAATCTACAGGGTTCGGATACAGGCTACTGCAAGGTTCGGTAGTTGCTACTACCTGTGACCAGGTACTTGTTTGTCCATCTGAGCATACATTTCTGAGGTAAATATCGTAAGAAGTGGTACAAACCAAACCAGTAATCGTATACGTATTTACAGTGGGCAACAGCTGCATAGTGGGTGTTGTATTTGGTGTTGGTGCAGGTGATCCAGCCGGCACTACATACAATTCGATTTGGGTTACCACCTGATTGAAAGCCCACCCGATAGATACCGTCGATTCAGTAGAAGCGGCAGTATACAATGAAAATGGCGCTTCACAAAAATTGGTTCCGCAATAAATTACCATTTGATGCAAGGATGAGATGGTTACACAGCCCGTAGATAAATCGGTTACGCGCACATAGACAACTTCGGTCCAAGGACTTTGATTCATGTAGGGGCTAAACGCATCCAAGGCATTGTGGTTGGTTTCGGCTTCGAGTTGGGTGGCGTGATAAGAAGCAATATTATTGGTGTTATTCCCAACAAACACCACATCATACGAATTTAACGGTTCCGAAACCGCAAAACCGTCGTTGTTGTCATAGTCGCAAATAGTTATGGTATAATCTATATACTGAGGCGAGGGGTTCGCGTGCAAATAGTAGGGCATGATTTGCACGGCATTGGTTTGATTATTTACAATACGCACAAAAAGCATTTGAGTGGTGGCTATCTCATTGTAGTATTCCGGTTGAAGAATTGGATTTAATCCATTTGAAGCACTCTGCTGATTGAAGTGGTGTGTTACTGTATACAGCGAAGGATCGACCAGCGTTAAGATTTCTGATGAAATATTCAACAAATTAAATACTTCGTGGCCATCGCCATTGGGATCGCAGACGTTGTTGTTTACAACGGGCTGTGTAAATTGGGCATGGCTAGCCAATGAAACAAAAAATAATGCAAGTAATAGGTGTATTTTTTTCATTTTCTATTGTTTTAATATTTTGACTTATTCTGCATAATTAATTTTCGGCTTACTTTTTCCTTGTAAAAATTCTTCTCCACTTGTATTTTCTAAAAATTCAAAAGAAAAACCTCCGAATCTTGGGTATTGTTTTATGTAATATGTTTTACCAGCTTTGGCATTTATTATAAATAAATCCTCATTATTTGCAGTACCTAAAGTAATTCCTGCATGAATTAATTGGGTATTGCCAATTGTGTATTTGCCTTCTAAAACATCCCAGCACAGGTAACCGTTGCCTCCTGTCTTGCCCATTAATAAGTCATTGCAAAAAATTGAGGTTTGTACTGCCCCTCCTGCAAAACCAGGCCTAATTACATATATTCTTGCTTTTGATGGTTCTAAGGTTGCATTATGTGTGAATTTTTGAAATTGTTTAGTTGTAGCACATGATACTATTAATAGAACAATCACCAACAAAATATATTTTTTCATTTCATTCATTTGTTTTTAATCACAATTGCAATTTGCTGAATACCCTTGTGGAGCGAAACAAGTCGAGCAATCGGCAACATTTTGTTCCGACCACATTTGTCCATTAAGCGACACAACACATAGACAGCCTGTATTTGAACTGTCTTTATCACAAGCAAACAATATTAAGACAAAAACTAAGATTAAATAAATTGATGTTTTTTTCATAATAATTTTATTTTAATCCGTCCCAACAACAATAGCCTTCAGGATTTTGCTGCCAACGACTTTGATAATATTGAAAAGTTGTTTGATTTACATCTAATTCTGTGATTCCACAGGTGTCAGGATTTAAGGTGCCTCGGTAGATCATGTAGGTGCCTGGTCCATTGTATCCCGCTGCTCCCCGACAAACAATGTCGTTACAAGAATTACTTCCTGAGCCACTAGTTGAGCATGATAAAGTTAAAATAGAAAAAATTAAAAACAGGACTGTTTTTTTCATGTAATCGCTTATAAATCAGTGAAACGTCGCGAAAGATACAAAAAAACAACTTGAATTGACCGAACTGAAATGGTACTAAATGCAAAAAAGCTGATCGCCGAGGCGAAAAGCTTTTCATTGGTCTAACTACTAAACCGTGTCCCGTTTTAAAAAACGAGACGAAAACAACACAACTTTCGTTTCAGATGCTTATATAAACATCGTCTTGGAAATTTCTTTCTTTGGGCAAAAAAGCACTTTGTTTCCAAAGTGCTTTCCCTAAAGTTGCGGTCTGGACGGGACTCGAACCCGCGACCCCATGCGTGACAGGCATGTATTCTAACCAACTGAACTACCAAACCTTGCTGCTATCGTTTACTAGAAACTTTATTAGCGGTTGCAAATATAGGATAGAATTTTACTTCTGCAAGTATTTATTTTTAATTTATTTGAGCCCTTTTTAAAATATCAGCCAAAACTTTGTTTTTCAACCAAGTAAGTGGTTAGAATTTTTTCGAAATCGGCGCCCACATTCACCGGAACGTACTTAATCTTGTTTTGCACACAGGTTTCAGACAGGCGTTTAAAGTAGGCTTGCAGCTTTTGCTCGTAGATTTCCTTGACATTATCGGCATAAATATTCACAAATTCGCCGGTTTCTAAGTCGATAAATTTGCGCGGAGCGTTGTCAAAATCAAATTGCAATTCGGTTTTTTCGTCTATAACGTGAAATAAAACCACTTTGTGCTTTTGGTGTTTGAGGTGCTGCAAGGCCGAGAATAGCGCCTTTTCTTCTTCCAATTGAAACATGTCGGTAAACAACACAATCATCGAACGGCGGTGAATTTTCTCGGCAATTTGGTGCAAATAGGCAATGGTATTGGTGCTCTTGGCTGCTTTGGGTGATACCAAAACGTTTTCCAATTGTTGCAAAATCATGCGGTGGTGCCGGTCACTGCCTTTCTCGGGCGCATAATATTCGTAGCGATCTGAAAATAAACTCAAACCCACGGCATCGCGTTGTTTTTTGAGCAAATTCATCAACACCGCCGAGGCCAAAACAGAAAAGCCAATTTTACTTTGATAAAATGGTTCGTTGCTGGTTAATTTGGGGTAATGCATCGACGACGAATTGTCAATGATTAAATGGCAGCGCATGTTGGTTTCTTCGTCAAAACGCTTGGTGTACAAGCGATCGGTTTTGGCAAACAATTTCCAATCCAAGTGCTTGGTACTCTCGCCCGGATTATACACTTTGTGCTCGGCAAATTCGGCCGAAAACCCGTGAAACGGACTTTTGTGCATGCCCGAAATAAAGCCTTCCACCACTTGGTTGGCAAGCAATTCCAAGTGATCAAAACGGGCTATTTGCGTCTGCTGTTGCGAGAGATCCATGGGCGTAAATATAGGAAGAACTCGCACAAAAAAAAGGCCTAACTTGCGTTAAACCTTTTGTTTATTTTGTGAAATAGCTGCTTACAATAAAGCATCCAAACTGTCGGCGTAGGTTTGCTTTGGAGCAACACCCACCTGACGACCTACTACTTCTCCTTTGTGAAATACCAATACCGTTGGAATGTTGCGCACACCATATTTGGCCGCAAATTCTTGGTTGGCATCTACATCTACTTTTCCAATTACGGCTTTACCCGCATATTCTTCACTAATTTCATCAATGATGGGACCCACCATTCTGCACGGACCGCACCACGCTGCCCAAAAATCAACCAAAACTGGTTGCTCTGATTTCAATACGATTTCGTCAAAAGTCGCATCGGTTATTGCTAATGCCATGTTGTATTTTTTTATAATTACCGAGCAAAGCTACCGAAAAAATTTCAACCATCGGTACATCCAAATTAGTTTTCACTATGCGGGGATTAGCAGGGCTGATGTTGGAATGGATTTCGGTTTAATTCAACTTAAACTTCAACCCCAATCGCTCGAGTTCACCAAGCAAATCGTTATTGATCGCCACTTTGAGTTTGCGGCTCGGCATCGACAAGCGGGTGATAATTTTGGTCTCTTCTACTTCTGAAGGCACAAACACTTCGGCTTCGTCCTCGGCGGCGAGTTCGGCATCAACCAAATCTTCTGTGTCATCTTCTGGGAGTGTAGCAGAAATTACTGCTGGTTCGATGAGGCGTTTCAGGTGTTCGAGTTCCATCACTTCAAAACTAACGGTTTGCTCGCCTTTGTGCGTCTGAAACAACTGAGACAAATCGGTCACCAGTTGGGTTGACAAGTCAGCAATATTGAGATGCAAGACCAATTTTTTTGCAAAACTGGGCAACACATCTTGCAAATATTGCAGCGAATTAAACTGAATACGTGGATCGGTTTTTTTGCCGGTTTCCTTATCGGGCCAGCCTTCTCTGACCAACAATTTGAGGTAAGTAAAATTATTTTGAATTAAAAAATGCTTGAATTTCAGGTACTCTTCATTAAAAATGCGGAACTCAAAACTCTCGTCATAGCCTTCCAAAACAAAGGTGGCCCAACCTTTTCCGTTTTTGGTTACCCGGTGTTGCACTTGGGTAATGATCCCGCCAAACGAAAGGTTTTTGTTGACATTGGCCTCCAAATTTTTGAGTGCTTCGAGCTTGGCGTTGCAAAAATACCGCAGTTCATATTTGTAATCGTCGAGCGGATGTCCGGAGATGTAAATGCCCACTACTTCTTTTTCTTTGGCCAGTTTTTCCATGGTGTTCCAATCTTCACAAGGCGGGACAACGGGTTCGGGAATTTGCACATCGCTGGCCTCGCCAAACAAACTCACCTGCGACGAATTTTCGTTTTCCTGAAACTTATTGCCGTAGCGAATGGCCTTCTCCAAAAAGGAAATTCCGTCGCCTTCGTAATGAAAATACTGGGCTCGAGTGGTGCCTATAAAGGAGTCAAACCCGCCGGCTAAGGCCAAGTTTTCGAAGGCTTTTTTGTTGGCGGCCCGCAAATCAATGCGTTTGGACAAATCAAAAATGGAGCGGTATTTTCCGTCTTTTCGGTGCTCGACGATGGTTTGTACAGCACCAGAGCCCACGCCTTTTATCGCGCCCATTCCAAATCGAACGGCATAATTTTGGTTTACGGTAAACTTGTAAAACGACTCGTTTACGTCGGGGCCCAACACGGCCAAGCCCATGCGCTTGCACTCTTCCATAAAAAAGGAAACTTGCTTGATGTCGTTCATGTTGTTGGACAGCACTGCCGCCATGTATTCGGCCGGGTAATTGGCTTTTAAATAGGCCGTTTGGTAGGCAATCCAAGCATAGCAAGTGGAGTGCGATTTATTAAAGGCATACTCGGCAAAGGCTTCCCAGTCTTTCCAGATTTTCTCTAATTTGTCTTCGGCATGTCCTTTGGCTGCCGCTTGACTGATGAATTTCGGTTTCATCTTGTCGAGTACATCGCGTTGTTTTTTCCCCATGGCCTTACGCAGCACATCGGCGTCGCCTTTGGAAAAATCGGCTAGTTTTTGCGAAAGCAACATCACCTGTTCTTGGTAAACGGTAATGCCATAGGTGTCTCTAAGCAATTCTTCGCAGGCGTCCAAATCATATACAATGGGTTCTTCTCCGTTTTTACGTTTAATGAAACTCGGAATATAGGCAATCGGTCCCGGACGATACAAGGCGTTCATGGCAATTAAATCGTCAAAAACCGTAGGCTTGAGTTCCTTCATGTATTTTTGCATCCCCGGACTCTCATACTGAAAAATCCCCACCGTTTCTCCGCGCTGAAATAATTCGTAGGTTTTCAAATCGTCAATCGGAAATGCATCGGGATCCAAATCGATATCCGATCGGTACTTCACCAATTTGACGGTATCTTTTATTAAGGTAAGGGTCTTCAGCCCCAAGAAGTCCATTTTGAGCAAGCCGGCACTTTCTACCACCGAGTTGTCAAATTGAGTCACATACAAATCAGAATCTTTGGCCGTTGCCACGGGAACAAAGTTGGTGATGTCGTCGGGCGTAATAATCACTCCACAGGCGTGAATACCCGTATTGCGTAAATTGCCCTCAAGCAATTGTGCCTGTTGCAAGGTTTCGGAACCTAAATCTTGTGCCGCTGCCAGGGCTTTTAATTCTTTTACTTTTTCAAAATCTTCCGGACGCAAAGCTGCTTTGAGTTTGGCGTCGTCGAGCGAAAAGATTTTGGCCAAATTGATGTTGTTGGGAATTAGTTTGGCAATTTTATCAGCTTCAAACAAAGGCAAATCTAACACCCGCGCGGTATCCCGGATCGCCGATTTGGCGGCCATGGTACCGTAGGTAATTATTTGTGCCACCTGTTTGGATCCGTATTTGTTGATCACATAATCCATGACACTGCTGCGTCCTTCGTCATCAAAATCAATATCAATATCGGGTAAGGAAACTCGGTCGGGATTCAGGAAACGCTCAAAAAGCAAATTGTATTTCAGCGGATCAATGTTGGTAATGCCCAAACAATAGGCCACCACCGATCCGGCTGCCGAACCCCGGCCAGGTCCTACCGACACGCCCATTTCGCGCGCGGCCGCTATGAAATCTTGTACAATCAAAAAGTAACCCGGATAACCCGAATTCTCAATGGTGAGCAACTCAAAATCGATGCGTTCTTGAATCTCAGGGGTAATTTCGGGATAACGTTTTAAAGCACCTTTTGAGGTAAGCTCTTTCAGGTAGCTGTTTTCTCCACGTTTGCCTCCATCTGTGGCATCTGCTTCAACGATAAATTCGGCAGGAATTTCAAATTTGGGCAACAAAACCTCGCGCGCCAAATTGTAAATTTCGACCTTATCAATCAGGGCTTGTATGTTGGTAATGGCCTCGGGAATGTCCTGAAACAATTGCTTCATCTCGTCTCCTGACTTAAAATAATATTCTTGGTTCGTTAAGCCAAACCGGTACCCGCGCCCACGTCCTACGGGCGTACTTTGTTTTTCGCCGTCGCGCACGCAAAGCAAAATGTCGTGGGCATTGGCATCGGCTTTCTTGATGTAAAAGGTATTGTTGGTGGCCAAAACAGAGACTTGGTGTTTTTTGGATAAAGCCAACAATCCTTGGTTCACCCTGTTTTCGTCTTCTTGATTGTGGCGCATCAACTCCAAATAGAAATCGGCGCCAAATTGTTGCTTCCACCACAACAGGGCTTCTTCGGCTTGGTTTTCGCCTAGATTCAACAATTTATTGGGCACTTCCCCGTACAAGTTTCCCGAGAGCACCATCAGGTCGTCTTTGTATTGCGCGATGCATTTCTTGTCAATGCGGGGCACATAATAAAATCCTTTGGTGTAGGCAATAGAGGATAATTTGGCCAAGTTGTGGTAGCCATTTTTGTTCTTGGCCAGGAACACAACTTGATAGCCGTTGTCTTTCCTAGATTTATCTAGATGGTCTTCGCAGACAAAAAATTCGCAGCCCACAATGGGTTTAATGGGAACATGATTGGGTTCTTCCCCATTTTCTAATGCAGCAGCGTTTTTACTGTCAACCGTTTTGTTGTGGTTTAAGATGTCGCGCACAAAATGAAAGGCGCCCATCAAGTTGGCATGATCAGTCAGTGCTACAGCGGGCATGCGTTGGGCAGCCGTCTCAGCTACCAAATTGGGCACACTGATTGTAGATTGTAATACTGAAAATTGGGTGTGGTTATGCAAATGTACAAAGGAAGCGTCTTGCAAAACCTCGATATTATTAGATACTTCTTGCTTAGTTAGCGAGGGTACTTGGGCATCGCCTTGTTGTTGACGCAAACGCGCTGATGCTTCCTTAAGGTTGGTATGTTGCAAGCCCAATAAGGCAATCGGGCGTGGATTTTTGTGTTGAAATTCCTGAAAATAGCTGCCTTCTACGCGCAATTCTTGCGGAGTAAAAACCTCTAAACGAATGAGTTCTAAAAAACAGCGGCTGGTAGCCTCTACGTCGGCAGTAGCATTGTGTGCCTCGGCAAAGGGCGCTTGGAATAAAAAGGAATGCAATTCGGTGAGCGTGGGCAATTTAAACTTGCCACCACGACCACCAGGCAATTGCAACAAGGAAGCGGTTATTTCGGTACAGGTATCTAATACCAGCTTTCCTGCTAAAGGATTTTCGAGTTGCAGACGGAAAAACTCGCAGCCCATAATGTTCAAATCGAAGCCTACATTTTGCCCAACAACAAATTGTGTTTTTAGTAAAACGGCTTGAAATTCGGCCAAGACTTCGGCCAACGAAACGCCTTCGGCTTGGGCCAACTCGGTAGAAATACCGTGTATATTTTCGGCTTCGTAGGGAATATTATAACCTTCAGGCTGCACCAAAAAATCGCGGTGCTCCAAAATGCCTCCCATTTCGTCGTGTAATTGCCAAGCAATTTGCACACAGCGCGGCCAATTGTTGGTGTCAGACAAGGGGGCATCCCAACGTTTGGGCAAACCGGTAGTTTCGGTGTCAAAAATTAAATACATAACTGAATTTGAAGTCCATTGAAGCGTTTGCTTACTCTATAGGAGTTCCAAATTTAATTTTTTTTTAACAGCTATTCGCGGGAAGTTATCAACAAAAAACCACTCCCAAAACTGAATATTCAGCTTTAAGAATGGTTAATTTTAAAAAATTATAAAGAAAATCTACTGCTAGATTTTATCCTTCTAATTAATACCCTCCTCGGCTTCCACCGCGATTGTTTCCTCCGTAACCACCTCTAGAGTCACCTCTATTGTTGTCAAAAGAACGACGTTCGCCTTCTGGTTTTGGCTCAGATTTGTTTACCACAATGGCACGACCTTGAACGGTAGCTCCATTTAATTCGTCGATCGCTTTTTGCGCTTCGTCGTCATTTGGCATTTCAACAAAACCAAATCCTTTGCTTCTTCCGGTAAATTTATCCGAAATAATTTTTACAGAATCAACTGCACCGTAAGCCTCAAAAGACTCTCTTAAATCTGCTTCCTCAATACTGAATGGAAGACTTCCAACAAAAATGTTCATATGTACTTATTTATAATAATTGGAGCAAATATAGGGGTATATAATTGTAAAGCACTATAAATCAAGTTAAATTAGCAATAATAAAAAAACCGCCTTAAAAAAAGCGGTTGATTAATATAGATTGTCAGGGCTGTTTTACAGGCCGTCAATAATTTTAACTTTGTAAAAATAACCGCCTTGTACGTTTACATTTACGGGCTCTTCTGATGTAGCGCTAGTGTTTACAGCATTAAAGCGAAAATTTCCAGAAACATATTCTCCGTCGTATTCGGTAATTTCTATCTCTCCATTGCCTACACCAATCGCCGTTGTGTAATTGGTTTCTACTGTGTTTGTGAGATAAGAATAGGATGCTTTACGATTGAGTGTAGTGCCAAAAGTATGTCGCACATAGGTGTTGGGGAAGTTTGGATCAATTAAGGTAGTTGGTTTTGGAACCGTTAACGACATTGATTCATCTAATTTAAATCCTTCGATGGTGAATTTACCATCTGCATAAAAAGTAGCAATTGCGTCTCCACCTTTCCATGCTTCGTTGTCTTTTACGCATTGAAAAACAGATTTATCATTAAACTGCACGTCTTCAACACAAGATTGTAATGCGAAGGCAATCAAAACAAGAGCAAGTAATTTTTTCATTTCTAAAATTTTAAAAAACAAAAATAACTTTTTAAACCAAATTGACTCTATAATATTTAAAAAAATCGACGGAGGAAGACGAAAATAATCGGCTTAAATATTATTCTACAGGGGATTAGCATTTTTGAATATTAATTGTATATTTGCGCCCTCAATTAACCGAGGTCGAGTACCTCAAAATTTAATCACACGATTATGTCAGTAAAAATTAGATTACAAAGACATGGTAAAAAAGGGAAACCTTTTTACTGGGTAGTAGCGGCAGATGCTCGCTCAAAAAGAGATGGTAAATACCTTGAAAAAATTGGTACGTACAATCCAAACACCAACCCTGCAACTATCGAGTTGAACTTGGATAGCGCAGTACAATGGTTGCACAATGGTGCTCAACCTACCGATACCGCAAGAGCGATTCTTTCTTACAAAGGCGCGATGTTGAAACACCACTTAGACGGTGGTATTCGTAAAGGTGCTTTAACGCAAGAACAAGCCGATGCAAAACTAGCCGCTTGGTTGGAAGCAAAAGCTGGAAAAGTAGATGCGAAAAAAGACGGTTTATCAAAAGTACAAGCTGACGCGAAAGCGAAAGCCTTGAAAGCTGAAAAAGAAGTAAATGCCAAACGTATGGCTGCTGCTGCTGAAGCAGAAGTTGCTGCACAAGAAGCAGAACAAGAAGAAGTAATTGCCGAAGAAAGCGCTGAAGAAGTTGTAGCTGAAGTAGCTGTTGAAGAAACTCCTGCTGTTGAAGAAGTTGCAGTTGTTGAAGAAACTCCTGCTATTGAAGAAACTCCTGCTGCTGAAGAAGTTGTGGCTGAAGAAGCTGCAGTTGTTGAAGAAGCTCCTGCTGCCGAAGAAGTTGTGGCTGAAGAAGCTGCTGCTGAAGAAGCTCCTGCTGCCGAAGGCGAAGAAGCCTAATTTTTAGCGACTCATGCGTAAAGAGGATTGTTTCTATTTAGGTAAAGTGGCAAAAAAGTTTAGTTTTAAAGGTGAGTTGCTCGTCTATTTAGACACCGATGAGCCCGAATTATATGAAGATATGGAATCAGTATTTGTTGAATGCAACAAAAATCTGGTTCCATATTTTATTTCCAGCAGTTCCTTGCACAAAAATGATTTTTTGCGCGTACAATTTGAAGATGTCGACAACGAAGAAGAAGCCGACAAATTACTGGGCTGCGCAGTATACCTACCGCTTAGCCAATTGCCTAAACTTGAAGGCGATAAATTCTATTTTCACGAAGTGATTGGTTTTGAAATCGAAGACCAGCGCTTGGGAATAATTGGCGTGATTCAATCGGTAAATGATTCCACAGCTCAACCGCTTTTTGAAGTGCTCAACGGAACCGTTGAACTTCTCATTCCCATGATCGACCTCTTTTTGGTTGAAATTGATCGCCCCAACAAAAAGGTCAAAATGAATTTGCCGGAGGGATTGGTCGAGATGTATCTTTAAATAATCCAATCCCGAGACTTCGGGACCAACTTCCAACCCAATTACCCTACTGCTAATTATTCACTATTCATTAAAAAAGTGTTTAAATTCAAACAATTTTCTGTCAAACAAGATATAACCGCCATGAAAGTAGGCACCGACGGGGTATTGCTGGGTGCATGGACACCGCTTGATTTAAAGCCCGAGAGTATTTTGGATATTGGCACCGGGACGGGTTTGATTGCTTTGCAGTTGGCCCAACGCAGTACTGCTTTTCAGATTGATGCGCTAGAAATTGATGAAAATGCCTACGAACAAGCCGTCGATAATTTTGAAAATTCGCCTTGGGGTGATCGCCTATTTTGCTACCACGCGGCCTTGGATGAATTTGTGGAAGAAGCCGAAGCCGAGCTCGAGGAATTGGGTGAATCCCACTGCTACGACCTGATTGTATCGAATCCGCCCTTTTATTCGGAAGATATTAAGAGCCAAGAAACGACACGTAATCTAGCCCGATTTCAAGACGCACTCCCCTTTGACGAATTGGTGCATGCTGCCAATCTATTGCTGAGCGACCAAGGCTTGTTTTCGGTCATTATTCCCTATAAAGAGGAACCGGAATTTATTGACTTGTGTGCCCAGCACGAACTTTTTCCCCACAAAATTACCCGAGTAAAAGGCAATTTGAATGGTGCAATTGTGCGCAGTTTATTGGCTTTTGGCCGATATTCCTTGGCTGAAATTCCCACAGACGAGTTGGTAATTGAAACGGCTCGACATCAGTATACGCCTGAATATATAGCACTTACCCGCGATTTTTACCTCAAGATGGACTAAAATCTTCCATCAAAATATAACTATTGTTCATACGTTACTCGAATTTGTTTACTTAAATTTGCAGACGTTTTCGAAAGAAAAATGGTTCAACACTAATAAAAATACTATGAAACCTGATTTATTTCAAGCTCCTGATTATTACAACTTAGATGATTTATTAACCGAAGAACACAAATTGGTTCGCGATTCAGCTCGTGCTTGGGTAAAGCGCGAAGTCTCTCCCATCATTGAAGACTACGCCCAACGTGCCGAGTTCCCTAAACAAATTATTAAAGGATTGGGAGAAATTGGCGGCTTTGGCCCCTATATTCCAGAAGAATACGGTGGCGCAGGTTTGGATCAGATTTCGTATGGTTTAATTATGCAAGAAATTGAACGTGGAGATTCGGGTGTGCGATCTACCTCATCGGTGCAATCATCCTTGGTGATGTATCCGATATGGAAATTTGGAACAGAAGCACAACGCATGAAATATTTACCCAAATTGGCCACCGGCGAAATGATGGGTTGTTTTGGATTAACTGAACCCGATCATGGATCAAATCCAAGTGGCATGACCAGTAACTTCAAAGATATGGGCGATCATTATTTGTTGAACGGCGCCAAAATGTGGATCTCAAATGCACCGTTTGCTGATATTGCTGTGGTGTGGGCCAAAAACGAAGAAGGTAGAATTCACGGTCTCATTGTAGAACGCGGCATGGAAGGATTTACAACGCCAGAAACACATAATAAATGGTCACTTCGTGCCTCAGCAACTGGGGAATTGGTATTTAACAACGTAAAAGTTCCAAAAGAAAACCTAATGCCTGGCAAATCAGGATTGGGTGCACCTATGCAATGTTTAGATTCTGCTCGTTACGGCATAGCTTGGGGTGCCATTGGTGCCGCCATGGATTGTTATGATACTGCTTTGCGCTATGCCAAAGAACGTATTCAGTTTGACAAGCCAATTGCGGGAACCCAATTGCAACAAAAGAAATTAGCCGAAATGATTACCGAAATCACCAAAGCGCAGTTGTTAACTTGGCGTTTGGGTGTATTGCGCAACGAAGGCAAAGCCACTACGCCTCAAATCTCGATGGCCAAACGCAACAATGTGGACATGGCGATTCACATTGCCCGCGAAGCCCGTCAAATTTTGGGAGGAATGGGAATTACTGGCGAATACTCCATTATGCGCCACAGCATGAACTTAGAATCCGTGATTACCTACGAAGGCACACACGATATTCACTTGCTCATTACAGGTGCCGATATTACCGGAATTCCTGCATTTAAATAAGCGTCAACAAGTATTAAAAAATACCTAAAATCACAAAATAAGCTTCGCTGAAAAGGGGAGCTTATTTACTTTTACGGCAAAATTCACCCATGGACATTTCTCACATTAATCAGCAAATTCAACCCCAAAAAGACGCTTTAATTCAGCACGCACTCTACCAAAAAGTGCAAACCGTTGCTGATTTACATGTTTTTTTGGAACAGCACATTTATGCCGTTTGGGATTTTATGTCGTTGCTGAAAGCACTTCAGATTAAACTCACTTGCACGAGCACGCCCTGGATGCCAGTGGGAAATCCGGCTTTACGCTATTTGATTAATGAGATTGTGGTGGCCGAAGAAACTGACTTGGCCATGGATGGCAGCCGACAAAGTCATTTTGAAATGTATTTGGATGCCATGCAGCAATGCGGTGCCTCAACTGCCAATATCACTGCTTTTTTGGATACTGTACACCGCACTCAAAATATTTTTGTTGCCGTCAAATCGGCTGATTTGCATCCCAATGTAAAAGATTTTTTAAGTTTTACATTCCGCGTTATCGAAGAAGGCAAAGCCCACAACATTGCGGCTGCCTTTACCTTTGGACGCGAAGATTTAATTCCGAGTATGTTTACCGAAATCTTGCGTTCGTTTCAAGCTAATTTTCCTGAAACCGATTTGAGCAAACTGATTTACTATTTTGAGCGCCACATCGAATTAGACGCCGACGAGCACGGTCCGATGGCTATGCAGATGATCACTGAATTGTGTGGTTCAGATCCGCAAAAATGGGAAGAAGTGGCCCAAACCTCAGCCGAAGCATTAGATAAAAGATTAGGACTTTGGAATGCGATTGAAGAGCAAATCCTATCGGCTGTCGCAATGGCTTAAACCCATTCGGATTGAAGCAAGGGATTCAAAATTAAAAAAACGAACCTATGAAATGGCTGCCGAAACTTTTATTTTTATTTAGCTTTTGCAGCTTGATTTACAGTTGTAATCCACAACAAACACTGCCGTATTATGTTGATAATCCAAATAATAAACAACTCAATTATTTGGCGTTGGGCGACAGTTATACCATTGGTCAAAGTGTATGCACGACCTGCAGATTTCCAGAACAATTAAAGTCACGCATTCAAACCTCCTATCCAAACAATCCTTTTCTGCTGCAAGTCATTGCCAAAACAGGCTGGACGACTACCAATTTAATTTCTGAAATTAATCTGGCCAATCCTTCTACCAATTTTGATCTCGTAACCTTGTTAATCGGCGTAAACAACCAATACCAAAACAAACCTTTTTCGCTTTATGAACAAGAGTTTCCAGCCTTGGTAGAAAAAGCGATCCAATTGGCCAAAGGTGATAAAACGAATGTGATTGTAGTTTCGATTCCAGATTATGCCTATACGCCTTATGGCCAAGGTTCGTCAACAATTAGTAGCCAAATCAATTCGTACAATACGTTTGCACAAAACTATTGCAACCAGAATCAAATTGAATTTGTGAATATTACCGATATTACCCAACAAGGATTAATCAATCCTGCACTTGTGGCTGCAGATGGTTTGCATCCTTCAGAATTGGCCTATGCGCAATTTGTAGAACGAATTTTACCTAAGGCAATTTCGGTGCTCGGTCAATAAATCAGAAAAGTTTGTGGAAAATTGGATTAGGATTCTGGTGCCAATTCGACAGCCAATCCATCGATGGCTTCCGTGAGCTGAATTTGACAGCCCAAGCGGCTATTTGGTTTTACGTGAAAGGCTTCTGAAAGCATCGCCTCTTCTTCGTCTGATTTTTCAGGTAATTCTAGTTCGTTTAATACATAACATTGGCAGGACGCACACATGGCCATGCCGCCACAAATGCCTATCGTTCCCTCCTCGGCGATTTCGTAGGCGCGCACCAACTCCATGATGTTCATGTTCATATCAGTAGGCGCTTGTACTTCGTGAACTAATCCATTTCTGTCGGTAATTTTTAAAGTGATATCTTGCGGCATTATTTCTTTTTCACCTTATTTAATTGTTCTATATCTGCTAAATCCTTTAGCCTTCCTGAAGCAGTTTTGTTCTTTATTAAATCGTCAAATTCAATATAGGGAACTTTAATTCCTTCTAACGCGAGCCAATTGCAATTTTTATAACTTTCTTCAAAATGCAATCCGCTGACATTGGTGAGTATTTCAATTTTTCTAGGTTCAACACCAATACTCCAGACATCAAATTTCTCGCTATCAAAATCTTCTATTGAAAAAATAGGTGCACCAAAATCTTTGTAAGTTTCTTTTAATTTATAATAGTTCTCTGGGGTTTGATTGATCCATAAATCCATGTCACCCGTACTTCTTCCATACCCATGTAGGATTACTGCATAACCTCCTACTAGGATGTAATCTACCTGGTGTTTACTTAAAAGCTCTAAAAATTCTAAAAAATCAACGTTGAATAAGTTAGCCATGTTTTCTAGATGAAAAAACGGTTCTGTCTACCTTTTGTTCTGGAGCGGAATTGAAAATGGAATTGATAATATCGCAGGCAAAATTTAATCTTTCAATGGGTGTTTTATCCCTGTAAAATGTGATATGATCATCAGCTTCTTCAAATGAAGATTTAGAAACGATACTCCTTTTCATTCTTATATTTTCCATCAAACAAATATAAAAATTTAATCAATCGATTTAACTACCGCTTTTTCGGCTTCTTTTCGGGTGCCGTCAAACCCATCTACACCCGAAACAGTGGTGTATTTGAGCACGTATTTTTTGCCGGGATTCAAGCGTTGGTAGACACTTTGGCACATGAGTGTAGCTTCGTGAAATCCGCACAAAATGAGTTTTAATTTGCCCGGATAGGTATTCACATCACCAATGGCATAAATGCCTGGAATATTAGTTTGATAATCTAAAGCATTATCAACTTTGATGGCATTTTTCTCAATTTCCAATCCCCAATTAGCAATCGCGCCCAACTTAGGCGTTAACCCAAATAAGGGAATAAAGAAATCCGTTTCTAGCACTTGCTGTACGCCTTCGTTTTCTAGGGCGATGGATTGCAAACGGCCTTCGCCTTGTAGGGTAACAACTTCGGCCGGTGTAATTAAATTTATTTTTCCGGCATGTTTCAATTCTTGTACTTTCTCTACCGAATCCAAGGCGCCTCGAAATTCGTTTCGGCGATGCACCAAGGTTACTTGTGAGGCTACTTCGGCCAAGAAAATACTCCAATCTAAGGCAGAATCTCCTCCTCCGGCGATCACAATTTTTTTGTTTCGAAACAATTCGGGGTCTTTTACAAAATATTCTACACCGCGTTCTTCGTAATTTTCAATCCGGTCAATTAAGGGTTTGCGAGGTTCAAAAGTGCCCAAGCCGCCTGCAATCGCTACTGCTTTGGCTTGGTGTTTGGTTCCTTTGTTGGTGGTTACTATAAAGGTACCATCATCCAATTTATCTATAGTTTCAGCGGTTTCAGTCAAGGTGAAGCCCGGCTCAAATTGCTTAATTTGTTCCATGAGGTTGGCAACCAATTCGCCTGCCAAAACAGTCGGATAGCCCGGAATATCAAAAATGGGTTTTTTGGGATATAATTCGGACAATTGCCCACCAGGCTGAGGCAAGGCATCAATCAAGTGGCATTTTAATTTGAGTAATCCCGCTTCAAAAACGGTAAAGAGTCCGGTAGGTCCGGCGCCAATAATTAATAAGTCTGTTTGAATCATCTTTCTTAATTTCAAAGCTGCAAAGAAACAAGCTCGCTTGGGTTTCTACTATGATATTTATCAGTAAACTAGGCGATGTTTTCTACAGTCTCTATTTGTGGTGCGTATTTTTTTATCGTGGTTTCTACGCCTGCCCTCAAGGTCATTTGATTTACACTGCAGCTAATGCATGCGCCTTCTAAACGCACTTTTACGTGCTTTTCCTCTTCTATAGAAACCAAGGAAATGTCGCCTCCATCCGAATTAAGAAAAGGTCTAATTTCGTCGAGCGCTTTCAATACATTCAAGGTCAATTGTTCGTGGTTCATAGCCTAAGTCAGTTTAGATAGTAGCTTGATTAGTTATTTTTTTACGGCAGCACATCCGGCCATCGTGGTAATTTTTATTGCTTCGGTTGGCGGCAAGGATTCGTTGCGGCTTACCACTTCTTGCACCACATTGCGGGTAATGGTTTCAAAAACCTGGGCAATAATTGAATTTTCTTGTAGGGCTGCAGGTCGGCCAATATCTCCAGCTTCGCGCACCGATTGAACCAAAGGTACTTCGCCCAAAAAGGGCACGTTTAAATCTTGTGCGAGTTGCCGCGCGCCTTCTTGTCCAAATATATAATACTTGTTGTCGGGCAATTCCTGAGGTGTAAAATAGGCCATGTTTTCGACTATTCCCAAAATGGGTATGTTGATGCTGTCGGATAAAAACATCGAAACACCTTTTCTAGCATCGGCGAGTGCCACTGCTTGGGGCGTACTCACCACCACTGCACCAGTAATGGGCAACGATTGCATAATAGACAAATGAATATCTCCGGTTCCGGGTGGTAAATCGATGAGCATAAAATCTAACTGACCCCAATCAGCATCAAAGATCATTTGGGTTAGGGCTTTTGCCGCCATAGGTCCGCGCCAAATAACCGCTTGACTGGGCGCCGTAAAAAAACCAATCGATAAAAGCTTGATTTCGTAGCTTTCGACGGGTTTCATTTTTGATTTTCCATCCACTTCTACAGAAATGGGTTTTTCATTCTCTACGTCAAACATAATGGGCATCGATGGGCCATAAATATCGGCATCTAAAATCCCAACCGAGAATCCCATCTTAGCCAAAGAAACCGCTAAATTGGCCGTAACAGTAGATTTGCCTACTCCTCCTTTGCCTGAGGCAACTGCAATAATGTTGCTGATGCCAGGAATGGCTTTTCCTTTTATGGCTTGGGAAGCATTCGCTGCAGGCGCTTCTACTTTGCAATTTACTTTCACCGCTGTGGCCGTTGGAAATTGCTCTAGGATGAGTTTTTTGATGTCCTCTTCGGCACGTTTTTTAATGTGCATGGCTGGCGAACTGATGACCAAATCAACGACTACTTCATCGCCAAAAACAACCACATTTTGAACCGCACCACTTTCGACCATGTTTTGGCCTTCGCCAGCAATAGATATGGCTTCTAAGGCTTTTAAAATTTCTTTTCTGTCTAATTTCATAGGGAGAAAACTTCGCATTAGTGCTCAAAATTTTCGTTCTCAAAGATAGGCCGAAAAGTTGAAATGCGTATGCCTGTCAACTAAAAGTTTATGGAGCTAAACCGGTAAAAGTCATTTGGTTTAGCGCGCTATTTCGGGTGGCCAAAAGTGCTTGTCAAAATCTAGAATTTGGTTGTCCTTTACTTGAATGCCCTCGTTCTCGAGTAATTGTTGCATGAGGGAAGTTCCCTGAAAATGGTGCTTTCCGGTGAGTAAGCCATTTCTATTCACTACGCGATGCGCAGGAATATCGGGCAGGTTGTGCGAGGCATTCATGGCATATCCCACCATTCGTGCTGATTTTCCGGCGCCAATTGCTCGGGCAATCGCCCCATAGGAAGTTACTCTTCCGGCCGGAATTTGGCGTGCGACTTGGTATACGCGCTCAAAAAAAGATAGTTCGGTGATTGGTAAATCGGTCATTTACCAGTAATAAAAATCACTTGATATAATGTCATCAGGGCAACGAGCGAAGTAATGCTTCCCATAATGACATTCATGTTGCGAATGATGTAATCTGTTTTGGACCGCAAGCGACTAAAAACCACAACGTAGGCGTAAAACACGGTTAACGATCCCGCTAAAATCCCCAAAACAAAACTATAGATTTGACTAGTTAGGAAACTAAAAAAATCATAGGAACTAAAAGCAATGCTCACAATTACGTAATAAGGAATCGGAAAAACATTGATCGCCGAAATAAACAAGCCCAATAAAAAAGCAGATCGGCTGGTTTTCTTCACCAAGTTATTTTGCGAAACCAATTGGGGTTTCTTGGCCAAAAAGAAAAAATAAATGCTCGCCAAAACAAAAATAACCAAACCAATTTCACGCAAAATCAAATTGACTTCGTGGTGGGAGTCAATGTACCTGGCGCTGTAAACCGATATAAACCCCTGCAAGGCAATTACCACCAATGCACCCGAGACAAATCCCATCGCGCGTGATTTTCCGTCTTCCAAACTAATTTTGGCTGCCGTCATGTTGATTAATCCTGGCGGAAAAATACCAACAAACGCAGCAAAATAGCCTACTATAAACGAAAAGAACAAACTCATCTACTTGATTTTGAAACGAATATACGTAATTGCTTTGTTGATTTCCAAATATTGTTTTTCATAAAAGGTTTGAATCGCTGTGACTTCGTCTGGACTTCCTTCGTTTTTGTAGATGTTGTGGTTGGCATATTCTACGGCATGCCCCTCGCCATGCAACAAGCCTAGGGTATAGCCGTGCATAAATTCGCTGTCTGTTTTGAGGTGTACCACACCAGCGGGCTGCAATATTTTTTTATATAACTGCAAAAAAACAGCATTGGTCATGCGGTGCTTGGTGCGTTTGTATTTGATTTGTGGATCGGGAAATGTGATCCAAATTTCGGCCACTTCTCCAGGAGTAAACAAATGATCTATCAATTCGATTTGGGTGCGCACAAAAGCTACATTGTGCATCCCGCTATCTACTGCTGTCTTGGCTCCTCGCCAAAATCGCGCCCCTTTGATGTCTATCCCTATAAAATTTTTGTCGGGATAACGCTCGGCCAATCCCACCGTGTATTCTCCTTTTCCGCAGCCCAATTCTAATACAATTGGGTTGTCGTTCTTAAAAAATTCAGGCCAACAACCTTTATACGGGAAAGCATCAGCTACCACCTCTTCTCGGGTAGGTTGAAACACATTGACAAAGTTTTCGTTTTCTTTAAATCTTTTTAACTTATTTTTACTTCCCACGATATAATTTAATGTTTTGGCAAAACTAAGGAAATATAATAGACGTTTTTTGTAATTATCTTGCTGCTTTTTACCCCCATAAAAATCTCCCCCCGTTGACCTCAAAATCTTACCCTAATGCTGTGCTAGTTGCTCCCTTAAATTGGGGATTAGGACATGCCACGCGTTGTATTCCTATAATTAACGCTTTACTCGAAAACAACTTTACACCAATCATTGCCTCAGATGGTGTAGCCTTGCAATTGCTTAAAAAGGAATTTCCAAGTTTACTTTGTTTAGAATTGCCGGCGTACCAAATAGAATATCCCGAAGAAGGCGCCGCGTTTAAATGGAAAATGATCCAGCAGTTGCCCAAAATTTTAGAGGCACTGATGTACGAAAAGAAAATTGTGAAAACATGGGTAAAAAAATACAATCTATGCGGCATTATATCGGATAACCGATTGGGCGTGCGATCCAAAAAAATCCCTTCGGTTTTCATCACGCATCAACTTCGGGTGCTTACCGGATCAACCACTTGGTTTTCCTCGACTTTACATCAAAATTTCATGCAAAAGTTTAACGAAATTTGGGTGCCTGATTTTGCCGATGAAATCAATCTATCAGGTAAAATGGGGCATACAAAAAACAAATTTCATCACACAAAATACATTGGCCCGTTGAGCCGATTTACCAAAAAAGAAGTCCCTATAAAATATGACATTATGGTGCTTTTGTCTGGCCCTGAACCGCAACGTGGGTTTTTAGAAATTCAACTGCGGGAACAACTGCAAGAGTATTCGGGTAAATTGCTGTTTGTGGGAGGAAAAGTAGAAGCCGAACAAAAAAAGTTTGTGTTGGGTTCTCACACTTATTTTAATTACATGACCAGCACGCAATTGGAACTAGCCATTCAAGAAAGTGCGCTCATATTATGTCGATCGGGCTACACTACCCTAATGGATTTGGTGAAACTAGACAAAAAAGCATTTTTTATTCCTACGCCAGGACAGTTTGAGCAGGAGTATCTCGCCAAAAAATTAAAAAAAGCAGGGCTATTTCCTTTTGCCAAACAAAGTCAGTTTAAGCTAGAAAATTTGTTGGAAGTTGATTTGTATAAAAATCCCCTTTGGAGTGACCAGCCAATTAATTGGAAAAATTTATTGTGCCTTTTTGAGCGTGAATGAAAATTCTGAACCCTGACCTGGTTCGCTTTCTACGTAGATTTTTTGTTCGTGCGCTTCGATAATGTGTTTCACAATTGATAAGCCCAAACCAGAACCTCCAGCGTCGCGTGAGCCCGAAGTGTCAACTCGGAAAAAACGTTCAAATAAACGAGGGATGTATTGTGGGGCAATTCCTTCTCCATCATCTTTTATGCGGACCAACAATAAATTTTTAGTGAGTTGCTCAACGCCTACTTCAGTCGTGCCTTTGTCTTTTCCGTATTTTATTGAATTTACGATCAGATTAATCAAAACTTGTTCGATTTTTTCTTTGTCAGCATCTACATAAAAGGACTTACTGTATTTCATGTCAAACATCAGAATAATGTCTTTTTTGGACGCCTTCATTTCTAATAAGTCAAACACGTCTTGCACCAGCGGTATGATGTCAAATTTTGTGGTATTGAGTTCTACATTACCCACCTCTAGCTTGGTAATCATGTCTAAATCTTCCACGATTCTGATGAGCCGTTCAACCCCTTTTTCAGCACGTTCCAAATAATTTTGGCGCATGGTTTTATCTTTCATTCCGCTGTCAATGAGGGTGGAAAGATAGCCTTGCACGGTAAAGAGTGGGGTTTTTAATTCGTGCGACACATTGCCTAAAAATTCTCGGCGGTATTTTTCTCGCCCCTTAAGCATCTCAATTTCTAACTTCTTGTTGGTAGCAAATTTCTTTACTTCTCGACTCAATGTGTCCATGTCGGTGGTTACCGATACTTTGCTAAACGAGGTAGAATCGAGCAAACTCACATCGTCGTATATTTTCTTTACTCGCTGATAGATAAATCGCTCCACGCGGAATTGAATGATAAAAGCAGAAACAAGAAAAAGGAGGAAAACAAATACCGCAAGGGTATACGCAGAAAAGGGAACTAATTTAAAACAAATTAATCCTAATAAAGCACTTGTTATACTGAGGTATAGTGCAGTGATTACTGCAAACCTATATGTTTTTGAAAGTCTTACCACCTATATTTCAAACTTGTACCCTACTCCCTTTAATGTTTTGAAATATTCTTCGCCTATTTTTTCACGTAATTTTCGGATGTGTACGTCAATGGTTCTTCCGCCAACCACAACTTCATTTCCCCATACTTTTTCTAGAATTTCTTCTCGATTAAATACTTTTCCAGGTTTTGAAGCCAATAAATAAAACAACTCAAATTCTTTTCTAGGCAACACAATTTCGGTTTTGTTGTGCACTATTTTGTATTCTTCCCGATTTATTTCGATAGAACCAACAAATAAGGTTTGGCTGTTGGCTGCCTCGTTAGATTTTAATCGACGGAGTAAGGCTTTCACCTTGCTTACAAGCAATTTAGGCTTGATCGGTTTGGTAATGTAGTCATCGGCGCCTGCTTCAAAGCCAGCAACTTGGGAATAATCTTCACTTCGCGCTGTGAGAAACGTGATGATTACCTGTTCCATTTTGGGCAATTTCCGAATTAATTCACAGGCTTCAATTCCATCCATTTCTGGCATCATGACATCAAGAATAATCAATTGTGGCAATTCTTTTTTGGCCATTTCAACGGCTTCTTTCCCGTTTGATGCCGTTATAATTTTGTACCCTTCTTGACTCAAGTTATAGCCAACAATTTCGAGGATATCCGGCTCATCATCTACCAATAATATTTTGATGTCTTTCTTTTTCATGGGAAGTCAAAATTGCTTTTTAGTGAGTGTAAATATACATATTATACAAGTTGACTATTGTGCTTAACAGTAATTTAATCTTGTAACCTTTTGATAACAAAGCAATAAGTTTTGTAGATTATAAAAAAACGCCCAACTCATCCTGCGTTAACAGTTAATTTTATATATTTGACCCAATTAATTTTTCCATGGCTAAAAATATTTTTTTAATCCTTCTACTTGTGCTAACCGGCAGTTTTGCTGCGTTTGCTCAAGAAAACAAACTGCAACCCGGTGTTGCCGAAGGATTGAGTTTTTACCCCAATCCGGTGAACAACGGAAAAATATACCTGACTTCTAAAACTTCTTTAGACAAAGAAATCATCATTTTTGATGTCTTGGGCAAAAAAGTTTTTCAAAATACCGTCTCTTCCAAAGAGATTTCACTGGCCAATTTAATGCCCGGCGTGTACATTATCAAATTGCGCGAAGGCGAACTTACTACTACCAGAAAGCTGATTATCAAATAATCATCCCAAAACACACAACAATTTCTTGTTTATATATTTATACAAATCACAAAACTATGTTGAATTTGTTAGTATCTTTGTCGTCTAATTTTTTAAAATTTTATTAAAATGAAAAAACTTTACATTCTAGTTTCATTGGTTATTAGCACTGTGACATTTGCACAGACTTTCTTCTCAGAAAATATGGGAACACCAACTGGAAACACCTTGATTGCTACTTATGCTTCGGGAACTGCTCCTGCAACTTTTCAAAATTCTCCTGCAATTACCTATACCGGGACAAGCGATGTTAGAACTTCCTTAGCTTCATCTGGATACAACGGCGCATCTGCTTCTGGAAATGTATTTATTAATGCCATAGATGAATTTTTTCAAATTGACGGATTAAATAGCTCCGCTTATTTATCTAGCGATATTCAACTTTCTTTTGGAATTAACACACCTACTGCTGTTACTAATGTTTTAATTATCGAAGTAAGTACAGATGCAACTAACTGGACTCCTATAACCTATACTCCTACTGGACTTGGGTGGACTTTAGCAACAATAAGTGGTGGAGTGATTCCATCATCATCGACACTTTCAATTCGTTTCAGATCTACAACAATTCTGCAGTACAGAATTGATGACGTAAAATTGAGTAATGTTTCTGCTTCTTGCACCTTGTCTTTGGGTACTGTAACTGCTGCTTGTGATGCATCTACATTAGGAACTGATACCTATACCGCTACCATTCCTTATACTGGTGGTGGTAATGCAGCCTACAGCATTGTGCCAAATGCAGGAACTATTGGTGGAGACAATCCAACTTCAGTAGCTGCTGGAAACATTACCGTTTCTGGAATTCCTGAAGGAACTGCGTTTAGCGTAACAATTACTGGTGGAACTTGTAATTTATCGGCAAACATCAATTCACCCGACTGTAAACCAATCAATCCTTTACCATACAGTGAGCCTTTTAATTACGCCGCCGGAACAGCTTTAGGAAATTCACAAATGTGGGCCAATCAAAACTCTGGAGATAATATTGCTGTAGTAGCTGGCAACCTAACGTATGCCAACTTTCCTAATGTGAGCGGAAACTCAATTTCATTTACTGGAGCAGGAATTGATTGTTTTACTCCTTTTATTACTACTTCAACGGGTGCTGTTTACGCCTCATTTATGCTAAACATTACCAATATGGACAACGTAACTGTTGATCTTACAGAGACTTATTTTGTTGGGGTTACAGATGCTACTAAATCATACAAATCTAGAATGTTCTTTAAGAAAAACGGAACACAATACCAATTGGGTTTTGATACTCTAAATGTAACAACCAATTATGACGCGGCCGTGTACAATACAGGTGACGTACTATTTATTGTTATGGGGTATGATTTTGGAACCAACCTGTTAAGCGCTTGGATCAATCCAAATTTGAGCACATTTACTGCTGCTACTCCGGCTACATTAACTGCTACTCCGGCGGTAGCTTTTACTGATTTAGGCGGATTCATTATTCGTCAAGACGCTGATGCAAAAACACCAACTATGATCCTTGACGAGTTGCGTATCAACACCACAGTTGAAGGATTATTAGCAGTAAATGCTCCTGCTATCAAAGGATTAAAAGTATATCCAAACCCTGTGACAAACGGAAGATTATCCATCGAAACTAATGCAAATGCTACAAAAGCTATCGCTATTTATGATGTGTTAGGAAAACAAGTTTTAGGCACCGTAACAAACGAAAACACGATTGACGTGAGCACGTTACAAGCTGGAATCTATGTAATTAAAATTACAGAAGCTGGTAAAACCGCTACTCAAAAATTGGTTGTAGAGTAATCTCTACCCACTCCCATTCTAAAAAGCTCCGCAGTTTGTGGAGCTTTTTTAGTTTTAACCCCTGCCTTCCGTATATTTGTGTCCGATAAAAACTAGCTTGTGACTTCCCTAATGGACATTTTCTCGATCTACTCTGCCAAGCAATTTGAAAAGCTAGCGCTCAAAACCTTTCGGCACCAATATGATCATAACCTGGTGTATCGCAACTGGTGTGAGTTGATGAAGGCCGACAAACAAACAGTGAAGCGCATTGCTGATATTCCATTTTTACCCATTTCGTTTTTTAAATCGCATTCCGTTATAGCGGGCGATTCCCCCATTGCCACAACTTTTCGAAGTAGCGGCACAACTGGCAGTACTACTAGTCAGCACCACGTGACTGATTTGTCCCTATATGAAGCGAGTTACTTGAATGGCTTCGCCCAATTTTATGGTCACATCGAAAATTATACGGTATTGGCGTTATTGCCTTCCTATCTGGAGCGCAACGACTCTTCATTAATTTATATGGTGAAAGATTTGATTGCTAAATCAAACAAGACAGATTCGGGCTTCTATTTGCACAACTACGACGAGCTCATTCAAACCTTAATTCGTCTGGATGAGTCTGGTGAAAACGTGTTGCTCATTGGAGTCACCTATGCTTTATTAGACCTCATCGAACAGCAGGCTTTCCAGTTAAAAAACACTATTATTATGGAAACCGGCGGCATGAAAGGCAAACGCAAAGAACTCATACGCGAAGAATTACATGACTTGCTCACCATAGGTTTTGGGGTATCAGCCATTCATTCTGAATATGGGATGACCGAGTTGTTGTCACAAGCCTATTCGCTTGGCGATGGTATTTTTGAGTGTCCACCCTGGATGCAAATTCACCTTCGCGACACCGAAGACGCGTTTAGTTATGTGGCCAACGGCAAAACCGGCGGCATCAACGTGATTGATTTAGCGAATTATAATTCGTGCTCGTTTATCGCCACACAAGATTTGGGCAAAAAGTACGCCAACGGCAGCTTTGAAGTCCTAGGCCGATTTGACGCCAGCGATACCCGAGGCTGCAATTTGATGGTGCTTTAATGGCAAACTAAACCACGCGCACAATAAAGTAGTTCTTTTTGCCGCGTTGCAACAATACAAATTGATTGTTAATTAGATCCTGAGCCGTCACCTTATAATCTTCGGTTACTTTTTCTCGATTCACGGCAATCGAATTTTCGGTCAAGGCGCGACGTGCTTCCCCATTTGATTTTAAAAATCCGGTTTTCTCGTTTAACACGGTTATGATATCTAAGCCGTTTTCTAGTTCTGCTAGGGCAATCTCAGCCTGTGGGACGCCTTCAAAAACCTCTAAGAAAGTTTCCGTATCCAAGGCTTTTAGATCGTCAGAGGAGGCGTTTCCAAACAATATTCCCGAAGCTTGAATGGCTTTGGTCAAGGCTTCTGTGCCATGCACGAAGGTAGTCAACTCTTCTGCTAGTCGTTTTTGTAAGACGCGCAAATGCGGGGCCTCATGATGTGCTTCGATGAGCTCATTTACGGTGGCTTGGTCTAGAAATGTAAATATTTTGATGTATTTCTCGGCATCGACATCGGTGGTATTGATCCAAAACTGGTAGAATTTATACACCGAAGTTTTATCGGTAGTAAGCCACACATTTCCTCCCTCTGATTTGCCAAATTTAGAACCGTCGGCTTTGGTAACCAAGGGGCAGGTCATGGCATAGGCTTTGGCGCCTTCGCTCGAGGCATCGGCATTCATTCTGCGCACCAATTCGGTACCGGTGGTGATATTTCCCCATTGGTCACTGCCACCCATTTGCAGTAAACAGCCGTAATGTTTGTGTAAATAATAAAAATCGAAGCCCTGAATCAATTGGTAGGTAAATTCAGTAAACGACATCCCTTCGCCTTCACCAGACAAGCGTTTCTTTACCGAATCTTTGGCCATCATGTAGTTTACAGTGATGCGTTTGCCTACTTCGCGCGCAAAATCGATAAAGGAAAAGGTCTTCATCCAATCGTAATTGTTGACTAAAATGGGAGCATTTGGACCTTGCGCGTTGAAATCCAAAAATCGACCCAAGACCGCTTTGATGCCATTTAAATTGTGGTTAAGCGTAGCTTCGTCTAGCAAATTGCGTTCGTCTGATTTTCCGGACGGATCACCAATCATTCCGGTGGCACCCCCCACCAAAGCAATGGGTTTATGGCCAAATTTTTGTAAGTGAACCAACAAAACAATCGGAACCAAACTGCCAATGTGCAAGGAATCTGAAGTCGGGTCAAACCCAATATAAGTAGGAGTTGATTCTTTGAGTAATTGTTCTTCAGTGCCAGGCATCATGTCGTGCACTAAGCCACGCCATTGCAATTCTGCGATTAGGTTTTCCATTTGGTTTCGGATTTGGGCAAATATAGGCTTAATTGCATAATTTGAAAATGGAATTCCGGTAAAAATAGGACAAACTCGTTATCTTTGCCGCATGATTTTAGTCACGGGTGCCACCGGATTAGTAGGGGCTCATCTCCTGCTTCGTTTGCTTGAAAAAAAGCAAGCTGTTCGAGCTATATACCGCAACAGCTCGTCTATTGCAAAAACAAAAGTGCTCTTTGAAAAACACAATCAACTCACTCTTTTTGAGCAAATTGAATGGATACAAGCCGATATCACAGATCTGCCTCGATTAGAAATTGCCTTTCAAGAAATAAACCACGTTTATCATTCCGCCGGATTGATTTCGTTTGATCCATCAGACGAAGAAAAATTGCGCAAAATTAACATCGAAGGGACGGCCAATGTAGTCAACTTGTGCTTGGCGTTTGGCGTACAAAAACTCTGTTTTGTGAGTTCAATTTCCACCATTGGCGCTGCGCCGCTCCATTCTATGCCGTGCGACGAAAGCTGCGAATGGAATCCCGAATTGCCCCATACCGATTATGCGATTTCCAAATACGGTGCCGAAATGGAAATTTGGCGCGGCTATCAAGAAGGATTGGCTGTAGTTTTGGTGAATCCGGGGGTTATTCTAGGGCCCTACTTTTGGGAATCGGGCAGCGGAGAACTGTTTGCCAAAGTAGCGCAAAAATTTCCGTTTTATAGCTCCGGATCTACTGGGTTTATTGGCGTGACTGATGTGGTGCACACGATGATTCAACTCATGGAAAGTGCAATTTCTGGCGAACGATACATCTTAATTTCCGAAAATAAAACCTATGAGGCAGTACTGAAAGAAATTGCCCAAGCGATGAATAGTTCAATTCGCTGGATGGCTATTCGCAAATGGATGGTGAGCTTGGCGTGGCGACTCGATGCATTAGCAGGAATTTTACTGGGGAAGAAAAGAGTATTGAGCAAACAATTGGCCCAAACCTTATTTGAGTCTACTTCCTATACGTCAGAAAAAATTAAGAAAGAACTGGGAATGGCGTTTAGTCCGATAAACCAAGTGATTCAGGAAACAGCAAGCGATTATCTGAAAGCTTAATTTGCTTTAGATTTTTGATCTCCCGCTTTTAATACCGCCGCTTCATATTTTTTCTTTTCGGCTTCTAATAGCTGATTTACTTTTTCGAACATTTTTTTATACCGCACCATATCGGCCGCATAATAGTGGTTGTTTTGAGCTAATTGTAAACTGTCCACCTGGTATTTTTTATAAATATACACCTGGGAATTAATAGGATAATCGCGCGTAGTATTTAAGCTGTAGGACTTCATGGCGTCTATTACCGCAACATCATACAAAATAGAAATCATTTTGTCTTCTTCTATAAATTTTTCGGGTTTTTCAGACCCATTGGTACATGCTACCAGTCCCATTGCAATTGCAAATACTATTCCTAATTTTTTCATTTTACTATCGGTCAAACAACAATCGTTTTCCTGCTTTAATTTCACTCACTTGGCCGTTGGCATAAGCTAAATGTCCGTTGACAAAGGTATGGGTAACTTTGGCTCTGAAGGTAGTTCCTTCAAAAGGCGACCAGCCGCAGTGGTATAAAATATTGTCTTTGCTCACTGTCCAAGGGTCGTTTGGATGAACCAAAACCAAATCGGCAAAATAGCCGGGTCTAATGAAACCTCTTTTTTCTATTTGAAACAAAATGGCCGGGTTGTGCGCCATTTTTTGCACCAATTTTTCTACCGATATTTTTCCCTGAAAATGGGCCTCTAGCATGGCGACCAAGGCGTGTTGCACCAAAGGTCCGCCTGATGGAGCTTCTAAGTAGGATTTGCTTTTTTCTTCTAGGGTGTGTGGCGCATGATCGGTGGCAATCACGTCAATGCGGTCATCATTGAGCGCTTCCCACAATGCCTCGCGATCAGCGGCAGTTTTCACAGCTGGATTCCATTTGATGAAGTTGCCTTTGGTGGCATAGTCGTCATTGGTAAACCACAAATGATGCACACAAACTTCGGCGGTAATTTTCTTTTCGGCTAATGGAATGTCGTTGCGAAACAAACTCATTTCTTTTGCCGTCGACAAATGAAACACATGCAAACGCGCTCCTGTTTTTTGGGCCAAAGCCACCGCTCTTGACGACGACAAATAACAGGCTTCGGCGCTTCGAATGAGGTGATGAGCTGTTACTGGAATAGCGTCGCCATAGTGTTCTTTATATTGGGCCAAATTGGCTCGTATGGTGGTCTCATCTTCACAATGCACATCAATTATGAGTGGGGTGGACGAAAATATTTGCTCCAACACTTCGGAATTATCAACCAACATATTACCCGTAGAAGAGCCCAAAAACAACTTAATTCCAGCGACATTTTTGGGATTGGTTTTCAGGAGCTCTTCCAAATTATCATTGGTGCCGCCCATCAAAAAAGAATAATTGGCATACGATTGGCTCGCCGCGATTTGGTATTTATCTTCTAGTAAATCTTGTGTTACCGCATTGGGTACCGTATTGGGTTGCTCCATGTAGGAGGTAATTCCGCCGGCTACTGCAGCGCGAGATTCTGAAGCAATGTTGCCTTTGTGGGTGAGTCCGGGTTCTCTAAAATGCACCTGATCATCAATAAGTCCGGGCAATAACCACAGGCCAGTTGCATCAATCACTTGAGCATCGGGTGGCGCAAGTAGATTTTCTTGTACCGCAACAATTTGCTCATTTTCTACCCACACATCGGCCATAAACGACTGGCCTTCGTTAAAAATAGTAGCGTTTTTGATGAGAAAATTTGACATATTACAATCTGTTTATGAGGTGGCGAAAACGCAAGGATATTACGCCAAAAATAGCTTCTTTAATAATGGAATTGCTCATTTTGGACTGGCCTTTGGTGCGGTCGGTAAAGATAATGGGCACTTCTTGTATGTGGAGCTTTTTGACAAAAGCCCGGTATTTCATTTCGATTTGAAAGGCATAGCCAATAAATTTTATTTTCGACAAATCGATAGACTCCAAAGTGGCTCTTTTGTAGCAAATAAATCCCGCAGTGGCATCGTGAATGTGCATGCCCGTAATCCAACGCACATAGACCGAAGCAAAATACGACAACAACACCCGACTCAAAGGCCAATTGACCACATTTACACCGGTTACATAGCGCGAGCCAATCACGACATCGGCGGTTCCGAAGTGACAGGCTTCGTAGAGTTTGATCAAATCGTTCGGATTGTGTGAAAAATCGGCATCCATTTCAAAAACATAGGCATAGGAACGAGCTAAAGCCCAGCGAAATCCGTGCACATAGGCCGTGCCCAACCCCATTTTTTTTGGACGTTCTTCCAGAAAAAGTCGGTCAGGAAATTCGTGTTGCAGCTGTTTAATTTTTGCAGCAGTTCCGTCAGGGGAGCCATCGTCCACGAGCAACAAATCAAAGGCATGCGGCAAGGTAAGCACCGTGCGAATCATGCTTTCGATATTTTCTATTTCGTTGTACGTGGGGATAATTACGATGCTATCGCTCATGGGCTAACTGAATGTGCGACCAAAAATAATCTTTTTATAGCAGTTGATTCCAAGTAAAAAGTTAATAAATGCCATCCACATATAAAATAAAGCTATCCCGTGTCTAAGAAAAACAAAACGAACGGCCGTTTACGGAAAAATTCTGCTAATTTTGCGACCAATGATCGCAGCAACTTTACATCCTAGAGTCTTAGAATCCACAGATTGGACCACTTTTTTATTTGTATTGACGCTGGCATTGATAGCTGTTTGTAAATCGCTTTTCGAATCCCGATTTGCCGAATTTATGCGTCTCATCGTTTCTGATAAATACCTCAAAGTTTACCGAGATTCCTCCCACTTGTGGAGTGGATTTACGCTGCTTTTGTTTGCCATACAGATGCTTTCCTTTGCTTTTTTTATTCAATTAGTAGGCAGTCAATACGGATATACTACCAAAACAAATGGTCTAGTATACATTCAAATTATCACTTACCTCAGCGTATTTGTCTTGAGCAAATATTTAATTGACAAAATTATCGGAACCGCTTTTTCTATGGAAGAATTTTCCGAGCAATTTAATTTGCAAAAAGCCAGTTACCGAAGCTACATTGCCATGCTGCTTTTTCCCATAAATGTGGTGTTGTATTATAACTCAGCTGCCCCAAATTTTGTTTTTAACACCCTGATTTTTGCGATTTTAGGAATTAACCTCATTACCTATCTGGCAACATTAAAAAATTATCAAAATTTGCTCCTAGGCAAGTTGTTTTATTTTATTTTATATCTTTGCGCACTTGAAATAGCCCCTTACTATTTCATGTATTATTGGTTTACAAAAAGATAGCAATACAGAACATGGCACAAATGAAAGTGAAGACAATTTTGGTGTCGCAACCAGAGCCTAAGGTAGAGAACTCTCCCTACTTTGATTTGCAACAAAAGCATAAAATTAAAATTGATTTCAGACCTTTTATCCACGTAGAAGGTGTAAACGCAAAAGATGTTCGTCTGCAAAAAATTGACCTCAACAACTACACGGCAATCATTTTGACGAGCCGTAATGCGGTAGATCATTATTTTAGAGTTGCCGAAGAAATGCGCTACAAAATTCCCGAAGGACTCAAGTACTTTTGTCAATCAGAAGCCATTGCGTTTTACTTGCAGAAATATGTGGTGTACCGCAAACGAAAAATTTATGTGGGTCAAAAAGATTTTGCTGATTTGTCTCCCTTGATTAAAAAATATAAAGACGAAAAGTTCTTGTTGCCAGCCTCTGATCAATTGAATGCCGATGCGCCGCAAACGCTTAACAATTTAAAAGTGAATTGGACACAAGGCACATTTTATAAAACCGTACAAAGCGATTTGTCTGATCTAGCCGATGTTTATTACGATATCTTAGCCTTTTTCAGTCCCACAGGAATCAAATCCTTGTTTATGAACTTCCCCGATTTTAAACAAAATGACACCCGAATTGCGGTTTTTGGAAGCACTACCCAAAAAGAAGCTTTAGAACACGGCTTGCGAATTGATATATTGGCGCCCACGCCCGAAACGCCTTCCATGACTATGGCTTTAGACAAATACATCACCGAAGCCAACAAAGGAAAATAAAATTCTAGCTTTATAAAAAAAGAGTCGCTATTTACAGCGACTCTTTTTTTTATAGGTGTGGACCAGCTTCTAGCAAGCGATGCCCTTCTGGGGTGTCGGTATATTGTTGGAAGTTTTTCACAAACAACCCGCCTAATTCTTTGGCTTTTTGGTCCCAAACTTGGGGGTCGTCATAGGTTTTTCTCGGGTCTAGTATTCCATTCGAAACCTCGGCCAATTCGGCAGGGATTTGAAAATTAAACACCGGCAAGATGTGCATTTCTGCCTGATCTATAGACCCGTCTAAGATGCGGTCAATTATGGCACGAGTGTCTTTGATAGAAATGCGCTTGCCTGATCCGTTCCATCCTGTATTCACCATATAGGCTTGTGCGTGGTGTTGCTCCATTTTTTTTACTAATTCTTCGGCATATTTTGTAGGGTGTAACGACAAAAAGGCTTTGCCAAAACAAGCCGAAAAAGTGGGCTCTGGCTTGGTTACTCCTCGTTCTGTTCCCGCCAATTTGGCCGTGAATCCCGACAAGAAATAATACTTAGTTTGCTCAGGTGTTAGTTTGGCAACCGGCGGCATTACGCCAAAAGCATCGGCCGTGAGAAAAATAACTTTATTGGCGTGACCAGCCTTAGAAACCGGTTTGACAATATTGTGAATGTGATTAATCGGATAGGAAACCCGTGTATTTTGAGTAACCGATCCGTCGGCAAAATCTATTTTTCCATTGGCGTCAACGGTGACATTTTCTAGTAAGGCATCGCGTTTGATGGCTTGGTAAATATCGGGTTCGTTAACAGGGCTTAAATCGATAGTTTTGGCATAGCAGCCACCTTCAAAATTAAAGACGCCTTCGTTGTCCCAACCGTGCTCATCGTCGCCAATTAATTCGCGCTTAGGGTCAGTAGACAAGGTGGTTTTTCCGGTGCCCGACAGGCCAAAAAAGATGGCTACGTCGTTGGCTGAGCCTTTATTGGCCGAACAGTGCATCGAGGCAATTCCGCGCAAAGGCAAATAGTAATTCATCATCGAGAACAAGCCTTTTTTCATTTCGCCTCCGTACCAAGTTCCGCCAATCAACTGGATTTTTTCGGTAAGGTTAAACGCAACATACACCTCCGAATTTAAACCGTGAGCCGCATAATCTCTAAATCCGCTTTTGGAAGCGTTCATCACCACAAAATCGGGTTCGCCAAATTCGGCCAATTCGGCTGCGGTAGGACGAATAAACATATTGGTCACAAAATGCGCTTGCCAAGCAACTTCCATAATGAAGCGAACTTTGAGTCGAGTATTGGCGTTGGCGCCACAATAGGCATCGACTACATAGAGTTTTTTGTTTGACAATTGCGCAACGGTACTTGCTTTTAGGGCGTTCCAAGTGGTTTGCGAAATGGGTTTATTGTCGTTGGGCGCTTTTTCAGAAGGCCACCAAATGGTATCTTGGGTGATTGCGTCTTTTACGATGTATTTGTCTTTGGGTGATCGGCCGGTAAAAATTCCGGTCATTACATTTACAGCTCCCAATTCGGTGAGTTGACCTTTTTCGAAGCCAACTAATTGATCATTAAGTTCTTCTTGGAATAAAAAATTGTAGGTAGGGTTGTGGTGAATTTCGAATGCATTGTCAATGCCGTAATCTGCCAACGAAATCGATTTCGTAATTGAGACATTTTTGTCCATAAACTTGGGTTTGTGTTTACTATTTTATTTCGATTACAAAAGTAAAAATTAAATAGTTTACGTCACCAAAAAAAATGAATTATTCGTTTTTTTTCTTGTAAACGCCTATAAACAGTACAATCCAAGCACTTATGAGTAAGGCTCCTCCTAGGGGTGTGAACCATCCAATTGGCGAAAAATCAATTCCAATGAGCGCCGAAGTAGCGAGCAAATAGATGGAGCCTGAAAAAAACAATACGCCAAAACGTGTCATGGAAAAAATTTGTTTTTTTTGTGCATCATCTACCAAGGAAGTTGTGGCTACAAACAACAAAAACAGCGCGTGATACATTTGGTAACGCACACCAGTTTCAAAAGAAACTAAGGCGTCGGGCGTTAATACTTTTTTTAAAGCATGAGCGCCAAATGCTCCTAAAATGATGGCCGTTGCGCCAAAAACAATTGCTGTTAAAGTTATTTTTCGTTTCATTTATTTGCAGAATTATACTAAGGCTCAAATTTAGGAGTTATGTTGGTACTAATTATAATTCACAATGAAAAAGTTACTTCTTATACTAATACTACTGAGCCCGTGGTTTGCAACAGCACAAAAAAGTTCAATCCCGGGAGGTGAACAATTAGTTTATGCTGCCTCCTATAATATGGCTGGGCTCATGACCCAATTGGCTCAAGTTACCTTGAGTACAGAAATGGTGAGCACGTCTACAAAAAAATTGCTTCACCTGAGCTGCGAGGCGGCCACCTATAGCAAATGGGACTCTTTCTTTAAAATTCGAGATTCCTACGAAACCTACGTTGATCCGGTTTCGCTTAAACCCAGTTTATTTAAACGCGACATTTTTGAAGGTGGGTACACCAAAAAAGAAAAGTACCTGTATCAAAAAGATGGAAAAAGTATTGCCAGCGTTGTATCTATCAAGAGAAAGCCGGAGGTGAAGTCAGTTTTTTCTATTAAACCGGGCACACAAGACATTGTTTCTCTAATTTACAAATTGAGAACAGTCGATTTTGCGCACCAAAACAAACAACAAATCACCCGCTTTACTGCCGTATTTGACGAAAAAGAAGTAGGTGTTTCGGTCAAATACTTGGGAACCGAGCGCATCAACGCTGGAGTTTTGGGCGAAAAACTGTGCTACAAAATTTCAATTGGCGCACAAACCAACGCCCTACGCGGCACCGACAAAAACATCATTTGGCTCACTGCCGATGCTCGAAAAATTCCATGTCTTATTCGGTTTAGCATTCCTGTAGGGACAGGTCAATTACTACTTAAACAACTGACTCAAAATTAATTTTATGCGAAAAATTGCACTCCTTCTCGCCTACCTGTTTTGCGCCTTGAGCGTTTTATTTATTGTATTGCCCATGGGAACCTTGGGATTAATACCCGTAGCATTTACGCTGATATTAAGCGGACTCGCCTGGGTTAAATCAAATGCTGCCCAAAAGAAAGTTCCGGCCATTTTGTTTATTATATCTACAACAATCTTGTTGTTTATTGTGGTGTGCGGTTTAATTCCCGACGAGGTAGCGCCCGACAAACAATTTGAACAACGCAAAGAAATCAACAAAAAACAAGATCTCGAAGAGTTAGAAAACCTCTAATTTCAGCAGATTTTTGATTTCGTTCGGCAGATTTTTTTAACTGCTACAAATTGATACCTTTGGGCGTTAATTGACCGATATACCATGAGAAACATCCTAATTATTGGTGCTGGACGCTCAGCAACTTCCTTAATTCACTACCTAATGAATAAGGCTGCAGCTGAACAATTGCAACTATTTATCGCCGATTTATCCCTTGAATTGGCCCAACAAAAAACCAACAATCATCCGCATACCACCGCGTTAGCACTCGACATTTTTAATGCCGAAGCCCGTGCAGCAGCCATTCAACAAGTAGACTTAGTGATTTCGATGTTGCCGGCGCACTTGCATATTGAAGTAGCCAAGGATTGCCTCGTCTACAAAAAACATTTGGTAACCGCTTCCTATATCAGTGAGGCCATGCAGGCGCTTGACGAAGATGTCAAAGCCAATAACCTGATTTTCATGAATGAAATTGGCCTCGATCCTGGAATTGATCATATGAGTGCCCTGAAAGTAATTGACGAAATTCGCGAACAAGGCGGAAAAATGCTTTTGTTTGAATCGTTTTGTGGTGGCTTAGTGGCCCCCGAATCCGATACCAATTTGTGGAATTACAAATTTACTTGGGCGCCCCGCAATGTAGTATTGGCCGGACAAGGTGGCGCTGCCAAATTTATCCAAGAAGGCAAATACAAATACATTCCGTATCATAAATTATTTCGTCGCACCGAATTTTTACACGTAGAAGGCTACGGTAAATTTGAGGCCTACGCCAATAGGGATTCCCTGAAATACCGCTCGGTCTATGGCTTAGAAGACGTACTAACCTTATACCGTGGCACCATTCGTAGAGTGGGTTATTCTAAAGCTTGGAATATGTTTGTACAACTGGGTATGACCGATGATTCCTATATATTAGATGATTCCGAACACTTGAGTTACCGCGAATTCACCAACTTATTTTTGCCCTACCACCCTACTGATTCGGTCGAGATTAAAATGCGTTTGCAATTGGGTATTGAGCAAGACGATAGCATGTGGGACAAATTGGTCGAATTGGACATCTTTAATCCCAACAAAAAAGTAGGGCTCCAAAATGCTACTCCAGCACAAATTCTAGAAAAAATACTCGCCGATCAATGGACTTTAGCGCCACAAGACAAAGACATGATTGTGATGTACCACAAATTTGGGTACGAACTTCACGGCCAACAAAAACAAATCGATTCCAAAATGGTATGCTTGGGCGATGATCAACTGTATACAGCCATGGCCAAAACAGTTGGACTTCCGGTTGCCATGGCGGCTTTGCTCATTTTGAATGGCAAAATCACTACACCCGGCGTGCAATTGCCCATTCACAAAGAAGTCTACGAACCAATTTTACGCGAATTAGAAGACTACGGCATTCATTTCGTAGAAACCGAAATTCCTTACGTGGGCTATAATCCCGACAAAGTAGTGGTGTTGTAATCTTGTAGAAAGCAATAAAAAAGGGAGTTTAACTACTCCCTTTTCTTTTTTATTTTCGATTCAAATAAATCATCACATAATAAATCAGAGTTCCTACCGAACCAATGGCGGCGACCACATAGGTGCGTGCTGCCCATTTTAAAGCATCGGCGGCGCCTTCGTGCTCTTGTGCGGTAACCACTTGGCTTTTTTCTAACCATGCCAACGCGCGATTGCTCGCATCATATTCAACCGGCAAAGTAATTACCGAAAAAATAGTAGTAGCGGCAAAAAGCAAAATTCCAATCAACAGCAATTGTGGAAACGTGCCCACCATCAGAATGCCTGCCAATAAAACCCATTGTACATAATTGGAGGCCACCGAAACGATGGGCACCAATTGCGAACGCAGCGTAAGCATCGAATAGGCAACTGCATGTTGCACGGCGTGACCACATTCGTGTGCGGCAACCGCTGCGGCTGCGGCATTGCGTTGGTTATACACGCCTTCACTCAAATTGACGGTTTTGTCAGCTGGATTGTAGTGATCGGTGAGTTGACCGGGCGTCGAAATGACACGCACATCGGTGATGCCGTGATCTGCCAACATTTTTTCGGCAATTTCGGCACCGCTCATACCGTTTTGTAAATGCAGTTTGGAATAGGTTTCAAATTTGTTTTTCAGTTTGTTGCTCACCAACCAGCTGGCCAACATGATTCCAATTAGTAGTATAAACATAATTTCTGTATTAAAAGTTAGTATTCCTTCCCGTACAAATTACAGGCCATTTTTTGGAAACTAGATTCAACTGCATTTTTGTCAGTTTAGCCCACCAAATTGATAATTTTTCCGGGCACTATAATTACTTTATTGGGCACACGACCTTCCAATTGTTTTTGGGTGCGTTCGTCGACCATGACAATTTCTTCTATTTGCGCGGCGGTTAAATCGAGTGGCAAGGTGAGCGTGAAGCGCATTTTGCCATTAAACGAAACCGGGTATTCTTTTTCACTTTCTACCAAATGCTGGGGGTCAAATACCGGAAAGGGAACTTCCGAAATTGAACCAGCGTGGCCCAATTGACTCCACAATTCTTCGGCTATGTGCGGCGCATAAGGCGAAATTAATACCGCCAATGGTTCTAAAATAGACCGTTCGTGGCAGTTTTGTGCCGACAATTCGTTGACGCAAATCATGAATTGACTCACCGAGGTATTAAACGAGAAGTTCTCGATGTCTTCTGTTACCTTTTTGATGGTTTTGTGCAGCGATTTCCAACTTTCTTTGCTGGGCTCTTGAGTCGTAATAACCAAGCCATTTTCGTCAAAATACAAACGCCATAACTTTTTCAAGAAGCCAAAAACTCCCGTAATTCCGGCTGTATTCCAAGGTTTAGCTTGTTCTAACGGACCCAAAAACATCTCGTACAAACGCAAGGTATCAGCGCCAAATTCGTTGCAAATGTCATCTGGATTCACCACATTGTATTTGGATTTGGACATTTTTTCTACTTCACGGCCCACCAGAAATTTACCGTTTTCCGAAACAAATTCAGCGTTTTTATAGTCGGAATACAAAGGATGATTCTTGAACGCTTCGATGTCTAACTCATTTGTCATGTCATTAATTACCGCCAAATCTACGTGAATGGGCTGCACTTTTTTATCGGCTATCAACCCTTTAGAATAGAGTGTTTTGGCGTCTTCGCTGCGGTACACAAACGCACTCATGCCCAAGATCATTCCTTGGTTGATCAGTTTTTTGAATGGTTCCTCAGTAGGCGCATATCCCAAATCTTTCAAGAATTTGTTCCAAAAACGAGAATACAACAAATGCCCCGTAGCATGTTCGCTTCCGCCAATGTACAAATCGACATTTTGCCAATAACTCAAGGCTTCTTGGCTGGCAAATTCGGTTTCGTTTTGTGCGTCCATATAACGCATCCAATACCACGAACTGCCTGCCCAACCTGGCATCGTATTTAGTTCAAGCCCCCAAACCCCCTGAGGGGGATTAGCACTGTCTTCAACAGCCACAATTTGATTGGTATTTGTATCCCAATGCCAAGCTTTGGCATTCCCTAACGGTGGTTGGCCATCTTCGGTGGGCAAGTAGTTGTCTACCTCGGGCAAGACAATGGGTAAATGCTGGGCGTCTATCATTTGCGGGAGGCCATTCACATAATACACCGGGAAGGGTTCGCCCCAATACCGCTGACGTGAAAAAACTGCATCGCGCAAGCGGTAATTAATTTTTGCTTTTCCGGCGCCAATTTTATCGAGTGCTTCGATGGCTTTTTGGGTTCCGGTTTTGTAATTCAAGTTGTTTAAAAAATCAGAATTTACCAATTCAAAACCACCTTTGTCTGCATAGGCTGCCGCAGAAATGTCTTGGTTAAAAATATTTTTGATTTCGGGCATGCCGTTTTGCCCTTTAAAATAGTTGGCAAAGGCATAATCGCGTTCGTCGCCACAAGGCACCGCCATAACTGCACCAGTTCCGTAGCCGGCCAATACGTAGTCGCCTATCCAAACCGGAATGGGTGCTTTCGTAAACGGATGCTCGGCATAGGCGCCGGTAAATACACCCGAGATGGTTTTTACATCAGCCATGCGCTCGCGTTCAGAACGTTTGGCGGTAGCTTCTATATAGGCTTCTACTGTCAATTTTTGCTCGGGCGTGGTGATTTGCGCCACCAATTCGTGCTCGGGTGCCAAAGTCATGAAGGTTACGCCAAATATAGTATCGGGTCTAGTGGTAAACACTTCGATGGACAACTTGAAACCTGAAACCTGAAACACAATAGACGCTCCCACTGATTTTCCGATCCAATTGCGCTGGGCTTCTTTGATCGATTCGCTCCAATCGATGGTGTCTAATCCTTGCAATAAGCGTTCTGCATAGGCAGAAATGCGCATCGACCACTGGGTCATTTTTTTGCGAATTACCGGATGTCCGCCACGCTCGGAAACTCCATTGATAATTTCGTCATTGGCCAACACCGTTCCCAGTGCCGGGCACCAGTTAACTTCGGTTTCGGCCAAATAGGTAAGGCGGTATTGGAGGAGTATTTGTTGTTGTTTTTCTGTAGAAAATTCGTTCCATTCTTGGGCGGTAAAGGCAGCAATATGCTCATCGCAAACGGCCTGTACGCTGGTATTTCCGACTTGTTCAAATTGGGATATCAAACTCGAAATGGGTTCGGCTTTGTTGCTGATTTTGTTGTACCAGGCATTGAATAATTGGATAAAAATCCACTGGGTATGTTTGTAATAATTGGCACTTGAGGTGCGCACTTCACGGTCCCAATCAAAAGAGAACCCAATCTTATCGAGTTGCTCGCGGTAACGGGCAATATTTTCGCGGGTGGTTTTTTCGGGATGTTGACCGGTTTGAATGGCATATTGTTCGGCGGGCAAGCCAAACGAATCATAGCCTTGCGGATGCAATACGTTAAATCCGTTGTGGCGTTTGAATCGGGCCACAATATCGGAGGCAATATAGCCCAACGGATGCCCCACATGCAAGCCTGCTCCAGAGGGATACGGAAACATATCCAACACATAATATTTGGGTTTTATAGAGGCAGTTGTGGCGGCAAAGGTGTGCTGCTCGGCCCAGTATTTTTGCCATTTGGCCTCGATTTCGGTTGGATTGTATTTCATCAGGATGCGTTTAGGTGGGCAAATTTACGTTTATTGTACGAAAGTCAAAACTTTGAACGTTATAAACTAAATTTAACCAATTTCTTTATTATTTTTACCCCATAATTTCTATTTTCTATGAGTTCTTCCTTCGAAAAATTTCAAAAACGCCGACTAATTTCTTCCTATATTTCTGTTGTATTTAGTATGTTTTTGGTGCTATTTCTGTTGGGACTTTTGGGCTTGTTTATCTTAAATTCCAAAAAACTAGCTGACGATTTTAAAGAAGAAATTGCCATGACCGTTTTCTTCAAAAACGAAGCAACCGAACCCGTTTTTACCGCATTCAAAAACGAATTAAAAACATCCAAATTTGTCAAATCGAGCGTGTATGTAACCAAAGAGGAAGCAGCCAAAATGCACACCGACATCATTGGCGAAGATTTCATGACCTTTTTGGGAGCCAATCCGTTGCAAAATTCGTTTGATATTCACCTCAAAGCCGACTACATCAACGCGGAGAATATCCGTAAAATCGAAAATCATTTCCGCACAAACGATATGGTTTCTGACATTGTCTACGACAAACAATTGGTCAACTTAGTAAACGACAACATCAAGAAAGTGAGTTTGTGGATCCTCATTATCAGTGGATTTTTGGCTTTAGTAGCCGTGGTACTGATAAATAGCTCGATGCGATTATCCATCTATGCCAACCGTTTCATCATCAAAACCATGCAAATGGTGGGCGCAACCAAGTCGTTTATTCGGAAGCCCTTTATTTGGCACAGTGTCAAATTGGGATTGGCCGGAGCGGTTTGTGCCGTAATTGCATTGGTTGCCTGCGTACTTTATATTGATGGAAACTACCCTAATTTAGGGATACTAGAAAACCCATTTACGGTAGGTATTGTGCTGTTTAGCGTGTTGGCATTAGGCGTTGTTATTACTTGGATGAGCACCTATTTTGCCACCCAACGTTATTTGAATTTACGAACTGACGATTTATATTAATCGATTTCTACTCTATATGAAACCTCAAAAACCCGAAGCACCAAAAGCAAACACTCCTGCCCCAGAAGCCCAATCTGAATTTCTTTTTGGAAAAATAAACTACCTGTTGCTCTTGCTGGGCATCGCGGTAATTGTAATCGGTTTTTTATTGATGATTGGTGGCGGAAGTAACGATCCCAAGGTATTTAACGAAGCCATCTTTAACTTTCGACGCATCCGATTGGCTCCCACTGTTGTTTTGGCGGGATTTGGCATCACTGTTTTTGCGATTTTAAAGAACCCGAAAAACAGCTAGATGACTACACTAGAGGCTGTTGCCCTCGCCATCATAGAAGGTATTACTGAGTTTTTGCCCATTTCTTCTACGGGCCACATGATTATTGCCAGTTCTTTTTTTGGCATTGCCCACGAAGAGTTTACCAAATTATTTACCATTGTTATTCAGCTAGGTGCGATCCTTTCGGTGGTGGCCTTATATTTTAAACGCTTTTTTCAGTCGATTGATTTCTATTTTAAATTGGGGATTGCCTTTATTCCGGCTGTAATTTTTGGTTTATTATTTAGCAAAAAAATTGATGCCCTGCTAGAAAACCCAGTAACTGTTGCTGTTTCCTTGTTGCTTGGTGGAATTTTATTACTCAAAGTGGACGAGTGGTTTGCCGATTCGACTAACACCGAAATAAGCTATGGTACTGCCTTCAAAATTGGTTTGTTTCAGTGCTTGGCCATGATACCCGGTGTGTCTCGAAGTGGCGCAAGTATTGTGGGTGGAATGTCACAAAAATTAAGTCGTACTTCCGCAGCCGAATTCTCCTTTTTCTTGGCTGTTCCTACCATGTTGGGTGCCACGGTAAAAAAATGTTATGACTTTTACAAAGCAGGCTACGTGCTCACCGAGCAAGAAACCAACCTGCTAATTATTGGAAATATTGTGGCATTTATTGTAGCCCTTTTGGCTATAAAAAGTTTCATCGGATTCCTTACCAAAAACGGATTTAAAGTATTTGGCTATTACCGCATTGCCATTGGAATCGCCTTGTTGCTGATCCACTTTTTCGTTCACCCCCTCACTGTTATTTAATGGAGGCCGATGATTTTTTAACCGGCCAAGTCATTCTAGTAGACAAACCCCTGCACTGGTCATCGTTTCAGGCCGTCAACAAGCTCAAGTATTTACTGAAACGCAAATTTGATTTGCCCAAAAAATTCAAAATTGGACATGCCGGCACTCTTGATCCGTTGGCTTCGGGCTTGCTTATTGTTTGCACGGGGAAATTCACCAAACAAATCACAGCCATTCAGGCACAAGCCAAAGAATATACCGGCACCTTTTATATTGGCGCCACGACGCCTTCTTACGATTTAGAAACGGCTATTGATGCACATTTCCCAATCGAACATATTACTGAAGAAAAAATAGAAAAAGTCCGTTTACAATTCCTAGGCGAAATTGACCAAATTCCGCCTGTATTTTCGGCCATAAAAAAAGACGGCAAACGGTTGTATGAACATGCGCGCGCTGGTGAAACAGTAGAGATTGCTTCCCGTAAAACCACGATATACGAATTTGAGCTCATCCGCATTGCCTTGCCCGAAATTGATTTTCGCGCAGTGTGCAGCAAAGGCACCTATATTCGTTCACTAGCCTTTGATTTTGGAAATGCATTACACAGTGGGGCGCACCTCACTGCTTTACGCCGCACTAAAATTGGAGATTACGCGGTAGAAAATGCGGGGTCTATTCCTGATTTTGAAGCGAAGTGGAAAGCACCTGATGCATAAGCGCCACAATTTCTTGCTGGATTTCTAGTCCTTTATTGTGAAAATACCACAAGTGTAAATCGGCTTTGGCGGTTTCATCGACTACGCCGTGTTCCTTTTTATAGTTGGCAATTAGCTCCACAGCTCCTTGTGGACGTGGACCCCATTGTCCTAAAAGTGTATGTGTTTCGAAGTCAATAATCAACAGCTTGGGAATTGCCCTTGATCCGTTGGTGAGTACGAGTTGTATCAATTCTTCATTTTGGTCACGAAACACCAATTTAAAATCGATATTGGCATTGGCTTGTGCTATTTTATGTAAAACTGGCAACACCTGAGCGCCATCGCCACACCAGCCTTCGGTGAGCACGAGCCACAGGATTTTTTTGTCCCATTGGCTTATGGCGTCGAGGGTTTCGGGATTTAAACTGGTGGTTTTGTCGAGTCGATGCATCCGCACTTCGTTGAGCTCGGTATAATGCAATAAGGATTCAGATTGTTCCAAACCAGTTACTTTTCCGGCTAAAAATTGATTTTTTACAACGGTACGGTAGGCTTCGTAGCTGTAGGATTGGGCTAAGGCCGATTGAATTTCATTTTTCATGAGACGAGAAATAGGGTTGCTGGGGCCAAAGATAAGACAAATCTTTTGCTGATTTTCGTGCGTTTGGTCACACAATACAGCTGTTTTTTTTGACCGATATTTTTTTTGATCGGCTAATTTCAAAAACAGAATATCGCTATATTTGCCCAACACAATTTAAAAGCAAAATGAAGTACAAAAGAATCCTTCTCAAGTTAAGTGGTGAAGCCTTAATGGGAGACAAGCAATACGGTATTGACTCTGCTCGTTTGTCTGAATATGCCGATGAAATCAAAAAAATTCACGACAAAGGTGTGGAAATTGCGATTGTAATTGGTGGCGGAAACATTTTTCGAGGAGTGGCTGGTGCAAGCAGCGGAATGGATCGCGTACAAGGCGATTATATGGGCATGTTGGCCACCGTAATCAACGGCATGGCTTTACAAGGCGCGCTAGAAAGTCGCGGAATGCTCACCCGTTTGCAAACTGCCCTAAAAATTGAAGCCATCGCCGAGCCCTACATCAAACGTAGAGCCGTGCGCCATTTAGAAAAAGGACGCATTGTGATTTTTGGTGCCGGAACGGGCAATCCGTACTTCACGACCGACACCGCAGCGGTTTTGCGTGGCGTTGAAATTAACGCCGATGTGATCTTGAAAGGCACCCGCGTGGATGGAATTTACACTGCCGACCCCGAGAAAGATCCCTTGGCTACGAAATTTGATTTCATCTCTTTTGAAGATGTGTTAAAAAAGGGCCTCAACGTAATGGACACGACTGCATTTACCTTGAGTCAAGAAAATAAATTACCTATTTTGGTGTTTGATATGAATAAAAAAGGCAACTTAGAAAAAATTTGCAACGGCGAAAACATTGGAACCGTAGTGAGTATTGGCTAAGCAAAACATATAGATTAACTAGAATTCCCATGACAGAAGAAATTGATTTTATTTTAGAAAGTACCGAAGAATCAATGAATGGTTCTATCGCACATTTAGAAAAATCCTTTTTAAACATTCGAGCTGGCAAAGCAAGTCCGCAAATGCTAGGCAGTGTTTTTGTAGATTATTACGGTGCACAAACGCCCTTGTCACAGGTGGCCAATATCAATTCGCCCGATGCCCGTACCCTGACTATTCAGCCCTACGAAAAAAGTATGCTCACCCCAATTGAAAAAGCGATCCTTATTGCCAATTTAGGATTTAACCCCATGAACAATGGCGATTTGGTAATTATTAGTGTACCGCCACTCACCGAAGAACGCCGCCGAGATTTAGCAAAACAAGCTAAAATCGAATCGGAAGATGCCAAAATTGGGATTCGAAATGTGCGCAAGGATGCGAATACCGACATCAAAAAATTAGAAAAAGAAGGCACTGCCGAAGATTTTTGTAAAAAAGCCGAAGACGAGGTGCAAAATTTAACCAATGCGTTTATTAAAAAAGTAGACGAATTGTTGGCAGCAAAAGAAGCCGAAATCATGAAAGTTTAGGGCTATAGCCAATACCATAACACCGTCTCTTGAGTTAATACAACTAGGAGGCGGTTTTTTTAATGAACTCACAATCTGCTTATGGGCCTCTTTGGTAGACCGTTTTTATTGTGTTGGTTGTTTTTACTTTCCTTTTGGATGCATGGGCAACAGCATTTTACCGGACAGATTAAAGATGTGGTAACTCTAAAACCCATTGGCTTGGCCACCTTGGCACACGACGAAACGCACTACTCCTTCTCGGATAGTTATGGTGTTTTTGAAGTGGTGAGCGCCGACAAATCGCTAGTGCACATTCGCGCAAGAGGCTACCAAGAGCAAACAATTACGTTGCATGCTTCGCAAAAGTTTTACACTATTTTACTCTCGCCCCAGCCAAACCAAGCCGCTGCAAACACGACTGGAACGGCCATTATACAGCAAACCATTCGGGCAAAAAATCAAAATAATCCCTTTGTAAAAATTCCTGCATTTGACTGCAAAGCCTACAACAAACTCACCATAACTGCAAATCCCGATTCGATTGAGGGACGAGTGGAAAGTGTATTGAGACACAACATTTTTGGAAAAATGGTCATCAAAACCGATTCGAGTGATTACGAATTCAAGAAGTTCATTAGCAAGCAACACCTGTTCCTCACCGAGAAAGTTTCTGCCTACCAATATGCATCCAACCGGTTTAAAGAAACCATATTGGGCTACAAAATGGCCGGGTTTAAGCAGCCGATTTACGAATTTGTTTCGCTGCAATTGCAGTCCTACTCCATTTATGATCCGTATTATGTGTTGTTGCAAAAAAAATATTGGAGTCCTTTATCCGATCAGGCCAACGCTCAGTACACCTTTGAATTGATCGATCAGATAAGTCTACAAAATAGGCCAGTTTATGTGGTTTATTTTAAAAGTAAAATCAAAAACAACGACTTAGAAGGGCTGTTGTATATTGATGAAGCAAGCTATGCCGTGGCCAAAGCGGTAACTTTTGTAAACAAGGCGCTACAACTGAATGCGCAGCACGAATACAGGTATAATGAAAGCCAAAACCTCTGGCTGCCCGAAAGTCAAAAATTTAAAATTAGCAAGGGGAAGAAAAATGAAAGTCTCTCCTTCTTGGGACAAACCTTGGTGTTTGATCCGTTGGACGGGAGTATGTCTCAAACCCGACGAAAAGTTGCGTCTGATTTTACTTATCTATTAGCCGAAACCCACTTTTTTGACTTTAATTTTCAAGCTGGGCCGCCTGTGCGTAATTCGTTTATTAAAATCGAAATGAAACGCGATGCCGAAGTGAAGCCCGAATCGTTTTGGGAACAGTTCCGAAAAGACAGTTTAGATTTTCGCATGCCCTTAACCTATTTGGGTTTGGACAGCATTGGCCGAAAAGTAAAGTTAGAAAAACGATTGCGGTTGGCTAGAAAACTCTTGGTAGGCTATGTGCCCTATGGTCCCGTCGATGTTGATTTACGGTATATTTTGCGCTACAATAATTACGAAGGATTTCGCATAGGCATGGGCGGAAAAACCAATGAGTCGTTTTCTAAAATAATGCAATTGAATGGGTATACTGGTTATGGAACCAAAGACGGCGCCTTTAAATACAGTTTGGGAACGGCCACACGTTTGGGCGATTTCTCCAACACCTGGATGGGCATTTCCTACACCGATGACGTACAAGAAATAGCCAGCACCGCCTTTGTAATTGACAAAATTCCGTTTCGCATCTACAACCCTAGACCCATCAACATCAGCACGTTTTATAACTACAACAGTTGGCGTGCCTATATAGACACTAAGCTTTTTCCGCGCACCGAGAGTGTGTGGCAGCTCACGCAAAGTTATGTTGATCCTAAATTTGATTATTTGTACACGTTAAACGGTAAAGCCTACCAAAATTACCAAATGACTACCGCAATAGCCTCCATACAATGGAATCCGTTTAGCGAATATTTGCAGACGCCAAAAGGCCGTCACGAGATTGAAACCGGTTATCCAAAATTTACCTTTCAGTTCACGCGTACATTGCCCGATTTTGTTAAAAATGATTTTGATTTTGGCAAATTTGACTTCCGTGTAGAATATGAAAAACAACTGCTCAACAACCAACTTAGTAGTGTATTGCTAGAAACTGGTGTTGCATTTGGCGATGTTCCGCTCACGCACTTGTATAACACCTCGCCAAATAACATCAGTAAAACCAAGATCATGCAGCGTTTTACGGTGGCCGCAAAAAACAGTTTTGAAACGATGTTTTACAACGAGTTCTTTTCGAGTAAATATGCGACGCTTCAGCTGAAACACAGTTTTCAGAAATTGGCGATCTCCAAATCAATTACGCCTACCTTGGTGTTGGTTACACGAACTGCTCTTGGAAATATGGATAAACCCGCACAACACAGCGGCTTTGTATACAAAACACTCGACAAGGGGTATTTTGAGTCGGGAGTAGAAATTAACAACTTAGTGGGCACTTTGGGCTTGAATTTCTTTTACCGCTACGGCGCCAACAGTTTGCCTAATTTGGACGACAATATTTCGGTAAAATTTAGCTTTGTACTTGATTTGGGCCTTTAAGGTTTGATGATGAGCACCGACGGAATATTGCTGAGCCAAGTGCTTTGCGAGGCTACCAATTTTTTCCAACTGTCTAAGCTAATCACCAACAAATCTTGTTTGCCTAAAAATTCTTTGTCCAAGATTCGTTCATTCATCAAACTCAAATGAGCCGGATATTCGTGTTCTAAAGTTGACAAAGCACTCTCCAATAAAAAGTTGCTTTGCACAATGGCATTGCTCGCCAACACCGCAACTTTTGAATCGTTGTTGCTAATTAATTTCTGGCAAAAATCAATCAAAAACGTATCCTCAGCGCTAAAAATAGGCACCAATACACGGTCTACTTTTTGTAGGTTTTTATCAATAAAAATACCCAATGGCATTTGTGTTCGGGTGATGATTTGACGCGTTCGTTCATCAAAAGGGGAGTTTTCAAACAAGCCTTCTTTTCCCGTAAATTTATCAATCAACCGATCGGGATTGATGATGCGCGTGGTAAAACCAAGTACTTTTCCCAACAAAGTTCCGTCAAAGATTGATTTTCCTAAACCCACCAAAAGCAAGTCGTAGTGGCCTTGTTCGGCAATTTCGGTGATGTCGGTTTCTACATCGACAGTGGCTTTAAAAAACGTGTTGATTTCTTGCTTTAATATACTGGCTTCCTCTAGAACGGGTGCAAAACGCATTTTCTCATATTCTTCCATGTTAAAGGAATGCAACTCGTCGCTCAAAGACAAATGCATGGCTGTAATACTGGCTTCGCCTTTTTGCTTGCCCACCAAACTGGAAGCAATGCGCAGCAGCCCTTTTGCTTTTTGGCTGTTACCGAATGACACCAAAATTCGGTACTTGGAATTGCCCGATTTTTCCTCGGCAGGCGAAACATCCTTGGTTTTGAATATAAAATTAATAATATCAAGTGCTGGTCCAGTCATAAAGGTGGTAACCAAAGCCATGATCACCATCATGGTAAATACCTCAGAGGTGAGCACACCCAAATCGTAACCAATGTTTAGCACCACCAATTCCATTAAACCTCGGGTGTTCATGAGGGCGCCAATGGTGAGGCTATCGCGCCAATTTTGTCCCACAAATTTAGCAGCCAAGGCACTGCCTACAAACTTTCCTACTACCGCCACGCCTATAATACAGCCGGTTACTTTCCATAGAAACGGGTCGTTGATCAAGCCTATTTGGGTGCGCAATCCGGTGAAAACAAAAAACAAAGGCAGCAATAAAATCACGGCAACGTCTTCGACTTTATCAATAAAAATAGCGCGAAATTTAGCAATATCTGGCATAATTGCGCCCGTCATGAAAGCACCAAACAAGGCGTGAATCCCAATAACTTCTGTAGTATAGGCCGAGATAATTAAGGTCAAGAAAAATATGGCTACTACCGGTTTATTTAATTTTGATTTACTGCCATACAAATCGCCAATGCGTTTTAGAAAAGGTTTTACCACAAAAAGCATGAGCAATACATAGGCCACAGCCATGCCGATCACATACAGTGAACTCACAAATGATCCAGCTTTTACAATGGCAATTACTGCGGCCAATAGGCACCAAGCGGTAATGTCGTCGGCGGCGGCACAGGTAATTACGATGGTGCCCAAACGCGTTTTGTGGATGCCGCGTTCCTGCACGATGCGCGCCAATACCGGAAAAGCTGTAATGCTCATGGCGATTCCCATGAATAAACTAAACGATAAAAATTCGACACCCACAGGGGCAAAACGGTAATAAATATAATAGGCCAATCCGACACCCAAGGCAAAAGGGATTACGATGCTGGCGTGGCTGATAACCACCGCATCGTTGGCTTTGTTTTTGAGGACTTTCAAATCGAGTTCCATGCCAATGACAAACATGAACAAGATTAAGCCAATTTGACTCAAGAACTGCAAATTCCCTAAGGAATCAACGGGGAAAAGAGCGGTTGAAAATTCAGGAAAATACATGCCCAGCAAGGAGGGGCCTAATACAATTCCGGCAATGATTTCGCCAATTACAGTGGGTTGTCCTATTTTGCGAAACATCCAACCAAAAAAACGCGCCACCACGATAATGGTAATAATTTGCCCCAATAAGATCGCCAGTGGATGCTTGAGGTTGTGCTCCATAGACAATAAAAACTCCGACCATTGGGTATTCTTGGAAGTAATCACCACAATTTTACGGCCCATTTCGAGCACTTTTCCTTGAATTAATATCCAATAGATTAGCACCGAAAATCCGCCGGTAATCAATAAATAAAAAATGGAGTTTTTAAATTTTTTCATTAAAATACAAAATCAAAAAGTAAAGCAAATTACCGAAACCAAATATATAAATTATCGAACAAGTTCAATGCATAACCTAAATTTAATACATGCCGAAAAGAGTAGTCAATTTTCAATAAATATAGCCCTACACTACATATAAATTACCTTGCTTTACCTACATTTGCATGCATTTTTAAACGTTTCATGAAAAAAGTTGTAAAAGTTGGATTTTGGGAAAAATTGGCCCGAATAATACTTAAAAACAGAATTGCCATTTTAGTTTCTATTGCCGCACTCACTTTGTTTTTGGGCTTGCAATGGAAAAACCTGTCGATGACGTACACGGAAGCCAATCTGCTTCCAAAAGACCACCTTGCCAATCAACAATACGAGCAATTTTTAAACACTTTTGGCGAAGAAGGCAACCTGATTGTCATTGGGTTTAAAGATCCTGCATTTTTTATTCCCAAAAACTTTGCCGCCTGGACTGAGTTGATGAGCGGTTTAAAAAAATCAGCTGCCGTAGAATTGGTCGTTTCTATAAACGACTTGAAAAAAATACACAAAGACACCATTTCCCAGAAATTTGATTTGGTTTCGTTTGTAGATCCTTCGCAAACCAATAATCCTTCCTACCTGAAAGGCCTGCGCTACCAATTGTTTCATGAATTGCCTTTTTATGAAGGCTTGTTGTTTAATAAAACCACAGGTTCTATTCGTGCAGCGGTATATTTAAAGAAAAGTGTGGTGAATACTGCCGGGCGCAAAACCTTTATTGTAGAAGACCTAGTGCCCAAAATTGACGCCTTTGAAAAAGCAACGGGCATGGATTTACGCGTGTCGGGCATGCCTTACATTCGGACCATCAACGCCGAAAATATGAAGGGCGAAATTGGACTATTTATAGGCGCAGCGCTGCTCATTACTTCGTTAATTTTCTTTTTGTTTTTTCGTTCCTTCCGCGCCACCTTTATCTCGATATGTATTTTATTGGTTGGGGTGATGTGGTCTTTTGGTACCCTTGGTTTGTTTCATTACAAAATCACCATTCTCACGGCCATCATTCCTCCTTTGATTATTGTGATTGGAATTACCAATTGCATTTTCTTGATCAACAAATACCAGCAAGAAATCAAGAACCATAAAAATCAGGCCAAGGCCTTGCAGCGCGTAATTTCGAAAATTGGAGTTGCTACCTTGATGACCAATTTGACTACAGCAGCCGGATTTGCCACCTTTATGATTACCGGAAACGACTTGTTGTATGAGTTTGGTTTGGTTACTTCGATTAACGTAATTACCGTGTATTTACTCACGCTGTTGGTGGTGCCCATCGTCTACAGTTTCATGCCAATGCCCAAAGAAAAACATTTGTATCACCTAAGCAAAAACTACATTTCGTCTTTGTTGGATTGGGTAGAGTTGCAAGTAAAAAATCACCGCACACGCCTTTATATCATTTATGGATTGCTGCTTGCATTTAGCATTGTCGGCATTACACAAATGAAAGTTTCGGGTAGTTTAATTGGCGAAATGCCCAAAAGCGCTACGTTTTTTAAAGACATTTTGTTTTATGAAAAAGAGTTTAGCGGGGTGATGCCGCTGGAAATCATGATCGATACCAAGCACAACAAAGGCGTGATGAAGTTATCGACCTTGAAACGCATAAACGAATTGCAAGAAACCATCGAGCAGATTCCCGAATTGTCCAAACCGGTTTCTATTGTAAACTTGATTAAGTATTCCAAACAAGCCTACTACAATGGCAATCCGGATTATTATGAGTTGCCCACGGCACAAGAACAGGCCTTTATTTTGTCGTATGCAAAAAATGCGAAGAAAAACACCAAAGACAATTTGATGAAAAGTTATGTAGATGCCAGCGGTCGTTATGCCCGCATTACCACCTACATGAAAGACATTGGCACAGGCGAAATGGCCAAAATTGAACGCCAATTGCAGGCCAAAATTGACAAAATTTTTCCTGCCGAACGCTATACGGTGACGCTCACGGGCAAAGCCTTGGTGTTTCAAAAAGGCACGAGTTACTTGATAGACAACCTCATCGAATCCTTGATTTTTGCCATATTACTGATCGCCGGATTGATGGCCTATTTGTTCCGTTCGGTAAAAATGGTATTGGCCTCGGTGATTACCAATGTATTGCCGCTTTGCATTACTTCTGGCCTCATGGGCTACTTGGGCATTCCGCTGAAACCTTCTACAATCTTGGTGTTTAGTATCGCCTTTGGGATCTCGGTGGATAATGCGATTCAGTTTATGGCCAAGTTTCGACACGATTTGCAGCGCAACCATGGAAATGTAAATAAATCCGTGATGAGTGCCCTACGCGAAACCGGCATCAGTACGTTTTATACCTCGGTGGTCTTGATTTTTGGTTTTGCTATTTTTACATTGTCGAGCTTTAGCGGAACCATTGCCTTGGGCGGATTAATTTCGTGCACCTTGCTTTTTGCCATGTTTGCCAATTTGTTGGTGCTCCCGGCCTTGGTGTTGAGCTTTGAAAAAGATACGTTCAAAAGTAAACGAAAATAGCCCCGATGGCAGGCGACATCCTTTTGGCGGCCAAGCCAAAAGATACAGCCGAACAGCGGGAAATTGCTCCCCAAAACATAACAACAATTGCCTTATATTTGCAATACTCCACGCCAAAGCGTGGGAATGTAACACACCATTTAGAAGAACATTTATGAAATCGGTAAAAGTAAAAGACTTACTGCACAGCACGCAAACACAAACGGGCATCACTGTAAAAGGCTGGGTGCGCACCTTTAGAAACAATCAATTTATTGCGTTGAACGACGGTTCAACCTTACACAATATTCAGTGTGTGGTCGATTTTGAAAATACGCCCGAAGCCACCCTGAAACGCATCACCACAGGCGCCGCCTTGAGCATTACCGGAAATTTGGTAGAAAGCCAAGGAGCCGGTCAAAAATATGAAGTACAAGCCACGCACTTGGAAATCTTGGGCGACTCCGATGCCGAGAAATTTCCGATGCAACCCAAAAAACATTCCTTAGAATTCTTGCGAGAAAACGCCCATTTACGGGTGCGCACCAATGCCTTTGGCGCGATTATGCGGGTGCGTTCGGTGTTGTCATTTGCCGTGCACCACTACTTTCAGCAGCGCGGATTTGTGTACGTAAATACGCCAATTATTACGGGTTCGGATGCTGAAGGAGCAGGCGAAATGTTTAAAGTGACTGCCCTTCCATTTGACGGAACTCCCCGCGACGAAGACGGCAAAGTGAACTACAAAGAAGATTTTTTTGGCAAAGAAACCAACCTGACCGTTTCGGGACAATTGGAAGCCGAAACCTTTGCAATGGCCTTGGGACAGGTCTATACGTTTGGTCCAACGTTCCGTGCAGAGAACTCGAATACTTCGCGGCATTTGGCCGAATTTTGGATGATTGAACCCGAAGTGGCCTTCAATGATTTGAACGACAACATGGACTTGGCTGAAGATTTTATTCAGTACGTGATTAAGTATACGCTGGAGCATTGTGCCGATGATTTGAAATTCTTGGAAGGCCGTTTGATCGACGAAGAAAAGGTAAAACCGCAAGCCGAACGCAGCGAAATGAACTTGTTGGACAAACTCAACTTTGTGTTGGAAAACAACTTTAAACGCGTTTCCTATACCGAAGCCATTGACATTTTAAAGAATTCCAAGCCCAATAAAAACAAAAAATTTAGCTACATCATCGAAGAATGGGGTGCCGATTTGCAATCGGAGCACGAACGCTATTTGGTAGAAAAACACTTCAAATGCCCGGTAATTTTATACGATTATCCAGCCAACATCAAAGCGTTTTATATGCGATTGAACGAAGACGGAAAAACCGTACGTGCCATGGACATATTATTCCCAGGTATTGGTGAAATTGTAGGCGGCTCGCAACGAGAAGAGCGCTACGACGTCTTGGTTGAGAAAATGAAGGTGTTGGGCATTGACGAAAAAGAATTGTGGTGGTACTTGGATACCCGCCGATTTGGAACCGCCGTGCACTCGGGCTTTGGTTTGGGCTTCGAACGTTTGGTTTTGTTTGTAACCGGCATGAGCAACATTCGCGACGTGATTCCGTTTCCGAGAACACCACAAAACGCCGAATTCTAAAAACAATTCGCAAAAATTACGGGTTATGCAACCCTTTGAATAGTGCCTTTACTTTTTTTTAAACCGTTCAATACCTGTGATTAAACAATTTCTACATCTTAAACTCGCCCAGAAATTATCTCCTCAGCAGATTCAGCTGATGAAGTTAATTCAATTGCCTACACAGGCATTTGAGCAGCGATTAAAGGAAGAAATGAACGAAAATCCGGCGCTCGAATCGGGCAAAGAAGACGACGAAAATTACGAGGCCGACGAATTTGAAACCGACGAATTCGATGATTTTGACGATGCGTCCAGTATAGATACCGACGACATCAGCATTGATGATTACTTGAGCAACGACGAAATTCCCGATTACAAACTACAAGCCAACAACTACGCCGAAGAAGACCAACGCGAATCGCCACTCTCGGCAGCACTGAGTTTTCATCAGGACCTGGTAGCGCAACTCAATACCTTTATTTTATCGGACGAAGAGCGGGAAATCGCCGAATTTTTGGTGGGCAGCATCGATGAAATGGGCTACATCCGCCGCAATTTGGCTGATATTGTAGATGACTTAGCCTTTACGCAAGCCATCTACACCGACGAAAAAACCGTGGAGCGCATCTTGCACCTGGTGCACGAATTGGAGCCTGCTGGTATTGGCGCACGCGATTTGCAAGAATGTTTGCTGTTGCAACTCAAACACAAAACGCCTACTGAATCTATTGCCTTGGCTATGGGCATTTTGGGTCAGCAATTTGAGGCATTTACCAAAAAGCACTACGACAAACTACAGGCCAAATTTGGCGTCAATGCCGAACAACTCAAAAAAGCCGTACACGAAATAGAGCGCCTCAACCCCAAACCAGGCGGATCCTACCAAGGCAGTTCCAAAATTACCGAAACCATAGTCCCCGATTTTATGATCCGCATAATAGACGGCGATTTGGAACTCACGTTGAATGGCCGAAATGCGCCCAGCTTGCACGTCTCGAAAGATTACCAAGACATGATGCAAACCTACAAATCGGCACGGGAAAAATCGTCGGCACAAAAAGAAGCGGTGCAATTCATCAAACAAAAATTGGACTCGGCCAAGTGGTTTATTGACGCCATCAAACAAAGGCAAGAAACGCTCTTGGTGACCATGAATGCCATCATGCAGTACCAACACGATTACTTCTTGGAGGGCGACGAAAGCAAGATTAGACCCATGATTCTCAAGGATATCGCCGATCGCGTGGGACTAGACATCTCGACGGTTTCTCGAGTAGCCAACAGCAAGTATGTCGAAACACCCTACGGCACCAAATTGATCAAAGAATTTTTTTCGGAAGCGATGAAAAATGACCAAGGCGAAGAAATATCTACCTTAGAAATCAAGAATATTTTGCAAACGGTCATTCGCGAAGAAGACAAAAGCAAACCCCTGCCCGACGATCAATTGGTTGAAATTCTCAAAGAAAAAGGCTACCCCATTGCCCGCCGAACGATAGCCAAATACCGCGAACTTCTGGATATTCCTGTAGCGCGTTTGCGCAAAAAAATCTAACATTCGCCCTGTGAACAAACCCAATCCGCTACTGGTTTCGTTTTCCTATGTGTTCCATCCGCTGTTTATTCCGCTGATGGGGACGCTGATTTATTTGGCCATTAGTCCAATTCATTACAGCGAGGTACAGGTACTTTACTTGTGTTTGCAAGTGAGTTTGCTCACTGTTTTTATTCCGTTGGCTTTATACTTTTGGCTCAAAACATTAGGCAAAGCCGATTCGGTGATGCTACAAAAGGTAGACCAACGCAGAATTCCGGTATTCATCAGTTGTATTTTGCTGTATCTACTCACCTTCAAAAGCATTACACAAGCCGCTTTGCCCGAATTGCATTTCTTTTTGCTGGGCGGACTGTTGAGCAACATCCTCACATTTTTGTATTTGTTTATGAAAGTAAAAGCCAGCATTCACCAAATGGGAATCGCGGCCCTAACTTGTTTTGTGATGGGGTTGAGTGCGCATTACCATGTTGATCTCTCTTATGGCATTGCACTATTGCTCTTGCTAAATGGTTTGGTGGCTTCTTCCCGCTTGGCGATGCAGGCTCATACCTACCAAGAATTAGCCATTGGATTGGGAATAGGTGCCATTCCGCAACTGGCCTTGTGGTGGTATTGGCTATAGAATATAAAATTGCAAGCCCAAATGTATGGCCCGGAGTCCAATGGATTGATCCTGAATAGTGGCGCTTTTGGACAGCAAGGGCGTAAGGCCGTAATAGCCATAGAAATTCCAGGTATTGTAGCCCATGGCCAGGTAAATCCCCAATTGTACCTTATTGAAGTCGGGATTGTTTTTGATGATCACGTTGGATTGCCCGTCGGTATACTGCGAACGCGAAGCCAATACATAACTCATTTTGACCCCACTGTAAATACGCCAAAACTTATGGCTTTCGGGCGTCGAGGTGCGCCAACGAAATTCGATGGGTAGATCGAGCAGGTATTCTTCAATTTTATTTTTGCTGTAATAGGTTCCTTGGGGGATAATACTATAAATGGGCGCTGCCGCAGTGCCGTTGATAAATAAATTTTGGTGATAATTCTGGTAAGAAAAACCCAGTCCAGGTGCAATGGCCAGAGTTCTATTGGCGTTGATAGGAAAATCCCGCAGGACACCGGCTGAAAATCCAGTAGAAAATTTGTCTTGCGAAAAACCGCTAGGTGAATTGTTTATCAAATTATAGGTCATTCCAATATAAAACTGATCCTCACGGTAAAGGGAATCGCGTTGAATCATGGGATAGGGCAATTCCAATTCCTGCTCTTGTGCAAACAAAGCAAGCTGAATCATGCAGAATACAAAAAGAAGTGATTTTTTCATGTGCAAATTGCGTGGGTTAAATGTATGAAAAAAAGAGGAAGCCGATAATGGTTTGTGGATAGATTGAAAACTCCCCTTTTGAGAGGGGTTGGGGGTGTGTAAAATGGCAGAACGTATTGTGTTGGTTTTGTTATATTTGGGAAACTTAAAATCTAAAAAATTATGAAAAATTACTTATTACATTCCCTTGCAATTGTGGGGGCAATTTCACTGATTATTATGGCTTGTTCTGCTGATAATTCTACTTCTAGTACAACTACAATGGGTAAATATCAGATTTCAAGTTACTCAACGATAAGTGCAGCAGGAAGCGCAAATATCACAAGGTATTTTGATGTTATTGATACAGAAACAGGAGTGGTAAAAAGTTATAATTATGTAAACACTACCGGGTATACACTAATAACAACTACAACAACTCAGCCATAAATTTTAAAGTGTTTATTTGGAATTTTACTAAAATGAGTTAGATTAAATACTTATAAGAAAGGCGCCTGCGGCACTTTTTTCTCATTAGTTGATGGGATTACCTGCGGTGATCCCGGGAGGGGGAACTGTCATCGTTTGCAATGCACGCATTACATGCGGCATTTTTTATGCCTTTGTTGCTTTTCCAAAACGGAGTTTTGGGGCGCAAAAAGGCATAAAAAATGCTCCCTCACGGGAGCATTGCAAACGATGCAGAGAGGATGGGATTCGAACCCACGATGCAGTTGCCCACATACAAACTTTCCAGGCTTGCTCCTTCAACCACTCGGACACCTCTCTAGGAAATTGTGGGTGCAAATAACCGCATTTTTTCTGAGTAT
>CAMCVA010000002.1 GCA_945879625.1 Flavobacterium psychrophilum
GTTCCGTTTGCTCCGGCTGGACCCGTTAAGCCAACAGGGCCTTGAGCACCGGTAGCGCCGGTCAAACCTTGAGGTCCAGTTGCTCCTGTTAATCCTTGAATACCTTGCGGACCTTGTGGGCCAACGGCACCATCAATTCCATTTGTTCCATTTGCTCCAGAAGGACCAGTTAGTCCAATTGGACCTTGAGAACCAGTAGCTCCTGTTAATCCTTGAATACCTTGCGGACCTTGTGGGCCAACTGCGCCGTCAATTCCATTTGTTCCATTTGCTCCAGAAGGACCAGTTAGTCCAATTGGACCTTGAGCACCAGTAGCTCCAGTAAGTCCTTGAATTCCCTGCGGACCTTGAGGGCCTTGAGGGCCAACTGCACCGTCGATACCATTTGTTCCATTTGCACCAGCTGGACCGGTTAAACCTATTGGACCTTGAGAACCAGTAGCTCCTGTAAGTCCTTGTATTCCCTGTGGGCCAACTGCACCGTCAACCCCATTCGCTCCGTTTGCTCCAGCTGGACCTGTTAAGCCAATCGGACCTTGAGCGCCTGTAGCTCCTGTCAAACCTTGTGGGCCAACTGCGCCGTCAACTCCATTCGTGCCGTTTGTGCCGGCAGGACCTGTTAATCCAATTGGGCCCTGAGCGCCGGTAGCTCCAGTTAATCCTTGAATACCTTGCGGACCAACTGCACCATCAATTCCATTCGTTCCGTTTATTCCGTTTGCTCCAGCAGAACCGGTTAAGCCAATTGGGCCTTGAGCGCCTGTAGCTCCTGTCAAACCTTGCGGACCTTGTGGACCAACTGCGCCGTCAACTCCATTTATTCCATCTGCTCCGGCAGGACCGGTTAAGCCAATCGTGCCTTGTTCACCTTGAATTCCTTGTTGACCAACGGCACCATCAATTCCATTCGTTCCGTTTATTCCATTTGTACCAGCAAGCCCTTGTGCGCCTGCAGCACCTTGTATGCCTTGCGGTCCAGTTGCTCCAGCTACACCGGGAATTCCTTGTATTCCTTGTGCGCCTATAGCTCCGTTGCAAATGTATTTGGTTAAACCCGTTGTGATTTCTCCGGGTTCTAAAGTCCCATTATTATTTTGATCGATACCAAATTCCAATTTCACGCCACCTGTAGCGCAGTTGGTTCCTGCAGCTTCTACCGTTGTGACAACCAAGGTGTTATCCCCGTCATCCCCGTCTTGACCAGCAGGGCCAGGCGTTCCTGAGTTAGCAGCAAACAAAGCATAAGGAACGGTAGTAAATGGTTGGTCACTAATTTCTTGAAAATTGCTACACAACGCTCTTAAATCAACTTCAACTTTCATATTCATTGGTCCATTGCCCCATGTGATATCAGAAAAAGTTCCAGCACTTCCTCCCACAGGATTTCCATTACCAATTACCAAATTAACCATACCAAATTCATCGGTAGTTGTAGTTTGAGTTTCTTGATATTCAAGAGCAGTTCCTGAATAGATATTGAATTTAATGCAAATGTTTTTATTCGCAAGAGGCGCTCTTTGGTTGTTGTATCCTGGGATGTTTTGTCCTGCAGGATTTAATATCACGGCTTGATATGTTATACCGTTGGTTTGTGCAAAAAAGGTTGTGCTACTTAGTACTACTAGGAGTGTGAGTAATTTTTTCATTATCGTAATTTTAGGTGTAGTCCAAATTGAAGTTGGTTGGTGGTAAAGTCTAGTTTTTCGGGCGAGCTATTGGTTAGGTTATAGCTTTTTTGGTAGGCATAACCAATACTCAAATAAAGGTCGTTGTCAATTTGATAAGCGGCTTGCAAGCCCAGTTTGGGGGCTACCCATAGTCCGGAGAATTCTTTTTGGGAAGTCAGGTTTATATAATAGCCATTAATATCTTGTTTGCCATAAATTAAACTAGACAAGCCCAAACCTCCATTGGCCGCGACTTCAAATCCATTGGTATTTACAAACGCAATCGAAAAAGTGTTTTGCACGCCCAAGTATTGCGTGTTCCAAGCATAGGAATTGGCCGCATCTCCTCCCATGGCATTGTGCTCATTGAGTGCTAAGCCTACCGCGTATTTTAGTTTTTCGTTGTTTAAAGTCATCACATATCCCAACTCATAAAATTCGCCACTTCCAGCTAATAAGCTAGGTGCGTTTCCCGTGTCGCTCTTGTAATTGTAGGTAGTATAATTTTTTCCGGTTTTCAGATACATTTCTTGGGCATAGGCCATAGAAAACCCTAAGAGCATACAAATGCCAAGTGCTAATTTTTTCATTCGTGTTTGAGTATTTGAGTGTAATAACTGTAATTAGAAGTAGTGAGGTGTACTAGGTAATTGCTGGCGGCTAGATTGGGTAAATTAACTGTGAGTAAAGTGCCTTCTACTTGTTGTGAAGTGCTAAAGACCAAGCGACCACGTACATCAAAAAGTTCAATTAAAATTTTATCGGTTATGGCTTGCGAAAAGGAGAAATTTACCACATCTACAAATGGATTGGGATAGGTGGTAGTTGTAATGGTGTTGGCTGCATTTCCATTGATGTAGTTGCCCCACATGCTTTGTTGAAATCCTTGTCCGTAGGTTTTTCCATCACGGGTGTAATTCCCAATTACACTTTGTTGGCCAATGGTTTGACTCACATAAGTTCCGTTGGCCAATACCGTCGATTTTCCTTGCGCTGAGAGCATTTGGTGGTGGAGTTGCTGGGCGTAAATAGTGCTTCCCAACAGAAGTATGAAGATATATTTCATGAATTTTTTTAACAAATATAAAAAAACAAAGTTAGTATGGAATATTGCATAAATAAGCACTAAAATGCTGTAAGAATAAAAAGATGTTGATTTTTTAACAACAAATCGATCAATACCATTAAAAAATGGTGGTGAGTTTTTCTTAGAACAACCGCTACTTTTTTTATTCTCGGTTCTTGGACTAGATGATTTAAAGATTGAAAAATTAAAGGATTTAAAGATTTCGTCTTGAAGAGACCATTTGGAATTTTTATTTTTCGTGCATTCGTGGCAAAACTCCCAACTTCCAACTTCCAACTCTTTGTTAGCAGCCGTTCTTAGTATATCCCAAGACATTTGACTTTAAGACATTAGACTTTATGACTTTACAACTTTCGACTCATCTCCTACAAATTAAACGAAGCCCCAATGTTGGTGTAAAATTGGTTATTAAAATAAGTGTAGTTTTCTACCGTGCGTCTGTAGTATTTTATCGGCAACCCTGCTTCAGCATATACTCCAAATCCCGAGGAGAAAAACCAACGAAATCCCAAATGGCCCCCAAAATTTTTTAAGCTCAAATCCAATCCGGGATAAACATCCATTTTGGGTTTAAGGCCCAACACATCGCCAATATTGGCATTGAATCGTGCTTTGATGTCCATTAAATCTTTGGCATAGGGCTTACTTCCGCCCAAATAATTATTGGTAGACAATAAAAAAGTGCCGGCAAGACCTACCGAGATGTTTTCGGCCAAACCTTTATCAATTGATGCATGAATCCCATTGGCATGCTCTTGCATATTGAATCCTACTTGAAACTTCATGTCTTTTTTTCCTCTAAAAGCCTGTGCGTTGGATAAAAAACTCAAACAAAGGAACACCAAAACAATACTTTTTTTCATGATAATTTATTTTTTTAAAATAAGAACTGAGTTTAATTTCTGCCTTTTTCTGTCGGGTACAAACTGGGCAAGGGCTCGCTTTGCCAATAGCGTTTAGAATCTACATCCATGAGCGTCAAGGGGCCTTTAAAAGCAGCGCCTGTGTCTACGTTCCAGATGCTGGCCATTTGCACCGGAGTGGTTTGGCCCAAGCGGGTTACGGGCGTGTGTCCGAGGTATATTTCAGTATAATGGGTGAGTCGTTTGGGATAGGCCCAATGTCCGGGAACGATGGTTTTATCTAGTCCCACCGCCATTTCCCAGAGGGTGCGGTCCCAATATACTAATTTAGGAAAGTGTTCGTAGGTTACGCCATTCATGTTGGTAAATCCGGCGTGCACAAACAAACGGTTCTTTTCGTCCAGGTAATAATTTTGGAGGGTTTTTAAAAATGCAAGGTGCTTTTGTTTAGTTTCAAGTGAGACCAACTCATAGGCCAATAGGGTTGAAGCTCCACCGTGTTCTTGCCAAAGATCATTGTTTTGACTGCCTTCCAGGTATTCGCAGAGCAATTCATCGTGATTGCCTCGAATAAAAACACAGGTAAAACGGCGGTCTAATTCGATCAAAAAATCAAGTACTTGTGGCGACTGACTCCAGCCATCTACATAATCGCCTAGAAAAATAAGCCGATCATTTGGGGTAGCCGCAGCCCGTTCCAAAACCTGGTGTAAGGCCCGTAAACCCCCGTGAATATCGCCTATAACAAGTGTTCGCATGCCTAATTTTGTCTCACACAATAATAGGTAAAATAGTTAGAACTTTTAACATTTATTACATAAAATCTGCAACACTACCAGAACCTTGCACCCTACTTTTACCCTATTGAATTTCTCGAGATTTTCGTTCTTATTTTATTGTACCATTTAAACTTTTTACACACCATGAAAAAACTATTTATTCCATTATTTGCCTCAATCCTCATCGGATTTTCTGCTCAAGCCCAACTTTCAAAAATTGATTTAGAAAAACAATTTGGGCCGCTCGTCAATCAAGAAGTTCCTGCGTCGCTTCAGCCTAAACAAACCTCAGCTTTTGAACAAGTGCTGCCTGTTTACGGTAAAAATGGCGGCAAAATTGTGCTCGTCGTAAACGAATACGGCATTAAAAATTTCTACACCTCCAAAGGCGTGGTGGCCAATTCAGCTGCAATGGCCCAATTGGAAACAAGGTTAAATGCCAGTTCAACCAACACCGATCGTTGTGGATTTTTCTGTTGGTTGGGACTAATAAGAGATCTCTTGACCCTTATTATTGAAGTTTTTAACCCTTAATTTATTTGGCGCTTTTGTTTGCCAAAAGCAGATAAAAGCGCTTTGTATTCTTCTCTATCATGAAAAAACTAAACCTTTTCGTGCTGCTTGCTGCGTTGGTTTCGTGCCAAGCCATTTCTACCCTGAAAGACCAAAAAATTACACTGAGTACAGCAAAAGTTAGTGTTGATCAATCGCAAAATCTGTGGCGTATTCCGGTGCAAATTCACCAAAAAATTATCCCTTTTGTGTTTGATACTGGCGCGATGTTCTCGGCTATTAATAATGCCGAATCAATCTGTCCAAAAGAACTAGAGTGCGCCATAAATTTTGGTTGGGTACTGGGTGCAGACCACAAAAAACAGCCGCAAAAATTGGTTGTAGTGGCCGCGAGTAGTCCGCTATTTGAAAGCGAAAACAAGGTGTTTGCAGCTCTAAAAACCGCGCAAAATCGCTGTGCAAAACCTGAAAATACGCTACAAGGAATATTGGGAATGGATTTGTTTTTTCACCAAGAAAAGCCGTTGGTTATGTCCTATTCAACCGGCAGCCTTATGCTTTTGGATCGCGTTGAATCTACCGCAGACTTATTGAAGCAAGGCTATCAATTACTACCGAGTAAATTTAAAGGAAACGCAATTCTGGTTTCGGCACAAGTAGAAAACAAACAGGTTTGGTTTAAGCTAGACAGCGGATTTACCGGAACTAGCGCACTGCCCTATGCAAAAAAAAACCACTTTCAAAATCCCTTGAAAACGGTTTATGTAGGTTCGGCCTTTCAAACTGCATTGGGCCATACCCTGGGCAAAGAAGTGTTTTACAGCAAAATGCCCGTGATAATGGGGAGTTATTCTTTCCCGTTGCAATGTGTGGAATCGAGCACTTTAAAAGTTCCCGTACTGGGATTTAAATTTATGCAAGGCTTTGATTGGATTTTTGACTTCAAAAACAAACAACTTTTTGCCAAACGCAATGGGCTGCCTATACCGGAAAATTATTCAAACCTACCCGCCTATCGGGCAATAGCTGGCGATAAATTGCGCATCGGATTGAAGGCGGTAAACGCCAAATCCTTTCACCTGGGCGATGAGATTGTGGCGGTAAACGGCGTGAAAGTTACCGATAAAAACTGCTGCGAATTCATACAGCTACTCAACTCCACCGCCAATTGGGGGCAACTGGAATTGTTGGTTTCATCAACAAAATAACACAGAAGAGTTATGAAAATCGTTGTCCTTTTTTGCTTAATCGGCATGCCGTGTTGCCAATGTTTTGGTAGGACAATGGAAGACAATCCCAATGCGGTAATATGGGCGATGACCTGCGAAATCAAAACGGTGCGGCTGTTTTACGAGCAACAAATTCAGCTTCTGGAATTCCAAATGCGAGGGCATTTAGCTCAGTTGCAACAAGCCAATCAACCAAATGCGGTTGTAAACGAAATGGCCGCTTACCTGATTTCAAAAGAACAAATACAAGCGCTGCAGTTGGAGCAAAACAACGAAATCACCAAAATAAAATACCTGAAAGGGTTGCAGATTATCAAGTTATTGTACGAAAAAGTGCTGGGATTAGATCATCATTTTGCCTCGTCGCGCTCGTTTCAGGAGCTCAACAACATGGCCAATCCCAACCAGTACAAAGAGTTCATTAAATTTAAAGAAGTGGTTCAAGCCAAGCGAGAAAAGAAATCCCTAGTTGATTTGCCGGCCTTACTGAGCGGCAACACCATTATTTCTGTGGTTCAGTCGGTGACCAATTTGGTTAATTCGAGTATTTCGAAAGAAGAAAAAGAGAAAGAATTGGCTGCGGTAGCTTGCTTGCTCGATTTTAGTCTGCGCATGCAAACCGACCTCAACACCATATATTTTGAGACGGCCTATTTGCAAAGCAGCAACCTAAAAATTAAGCAAGACATTGAAGTATTGTTCAAAGAATACACCAAGCCCATTGGCTACAGCAACAGCTTAGAAGGCTGCCGAACCAGTGACGATTGGGAAGTGATTTCGCAAAAAACAGAAGAATACTTGCAAAAAATGAAGTCGAATTCGGGGGCAAAACAATACAAATTACAAATCAACATGGAGTTTCCGGTGGATCGTTTGTTGCAGTTTATTGCCCAATACAACAACTTTATAGACCAAGGTGCCAAACATTACGAGAAATTTAAAATCATCGTAAACAGTTACGAAAACGAGAAGCAGTGCGAAGTGCAATTGCCTGCCGAGTACAAGAAATTAAAATCCGATATCGATTTTGCCATCGAAAAATTTAACGTGGCCTACAAGCCGGTTGAAATCAATGGCACGAAGATGAAAGAAATTCTCTACGGATTAAACGAATTTGATTAGTTGCTTGATCAAATATTTGTGTTCTTTGTGTTTTGAAGCGGCAATCGTTGGGGATTGCCGCTTTTTTTGTGACAATAATTAACCCAAATCGTATTTCATTTTTCGTAAGATTCGCAAGGATTCTTTAAAGGACAAATAAATAGACGGATAGGGTTTTAGCAATGACTTGGCGTCAATTAGTTTGTGTTTGGCTTCGTCAAATCCGTTGAAGTAGCAGATCATAAATGTAGATGGGAGGTTTTCTAAATCTAGAAGTTCTTGCGTCGTCAAGGTGATGTCATGGGCCAATTTTTTTAACAAGGCCAGGTTGGTGTTGTACACGTGGTGCAAGATTTTTTTGTCAAATGCAGGCGGATTAAACAACAGTTCACGTTCAATTTTGTAGAATCCATTGTCAAAAAAATGCAGGGTTTGTTTCTCTAATGGGTAATAATTTATAGTCTTATTTGCTTCTATGGGAACAAACTCCGTAATGGTAAAACTGTGTAAATCATAGGCAATAGTAACCACATCCAAGGCAGAATAGAACAACTTAATCTGCTCGTTTATGAGCTCAATATCCACTCGAGAAAGATAGGTGGTGTCGCCCACTTTTTTTTGAATTCCAGCCCAACAAATCACAAACAGTTCTTTGAAAACTTTGTGTTTTGACCAAATATTTTTGTGGCTAATGTTAATGAAATCGAGCACCCCGTCTAAGGTATAGGCAATGTTGTTTCGGGAAATGTTTTCGATTCCACCTACAATTTCTTTGTTGAGTTTACTGTGATCGATAGGGCCTTCGTATGGAATTGAGTTGCTTCCAATACGGATATATCGGGTGTTTGCCGTGATGGTGTGGATGTTTTTCTTAAAAAAAGCCGCCTGAGATTTCTTTTTCTTTTTTATGGTCACCAACCCAATTACCTTGTCTTTTGGCAGGTTTGGAAACGGGACATTTTCGTACTGTATCTCGGGTGGATTTTCTAAGTAGGCATTCACTAAATTTTGAATGCGACTGTCGTCAAAAAAATCATCCCCAATTAGCTCGTTGTCGTGATCTTCTACCCCCACCACGATATACGAATTATTGAAAAGGTTTGAATTTGATAGGGCGCAAATGTGTTTCAAAAACTTAGCTTTCCCTTCCTTAGTGTGTAAATTTAGCTGTCTTTTTTTGTCATAAAAACTCGACTCGTCATGGTGAGCTAATAAGTTTTTTATCAAAAGGCGCCTATTTATCATGAAATTTAAGGTTAATCTCGTTTCACCAAAGTTGAACTGGCTTGCGCGGTGCTAAACACAATCAAGTCGGCAATATTCACATGATACGGTCGGGTGAGCACAAAGTGAATGATGTCGGCTATGTCTTCGGGTTGCAAGGGTTGAAAACCTTGGTATACTTTGGCGGCGCGTTCTTGATCGCCTTTAAAGCGCACTTCCGAAAATTCGGTGGCCACCATACCCGGATGAATGGCGCCTACTTTTATCCCAAAAGGATTCAAATCCATGCGCATGGCATGATTCAAGGCTTCGACGGCATGTTTGGTGGCGCAATATACGTTGCCGTTGGGATACACTTCTTTGCCGGCGGTGGAGCCAATGTGAATAATATGTCCCGCTTCACGGGCAATCATTTGCGGAATAATGGCCTTTGAAACATACAACAAGCCTTTGAGGTTGATGTCAATCATGGCGTCCCAGTCGGCGATACTGCCGGTTTGAATCGGATCAAGTCCGTGGGCGTTTCCCGCATTATTCAGTAAAATATCGATCTGATTAAATGGCGCTGGCAACGAAGCTACGGCAGCAACAACCGCTGCATTGTCGCGCACATCAAAGCACAAGGAATGAACTTGCGTAAAAGCCGAGAGTTCTTGTTGCAAGGATTCCAATCGGTCATTTCGTCGGCCACAAAGCACCAATTTAAATTGGTTTTTGGCCAACAATCGTGCCGTTGCACGGCCTATTCCACTGGTTGCTCCTGTAATGAGGATGGTTTTCATGGGTTGTATATAGAAGGGTTATGGGCTAAAAGAAAATCAACCCTTTACTGAGGAATCAAATTGACTACTAAGGTTTGGGGAATTACGTGGCATTCGTCGGCCGTGACCGTGAGAGGTGCCGAGGTATAAGGAATGTACCCGTCTTTTGAAACCGAAATAACATAAGTTCCTTGACGTTCGTAAGCGCCCGAGAAAACGGTACTGCCTTGGTAAAATTCAAGCGGTTCAACATAGCTGCCTTCGGTGGCAACTACGCTAATGCCGGTGGTTTCAAAAGTACTGCTGCTGTTCAATCGCACTTGCACGTTGAGCCCAGCTCGGGCTTCGGTGGTGCAAAAAATGTCGTCTTGCGGAGAATCTTCACAAGTCGATGCCATGAGAAAAGGCAAACAACAACACAACAGCAGTACTTTTTTCATTGTATTAGAACTTACAAATCGAACTTAATTCCTTGAGCCAAAGGCAAACTTGTAGTATAATTGATGGTATTGGTTTGACGACGCATGTATACTTTCCATGCATCAGAGCCTGATTCGCGACCGCCACCGGTTTCTTTTTCACCACCAAATGCGCCACCAATTTCGGCACCAGAAGTACCAATATTTACGTTGGCTATTCCGCAATCAGATCCCGCTACCGACAAGAAGGCCTCGGCTTCTCTCAAGTTGTTGGTCATAATCGCTGAGGATAATCCTTGCGCTACGCCATTTTGAATTTCGATGGCTTGGGTAACGTCCCCGCTGTATTTTAATAAGTATAAAACCGGTGCAAATGTTTCGTGTTGTACAATTGCAAAGTTATTTTGTGCCTCGGCAATCGCAGGTTTCACATAACAACCGCTCTCGTAGCCTTCTCCGTTTAATACGCCGCCGGGTACAATTAATTTTCCGCCCTCGGCAACTACTTGGTCTAAGGCACGTTGGTAGGCTTCTACTGCTTGCACATCAATCAGCGGGCCTACGTGGTTGTTTTGGTCTAAGGGGTTTCCGATGCGCAATTGGCCATAAGCGCCCACAATGGCATCGCGCACTTTGTCGTAAATGCTATCGTGTATAATCAATCGACGGGTTGACGTACAACGTTGTCCTGCCGTTCCCACAGCACCAAAAACAGCGCCAATTACCGTCATTTTGATGTCGGCATCGGGAGTGACAATAATGGCATTGTTTCCGCCCAATTCCAATAACGATCTACCCAATCTTCCCGCCACTGCTTGTGCAACCAATTTGCCCATACGTGTAGATCCTGTGGCCGAAACCAAAGGCACGCGCGTATCGGCTGTCATCAATTCGCCAATTTTGTAATCGCCATTTATCAAACAAGAAATCCCTTCGGGCATGTTGTTTTCTTTGAGTACCTCAGCAATAATGTTTTGACAAGCAATGCCGCAAAGTGGTGTTTTTTCTGAAGGTTTCCATATGCACACATCGCCCGCAATCCAAGCCAAAGCCGTGTTCCAAGCCCAAACGGCTACTGGGAAGTTAAAGGCTGATATGATGCCTACTACGCCCAACGAATGGTATTGCTCGTACATGCGGTGTCCCGGACGTTCCGAATGCATCGTCAATCCATGCAACTGACGCGATAAACCCACGGCAAAATCACAGATGTCGATCATTTCTTGTACTTCGCCATAGCCTTCTTGCAAGGATTTTCCCATTTCGTAGGAAACCAATTTGCCCAAGGCTTCTTTATGCATGCGTAATTTATCGCCAAACTGACGCACCAATTCACCACGTTGTGGAGCCGGCATCATTTTGAATGTTTTAAAAGCTGCCGTAGCGGCTTGCATGGCTTGCTCGTAATCAGCTGGTGTAGACTGTTTTACCTTTCCTATTAATTGGCCATCTACTGGCGAATAACTTTCTAAAAGTGTTCCGTTTGAAAAATTGTGCTGTCCGGTTGAAGTTCCTTCGTTAATGTCTTTCACGCCCAATTGCGCCAAAGCTGCTTTCATCCCAAATTGGTCTGCTTGTGTATTCATCTTCTTGTATTGTTTCGTTTTAATTTAATTTTTGGTGTATTTTGGATCGGTGGGCAGTTCTGTTCCACATTCGCTGCACGTTCTTAACTGTTGGCTGTTGTAAAAATGAATGAAATGTGGCAAGAAATCTTTTTCGATGTTGTGTAATTCAAAGTAGACTTCGTATAGTTTGTGGTTGCAGGAATCGCAATGCCACAGCAAGCCGTCGGTGAATCCTTTTCCGGCACGTTTGCGTTCTATAACTAAGCCAATCGAATTTTCGGACCGAACCGGCGAATGCGGCACTTTAGCCGGATGCAAGTACATGTCGCCCGCCTGCAATTGCATTTCTTTGCGTTGTCCGTCTTCCTGAATCACCACCGTAATAGTGCCTTCTAGCTGATAAAAAAGCTCCTCCGTTTCGTTGTAATGGTAATCTTTTCGGGCATTAGGTCCGGCCACAATCATCACGATATAATCCCCAGAATCAACATAGATGTTTTTGTTGCCCACGGGTGGTTTGAGCAAATAACGGTTGTCGTTGATCCATTGGTTGAGATTGAATGGGAGTGAAATGGCCATATTTAATTCATTTGTTTGATGAGGTAAATATAGACCGGAAAGTGATCGCTGTATCCAATTTCATTGGCTTGATGACGCAGCGGATAGCCTTTGTATTGCCCGGTGGTTTGAATCATAAAGGGCTTGTTGTAAATGCCGGCTTTCCAATAGCGGTAGGAAGAATAGTCTTTCTGGATTAAGGTTTCAGACACCATAATTTGGTCAAAAATATCGCCGGCGTCGCGGTAAAATAAGGAGGCGTTTCCTTTGTAAAACATTTCTTCAAACGGGTTATAAATGCCAAATTCCTGCACTTCCTCTTTTTTGCGTTTGGCTCCAATGCCTTGTTTTACGCTCTTGTTGTAGGTGCCGTCGTTTAGGTCGCCCATCGAAATGATCTTGGCTTTGGGATTAATTTTATAAATCGAATCTATAATTCTTCGGTTGAGTTTTCCGGCTTCTTCCCGAAACGGACTGCTTTTTTTCTCTCCTCCCGATCGAGATGGCCAGTGATTGACCAAGATGTTTATTTCATCTCCATCCAAATACCCGGTTACTAAAAGTACGTCGCGGGTGTAAATTCTTGTGCTGGTGTCGTAGTCTATCTTGTCGGTATCGGCTTTGTCTTCTTCGGTTTCTTTGCTGTCCTTTTCGTTGGATTTAACCTTTTTGCTATACACCATCAGCGGAATATTCTTAGTGTTTATGGGTCTAAAATGCTGCTTTTTGTACAACAGTGCCACATCGATACCCCGTTTGTCGGGCGATTCGTAATGCACGATGCCGTAGTCGCTGCTTTGCATTAACGGTTCTTTTACTAGGTCTTCTAAAACACCTCTGTTTTCTATTTCTGATCCACCAATAAAAGTAGGGGATTCCTTTTGCTGTTCTCCGGTTCCTATTTGAGTTATAACCGTAGCTAAGTTCTGAAGCTTTTGCTTGTACTTCTTGGAAGTCCAATTTTGAGCACCTTCGGGCAACCACTCTTCGTCATTATTGGGATTATTAATGGTGTCAAACAAATTCTCAAAGTTGTAAAAAGCAACGGTATGCACCGCAAATTTTTTGTCTTGCGCTGTTGAAGCAACTGTTGCAAAAAAGAGAAGAAAAAGGCCAATTGGTTTAGAAATCCGCATAAGTAGGGTGTTAATGAATGATGAAGTTTGGGACAAACTTGGAAACAAAAGTAAATAATAATAATTTAAAAGGTACATTTGCTTTCGTTAAGAAATAAACAGTAAAAAATTATCTATGAAAAAACTTGTTTTTAGTACATTTTTTGTATTGCAAGTGGTTTTCCTCTTCGCACAATCAGCAACCGGAGTCTCTGGAAAAATTGTGGATTCAAAATCACAAAAAGCAATTCAAAATGTAGTAGTATCCATTCCAAACACCAACCTGAGCCAGCTCACTGATTCAGATGGGCGATTTTCGATTGAGAACGTTCCCGCAGGAAATCAATTGCTGCAGGTAAAATCAATGGGCTACCGGGATCAACTGCTACAAGTGGAGATTGCTGCAGGCAAAATGCTTGATTTAGGGGTTGTAGTTGCGCAAGAAGACCAAACGGTAGAACAACAATTGGCTTTGGTTACCATAACCGAAAGCGATTTGGGCGATGACAACAGTGGCTCGGAAAGCACCTCTGGTTTGTTGCAAGCCTCTCGTGATGCCTTCCAACAATCGGCAGCATTCAACTGGGGTCAGGCCCGATTCCGAATCCGCGGCTTAGATAATGAATACAGCACCACCATGATAAATGGGGTGTCCATGAATAAAATATATGACGGAAGACCGCAATGGAGCAATTGGGGAGGATTAAATGATGCTACCCGAAATCAGGAATTCACTATGGGTTCTGCTCCTTCTGATTATACGTTTGGCGGAATTTTAGGAACCCAAGAAATTAATACACGAGCATCCAGTTACCGAAAAGGATCAAGAATTTCATTCTCAGGAACAAACACCAACTACAGCTGGAGATCGATGGCTACCCACGCTTCAGGTATGAACAAAAATGGATGGGCGTTTGTGGTATCGGCCTCCAGAAGATGGGCTGAAGAAGGGTTCTTCGAAGGTACCAATTATGCTGCTAATTCTGTCTTTGCGAGTGTAGAGAAAAAAATAAACGAACGTCATTCCATTAACTTCACCTCTATTTATTCCCAAAACAAAAGAGGCAAAAGTTCTCCCAATACTGCTGAAGTAACTCGATTGAAAGGCATTGAATACAACTCGTTCTGGGGCTGGCAAGAAGGCGAAAAAAGAAACTCGCGCTACAAAGAAATAGAGGAGCCAATCAATATGTTGAGTCATTTTTGGAAAATATCTAACAAAACAAATCTACACACGAACCTTTCTTACCAGACTGGTTTTATTGGAAATAGCCGCTTGGACTTTCAGTTGGCCAACAACCCCGACCCAACCTACTACAAAAATTTACCCAGTTATTACCTCAATGATCCCTCGTATTCAGTGCCTACTTATGGGCCTGACAACGTAACCATTATAGGTTATACTAACCCTACTGCTGCGGCTGCAGCCAATAATTTTATTGGCGATGGTCAACTGAATTGGCGCAACCTATACTACACCAATCAAATAATCAACGGCGGACAACGAAGCGCATATGTTTTGTATGAAGACCGGGTTCAGGACAGCCAATGGAGCGGAAGTTCTTATTTAAATTCCTCTATTGCCAACAACATCGTGCTTAATGCTGGTGTGAGTTTTAGAAAATTAAAATCGAACAACTTCCAAAAATTAATTGACCTATTGGGCGGAAGCTACTTTAATGACATTGACCCATTCTTTATAGGAAATGCTGGACAAACTGATTTAAATAATCCGGACAGACAAGTAAGAGAGGGTGAAGCATATGGATACAATTACACATTAAATGCGCTCACTTTTGATGGCTTCACGCAATTTAAATTTAGCTACAAAAAAATTGATTTCTATTTGGGCCAAACTTTTTCACGAACAGAATACCAACGTGAAGGAAATTACAAAAATGGGATTTATGCCGACACCTCTTTTGGGAAGAGCGCCACAACTACCTTTGAAAATTTTGGATTTAAAGGCGGTTTAACCTACAAACTAAGTGGAAGACAGTTTCTTGATTTCAACACCGTGTTCATGACCAAAGCGCCTAATTTACGAAACACCTTTTCTAACGCGCGCCTCAACAATACCATCACGCCAAATTTAAACAGTGAGTCAATTATGGGGGCCGACCTAAGCTACATTATCAAAGCGCCAAAATTTAAAGCGCGTGTAACCGGATTCTTCAATAGAATTTCAAATGCTACACAAATTTCTTTCTTCTATGGCGAAGGAATTTTTGATGCCGGTGAAGATGGTGACACAGATACTGATTCGTTTATTAGCGAAATTGTTACAGGTATTAACAAAAAACACATCGGAGCAGAGCTTGGTGTTGAATACCAAATTACCTCCACAGTGAAGGTAACGGGATCTGCATCTTATGGTCAATACACTTACGATAATAATCCGAACCTGAAAATAAATGATGATGCATTGGCTTCAACTGCGAACCCGAATCCAGTTTTTGATTTTGGGAAAGCCTACCTCAAAAATTACAGGTTGCCCGGCATGCCGCAGCAAGCCTATTCAGTAGGATTAGAGTACCGCGATCCAAAGTTTTGGTGGATTGGTGCCAATGTGAATTATTTGGATGACAATTATTTGAGTATTTCTAATATTTTACGAACCGATAATTTTGTTACTGATGCCAACGGCTTAGGTTTTGAAGGCGCTACGGATGAATCTGTTCGCAGACTGTTGAAACAAGAGAAATTTGACCCAACCACTTTGGTGAATTTAGTAGGAGGAAAATCATGGAAAGTGGGTGATCAAACATTTGGATTTTTTGCGTCCTTGAATAATGTATTTGACTTTAGATACAAAACAGGCGGATTTGAACAATCTAGAAAAGCAACTTTTCCTGACTTTCAAGCGGACAACGCCAATGGTACTCCTTCTTTCGGTCCACGATATTTTTATGGCTACGGAAGAACCTATTTCTTAAATCTTTACATCAATTTCTAATCCGAATATTATGAAAAACAGCACCAAACTAATTTTGCTATTTGCCTGCTTTGTTGCGGCAAGCTGCTCAAATGAAACGGAAATTGCCCCATTTAAACCATTGATTTTCTCTGAAGATTTTCCGGAGCCACAAATTAATTATAATGCCACTTTTGATTTTGAAGGGTGGACTAATTTTGCCGAAACGGGTTCAAAATTGTGGATAGAGCGCGATTATAACAACGACGGGTACATTCAATTTAGTCCTTATGGAAGCAACCAACCCTCTAACATTGGTTGGGCAATTACACCTCAAATTGAGTTAGGAAACGGAGTCGGAAAAGTTTTTGCCTTTGAATCGGCGTCTAACTTTGTAGACAATCCAGACAATAAATTGCAAGTATACATTTCTACCGACTACAACGGCACTGATGTTTTGGCAGCCACATGGACTGAGTTGGATGCGGTAGTTGCCGACAACACAACTAATAATTATACTTACATTTCTTCAGGCGAAATTGATTTATCGGATTATGCCGGGGCCGTGCACTTTGCCTTTAAGGTTACCGGAAATGGATCAACCCTGGACGGACTTTTTCAAGTGGACAAAATCAAAGTTTATTCTAACAAGTAAGAAATCATGAAACATTTAACTATTTTAACCCTGGTAATTGCCTCATTTACAGGAGTGAGTTGTGTGAACGACTCATTCAAAAATCCAGATTTTAGCGGCGACTGTTCTACCCTAACGGCAACCAAAACCGTACAAGAAGTGGTCGGTTCAGCTTCGGCTTCCTATGTGAAATATACCGGAGCCGATATTATTGAAGCCTATGTTACATCCAGCGATCTAGGCGGGAATTTCTATAAATCATTGTCGTTGGTTTCTATAGATGGCCAACAAGGCTTCAGTATTCCAATAGACGATTACAACTTATATACAAAATACGAACCCGGAAGAAAAGTGTTTGTAGATATGAAAAATCGCTACATCGTAAAAGAATTTGATGCGCCAATAATTGGAAATTTATACAATGGTGGAACGCCAACAGATCCTTCAGACGATGAAGTAGGGAGAATTTCGCCCGTTGAATATCAAACTATTATCACGCGTTCGTGTTCAAAAATTGACGAAGAAGATTTGGTAAACCGCATTACAATTAACCAAGCGCTTTCGGACACCTATTTGAACAAACTTATTGAGTTTGACAACGTTCAATTTACCGATGCATCCATTGGAAAAACGTATTACGATGCAACATTAAATGACTTAGGTGGCGCAACAAACCATTTAATTACCAATGAATTTGGCAACACCATTATCGTTCGAATCAGCTCGTATGCTACGTTTTCTTCAAGAGCTGTTCCGTCTAAAAACGGTAAAATACGAGGTGTATTAACCAAATATAATTCTGATTATCAATTTATGGTGCGTACTGAAAGCGACATCAACCTCACAGAAGAGCGCCTAAGTATTGACTTTTATCCACCTATTGGAGGAACAAATCTAAGCTATGGATCGTCTCTAAACGAACCCTTTACCTCCTATAACACGACCAACCAACAAGTGTTTCCAGAATACATCAATGATGCCGTTGTGGGAAGTCGCTATTGGCAAGTGAAAACGTTTGGTGGGAACAAATACATTCAAATGACATCCTATGGCGGAACGCCTGAAGCCAACAGAACTGTTTTTATGGTTCCTGTAAACTTTACAGCGGCTAGTGTGTTTTCATTCAAATCGAAAGCTGGATACAGCAATGGAAACTGCCTGAAAGTGTATTACACAACCGACTATGTACCTGGCACAAATACAACAAATGCTACCTATACCGATATCACGGCAAGCTTTGTGCTTTCGCCGGGTTCTTCCACAGGTTACCCAACCAATTTCACCAACAGCAACAACTATACAATTCCAGCTGGTGTAACAGGAACTGGATTTTTTGTGTTTGAATATACTGGAAATGGCGCAGGAGTAACCACTACCATGCAAATTGATGATATTGTTATAAACTAGTTTGCTAGCAAAGGAAAATAACAAAGCAAGTAAAACTGCTTAAAAGACGGCCATTTGAGCCGTCTTTTTTTTGGAATATATTTAACATTTACTACATAAAATCTGCAGTATGTAGCGCAAAACCCGCTATACTTTTGACTTATCTAAGCCATTCAAATTTATTATGATACAGTCATTTGTCCAGCCTAAAACAAACGCCCTGGTTTTTCTTTGGCCTTGTTTAGCGCTCACAGCAGTTCAAAAACAACCCAATCTTACATTCCATACCCATTTTTTCTACGCCGTAAACCATTGGGTTGTTTTACCAAAAAAACCAACGGAATCGGTATACCTTTATGGATACATTTATTTTGATCCCAAAAAAGGAATTCAGTTTCATTTAGAAAACACCTTGGTATTTAACGGGAGTTGGAATCTCAACCGCAGTAAGAAATCGTATGTGCTGCAAAAAACCCTGCACGATCCAAATCTAAAAGTGGCACTGATTCCCAAAGCGATTCAACGCCAATGGAACCTGCCCGAAAAACCCGAAGCCTTAGCCGCCGAACTGTTTGCTCAAACAGCAGAAAATCGCGCCGCCCTCGGGCATTACTTCAACCAAATAGAACAAAGTAGTTTGGCAGTGCCTGTGCTCAAAAAAACGCTCAAAATCTACCCAAATAATCCGCAGTTGCTGTTTGAATTGGGTTATGCCTACAATGCCATGGCGCGGTATCCAAAAGCGATTCTGGTGTTGGAACAACTAGTGCAAGAAAGTCCATCTCAAAAAGCCTTTCTAGAATTGGGCTATGCCTGTTTGCAAACCAAAAGACCTCTGCAAGCTGATCACTGGTATTTTGAGGCGATAAAAAGCTGTTCAAATAAAGCCGCTATTCAAAAAATTGGCCATGAATTACAGGCTGCCTATTTGAAACTTGGCTTGTATTCCTTGGCTACTAAATGGGAAACCATGGCCAAAACGGGTGAAATTTCTTCCCCCTAGAATTCCGAAAATTAAACCGAGAAGCTGTTGATAAAAAGATGAAAACGAACTGTATTAACTAGAAAAAATTGAGAAAAAAACCTATTTTTACAAAAATTAATGACCCAAAAATGAAGGAAAAGATGAGTTCAGAAAAAGAAGCCAAATTAAAAGCGTTGCAATTAACGCTCGATAAATTAGACAAAACTTACGGTAAAGGTACTGTAATGAAAATGGGAGACAAAGCCATTGAAGAGGTTGAAACCATCTCGTCTGGCTCCTTGGGATTAGACTTAGCGTTGGGTGTAAATGGCTATCCAAAAGGCCGAATCATCGAAATTTATGGGCCTGAATCTTCCGGAAAAACTACCTTAACTTTACACGCGATCGCCGAAGCACAAAAAGCGGGAGGGATTGCCGCTTTTATCGACGCCGAGCACGCCTTTGATAGAGGTTATGCCGAAAAATTGGGCGTTGATGTAGAAAACCTAATTATCTCACAACCCGATAACGGAGAACAAGCACTAGAAATTACTGAAAATTTAATTCGTTCGGGCGCCATCGATATTGTAGTTATTGACTCGGTAGCGGCATTAACGCCAAAAAGTGAAATTGAAGGCGAAATGGGTGACTCCAAAATGGGATTACACGCCCGTTTGATGTCTCAGGCTTTGCGAAAATTAACAGGAACCATCAGCAAAACACATTGTACGGTATTTTTCATCAACCAATTGCGTGAAAAAATCGGAGTAATGTTTGGGAACCCAGAAACTACTACAGGTGGAAATGCCTTAAAATTTTATGCTTCCGTGCGTTTGGATATTCGTCGTTCGTCTCAAATTAAAGACGGAGAAAATGTAGTGGGTAACCGCACCAAAGTAAAAGTGGTTAAAAACAAAGTAGCGCCGCCATTTAGAACTGCCGAATTTGACATCATGTATGGCGAAGGCGTTTCCAAAACAGGCGAAATTTTGGATTTGGCTGTTGAGTTTGAAATCATCAAAAAATCGGGATCGTGGTTTAGTTATGGCGAAACCAAATTGGGGCAAGGGCGTGATGCCGTAAAAGTGCTCATCAAAGACAACCCTGAATTGGCTGATGAATTGGAAGAAAAAATCAAAGCACGAATTAAAGAAAATGTCTAAATAAACTATCCCGGTTTTCCCGGGATTTTTTATGTCTAATAGTTCCGTAATTTGTCTAGTATAACTGTCCTAACCTCTTCGTTGAGCGCTTTAATTTCAGCTTTACTTTCTATGGATTTGCCCGATGTTGGCACAAAATGATGCACATGAGCGCGCATAATGCCGGGGCTTCCGCTAAAGAAAGTATAGGAAAATCGTTTTTTGTTGTCCGGGAAAGTCAACGGAACAATGGGAAGGTTGTGCTCAATAGCCAAGCGAAAAGCCCCGTCTTTAAAGTCGTCCAACACGATGGATTCATCATAGGGAACGCCGCCTTCGGGAAAGATACAAATGCTCAAGCCTTGGTTTATCCGTTTTTGCGCGCGCTCAAATACCGCTTGACGACTTTTGGCATTGCCGCGGTCTACCAAAATACACGTACGGGTGTAGAAAAAACCAAACAAGGGGATCTTTGCCAATTCTTTCTTGCCCACAAATACAAAGGGTTTGGGGATTACGGCCAACATCAACATAATGTCGGTCATAGAAGTGTGATTGGCCACAAACATATAACTGCTATTGGAATCCAACTGTTGATCTTGGGTCACCTTGTAGTAAAAACCACTGGTATACAAAATAGATTTGGCCCAAATGCGCGCCATCACAAAAAAGTAGGGATACCATTTTTCTTTTAGTATAGAAAGCACCAAAAACGGAAACATAATTACGATTGGCAAGCCCACCATCAGGTAAAACCAAATGCGCCACAGCAGCCAAAAAATCATCTTTATGGGTTTCATCCTACCAAAAGTAACAATTCAATCCCTATTTTGGCCAAAAGATTTACATTTGCACAAACGCACGCACCATGTCAAAAATACTCACTGGAATTCAAAGCACAGGAACCCCACATTTAGGAAATTTATTGGGCGCGATTATTCCGGCTATTGAATTGTCAAACAAGCCCGAAAACGACTCTTTTTTGTTTATCGCCGATTTGCATTCGGTGACGCAAATAAAAGACGGAACAGCCCTACGCGCCAACACCTACAGTACGGCAGCAGCTTGGTTGGCCTGTGGGCTCAATATTGAGAAGGTAATTTTTTACCGTCAATCAGATGTGCCACAAACGGCAGAGTTGGCTTGGTATTTGAGTTGCTTTTTCCCGTTTCAACGCCTCACCTTGGCCCATTCTTTTAAAGACAAATCCGATCGTTTGGACGACGTGAATGCAGGACTTTTTAGTTATCCCATGCTCATGGCTGCTGATATTTTGCTGTATGACGCCGAGTTTATTCCGGTTGGTAAAGACCAATTGCAACACATCGAAATTACCCGTGATGTAGCCGCACGTTTCAACCACCAAATGGGCGATACGTTTGTATTACCCGAATCGTCTGTGCAAGAAGACACCAAATATGTGCCCGGAACCAATGGCGGAAAAATGAGCAAATCGGCCAATAATACCATCAATATTTTCTTGGATGACAAGGACTTACGGAAACAAATTATGGGCATAGAAACCGACAGTACTCCACTTGAAGATCCAAAGAATCCAGAAACTTGTAATGTGTTTGCCTTGTATAAACTACTCGCAACCGAAGAGCAATTGCAAATCTTCCGCGAAAAATACCAAAACACCAACCGCGATTTTGGCTACGGCCATGCCAAACAAGGCTTGTTTGAGTTGCTGCTGAGCCGTTTTGAAACTGAGCGAACAAAATACCAGTACTACATGAACAACCTGGCCGAATTGGACGCAGCCTTGCATCAAGGCGCCGCCAAAGCAAGTAAAATTGCCGATGGCGTACTCAATCGGGTGCGCGAAAAGTTGGGATTCGGTGCTAAATAGCTTCAAATAATTTTCCTGGCAACGGCCGAACCACGCCTTTTAATTCTAAGGTGAGCAAAAGTCCCGACAGTCTGTAAATAGGGAGTTCGCAAGCCAAAGCAATATAATCAAGCTCTTCTTTTCCGTGGGCCAATAAATAGTCATAGACTCGTTGTTCCTGATCATCAAGCTGCACAAACAATTGTTTTTGAACCGGTTTTTTCGGTTGGTTGAGCTCCCAATTGAGGTGATAAACCAAATCGGCAGCGCTAGATAGCAACTGGGCTTTTTGGGTTTGTATGAGCTGCAGACAACCTTGGCTGAATTTGTCGGTGGCACGACCGGGTACTGCAAAGACATCGCGATTGTAGTCAAAGGCTCGGTTGGCGGTAATTAAAGACCCTCCTTTTTCGGCCGATTCAATTACGATAGTAGCTTCGGAGATGCCTGCTACAATGCGGTTGCGCCGCACAAAATTTTCTTTCTCTGGGGGAGTTCCACTGCAAAATTCACTGAGTAAACCCCCATTTTCTTGCAATTGGGGCAGGTATTTTTGATGTACTTTGGGATACAACTGATCTAATCCATGCGCGACTACCGCAATGGTTTGCAGCCCTTGTTCTATAGCCGCTTGGTGGGCTATAATGTCTACTCCAAAAGCAAAACCACTCACGATGATTGGATCTAAAGGCGCCAAATCGGCAATGAGTTGCTTGCAAAACGCAGCCCCATGAGGCGTAACTTGACGCGTGCCCACAACGCTGATGATTTTACGGTTTTGGAAATGCAATTTTCCTTTAGAAAAAAGCAATAACGGCCCATCAAAACAATGTTTCAGCCGTTCTGGGTAGTTGTCCTCCAGAAAATAGGCGGTTTGAATGTGCTGCGTTTGAATGAAATTTAACTCGGATTCAGCAGCCCGAAATAGGTCGGGAGATTTGAGTTGACGAAGCATGTTTTCGGCTCCTTTTCCTATGCCTTTGAGCTTGGATAAGGGTGTTTTAAAAACGGCTTCGGCTGATCCGCAGATCGAAATGAGTTTTTTGGCGGTGACATCTCCAATGCCTTCGGCTTTTAGCAAGGCTAATACATAAAATAAATCTTCGTGGCGCATAAGGTAAAATTGAAAACGGAAAGTAGCGAATATTTTGAAATTGTTGAAAAAAATTGTGGATAAAATTTTGCTGCTCTTTCGCATTGTATACCTTTGCTTCTTATGAAGATTGAACACTACATTTCACAACTGCTTTACCGTCACCAATGCGTAACGGTTCCTGGTTTTGGTGCTTTTTTGGCCGAAATACAATCCGCCTATTTGTATGCAGCTACACATTCCTTTTATCCACCAAAAAAAGTAGTTTCGTTTAATCCAAACCTCAAAAACAATGACGGCTTATTGGCCAATCACATTGCTGAATCAGAAAAAACCACCTATGAAAATGCCGTTCACGCCATAGAAAGTGAACTAGCAATTTGGAAAAGTATCCTAGAAGTTAATGGCCATTTTACCTTGAAAAACATTGGAGAAATTGCCTTAACTGCCGAAAATAATTTGTTGTTTACCCCCGCTGATACTATAAATTACTTGCCCGAAGCCTTTGGACTTACCACCTTTGTGTCGCCAAAAGTGCTTCGAGAAGAACTCAAAGAAGTTGTCGAGGAACTGGAAGAAAAAGCCCCTATTCAATTCACCCCTGAACGCAGAAAAGCACCTGCTTATTTAAAATATGCAGCCGTTTTTGTGTTGGCTTTTACCGCAGCCGGTAGTATTGGTTTTAAAGTATATACTGATCAGATAGCACAAGAAACCCTGCTTGTAGAAATGGCCGTGCAAAAAGAGGTGCAAAATTCGATTCAAGAAGCCACATTTTTTATTCAAAGCCCCATTCCTAGCATTGCTATGCCTATCGAAGTAGAACTGTTGACCTACCATATTGTAGCTGGTGCCTTTAGAAACGAGGGAAATGCCAATATCGTATTGCAAAATTTAGTAAAACAAGGGTATACGGCGCGCCGAATTGAACCCAATAAATACGGATTATTCCCGGTATTGTACGGAAGTTATGCCACCTACCAAGAAGCAAAAACCGCACAAGTCAATATTGTAAAATCCAACCCAGAGGCTTGGATACTTGTTAAAGAACTATAATCACTTATCCCGCACTTGCGGGATTTTTTTATACCCGAACTATGCAACCAAAAACACCCTCCGAATCCCTAACCATTCTAACTGATTTAGTACTTCCCAGCGAAACCAATCCATTAAACAATTTATTTGGCGGCGAATTATTGGCCCGCATGGACCGGGCGGCGAGCATTGCAGCCCGCAGACATTCGCGACGAGTTGCGGTAACTGCCTCAGTAAATCATGTGGCCTTCAATCGAGCCATTCCATTAGGAAGCGTGGTTACGGTAGAAGCAAAAATTTCTAGGAGCTTTAAAAGTTCTATGGAAATATACATTGATGTTTGGGTTGAAGATCGCGAAACGGGCAACCGAAATAAAGCCAACGAAGCCATTTATACTTTTGTCGCGGTTGATGATACCGGAAGACCGGTAGAAGTTCCACCCGTTGTGCCCGAAACTGAGTTAGAACACCAGCGTTTTGACGCAGCTTTGCGCCGCAAACAACTGAGTTTGGTGTTGGCAGGAAAAATGAGCCCGCACGACGCCACCGAACTTAAAGCTTTGTTTGTCTAATTACATATTAAACAACCAAGTAGCGGGATTATTGTAGACTGTGTTTTGAGAAATAGTGAACTTTAAAATCGTTTTTCCTGTATCTCCATTGGTTCTGATGCGACCAATTGCTTGCTTAATTGAAACTTTGTCTCCCTTAGTCACTGACACACTACTCAAATTCTGATATACCGTAAAATAATCTCCGTGTTGGATCATCACCGCTTTATTTACCGGCGATAAGACCATCACGCTAATTACTTCTCCAGCAAACACCGCACGTGCACTTGACCCTTGATCGGTTGTAATTTCAACCCCGCTATTGTGTACAATTAGTGATTTCACAATGGGGTGCGGCTGGTCGCCGTAGGGCAACGAAACAAATCCTTTTTCTACGGGCCAAGGCAACTTTCCTTTGTTGGCTCTAAAATTATTGGATTCTATTTTCCCTTCGGCTGTCAACACAATTTTAGCCGAAGTTTCGGTAGCTTTTGTAGATTCTGCTGAGGTTTTAGGATTTGACTTAACTACAGCTGTTGCCGTTTTTTTGTTGGCCGCTGCAATCGCTGCGCGCAATAATTTGGCTATTTGGTTGTCGATGTTTTTGGTTTCCTGCTGTTTCTTTTTGATGTCGCCCAACAATTGTTTCTTGTCTTTTTTGATGGCTTTGGCCAACTCTTGCTGCAGTTGTTTTTCTTTTTCTAATACCAAACGCTCTTTCTCGTTTTCTTCAATTAGCTTTTGTTTGGCCGTTTTTTGCACTTCCAAGGTTTCGTTGTGCACCAACAAGTCTTCTGATTTACTTTGAATTTCCAATCCTTGATTTTTGCGGTAGCTGGCATATTGTTTCATGTACTGCGCACGCTTATAAGCCTGCAAAAAGTTTTCGGACGACAACAAAAACATGGCGCGACTTTGCTCGGAGCGACTTTTGTAGGACTTGATAATCATTTGGGCATAATCGTCTTTAAGCACGGTCAATTCTCTTTTTAATCTATTGATCGTCAATTGATTTAAGTACATGTCGTTGCTTAGCAATTTGGTTTGTTTCTCGGTGGTGTTGATGAGTTTTTCTTTCAGCTTAATTTTTTCAGATTGAATTTCCAACTGCTTTTTCACGGAAACCTCTTTCGATTTCACGTGCTGCAACTGCGCCTCTTTTTCACGAATTTCTCGTAAAATTTCAGCTTTGCGCTGTTCTAACTTTTCTTGCTGGTTTTCTTGGCTCCAACCCAACACAGAAGTGAACAAAAACAAAAGGATGGTGATTACTTTACCCATGGTAATTTTTTTGTAAATCTAATTGATAACTAATCGTTTGTACCCGGCTGGAACGGCATATGGAAAGGTCAACTCTTCGTTTACCGCGATGTCGGTATATTCGATATTGAGGTTCATTTTTGCTTGTTTTTGAATGGCGTTCACCACAATCGAAGCCGGTAAAATTAAACTATTGTAAGACGCAAATTTTGGATAACTTACCGTCAATAAGCGTTCTTGAGCCTGCTGTTGGATTACTTGTTTTTGCAAACGCCAATTTAGGGCGTCAAAGAAATAGGTAATAAAGGCCGCGTCTCCCTGATCTTTCTCTACCTTAATCCAATTGTCTTGGAGCGTGGCTTTGCATTCGTGTGACGGAAAAGCTTCGATGGCTTGGCCAATTAATACATTTTGGAGTTTTTGAAAATTTAAATCGGTGCCGGCAAATTGACTGATGGTTTCAAAATTTCCGTCAAAATAACTGCTGTTTAATTTTTCGTAATACTGCACTTGGGTAGGTGTAATCATGGCTTTGGCCATAGTAATCCCTAAAAACCGAATGCTGATGATGATTTTTTCGTCTTTTTTGATTTTGATTTCAGCCGTTACATTTTGGGCTTGTTTATCGGTTTCATAATGCGCATTGCATTTGATGTAGGCCGTGGTAAAAGCAAGCTGCTGCTCAAAATAATTTCCTTTCACTCGCGTAGTATCGGCAACAGGCAATTCCAATTGAGCCAAGGCCTTTTTCTCGGCTTTGGGCAATTTTGATTTACAAGAAACGGTAAGCACCGCAACAACTAACAATAGGTATTTCATTTTTTTTGTGCTTGCCGAACAAGCGATTCAGCTTTGGTGAAATAAAATTCTTTTTTGGCTTCGTTGCCCAAAGCATGATAGGCTTCTCCGAGTTGGATATAAAAATTTATTTCCAGGGCGGGATCATCTACCACAAATTCCAAACCTGCTTCGAGTTGGGAGATGGCTTCGGCCGATTTTTTTAGTTGATTGTTGGCCAAACCCGCATAATAATACCACTGCGGCTGCAACGGAAATCGTTCGATAACTTGCGTGGCCCATACGGCTAAAACGTCAAATTGCGCCGTTTCGGTATACAAACCGGCTAATAATTGCAAACATTCGGTATCGTCGGGAGTAATTGCCTGTTGCTTGTTGTAAAAATAAATGGCTTTTGCCGTGTTGTTTTTGCGTTGATAAAACTTCCCTACCTCTTTGTTTACTGCTACGGTAGGGTCTTGAATAAGTAAGCCCACCGCCTTTTCAAAATCAGTGTCAAATTGGGGTTTGTCTTGGATGAACAATAAAAACTCGTTGAGCATGCGGTGCTTGATTTTGGACTCTACTTTGGGGCTTGTCAACACAAACAACAATGATTTTGCCGCTTTATCTCCTTCGTTGGCCAGCAAATGATATTTAAACAAACTCACTTGTGCCCAATCAGAATTGGGGATTGCTTGTTCTAATTTTTTGGCTACTTCGAGCGCTTTTTCGTCTTGGTTTTGATCGGAATACAAAAATATCAAGCTGATGTAATTGGCTTCTTCTTGGGGATTCTTTTTTATTTCGGCCCACAATCGATCCATTTCGGTAGACTGAAATTTGCCTTGGCCAAAGATTTGAGACTTGTATTTATCTCGTAATTCCGATTTTCCTACTCCATCATTAAGCTCGTTGATCAGGGCTAAGGCTTTGTCAAATTGCTGCGTATTCATATACAATGACACGAGGTCTTCTTTGTAGTCTTTAGTAAATTCGATGAGTTGATTGACAATGGGAATCGCTTCCTCATAGGCTTTGGTTTCATACAACACATCATAAAGCCCCACCCAAAACCATTTGTTGGTGGGATCCAATTGGGTGGCCTTTTCAAAAGATTCGTAGGCTTTGTTGTAGTCCTTTTGCGCCAAATAATTTTTACCCAATTCAAAATAAACCACGGCATTATTGGGTTCCAAAACTTGGCATTTTTCTAAAGACAAAACAGCCTTATCGTAATTCTCGATTCCTTTTTGAGTAAGGGATTCGTAGAAGGCATCTTGAAATTGATCGGAGGCAGAAGCGACATCTGTAGGTTCAGTTTGGGCATGCAGTGACTGGGCTAATCCAAGCCAAATGCATCCAAAAACCACCATTCTATTTGTTTGAGTCATTTCTCCTTTTTGCCTAAGGCTTTCTATTTGTTATTCCAACACCGAATAATCACCGATGCTAATGCTGGCAAACTCCCCATTAAATGTCGCATGACTGCCAATCATAGCCTCGTTTAATTTGGCGTTTTTAATGTGGCTGTGGTTTTGCACCAAACTGTTTGTCATTGTGCTGTTGCTCACGTGACAACCTTTGCCCAAAGACACGTTTGGTCCTACGGTACTGTTTATGATTTGTACATCTTCGCCAATAAAACAAGGCGCTATAATTGTAGAATTTTGCAACAAGACCGAATCTGAAACCAACTGCACACCGTCTTGGTGCAAAAACTGCAACATGCGGGAATTGGTTTCTACAGTTACAGGTTTATTGCCGCAATCCATCCATTCGTCTACTTTTCCGGGCACAAATTTGAGGCCTTTTACTTTCATGTTTTCTAATGCATCGGTGAGTTGGTATTCGCCACCTTTCACTACATTATTGTCTAGCAAATACTGTAATTCGGCACGCAAGGTTTCCCCCGATTTAAAATAATAGATGCCAATAATCGCTAAATCAGAAATGAATTCTTTGGGTTTTTCTACAAAATCAACAATTTGGTTTTGCGCGTTGAGTTGCACAACACCAAAAGCACTCGGGTCTTCTACTTGTTTCACCCAAATTACGCTGTCTGCCGAAGTGTCTAAGCTAAAATCGGCACGAAACAAAGTGTCTGCGTAGGCTACCACCAAAGGGCCGCTCATGGATTCTTTGGCACACATAATCGCGTGTGCCGTTCCCAGGGCTTCGTTTTGGTAATAAATGCTGCCTTTTGAACCTAATTTCTCGGCGATGGCAATCAAATCTTTTTCAACTTGTGTGCCAAAATCTTTGTGTATGATAAAGGCAATTTCTTCGATTTCTTGGTTGATCACGCCGGCAATGTCTTCGACCAAACGGTGTACAATAGGTTTTCCTGCAATGGGGATTAATGGCTTAGGAACAGTAAGCGTGTGGGGACGCAATCTGGATCCTCGTCCAGCCATGGGTACAATTATTTTCATCAGATTAGATTTTAGGGCGCAAAGTTCGCAAACTTTACCATATTTGACTAGTTATTTGGTTTTAATTGTGAGCCTATTTTACGCCGGTACTGCCAAATCCGCCGGCGCCACGTTCGGTTTCAGAAAGTGCGGCTACTTCGTTCCATTCGGCTCGTTCGTGTTTGGCGATTACCAACTGCGCGATGCGTTCGCCGTTTTCTACCACAAAAGTTTCGGACGATAGATTCACCAGAATTACCCCAATTTCTCCGCGGTAATCGGCATCAACTGTTCCCGGGCTATTCAATACGGTGACGCCTTTTTTGATCGCCAATCCACTGCGTGGACGTACCTGTGCTTCGAAGCCAATGGGAAGTTCAATGAACAAGCCTGTTTTAACCAAGGCGCGTTCTAGTGGTTTTAAACTTATAGGTTCTTGAATCGCTGCACGTAAATCCATACCGGCCGAGGCCAATGTTTCATAGCTGGGCAACGGATGAGCAGAAGTGTTGATGATGTTAATTTGCATGGATGAATCGATTGGAGGATTACTGTTTTAGATTGGGTTTGCGCAGTAACTGAAGCAAGGTTTCTTTTTCGAAGAAATAAATAATGGCCATATAAGCGCTAATTAAACCTGTCCCAACTACATAATTTTCTCTGAAAAAATAAAAAGACAAGCCCGAAAAAAGGATGGAACTGCCCAGGTAACTGCCTATTTTTATTCGGTCGTAGGGAATTGGGTAATAGCGATTCCCCAATAGGTAGGAAATAATCATCATGCTTCCATAGGCCGCGATGGTCGCAACTGCCGAACCGTAATACCCATAGGATGGAATCAATAAAAAATTGAGTGCCAAAGTAAGTGCCGCGCCAAATAGGGAAATAAATGCGCCAATATGGGTTTTGTCAGTCAATTTATACCAAATAGATAAATTGGTGTAAATGCCCAAAAAGAAATTGGCTACGATAATTAACGGCACCACTTTCATGGCTTCCCAATAGGACGTGTCTCGTATCATGAGCTCCTTGAATACATCGGCAAAAACCAACACGACCAACTGAATAAACGAACCAAATATCACAAAGTACTTGGTAACCGTGGCATAGGTTTCGGGGGCTTTGGCATCGTTGGCGTGACTAAAGAAAAAAGGCTCAATGCCCAAGGTATAGGCCGTGCGGTACAAGACCATAAACAGACCCAGTTTATAACAGGCTGCATAAACCCCTACCTGTGCATGTGCCACGTTGGCCGGGAGTAATTTTCCCAATAAAATTTTATCAAATTGCTCGTTAATGGCAAAGGCAAGACCGGCTACCAAGATAGGCAATCCGTAGCGTAACATGCGTTTCCACAGGTCCCAATCAAATTCCCATTTGAGGTGCATGTAATTGGACGACAAGGCTAAAAATGTAACCAAACTCGCCAAGATATTAGAAATAAAAATATAGCCAATTTGAAAGTTTTCCTGGAATATGCTCGCCAAAAAACCACCCGGTTGGGCTACGGCCATTTTGGGTAGCACCATAAGAAAAAAGAGATTCAAACTTAGATTGACCGCTACATTTCCTACTTTGAGCATCGCATAAAGTCCTGGTTTTTGGTGGGCTCGCAACTTAGAAAATGGCACAATTACAAATGCATCCAACACTATAATCCAAATGGAATAGGTAATGTACTGCACGTCGATTCCCGAAGCGGCAGCCAAGGTGTTTCGAAATAACAAGGCAAGCGCTAAAAAGAATAGTGAACTGGCAAAAATAGAAACGGTGCTGGTTTCAATAACTTTTTCTTTGTCGGCTTCTTTGTTGTAAAACCGAAAAAAAGAAGTTTCCATGCCATAGGCTAAGATCACGTTAAAGAAAATCATCCAAGAAAAAATAATGGTCACTTGGCCGTATTCTTCTCTGGGAAGCAGTTGTGTATAGATGGGCACCAATAAAAAACTGAACATCCGCGGAATAACCGTAGCCAGTCCATATATCGCGGTGTTTTTGAAGAGTTTTTTGTACAAGCCCAAGGGAATCGTGATTTGGTTGAAGTGAAACAAAAATAGGGATTTAAACAAACAAATGAGGCTCCAATACAAATAAAAAAAGCCAACAATTACTGTTGGCTTTTGGTTTATTTTAGTGTGTAAAATTATCCGTTTAAGGCTTCGGCTCCACCTACAATTTCTAAGATTTCGTTGGTAATTGCCGCTTGACGGGCCTTGTTGTAGGTTAATTTTAATTGATTTCTCAATTCGGTTGCGTTGTCGGTTGCTTTGTGCATGGCTGTCATACGCGCGCCGTGCTCTGAAGCAAATGAATCGCGAATTCCTTTGTACAATTGCGTTTTCAATGACTTTGGAATCAAGGTCATTACAATGTCTTCTTTGGAAGGCTCAAAAATGTAATCTCCAGCCGAAGCAGTTGTTGCTGAAGCCAAAGCGGCCAAAGGCAAAAATTGCTCGGTTTGTACAATTTGAGTAGCTGCATTTTTAAACTGGTTGTAAATCAACTCTACTTTGTCGTACCCGCCAGTTAAAAACAATTCGGTAATGGTATTCGCAATAACAGAAACAGTATCAAAAGTAAGGTTGTCAAAAACAGCACTTTGGTTGTCAATTACCGGGTGTGTTTTTCGTAACACGTCGTTTCCTTTTTTACCAATGGCAAAAACATCCACTTGTTTACCTGCATAAAAATCGGTTCTGCTTTTTACTTCTTTAACTACGTTGGTATTAAAGGCGCCACACAAACCTCGGTTTGAGGTAACGGCCACCAACAATACTTTTTTCACTTCGCGTTGCGTGGTGTATTCGCCACCGGCATCTCCGTCTAAGGTGGCCGACAAGTTTTGCAACAACTCGGTCAATTTTTCGGCATACGGACGCATCGCTGTAATGGCGTCTTGCGCTTTTTTTAACTTCGCGGCAGAAACCATTTTCATCGCCGATGTGATTTGCATCGTCGAGGATACGGAAGTAATTCGGTTACGGATTTCCTTTAAATTTGCCATTTGTGTATAGTTAGGAGTTGGAAGCTCGAAGCTCGAAGTAAGGTGTTAACTTCCCTACTTCAAACTTCTAACTTCAAGCTTAATTATATTTTGCTGAAATTTCTTTGGCAGCAGCCTCGATTACACCGGTAATGCTGTCGTCTAATTTTCCTGCTTTTAACGCGTCTAGTGTCGCTCTGTTTTTGCTGTTCATGTAGGCCAAAAAGTCTTTTTCGAACTCTTTTACTTTGTTTACAGGCACATTACGCAACAAGTTTTTAGAACCGGCATAGATAATCGCTACTTGGTCTTCTACGGTATACGGATCATTCAATCCTTGTTTCAAGATCTCTACGTTGCGTCTTCCTTTTTCGATTACGTTCAAGGTTACGGCATCCAAATCAGAACCAAACTTAGCAAACGCTTCCAATTCACGGAATTGCGCTTGGTCTAATTTTAAGGTACCCGCTACTTTTTTCATCGATTTGATTTGTGCGTTTCCTCCCACACGAGATACCGAAATACCTACGTTAATCGCTGGACGAACACCCGAATTAAACAAATCACCATCTAAGAAAATCTGACCATCTGTAATCGAAATTACGTTGGTTGGAATATAGGCTGATACGTCACCCGCTTGGGTTTCAATGATTGGCAAGGCGGTTAATGAACCTCCTCCTTTTACGATTGGTTTTAACGAATCGGGTAAGTCGTTCATGTTTTTGGCGATGTCGTCGTTGGCGATTACTTTACACGCTCTTTCTAATAAACGAGAATGCAAGTAAAATACGTCTCCAGGATAGGCTTCACGACCCGGTGGTCTTCTTAACAATAGAGACACCTCACGATACGCAACCGCTTGTTTTGATAAATCATCATATACAATCAAAGCCGGACGGCCTGAATCTCTAAAATATTCACCAATAGCTGCTCCTGCAAAAGGCGCATAAACTTGCATTGGCGCTGGATCAGATGCGTTGGCGGCTACAATAATGGTGTAAGCCATCGCTCCTTTTTCTTCTAACATTTTTGCAATACCCGCTACTGTCGAGGCTTTTTGTCCAATCGCTACGTAGATACAAAATACCGGTTGACCCGCGTCATAAAATTCTTTTTGGTTCAAAATGGTATCCAAACACACGGTAGATTTACCCGTTTGACGGTCGCCAATTACCAACTCCCGTTGTCCACGCCCTACAGGAATCATCGCGTCTACGGCTTTTACACCGGTTTGCAAAGGCTCAGTTACGGGCTGACGGAAAATTACTCCTGGTGCTTTACGCTCCAATGGCATTTCGTATAAGTCTCCGCCGATGGGTCCTTTTCCGTCAATAGGAAAACCCAAGGTGTTTACTACACGACCTACCATTTGCTCGCCTACTTTTAAGGAAGCAATGCGTTGGGTTCTTTTGGCGGTTGATCCTTCTTTGATTCCAGTTGATGGTCCTAAAAGTACTACCCCAACATTGTCTTCTTCCAAGTTCAAAACGATTCCTTCTAAACCGTTTTCAAATTGAACTAATTCGCCGTATTGGGCATTCGATAGTCCGTAAACACGGGCAATACCATCCCCAACTTGAAGTACTGTTCCCACTTCTTCTAGAGAAGCTCCAGATTCAAAACGCTCTACTTGTTTTTTTAAAATTGCTGAAATTTCAGCTGGTTTAATTTCCGCCATAATTATATAAATAACTAGTTACTTAATTCTCTTTTTAATACTTGCAATCTGTTGGCAATGGAAGCGTTGTATTGCTTGTCGCCTATACGTAAAATAAATCCACCGATAATGGCTGGATCTACTGTGTTTTCAATGGTAATTTTCTTGTCTGAAAACGTAGCAATTTTTTGCAACACTTTGGCTTCTAAAGCCGCGTCCATCGGAATAGCGGTAGTTACCTGTGCCGTTTCAACGCCGTTGAGAATCGCGTGCAACTCGGAATATCGAACCGCAATGGTGTGAAGCAATTCAAACCGTTTGTTTTCGAACAACAAATGAAACAAGCTTTTGGTTACGGCATGGGCGCTCGCAAACACTTCCAACAACACGCTTTCTTTTACCTCAACTTTGGTGGTTGGATTTGCGATAAAGGTGCGCAGTTCGGCGTTGTTGCTTAGGGTTTTTTCCACCACAATCATGTCGGCATTTACTGCATCGGCAGCTCCTTTAGCTTGCGCTATTTCTAGGATTGCTTTGGCGTAACGTATCGCAGCTCTTGTACTGGCCATAATTAGTTTAGTTTAGCATCACCCAACATTTTTTCTACCAATTTTACTTGGGAATCTTTGTTGGCCAATTCGTCTTGTAATAATTTTTCGGCAATCGCTAAAGACAAGGTAGAAACCTGTGATTTCAATTCAGCCATGGCTGCATTTTTCTCGGTTTCAATTGCCGCTTTGGCTTGCTCGATCATTTTTAAACCTTGTGCTTGTGCTTCAGATTTAGAATCGGCGATCATTTTTTCTTTCATTTCACGCGCTTCTTTCAACATCGCATCACGCTCCATACGGGCTTCTTGCAAAATACGTTGGTTGTCGGCTTGCAAATTTTGCATTTCTTTTTTAGCATTTTCAGCTGATTCTAATGCAGATTTGATGCCTTCTTCGCGCTCATTCACCGCATCCAAAATGGGTTTCCACGCAAATTTTTTCAACAAGAAAATCAATCCAACAAAAATTAATGTTTGCCAAAAAAACAAACCAAACGAAAAATCATTTATTAACTTTTCCATACTTTTTATTCTTACTGTCTATATAATGTGAGTTTAAAAACTCTTTGTGTTCAATTAAGTAAAACAAAAGCTGCAACCAACCGTTACAGCTTTTTGTTTGTTTGTATTATACTGCAAATAAAGCAGCAAATCCAATACCTTCAATAAGCGCAGCTGCGATAAGCATAGCGGTTTGAATTTTACCAGTAGCTTCTGGTTGACGGGCAATAGCGTCCATAGCAGAACCACCGATTCTACCGATACCGATACCAGCTCCGATTACTACTAATCCAGCTCCAACAATTTTAGGAATTTCCATAATGTATATATATTAAATTAAACATTCAAATTGATTAACGATTGTTGATTAACGATTGTTGATTTTAGAATAATCAAAAATCAAGATTCAAAAATCAAAAATTTTAATGATGCTCGTCCCCGTGATGGTGTTCTTCCACCGCCGATCCGAAATATAAGGCTGATAACATCGTAAATATATAAGCTTGCAACAAGGCTACTAAAATCTCAATGGTTGAAATGGCAAACGACAACAAAAAGGACAAGCTGCTTCCCAACCAGTTTTTAAAAATAAACATCAACCCAATCAAACTCATCAACACGATGTGGCCTGCAAAAATGTTGGCATACAAACGAATCATTAACGAGAAGGGTTTGATTAATACGCCCAATAATTCAATGGGCGCTAAAATAAACTTCATGGGGGTAGGAACTCCGGGCATCCAAAAAATGTGTCCCCAGTAATTTTTGTTAGCAGTTAAATTGGTGATCAAAAAGGTGATAACAGCCAATCCAAAAGTCACAGCTATGTTTCCAGTTACATTAATTCCCAGTGGTGTCAATCCAAAAATATTCAAGAACCACACAAAGAAAAAGATGGTCAACAAATAACTCATGTATCTTTTGTAGTGTTTCTCACCAATATTAGGGATGGCAATTTCGTCGCGAATGTATAAAACAATCGGCTCAAAGAAACGGCCTGGGCCAGAAGAGATCCCGCCATTTTTGGCATACGATTTGGCCAAACCGCTAAACAACATAAACATCAACAAGGCCACTACCATAATGGTCAAAACGCCTTTAGTGATGGATAAATCGATTGGTTTTGCGTTGGTGGGGTGATGGTGTTCGTCTAGGTTTAACGTGCCTTGCGCATCGGTTTTGTAGATGCGTTCGTGGTGCAATACGTAATAATTACCGTTAGATTCGGCAACCGTTCCTTGTTCGTCACCATGGTTAAATTTGGATGAAGAGAAAAAGTGCACGCCATTGTCCCATAAAATAATCGGCAAGGGGAATCCGTAATGCGTTGGTTCGGGAGTAGACTCGTCTACAAAAAGAGAGAAATCATGTGCGTCTAATACGTGGTGATCTATAAACGCTCTAATTTTTGATTTTAAATCGGTGGGTTCAGCATGGGTTTCGGCAGCGTGTGCTGGCGTTGAAGCAGCTGCTTCAGGAGTAGTAGAATATCCGGTTAAAGGAAGAAAGGCGACTAAAATTGCTATACTTACTTGAATCAGTTTTTTTGAAAACACCATAGCGAATTAATTAACTTAATTTTGAGTTTCTAAAATTTGGTGCAAAAGTACATTAATTATTAATATTCAAAAGTATAAAGTAATTATTTTTTTGGTTGATTTATAGAAAAACCAAGGGTTTATTGGGCCTTGTTCAAAATACGTGCAGACAAGTAGGTTTCTATTGTCAAAAACCAAGCAAACACCACAAAAACTTGTCTTTTTTCTATTGGATCAAATCCGGAAGAATTGCCTACTATCGAATAAAAAAACCAATACGTTATCCCTATTTTTAAAAGCGTGAGCCAAATAAATACAAACCCAAAATTGTCGGTAAATCGCTGCGGTAAAAAAGTTAAAATTCCAAGTAGAACAAGGGACGAAATTCCAAAAAATAAATAGAGTTGCGGCAACGAAAACAGAAACGCTACTGCCGTTTGGCCCAAGCCGGTATACCGATAAAGCCCAAGATGAATGACATAACTAACTCCAACCAGAAAAAGCAATTGCAACAAGAGTTTTACTTTTAACAGCATGGAGTTATTCAGATTTGTTGATTTCTTTGAGTTGGCGGTTAATGTTGTAAAAGGCAATGGCAATTCCAATTAAGGTGAGTCCCTTTACATAAAGTCGGTGTGGATTGGCGTATTTTTCATCGAGCCATTTTCCTAAGTAGGCAAACAGAAATACAATGACGCCCATTTGAATGGGAATATTGATAAGCGCAAGCCATTTATTGCGCGTTTGTTTCTGTTGGTTTGGTGCTGACATCTATAGCAGAATTTGATTTAGAAGGCGGTTTCATTTCGCAAGAAGCGCTAAAATCGGCGCCGGGTTCTACCGATAATTTGCCACAAATCACCGCGCCTTTAATGCTGGCTTTTGCTTTTACGGTGAGTAGTTCAGCTACTTGAATAGTGCCGTGGTATTTGCCTTCGATGTCGCAGTTTTTGCAAACGACATCTCCCTTTACCGAGGCAGCAGGGCCAATCACTAATTTGCCATTTGATTTGAAATTTCCGGTTAATATGCCGTCCAAACGAAAATCAGCTTGCGACACGATATTGCCTTCAATGGTGGTGCCTTCAACTATTCGGTTGGTTTTTCCCAACAAATCTGTATACGATTTAGTCTTTTTGTCAAACATGGCTATTTCTTTTCTTTTTTCATTACCGATGGATCATCCGGACTCATGTTTAGGTCATCGGGCGAGGGAGGCGCCATGCTATTTTCGGTGTCATCCCCACCCAAAATATCGTTGGCAGGAACGGTTTGGTCGGACATTATGGGATTTGGCTGGGATTTGGCCGGAACATAAGTGTCAGGAACTTCGGGTAGTGGGTCGCTTGGCGGCGTTTTCAGGTACTCTTCAAAATTCTTTTTGATTTGCACAATTTTGTAATTGTCGTTAGAAATGATGTAGGCCGTATTGGGCAATTTGTAGTCTTTAAAGTCGCGCAAAATAGATACAATTCCTTTGGCTGCCTCTGCTGATTTTAGCCCGTGAATCACAAAGAAATTTTTAGTAGGCGTATACACATCGAGCGAAGTAGAAAGCTGATCGATGCTGCGGTCTTTGATAAATTTAACTGTGGTTTCTAGTAATTTAATAACACTTTTATCTTTGGGGTTATCGGCTATATACACGATTTTCCAACTACTTGGTTTGGCGCGGTAAAAGGTTAGTTTTTCAAATTTTGGATAATCGGTAGCCAATAAAGATTCAGCGGTTTTTCCTTCCTCTACATTGGGGTAATTGAGCGCCACAAAATTTAAGGCTTTTTTGTATTCGTTCAAGCCCATCAACTTTCCGGTGCAGTGCGCCTTCAATAATTCTAATTTTGGAATAATTTCTTCGCCGGTGTATTGGTTTATGGCTTCTTCTAGTGCAATCAAGGTGGCTTTTATGTCGCCCGTTTCATACAATTGATATACCTTGTCGTAGGCCGTATTGGGTAATTCGGTAGCGGCAACCGTTCCGTTGGCCAAGGCAATTAAAATTTTGGCGTAACGCGAATCAGGGAATTCATTAATAATGCGGTCTTTCATGGCTGTCGCTTTGGCCGCATCGGTAATTTCATAGATTTTATACAACTGATACATCGAAGGCAAAATGAATCGCTCCTCGGGCTGGTTGAGCAACAGCTGCTCCAATTTGGCCGAAGCCAAGTTGTATTCTTTGAATTTTTCTTTATAAATCAAGCCCAATTGGTAATAGGCAAAATTGCGCTCTTTAATTAAATCATCAATTACCGCTTGCTCTTTGGGCAACAGTTGGGTATAGAAATCCGTGGTGTAACGGGCGTCAATTGCTTTTTCTTTTTTGAGCGAATCCTCGGCTGCGTCACCTTCTGATTCCGCTTCGGCCAAATTGTCATTGGCATCCACCGATTTCATAGACGCTACCCGCCAATTGGTTTTGTAGGGACGATTGCCCCAGTTTTTCTTAAATTCGGCTTTGCCGTAGGCCACCGTCGACGAGTTGTAAAAATAAAAATTGCTGGCTGTTGACGCTACGTCCATCGCGCTTGGCGGCGCCATCGATGTTTTACCTTGGCCTTTGCTTCCGCCTTTTTCTCCTGAGGCTTCTTCTGCTGTCTCGGCAGATTTAGCGGCTTTTTTGTCTTTTTCTTTTTGAATCTCGTCGGCTTTTTTAAGGGCTTCAATGTGCTTTTCGTAGTAGGCCACTCGTTCTGAATCAGATAGATTGTACACAGAAATAATGCTGTCGTTTTTGTTGGCAATGGCTTCGTACTTAATTACATCGGCCAAATTATCCCGTTTTTTCTTGATGAATTTAAACTCCCGCGACCGGTTGTTGAGCTGCGTCATCGTGCTGTCGTAGTACTTTCCGGCTGTCGTGTATTTGGCTTTATAGAAATAAATTTCGGCCATATTGCGGTAGTTGGAAGCCACCAAATACTGATCAGTTGATTTCTTTTTTAAGGAGGCATTGTAGTAATTAAGCGCTTGTTTGGTGTTTTTTTGTTTGTCATAAAACAAAGCCACACGGTGATTTAACACGTCGAGGAACGGACGGTTTTCTCGATCTTTTTTGAGTTCATTAAATTTTTTCAGAAACGCCACTGTATCGCCTTTTGCAAAATCAAACTGCATTGCTTGGCGAGCATGAGCCTGGACTACATATTCTCGTGCAGCTTTACGCTTCATGTCGATCACCGATTGATAGGCCACAAAAGCGCTGTCTTGCAAGCCCATTTCTTCAAAAAGTTGGCCAATAATAAAACGATAACGTGCTTTCTCTTCTTTTGATTTGGTGAAATCGCGGGCCAATTTTAACTTGGCAATGGCGCTGTCTTTCTCGGCCAAGTGCAGATAAGCCTGCGCAATACTGGCATTGGCGTCGGCAAATATTTGATCTTTGAATTTAATTTCGTCTAGCAGTTTGGTAAGATTGGTCACCGCAAGCGCATCATTTTCCATGCGCATATTGGTTTTTTCGCGCCAAATTTTGGCCTCGTAAATTCTATCGCTGTTGGGGTATTTGTAAAGGATATAATTGAATGCTTCCAAGGCTGGAACAAAGCGTTGGTCATAGTAGCGGGCCTTGCCTAGCATTAAATAGGCTTCGTCCATTTGCGGGTTTTTTTCGGCGCCGCCAATATTCATGGAATGCTTTTGAATGGCCATCGTGGCCTTGGTTTCGGCCCGATCAAAATTGGGGTTTATTTTGGTCTCCCCCGGCAAAATGGCCTCTTTGCTTATTTGCATGCGCTCAACGGGAAGCACTTCCCAATAACTGTCTTGATTTTGGGCTTTCAAATCGATAATTCCTTTTTCAAGGGCCATTCCTCCGTTGTACAAAATGTTATACTTGGTGCTTAGTGCGTGGGAATTTCGGGAAGTAAACGTGTCTTTTTTGGTAGAACAAGCTATAATAAGTAGACCTAATCCTAAGGAGTAAAAAAAACTAAGTTTATTCGTTTTCAATGGGTGCCTATTTGGGTTTTAAAACTTAAAAAAAGCCGTTTTAGTATATTAACCCGTAAAAATACGTTTCTTTTTGATATACAGAAAAATATAGGCTGATTTTTGATAGCCGCATACATTTGACGGCTAAAATTTTATGGGTAATTACTAGTATAAAATTGGTCCTATTCGTTACTTTTGCCAAAATTTTTTATATGTCTTCGTTCTACAAATTAGCAATCAAAGAAGTGCATCGCGAAACCAAAGATGCGGTATCTATTCAATTTCAAGTCCCATCCGAGTTGGCGGCTCCCTACCAATTTACAGCCGGGCAGTATGTAACCTTGAAATTAACCCTAGATGGCCTTGCCCTGCGCAGACCCTACTCCATTTGTAGCGCTCCCGAAAGCGGCGAGTTGCGCATTGCGGTAAAAGCAGTGCAAAACGGGTTGTTTTCAAATTTTGCGAATACCCAATTAAAGGCAGGAGATCTAATAGAGGTGGGCGTTCCCGAAGGAAATTTTCAGTTGCATACCAAGCCAACGCAAACCAAATCCTATATGGCTATCGCTGCAGGCAGTGGAATCACCCCTATACTTTCCATGATCCAAAGTGTATTGGCCAGCGAACCTGAAAGTTCATTTGCCTTGATTTATGGAAATAAAAGCCCCGAAGACACCATTTTTTACACCCAATTGCAAGAACTACAAGCGGCACATCCTGCACGATTTTCGGTTCAATATGTGTTTAGTCGAGCAAAAGCCAAACACACTTTGTTTGGACGAATTGATGCTTCAGTATTAAATTACTTTTTCAATCAACACGCCAATTCTTCGTTTGACCACTATTATTTGTGTGGGCCAGAATCGATGATTCAGGAAATTTCGGCTGAATTAAAAACCAAAAACGTACCCGAATCGGCCATAAAATTTGAATTGTTTAGCACTACTCCAGCTGAAAAAACCGATCAAGCAAGCCAAGGAAATACCTCCATTTCAATATTAGTTGACGGCGAAACCACCACCTTTGAGATGTCGCAAAAACAAACCGTTTTAGAAGCAGCACTAAAAAAAGGAATCGATGCGCCCTATTCCTGCCAAGGCGGAATTTGCAGCAGTTGTTTGGGAAGAGTAACCAAGGGAAGTGCCCACATGGTAAAAAACACCATTTTATCTGACAGTGAAGTAGCCGAAGGACTCATCCTTACTTGTCAGGCACACCCAACTTCTGCCGAATTGTTTGTGGATTTTGACGACGTTTAAATTTCCGTAATTTCTTGAATTTTAGCAACAATGGTTTCGGGCAAAATGGTACGCATCGCGTCTGCATAACCCGGCACAATTTTATTGCCATACACTGAGGTAGGCAAACCCGGAAACTCGTTTCTATCGGCACAAAGTGAATTATTTTCCGGCTGATGAAACGGCGTAAATCCCGCATACGGATGGGTTGCGCCCCACAAGGTAATCACCGGAATTCCCAGTAAAGCGCCCATATGGCCATTAGCCGAATCCATCGAAACCAACACGTCAAATTGACTCATCACCGCCAATTCTTGCACCAAACTGATTTGTCCCGCAATAACTTTAGTGTGTGTTGTATGCTGCGAAAGCTTGGTCAATAAAGCGATTTCTTTGGCGCCACCGCCTAATAAAAAAAGCTCATATTTTCCGGTTTGATCCAGTTGATGAATAACTTGTTGCATCAAATCTAACGGATATACTTTACCGTCGTATTGGGCAAAGGGAGCTAGTCCTATCCAGGGTTTGGTTTTGGCGCCAACTAAGGCTCGGGTTTCGTTTGTTAATGCTGGTTTTGGTGGAAAAGTGGGCTTGGAAAGATCAAGCGGGAAACCTAATTTTTCTAAAACCTGTGCTTGTCGATCAACCATTAAGGCCAATGGAAAAAATTGCTTGTTTTGCAAACGCGTTAGTGTTTTTTTCTCGGCACGGCCTTTGTCTAAAGCGGCAGTTTTTTTACCTGATAAAGCAAATAAACTGCGCACCATTTTGCTGCGCAATACGTTGTGAAAATCGGCAAAAGCATCAATGGATAAACTCGATAATTGCTGGTATAAACGCCCTAATCCCAACAATCCTTTGTGTGTTGTTTTCGGGTCAAAAGCCACAAAATTAAGCTGCGGAACGGTATCAAAAAAAGGTTTAAAAAACGGACGAGAAACCACCGTCACTTGGAGTTCGGGATGTTGATGAACCAACGCCCGTAAAACAGGAACCGTCATGGCCACGTCTCCCATAGAAGACAAGCGCATAACGGCAATATGTTTGGGTTTTGGTGCCAAATGACGGGAAAACCCTATTTTTTATTTTGGTACAACACCGGATTCAATTCTTCGTCGTTGTACATTTTCATTTGTTTGTACACCTTCATAAATTTTTCTCCGTGTTCGATATCGTGCAACAAATCGTCGATGGCAGTTGACAAATCCGAACGTTGCTCTAATAAAACATTCAATTTGGTTTGGCAATTGGCACGGTGCTCAGGGGAAGCTTCGGCGCGCGTGGCCTCTTCTTGCATGTGGTAAATTTTCAAAGCCAATATCGACAAACGATCAAAGGCCCAAGCAGGACTTTCGGAGTTAATTTTGGCGTTGTTTTTTGCCGTAACGCCACTGTATTTTTGCAAAAAGTAACTGTCAATATATTCGACCATGTCGGTGCGTTCTTGGTTGGACGCATCAATGCGACGTTTCAAAGTTAAAGCGGCAACCGGATCTATTTGTGGGTCGCGAATAATGTCCTCAAAATGCCATTGTACCGTATCAATCCAGTTTTTGAGGTACAACAAATGTTCAAACTGGTCTTGGGCATACGGATTGGCAATGGGCTGGTCAACATTGTCGTATTTATGGTAATCAACAATGCTTTGCTCAAATACAGAATACGCTAATTTTGAAAACATAGGGTGTAATTTTAGGTCACAAAGATACTTTTTATACATTTATAAACGAATACAAATTTTTACCTTCATGCAAATTCATTACCTCTCCGAGCAAAACAGCTTGCTTACTCATTTTTTATCCGAAATACGGGACGTAACCATACAAACGGATCGCATGCGCTTTCGAAAAAACATGGAGCGCATTGGCGAAATCATGGCCTATGAAATAAGTAAATCGTTGGCCTATGAATCGCTTGCTGTACAAACGCCTTTGGGCACCAAACAAACCGCCCAATTGAAACATGAGGTGGTTTTGTGTTCGATCTTGCGGGCCGGATTGAGTTTGCACCAAGGGTTTATGAATTTTTATGACCGAGCTGAAAATGGATTTGTCTCGGCCTATCGCCACCACCCAAATCACGATGATTTTTTTGAAATTTTGGTCGAATACCAAGCCGTGCCTTCGTTTACAAACAAAACAGTGCTGTTATTAGACCCGATGTTGGCCACAGGGCAATCAATCGAAGCAGTTATTCAAAAACTACACCAAGAAAATCAGGCACATGAAGTGCACATCGCAGTCGTGATTGCGGCGCCCGAAGGCATTGCACATTTGCAAAAAACCATTCCCGCCAACTGTCATTTATGGGTGGCTTCCTTGGATGAACGATTAAATGAAAAAAACTACATTATCCCAGGCTTGGGCGATGCCGGCGATTTGGCCTATGGCCCAAAACTATAACTGAAAAACAAAAGCAGCAATGCTTCCAAAAAGCAGTGCAAAAAGCAACAATTCCTTTTGCCATTTTCCTGTCATTGCTTCAATGTGACTGGTAAAAATGATGGCCAAGGGCGACAGCGTAAACAGCATTAATTCTCCTGATTTCACTGGTGCTAAAGCATAAATGCCGAGTCCTATTACGAAGGCTGAAACTATTTTTTTGTAGGACGAATGCTGGAGCAATGGTTTGTTGGTGATTGCAAGTACCATAATAAATACCGCTAAAATTGCAATAGACAAGTAGATCATTACAAGTAAGCTCGGAAGTTTGGTATAATCAAAGGCAAAGGTTGTGCTGTATTGTGCTTGGTGTTGAAGGTTGTCTAACCAGGAGAAATTCCAGAAATACGTGCCAAAAAGAGCAATCATCGCTACGGTTATACATGCCAAGATGGGTAAAAACCAAGTGCGGTAATCCCGTGCGGTATGGAAAAGGATCGAAATGTACACCAAGACAATAAACAGGATGCTCCAAAAGTAAAATAGCGAGGCTATAAAAACCCAAAGTGAAGCGTCAAATAATTTTTCTTTGGCGTGCTTCATCGTGTGCAACGACACCAAACGACGCATAGACAATAGAATAAAAAAATGAGCGCACAGCAACGAAGTGCTCAAATAACAACTTGGGAAAACCCATAAAATTAAAAGATAAAATAATGCGGTATAAGCACTGTCTTTGCTTAATGCGTTTTTTTTGGCTATAAAATTGGTAATAAAAAGTGCCGCATACAAGAGCGCTAAATCAATTATCAAGTAGACGATTGGTGTCGATTTTTGTGTGGGCAAACTGGCGCTCCCAAAGTACATCATTGCAAAGGCAATCATCCCTAAAATCACTAAGGAATAATTTAATGGTGTAGATTTTCTAAAAAGACTTGTAATCATGGGGATATTTTATACTTTTGCGTGGTAAATATATTTGTTTAAAACTCAACAACACCCTATTATGAGAGCATTTTTCGAAGCAATTCAATGGTTATTTGAAAACGTGTTATTCGTACCACATGATTTTTTACGAAAATTAGAATTGTCTAGCTGGTTTGGTGCCAATAGCATCAATTGGATTTTTATTTTAATCTGCAGTGGTGCAATGTACTATTGGATCAAGCAGTTGCAATTACACAAAGCCAATAACGAAGAATATCAAGATACTACGGCGCACTCGTTTTTGACTAAATAAGGTCAAAGCCAATATCTTTTCTATAATACATCGTATCAAAATGTAGTTTCTCTATGTTTTGATACGATTTTTTTAGTGCCTCTTGGAAATCATTTCCGTAGGAAGTTACCGCCAAAACACGGCCGCCGTTGCTCATAACCTGCCCGTCTTTGTGGGCCGTTCCGGCATGAAAAACAAGGGAATCGGTTACGGTTTCTAATCCCGAAATAGGCATTCCCTTAGTGTAATCTTCTGGATAACCTCCTGAAACGAGCATCACCGTAGTAGCCGTTCGCGGATCAATAATTACCTCTATTTCGTTTAATTTTTGTTCGGCCACCGCTTGAAAAATCGCTACCAAATCGGATTGGATGCGCGGAATGACCACTTCAGTTTCCGGATCACCCATGCGCACGTTATACTCAATTACTATAGGTTCGCCTTTCACGTTGATCAACCCAATAAAAATAAATCCTTTGTATTCGATGCCTTCTTGTTGCAGTCCTGCTACGGTAGGTTTTACGATGCGGGTTTCTATTTTTTCCATCAACACGGCATCGGCAAACGGCACGGGTGAAACTGCGCCCATTCCGCCGGTATTTAGTCCGGTATCTCCTTCGCCAATTCGTTTATAGTCTTTGGCTGTAGGCAAGATTTTATAACTTTTTCCGTCGGTTAATACAAAACAACTCAATTCGATGCCGTCTAGAAATTCTTCGATCACCACTTTTGAACTGGCTGCACCAAATTTTTCGTTCACCAACATCAGGCGCAATTCGGCTTGGGCTTCTTTCAAATCTTGAAGAATTAATACGCCTTTTCCGGCCGCCAATCCATCAGCTTTGAGCACATAGGGCGGCTGTAAAGTTTCCAAAAATTGACAACCTGCTTCTACCGTTTCTTTGGTGAAACTCGCATAGGCTGCAGTTGGGATCTGGTGACGCACCAAAAATTCTTTGGCAAATTCTTTACTGCCTTCCAATTGTGCACCCACTTTTGAAGGACCAATCACAGGGATGGCGGCCAACAATTCATCGGCTTTAAAAAAGTCAAAAATTCCTTTCACTAAAGGATCTTCAGGTCCCACCACTACCAAATCTATTTTTTCCTGAAGCACCGTGTTTTTTACGGCTTCAAAATCGGTTGGGTTGAGCGATAAATTGGTAGCAATCGCAGCGGTTCCGGCGTTTCCTGGAGCCACAAAAAGTTGATCGCACAACCGCGATTGAAGCATTTTCCAGGCCAAAGCATGTTCTCTTCCGCCAGCTCCTAACAATAAAATTCTCATGGGTATGTGGGTTTGAAATCTGCCGCAAAAATAACGGCTTTTGGTCAATAAAATCAAAAAAAAGTAGCCGCCATACTAATCCTACTACATTAATACTATTTTTGGTAAAAATTTACCTGTGTTGAAGCTGTTTGACCTTTCCTTGCAACTCAATGGCTATCCTTTGCGATGGGCCAAACAACAGCTCAATTCCCTGATTCGCCTTTCTGCAACCAATTTTGAGCAACAGCTGGAACAGCAAAAAAAAGCACTTCTGGATTTTCATTTGCAACACAATTCTTTTTATCAAAAAAAAATGGGGGACCGCCAAGATCTTGCTTGGGAAGATTTGCCCATTCTACAAAAACGAGATTACCAAGTACCCTTAACCGATCGTTTTTCTGCTGGTTATTCGGAGAAAAATTGTTACCTCAACAAAACCTCAGGCTCCAGCGGAGATCCCATGGTCTTTGCCAAAGACAAAGGGTGTCATGCATTGATTTGGGCCAACATCATGCGCAAATTTGCATGGCACGGCATCGATTTTAATCATTCCTTTCAAGCGCGTTTTTATGGAATGCCCATGGCGTTCTGGCCACAAAAAATGTTGCGAATTAAAGATTTTCTGAGTCATCGCTACCGGATGAATATTTTTGATTTATCGAATGAAGGATTGGATAAAATCGTGCAGCAATTTGCAAGTAAACGCTTTGATTACATCAACGGCTATACCAGCGCCATTGTATTGTTGGCTAAACAGTTGGAAGCCAAGAATATTATACTCCAAACCCTTTGTCCCAGTTTAAAATGCTGTGTAGTCACCTCCGAAATGCTGTTTGAATCGGATAGAATTCTCCTAGAGAAAACACTGGGTGTGCCTGTTATTAACGAATATGGCGCCTCTGAAGTTGATTTAATTGCGTTTCAAAACCAAGAAGGCGAATGGCTCGTAAATGCCGAAACTTGCTTGGTCGAAATTGTCGATGAACAAGGACATGTTTTGCCCTATGGTCAAGAAGGCCGAATAATTGTAACCCAATTGTACAACAAAGCCATGCCGTTTATACGCTATGAAGTAGGCGACTACGGAGTATTAAACCCAAGCAGTACAACGCAAAAACCAATCTTGCAAAAACTCGTTGGACGCACCAATGACATTATTCAATTGCCTAGCGGCAAACGGGCGGCTGGCATGGCGTTTTATTCGATAACCAAAGCCTTATTTGACGACCAAACGGCTGTAAAAGAATTTGTAATCAAACAAACCAAATTGGATACCTTTGAAATTGAATACGTGAGTGAAATCGCGTTTACAGCTATCCAAAAACAACATATTTATCAGGTAATCAGCGACTTTTTGGAGCCCAATTTGCGCCTCGAATTTATTCAAAAATCCAGCTGCAGCCGAACTGCCCAAGGCAAGCTCAAACAATTTATTTCGCTAGTGAATTAAGTCTATGAAAATAACCCTCGTTGCCGGTGCACGGCCCAATTTTATTAAAATCGCTCCGCTCATTGCGGCCATAGAAAACGAAAAAAAATCTGGTACTGACCTCAGTTATCGGTTGATACACACCGGCCAACATTATGATGCCAACCTCAGCGCCACTTTTTTTGACGAATTAGGAATTCCCGAACCGCAGGTGAATCTTGAGGTGAAAAGCGGAACACAAGCTGCCCAAACCGGAGCCATTATGGTAGCGTTTGAACACGAATTAGAAACCAATCCAACCGATTTGGTGTTGGTGGTTGGCGATGTCAATTCGACTATGGCCTGTGCGATTGTGGCCAAAAAAGCCGGTGTACAAGTAGCGCATGTGGAAGCAGGAATTCGGTCGGGAGATTGGAGTATGCCCGAAGAAATTAACCGCGTGGTAACCGATAGTCTCACCGATTATTTTTTTACTACTTCCGAACAAGCCGGAGAAAACTTACGCAAACAAGGGGTGTCTGATGAAAAAATTCACTTTGTGGGCAACGTCATGATTGACACCTTGCTCCAGAATCTTCCCCGTTTTAAACAACCGGATTTTTGGAATTCTCTTGAATTATCCCCCAAAAACTATGTTGTGCTCACCTTGCACAGGCCTTCAAACGTGGATAATTTGGATCATTTAGTAAAACTACTAATAGGAATTGACGCCTTGGCTGGCAACAAAAAAATAATTTTCCCCATACATCCGCGTACCCAAGCCATTTTGGCCCAAGCGCAGTTGGATTTGCCCAATATTCTTTTTGTGGAGCCGCAAGGGTATTTGTCTTTCTTGTATTTGGTACAAAATAGCTATGCCGTGATTACCGATTCGGGCGGGCTCTCAGAAGAAACTACCGTGTTGGGCATTCCTTGTTTTACCTTACGAACCACAACCGAACGTCCCGAAACCCAAACCATTGGCACCAATACCTTGGTGGGTGATTCGGTCGAAAACTTGACCAACCATTTTCAGGCCTTTAGACAAAATGGAATGCCCACAAGAGGCATCCCCGACTTGTGGGACGGCAAGGCCAGCGCCCGCATCATTCGGGTACTAATTGATTCTTTTTTGAACTAATCTCGCTTCGTTAATGAAAGAATCCATCGCTATAATTTCCAACTATTACCCGCCCGAAAAAGGCGCAGCGGCCAATCGAATCGAACAACTGGCGTTGCAACTGCAGGCGCAAGGCTATGCAGTACACGTAATTTGTCCGCTAGGAAATTACCCGTATGGAAAATTGTTTCCGGCTTACAAAGGCAAAGTATATGCCGGAGAAAACCAAAACGGCATTGTGATTTCGCGATTGTGGATTTTCCCAAGTGTGAGTAAAAACAAACTAATCCGCTTGTTTTCTGTTCTTTCCTTTGTATTGAGTTTGCTGGTTTACCTCAGCTTCAAAAAAACGCCGCATAAAGTTATTGTACAATCGCCGCCCTTGTTGTTGTCGTTTGTATCAGTAGCCTTACTTCGATTGAAAAATAAAAAAATAATTCTCAATGTTTCCGATTTGTGGCCCCTTGCTGCAATCGAATTGCAAGCGCTTAAACCCAATTCTACTTCGCATCGTTTTGCTCAACAAATGGAGCGTTACATCTACCAAAAAGCAACTGTAATTTTGGGGCAATCCACAGAAATCTTAACGCACATACGCACCTTCGTTCCCCAAAAACCAATGTATTTGTACCGCAATTATCCGAATCATAGTCCACAAAATTTCAATCCAAAAATCCAAAATGAGCAAAAAATAAAACTCTTTTATGCGGGTTTATTGGGTGTGGCGCAAGGCGTATTGGAGCTGTGTCAAAAACTAGAATTACCCGCCAATATGGAGCTGCATTTGTATGGTGACGGGGCCGAGAAAGCAGCAATAGAAAAACTACTCCGCTCAGCCAACTATGCCAATTGGCATTTTCACGGCATGCTCGAACGCCACGAATTGCATCAACAACTGCAATCCTGTGACATCGCACTCATTCCCTTAAAAACTAGAATTTATGGTTCGGTGCCTTCCAAAATTTTTGAATACAGCGCACTGGGTTTTCCGGCACTTTATTTTGGCGGTGGCGAAGGTGGCGATATTATTATAGAACAGCGATTGGGTTGGGTGGCTCCTGTAGGTGATTATGCGGCTGTTAATAAAAAATTGATGGAGATTTCCGCGCTACAGGCAACTGAATTGAACAAACTTAAACAGGTTGTTTATGCTACGGCAACGGCCGAATTTGATGTGGAAAAACAACTGAAATCCTTGTGTGCAAAGGGTGTGTTTTAGTAGGCTTTTTCTTCGCCTTTAAAGATGTTAATCACCGTTTGGGCTATAATTTTTAGATCTAAAATCAACGACCAATTCTCGATGTAAAACACGTCATATTTGATGCGATTAATCATGTCTTCGTCGGTTTCTATTTCGCCACGAAATCCACGCACTTGAGCCAAACCGGTTATGCCTGGCTTTACATAGTGGCGCACCATGTATTTTTTTATTTTATTTCCGTAGGCCTTGTTTTGCGACCACAAGTGCGGCCTAGGGCCTACTACCGACATGTCGCCCAAGAGGACATTAAGAAACTGCGGCATTTCGTCTATACTTGTTTTGCGAATAAACCGGCCAATTCTGGTTACGCGAGGGTCGTTTTTTGAGGCTTCACATTCGGTAGTTTTATTAATTTTCATGGACCGAAACTTGAAGCAAAAGAATTCTTTTTCGTCTATTCCAGGACGGCCTTGTTTGAAAAATAGTGGGCCTCTCGATTCTAATTTGATTAAGATTGCCATAACGGGAACCAACCACGACAATAGAAATAATATCACAAACAAAGAAAATACAATATCAAAAAAGCGCTTAAAAATTTTGGTAATTGGGTCGTGTAAGAGCGTTTTTTGGAGTGATAATATGGGGAAGAATTCGTAGTAATCAATCTTTAAGTTCTTGGAAAAAATCTCTTTGCTATCGGGAATAAACTTAATTGTTTTTCTGTAATCGTCGGCAAACTCAACCAGGTCTTTCAATTGGTCGTTGGTGATTTCGTTGAGTGAACAATAAATTTCATCAACTTTATTGACCAACACAAACTCTTTGAGTTGGGCTAATTTACCAGTAATTGACGCATTGGTTTTTTTGTCAGAAAAATAACCCAAGAAACGATAGCCATAATCGTTGCGGTTTTCAAATACTTCTTTCAATTTAATGGCTTCGGGAGTATACCCAATAATCACCGCATTTCGATAATTGCTTCCGGTAGCTAATCGGTATTTTTTAAGGTAATAAAACAAGACGTACTTAAATCCGCTGATCAAGATAAAACTACAGCTCATGAAGATCGCAATCGCTCGTCCACTAAATAGAGCCGTCTTGTCAAAAGGGAAAAAGGCAATTACTACCAGCAAAAACAAGATGCCCTGTTTCACTAATTTGGTAATTATTTCTACCGGTGTAGTAAATCGGTATACCTCATAAAACTTAGAAAAAAAGGCAACAAAACCCCACGCTATCAATTGGTATACAGAATATAAGGGATTGCTGAGTCCCAATCCCCGGAAAAAATATAACGACAAAGCACTAATCGCCAACAAATCAAACGATATGCTGATGGGGCGAATGTATTTGGAATATCTACCTGTGGTTGACGGCATGCGTATTAATGAATATAGCCCGTAAAATCTTTGTGTTCTTCTTTTAATAATTCCTCAGAAGACAACGATTTAAAGTACTCGTAGGTTATTTTCATTCCTTCGGCACGGTTTACTTTGGCTTCCCAACCCAATAATTGTCGGGCCTTGGTGGTGTCGGGTTGGCGTTGCAACGGATCGTTTATGGGCAGCGGATGGTAGACTACTTTTTGATTGGTTCCGGTGAGTTTAATGATTTCTTCGGCAAAATCCTTGATCGTAATTTCGTCAGGATTACCAATGTTTACCGGATACACATAGTCCGAATGCAACAAGCGGAATATGCCTTCAACTTGGTCATCTACATAACAAAACGAACGGGTTTGCATGCCGTCGCCAAAGATGGTTAAATCTTCTCCGCGTAACGCTTGTCCGATGAAGGCTGGAATAACACGGCCGTCGTTGAGGCGCATGCGGGGTCCGTAGGTGTTAAAGATGCGCACAATGCGGGTTTCAACTCCGTGAAACGTGTGATAGGCCATGGTAATCGACTCTTGAAAACGTTTGGCTTCATCATAAACCCCACGTGGACCAATGGTGTTTACGTTGCCGTAATATTCTTCGGTTTGTGGATGTACCAATGGATCACCGTATACTTCAGAAGTTGAGGCGATAAGGATACGTGCATTTTTGGCACGGGCCAATCCCAGTAGATTGTGGGTTCCCAACGAACCAACTTTGAGCGTTTGAATAGGGATTTTCAAATAATCGATAGGGCTTGCGGGCGAAGCAAAGTGCAAGATATAATCCAACTGTCCAGGAACATGTACAAACTTGGTAATGTCGTGGTGGTAAAATTCAAAATGCGGATGTTTGAATAAGTGGTCGATGTTTTTCAGGTCACCGGTAATCAGGTTGTCCATTCCAATAACATAATAGCCTTCGGCAATAAATCGATCACACAAATGAGAGCCCAAAAAACCTGCGGCTCCAGTAATTAAAATTCGTTTCATTAGGTTTGGTTTGCATACCACAACGAGAAATTTATCTTTTTCTTATATAAATTTTAGTCTTTATTTAAGAATCCGGTAATCTTACGCGTTCAAGCTTGGTTTTGTGTTTATAAATGAGTTGATTTTCAACGGATTGCTTGTGCAATAACGCATTCGCAGCCGTTAATAAATTTGAGCCAAAAATAAACGGAAGCAACTGAAAAACAAAAGAAATTAAGTAAAAAAACGAATTCTTTTTAGTCTAAAAAGCCGCGGTTTTTGGTAACCTTTTTGATTGGATTTTTTAATTTCTTAAACCCAACTACAAGTCTGATTTTTTAACCAAAACAAAGACATTATTAAAATAAGCGGTTTGGTCTGTTGGCAAGCAGATACTAAAAATTGTTCCCAGAAAATTAAAAAGAAAGATAAAGGGAAATAAGAAAAAATGTTTGAGAAACTTATTTTCGGGAAGAATGTTTTTGATGTAATTGAGTTGAAATTGAAAGATCACCGTAAGGTAATTTCCCGATTTTGTTTTTTCGATTATTTCAAACCCATTCTTTTCATACATGCTCTGCAAAGCGGGTGTGGTGTATCGGGCAAAATCATAGGGCATCTCGTGCTCCTCCCACATGAAAGGAGTGGTGATTAGTGCGGTCCCGTTTATTTTTAATACGCGATTGAATTCTTGAAGCAATTCGTCAATGTTAAACACGTGTTCCAACACCTCGGTACACAAAATAGAATCAAACTTTTTGTCTTCAAACGGAATGGTAGTTCCGTCATAAAACACATCTACTTCGCGCTGTTTGTTTTCTCTTCCTTCTATTTTGTAATCTACTCCAATGTAGGAAGACGTGTTTTTAAAAAACGATTTATAGGGCTTTGTACCACAACCAAAATCAAGAAGAACGCCAGTAAGCAGGTGCGCTCGTTTTCGAATAGCCGAAAACAAGAGCGTCCGAATCAGAAAATTATGATTGATGAATAGTCCGATTATTCCCGGTTGAAATTTTTCTTTCTGAATTAGTTGGTTTAAAAACATTAGGGTTGCTTTGTTATTTCACGAAACTAAAATACGTTACACAGCCTGCTGGTATATCGACTCTAGTTTTTGAATATTATTTTTAATGTTACAATTCGAATTAAAGGATTGTTTTGCCTGTAAAGACATTGTTTCACACAAATCAGTGTTGTTTAATAACAAGCTAACTTTCTCGACAAATCCATCAAGATCGTCTTGGGCAACAACATAGCCGTTATAGCCGTCTTGAATTAAATCTCTATTTCCATCACAATCTGAAACCACACAAGGTTTTGATAAGGCCAAGCTTTCAATGACCGAATACGGCATTCCTTCATATCTAGCGGTAGAAAGATAGAATTTAGAATTGCTGATAATGTTGAACACATCGGTTCTAGCGGTCCAATCCAACAAGGTGACTGCTGAGGTTAGCTCTAATTTCTTGATTAGATTTTTTACAGACTCCAACTGGCCTACATGGTGACCCACGCCCATAATCACGAGGTGGATTTTATGGGTGTGACGAACTTGGTGCAAAGCCTGAATCATCATCTCAATGTTTTTTTGATAGGAGGGTCTACCCACTGTGCAAATGTATTCGTCTGGCCAGGCTTTATCTATTGTCAATGGAGAAATTCCCTCGATTGGTTCAATGCAGTTCGAAAAAACAGCTGTATTGGCAAGCGTGTACCTTACCTCTGTGATAGCTCTTTCCTGCTCTGAAGCAGAAGAGGCAAGTAACATTCCTTTTTTATTGGCCAGCAAACGCTCTATGCATAAAAAAAGGAAACGTTTAAATTTATTTTGAGAGCTCAAATATGAAAAAGCCTGGGGAGTATAAACTGAATTTATGCCCACAGCCATACCCGCAATTTTCCCAATCACCCCTCCTTTTGCGCTGTGGGCATGAATCAAATTATGGGGGTTTTTCTTTAAGTACTGTATGGTGTTTAGGATCGATTTAACATCCTGGAAAAGGGAAATATTTCGAATAATGTTGGTTCTATATTCGGCAACTGTATTCCCTTTGTCGTTCAAAAAAGGCTCATTGGTGTCAAACTTGCCGTGGATAATTGTGTGCTCAAACAAGTCTGAATTGCTGTTTTTTACGATCAATCTAACCGAAACATCAACTCCGCCCACCGAGTGCAATACATGGGCAATTCTATGTTTGGGTTTTTCCATTAAGTTCTTTTTCTCTCAAATACAAGGCGGTAAATATACTAAAAATAAAACATCCGAATTGGCGGTGAAAAACATTCTCAATCAATAAAATCGAAATAAATGCAACTCCAATTGCCACGGCATTAAAGCTGTTTCTAGCCTCGAGAAAATAAAAAACCAAAAAGGAACCAAACAAGAGTATGGCTATAAGTCCCCCAAGCAAAAACAAGTCTACAAACTGGCTGTGTGTATTAAAGTTTTGATAGAGAAACCATTGTTGTCTGGAATAATCTAGTACAGTTTCTTGGTAACAGTTGGTTAAACTAGCCTGAATAAAAGCATTCGACTCTGTGCCAAAAAGGTAGGAAAAACTCGGCTGCTCGATTATTGATTTGACACAGCCTAAAATAACCACGCGGGGCTCATATTGTTTGGTGGTTTCGATTGTTTTTTCTAGAGACTTTTCGATAAAAAAGCGTTTTGAAATATTTTTATTCACCGATAAAAGCACCAAAACCGAAACGACCATCGCGGCAAAAAGGATGAGCTTGCGCTGAAAGGATAGTTTCGAATAAAAAAAAACATACAGTAAAAAAAGAAATAACAAGCTCAAAATCGAAATGCGTATCGATATAAACGCAATAAAAGCAACCGATAACACCAAACTAAACGCATACAGGTATTTCCATTTATCGGACTTTCGCAGCAAATCAAATGAGATAATTGCGCCAATAACACTAAAAATGCCCGCATACGGCCGCTCTAGAACTAATACATAATTTGTTGCCCAGCCGTCGGCAAAAGGGAAGTATCCAAAATTGGCATGAAACTGCATTATTTTAAAACAAGAAACAAGAATCGTGGCGTTGATCGTTAACAGTGCTGCGTTTTTAAGCAGCTGCAAACGATTGACTTTGTAGAATAAAATAGGCAGGACAATGAGATACAAGTATTTTTTGTAAAAGGTAAAATCTTGAACAAAAGTCCCATTATAAATAGCCTGAAAAAACAAATAAGTGATTAAAAGAGTTAGAAAAAGAAAGGGCTTTGGATAACTGGCTTGGAGTTTAAATTGAAAATTAATTAGGTAAACAAGCAGTAAGAGCGCCAAAAGAAGGTTTGGAATACTATTCGAAAAAGGCAAAAAAACGAGAATTAACGCACATAAATAATCGTACGAACTAGTACTAAAATTTTTGATTTTATCCATACTGTTGTGTAAATATTGCTTCTAAATTACCTTCCTTTATCTAAAAAATATTTTCTTGATGCTAATAATTGTACTGTTGGGAACAAGGTATAAAATATAGTTGCGAATGAACCCATAGACCGGATAGAAGCCGAAGTAGAAATTATCTTTAATCACGGCTAATCGGGCGGAAGCCTGTCTTTTTCTGTTCTTAAGTGACATGCTGTTTGGATTTAATTCTTTCTCTAACAAAAACTGATCAATGTTTGAAATTCTAAAGTATTTAAGCACTTCAAAATAAAAGGCGTAATCTTCTGTGTAATATTTTGTAGGGTAGCTGCTTATTTTAGTCAGGATTTCGGTTTTAAACATAATCGTGGGGTGAATTACCGTTGAGGAGCTCACAAACATTCTGTTTTTCATCTGACTAGGATCGGTGGGTACTTTGATGTTAAACAAGAAATTACCTTGTAAATCTTTTACAATAATATTCGAACCTACTAGATATATGTCGGGGTTGTTTTTTAAAAAATCGGCTTGTACTTTAAATCGGTCGTTTAAACAAATATCGCCCGCATCCAGACGTGCAATATAGGTGTAGTGCTTGTCCTTTAGGTATTCAAGTCCAGCGTTTAAGGCCTTTGTAATGCCTCCATTTTCTTTCATGTACAGAAAGTACAGTTGGCCTTTCCCTTTGAAACTGGCTTGTAATTCGGCTTCGTTTAGCAAATCGGACGTGCTGCCGTCATCCACAATTAAAACATCAATTTCTTCGTGTGCTGAAATTACACTTAACGATTTTTTTAAGCCCCTTGCGTCATTGTAGTTGGGCATTAAAATCACAATTTCATTTTTCATCTACCGGTATATTTTGTTTCTTAGATAGTTTGATTAAGATGGCTAAACTCAACCAAAAACCATACATTCTAAAGGTGTCTAATTGCAGCCAATTTAGTATAAATCCGGAAAATGAAATGAGTAAAATTATGGCTAGTGTTTTGTCTATCTGATTTGTGCTTTCTTTGATTCTCTTTTTGGTAAGATGAACCACAATGTAAAGCAGATAAACAAAAAGTAAAAGACCAATAATGCCGGTCTCGGCCAATAGTCGAATGTACATGTTATAGCCCGGTGGAAACATGGGGTTGGTTTTGTCAAGATATAAATTCTTAAACTCAAAATTGTCTTTTACCGCCCAGCCCGGATAATGGTGTCGGGCAAAATAACCCTGCTGGCCAAACCCAACGCCAACAATTGGGTTTTGGGTAAATACCACCAAATTGGCATACTGTATTCCAAATCGGGATTTGTTTGAAATATTGCTTTTTAAATTTCCTCGAAAATCTAAGGATTCTATTTTTTTCTCTACATCTCTTATGATCTTATCTCCATTTGATACAAAAACCAAGGTGGTGAGCGCCAATACCGTAATAATTGAATACCCTAGTGCGCGCACTCTTTGTTGTTTTGATAGTAAAATTGACAAAAAAACAAGCAGCTGAAAAACCACCACAATTAATGCGGTTCTTGAACCAGAAAAATAAGTGAGTATCAATACCAATGCTGTTGGGATGTACTTAGTGATTCCTTTGTTGGTGAGAATATAACTAAACATCCAACCGGCGGTTGAAATCAAAAATGTAGCCAATGCCGGAGCCTCAAAGCAAACCGATGAAACTCTATTGCTGGAATCCTGGGTAAATTCTACAAAAGGGAAATACTCGAAAAACTTCAAGATTTTGTAGGCGGGATAAAACCCGAAAGAGAGATATAAAATCTCAAAAAAAGCATAGACCGAAACGGCTATAAATGAGTACAAAAAAACGCGCCTGATTTGAATAAGTATTTGTTGCTTTTCCATTTTGACAACAACATTCCAATACAACAAAAACAAAAGAATACTGGATAATATCAAAGCAAAGTACTGCCTGATGAACCTATTTATTCCGCCGGTTCTTTTGTAGTAGCTTTCATAAATTGAAGGAAGATTAAACAAGGTGGCTAGAACACACCAAGCCAGAAAAATAACAAGAAGTTGAAATACAAAACTGGTATAGGGAATAGAAAATCTTTTGGATTTTAATGCGTCATACAGCATGATAATAAAAGCCAAAAACAAAAAATGTGCACCATGCTCTCCTTTAAATTCTCCCAAGAATTGGATGCCTTCAAATGAATTGAAAGGAATAAAAAAAACACCAACAAAGAACATGAATACATAAAGTTTTCTTGAAGTAACTGCCATATTTATAGCTTGTTTTGTTGATGAAGCAATAATTGTCTATGTATAAAACACCTGAAACACCACACTAAAATTACACAGACAAGAATTGATTCTATGGTATGTGAAAAATAATTAGCAAAAAGCAAAACAATAGTAGTGAATATCACAATAAAAACATTTGATATCCTCAGGTAAGCAATCGTGCTTTTTGCCTCAAATGCAGATAGTATAGAGGAAGAATATAGCCTAATGATGCCAATTAACAATAGCAGAGAAATGATTTTGTAATTGGTAAACTGATATTTCAACACGTTAAAGTGGTTAAGTCCGGTGGTGAATAAAAATAAAGAAATGGCCAGGAAAACTCCAAGAAGAATTATTTTCCTGTTATATCGTTTATAGTAATTAAGGGTGAAATTGTTCTTAAAGAAAATTAATTGTTTAAAACCCACATAGTTTTGAAGAATAGCATAGGGCGCCAAAAAAAAATTGGAAAGATAAAAGAACTCCCCTAAGGTGATGTAATTAAACTTCTTCTCTACAATAAACCGATCGGCAAATGTGATCAATGAAAAAGACGCGATCGCAATAAAAAAATTAAAGGCGGTTACTAGTATTTCTTTGGTCGATGCGGGATTGTTAAATGTGAATTTTATATGTCGAAACACATAAAAAAGAGCTAGAGCAAAAAAAATAATTATCGTAAAACATAAGAGACGAATGAACGCGTCCAGCTGCTCTAGCGGCTTAAAGTAGAATGCTAAAGCCAAAATAAGCAATGCTGTTTTCCAATAATTAGCAATTACTTGTGCCAACAAAAAGTTTGAATTTAACCTCATTACATTATGAAGAAATAAAGACGCGATAATGCTAAAGCTTGTTAAAAACAACAAGACGCTATTAATTTCGATCTCAGGATAGTTTCTTTTAAAAAAAATTGTACTAACAATTGTAGAAAGCAAAACCACACAGCCGATAAGCACCAATTGTATTTTTTGTGTGTCTATTTCATTTCTAGCTTTTGCAATAGAGAATCTCAAAAAAACTTGTTCCATTCCCAAAATTCCTAAAACAAAAATTAAAGAGAAGTAGGTGATAATTATTGAATATTGACCATAGTAGAATGAACTCAACACTTCTTTCATGACAATGTTGGCCAAAAAAAAACTGATTGCCCCTATTGCTATTAGCAACAAAGACAGGTGTCTTAAAAAATAGTTGTGAATTTTTTTTATCAAAAGTTGACACACATTAATAAAGAAAGGTTAACTCGCAATTGAATTAACCTTCTTTAAAGTTTAATTTCTGTTCAATATTTTATTTAACAGCAATCTTGGCAAGCTCTGGATAAAAGGCTGGCTTTGTATCAAAATATGGATCGTAATTTCCTTTTTCGTCTTGCTTGAAGGTATATTGCTTCGATGCTTCGTCAGATGTAATGAACTGATTAGGCGAAAAAAACGTGTTTACTTGATCTTGTAGAATATCAAAATTTTTGTCTAGATAAGAAAGGGTAATCTTCTTAATTTCTAAGCTTTTTAAATTTTTAAATTCATTTCTTCCTATATCAAATCTCAAATCATTAGGCACTACACCTTCGGGAAGGTTAAACACTACGGTTTGAACATCTTTGCTTCCTTTTATGCCGGCCCAAACTGCTTTTTCTTCTACAAACCATTCGTTTGTTCCGTCTTTGTAATAAAAAATCAATTCATCATCTGTTGGGATAATTAAATCTACTTTAATATCAAAGGTTTTTGGTTTTGGAGCCTCTTCTGCTTCAGGATTCACATCTTTTTTACAAGAAAATAAAGCTATACAAGCCAAGAATAAAATAATTTTTGTTTTCATTTTTATAAATATTTGTGCAAAGTTAAATTTTTTTTAATTCTAAAAATAAAAATATCAAAAAAACATCCATTGAAACCCCTTATAAAAAGGTGGTTAAGTAAATTAATTTACGTGATTTGTTCTTTAATTTAAATCCCTAATCAATATTGTTTTTTCGAAACATTTGTTCTGTTTTAGTGGTAATGTGAACTACTTGATTGCAAAGCGGCAGTTCAATTAACACCAAAAGAAAAAACTATATTTGCCTAGTAATACACTTAAAATGCATTTGGTACAATGATAATTTCCAAAGAAAAGTTTCACAGTTTTGACGCACTCCGTTTTTTTTCGTTTTTTATTGTTTTTTTATCTCACTTGCCTTACACCCTATTTAACAACTTAGAATTTTTAAACGTAGACGGCACAATAGGTGTATATTTCTTTTTCACATTGAGCGGATTTCTTATTACCTATATTTTGCTTTTTGAAAAAACTACCGCTAACGCCTTTAATTTTAAAAATTTCTTCGCCCGGCGTGCGCTCAGAATTTGGCCGCTCTATTATTTTATTTTATTGTTTGCATTCTGTTCGTCATTTATTATTGCGTTCTTACAATTGCCCTCAAGCGATATTGGCTATGATCCCAATTGGCTCATGTCTGCTTTGTTTTTAGAAAACTACATGGTAATCTACCATAACGGGTATGCAAATGTGTCGCCTTTGCCTGTGTTATGGTCTTTGTGTGTTGAAGAGCATTTCTACATCATTTGGGGTGTATTGCTCTACTTCCTCAAAATACGAAAAGTACCTCTTGTTATTCTAGCTTTTATTGTGATTGCCTTTGTATCGAGAATCGTTTTTTACACTCACAATTTGCTTTTTAAAGACATCCTAACCAATATTGATTTTTTTATGTTTGGCGCAATTCCCGCCTATTTAATTATTACGGCTAAAGAAAAAACAATTCAGTTTGTAAATAAAATACCGGTGTTTTTTAAGGTCTTACTCATTTTAGTCACACTCACCTACGTTTTTGCTTCGTCACATCTTGTATTTGAATACAGCAAATTAGCAAACCCTTTAATTTTTGGATTGCTTTTTTCGGCCATATTATTTGTGTTCATTCCTAGAGAAAATAAATTAAAAATAAATGATTCAAGTGTTTTTTCTCGATTAGGTCTTTACACCTATAGTCTTTATTTAATTCACGTTATTGTGATTCATCTCGTTATTCAGTTGTTTAATAAGTTCCAAATTAACTTTGAACAGAATAGCCTGTATTTTATTGTTTTAGCGCTAGGAATTACTATTCTTGGAAGTTATTTGTCTTATATCTTGATCGAAAAACCTTTTTTACGATTGAAAAAATATTTTTAAGTGGCGTCTTCCTGCCATGAAACATAAAAAACATTTTGTTTTAACAATAGGATTCTATGTGTTTTCTTGCTGTAAATAAAAAATTTATAACTCCCTAAAAAGCGTTTAAATAATTCGTCTTCCGATTTTTTTGGTGACGGCTTTTTAAAAAAATTCATTCCGTTTTAATCAAATATAACCCTGAATTGTGCCATTTATAGTACTTTTTTTGCTTTGTGTCGAAAAAAAGATGGGGTAAAGACCAAATTATTTACATTCGCCACCCAATTAAATAACATATAAAAGGATGAAAAAAATTACCCCGTTTTTGATTGCCTTGCTTTTACTTTGTTTTATTCCTACTGTACAAAGCCAAGTGGTAATTAATGAAGTGCTGAGCTCCAACTCCAGTGTATTGGCCGACGAAAATGGCTCCTACGAAGATTGGGTTGAATTGTATAACCGCGGCGCTTCAACTGTAAACCTCAATGGCTACGGCCTCTCAGACGATGCAGATTTGCCGCTCAAATGGACTTTTCCAAATGTGTCTATGGGCGCCGGACAATACCTGTTGGTGTGGTGTTCAGATAAAAACCGCCGTGTACCTGGAAGCCCGTTGCACACCAATTTCAAAGTTACCTCAGAGGGAGAAGCAATAATCCTATCAACAGCTGCAGGTGTTTTGGTAAATAACAGTCCAGAAACCGAAACCTTGCAAAACATTTCTATTGGACGTTCACCCAACGGAACCGGGAGCTTCTTGTTTTTTAGCATTCCTACTCCTAATGCAGCCAATACTACACCCAGTTATTCTGAGACCTTGCAGGCACCGGTATTTTCACAAAGTTCTGGATTTGTAACCACTGGATTTAGCCTAACTATTTCTACAACTGTACCGGGTGCGAGCATCATTTATACCCTCGACGGTTCGGAGCCCAAATCGACCAATTTGGGCGGAACAACTTATTCGTATAAAAACCAATACCCCGAAGTGTTTGGCCAAGTTTCTGGTCCGTTGCTCAGCAAAAGTTTTCAAACGATAAGCTATACGGGGCCAATTGCCATTGCCGATCGTTCGGCTTTGCCCAATAAATTAGCAAATATTTCCACCACCTATAACGCCGATCCCTCCTATTATATGCCGACCAACCCGATTTACAAAGGAACTGTGGTGCGTGCCAAAGTAATTAAACCAGGCGCTTTAGACAGCCAAACCATTACCCGTTCCTATTTTATAAGTCCTTCGGGTGTCAATCGTTTTTCGTTGCCGGTGGTTTCGATTAGCATAGACGAAAATAAATTTTTTGACTACAATAATGGGGTTTATGTAGCTGGCGCCGATTTTGAGACCTGGCGTAATGCTAATCCAGCCGACAATGCAGATTGGGAAACAAATAACGGAAACTTCTATAGAACCGGAATTGCCAACGAAAAAGTGGGGAATATATCTTATCTCGTAAACGGAACTGAAGTACTCAACCAAGATGCCGGTTTCCGAATTCACGGGGGTATTTCTCGTAGGTACCAACTTAAATCGCTCAATGTCTATGCCTGTTCAGAATACGGCGAAAATAGTTTTGACTACCCATTATTTAACGAATTAAACGTTGACGAATTTTCGAGCTTTGTGTTGCGTAATTCGGGAGGCGATTTTCAAAACACGATGTTTAGAGACGCCTTAAACCAAGCCATCTTGAAATCCTTCCGACCCGAAAAAGAAGCCTATCAGCCCACTGTTTCGTTTTTGAATGGAGAATTCTGGGGAATTTTAAACCTAAGAGATCGCTACAGTTCTGACTACTTTAAACGCACCTACAATGCCGATGCGGTGGATTATTTAGAAAATGAGGGTGTCGTGCAAGAGGGTGATAATGTAAAATATACCGAACTAATGAATTATTTGAATGCAAATTCATTGGTTACAACTGCAAATTATGACTACATCAAAACCCAGGTAGATACAGAAAACTTTGCCGATTACTACATCGGGAACATCTTTATGCTCAACGAAGACTGGTTGAACAACAACGTCAATTTTTGGCGAAACAAAATACCCGTAAACAATCTGGGCGCCGCAAATGGTTTAGATGGTAGATGGCGTTGGGCTTTTCACGACATGGACAATACCATGGGGTATGTTTTTGGTGAAATTGATGCCAATAATTTAGCCATCGCAAATACATATGAAACAGCTCCATACAACAGAGAATGGTCTACTCGACTTTTTCGAAAAATACTAGAAAACACAGAGTTCAAAACCTACTTCATCAACCGTTTTGCCGATGCCTTGAACACCACTTTCTTGCCTACCAGAACCGTTGGAATCATGCAAAATATGAAGGCGGTAATTTTTCCTACTATCCCCGAACACATTGCCCGCTGGAAATCACCAGCGGTAATTGGTGACTACAACTGGTACATCGGATACCAAACTGGCTTCTTTAATCAAAGGCCTGCGTTTCAACGCGATCACATCCGTTCGGTGTTTAATATCTCAGCAAATATCAACACAACACTTGACGTGTCGAGTTCCGATCATGGATACATCAAAATGAACACCATTGACATCAAAGAAGGAACTGACGGAATTACCTCCTACCCGTATCCTTGGACAGGAATTTATTTTTCAGAAATTCCAGTAAAACTGAAAGCCATTGCCTACCCCGGATATGTATTTAGTCACTGGACTGGGGCGTCATCGAGCACCAATCCTGAAATCACCATAAACTCGGCCAGTAGTTTTTCGGTAACCGCTGTGTATATGCCTGAAGCAGCTCCGTCAAGCCAACCAATTTATGCGTGGTTTATGAATTCGGCTATTGCCAATAATGAGCCCTTAACAACCTTAACCTCAACTTATAAAACTGGAGCAACTGACGGTGTATTAACCTATCAGTCTTGCTTGAGTGGATATCCATTTACAGCTGCATCTCCCAGTTGGAGAAAAGCGTCTATGGAGCGAAGAAACAGCCCAACAGAAATCAATTACTACCCAGAAGTAAACGATAATTTACCTTTTACTACCAGCGACATGAAAGGATTGCAAATTAGAGAACCATTACAGAGTGGAACTGCCGTGAACACCATGGTATACGCTTTCTCTACTTCCGGCTACAAAGACATTCAATTTACGTTTGCGGCCATCAACGAACTTACAAGTGCTACTGGTATTTTAGTTGATTACTCCACTACTGCTAGTACACCTTCATGGCAAACGGCTGGATTGGCCTCTTCAACACTAGGACTAACCAATGGATACCAATCATTCTTGGTTGATTTTACAAACATTCCATCGGCCAATAACAATCCCGATTTTAAAGTGCGTATCCGTTTTTCTGGAAACAACATGCAGGTAGATGCTGGAAATCGTGTGACGTTTAACAACATTACGGTAAATGGTACCTTATTGCCTTTGGCGGTTGCAGACAACAACTACACCAAGTTTTCAGTGTTTCCTAATCCTGTAAACAACGAATTATATATCAATGGGGCTTCTCCTGCTGAGTTAGTGCGTTACCACATCTATGCCGTTGATGGAAAATTAATGCAAAAAGGCGAGGTAAACAACGGAGAAATTTTCTGTGATCAATTGGCAAAAGGCTTGTATTTCCTTGAATTGGAATCCAACGGAAAAACCGAAACCAAGAAAATTATCAAAAACTAATGCGTATTCATTATACAAAACAAAGAAGAGGCCTAGCGCCTCTTTTTTTTGGAATTAATCCAGTGTTTGTAGGGCATCTTGCCAACTAGCAATCTCTAAACCAAAAGCTTGTTTTATTTTTGATTTATCAAGCACGCTATAAGCCGGGCGTTTGGCTGGTGTAGGAAAACTACTGGTGGGTATAGGAAGCACAGGTGTGCTAATGTGGTGATTGATTAAAATTTGCTGCGCAAAACCACACCAACTGCAGCTGCCTTCGTTGGAGTAATGGTAAATTCCGTAGGAAGCCTGTGTAAAATTTTGAGCCGTTTGTTGGCAAATACCAACTAGAGTTTTTGCCAAATCTGTTGCGAGCGTGGGGCTCCCCAGTTGATCATCCACCACTGTTAGTTGATCTCGTTCACTGCCCAACCGAAGCATGGTTTTCATAAAATTAGCACCAAACTGAGAATACACCCAAGCGGTGCGGACAATGTAAAAGCGCGTTAAGATTTCCTGTACGGCTTGTTCGCCAGCCAATTTACTAGCGCCATACACGCCGGTTGGGTGGGGTAAATCGGTTTCGGTATAGGGCGTTTTTTTGGAGCCGTCAAACACAAAATCGGTCGAAACGTGCAGCAATACCGTTTGGTATTTCAAGCAAACCTCAGCCAAATTTCGAACGCCCTCTGCGTTTATCGCGTAGGCTTTATCAGATTCAGATTCGGCTTTGTCTACCGCGGTGTAGGCGGCAGCGTTAATACAAAAAGTGGGTTTATATTTTTTGAAAGCTTCGTGGAGGCTTGTTTTATTTGTAAGATCAGCTTCTTGCGAACCGCAAAACTGAAACTGAATTGCTGGATACTGTGGTGCAATACTTTGCAGGGCTTGGCCCAATTGACCATGTGCGCCAGTGACTAAAACTACCATACCGGTCGGGCGTGTGCCAATAGCGGTTGCACGAGGTCTTTTTCTGAAATACATAGCGATTCGAAGTCAAGTTGCCAATCGATGCCCAAAGCCGGATCGTTGTAGGCGATTCCCCCTTCGGAAGCTTTATTGTAAAAATTGTCGCATTTGTAGAAAAAAGTAGCGGTTTCGCTCAAGACCAAAAAGCCGTGGGCAAACCCTCTGGGGACAAAAAATTGTCGCTGGTTCTCGGCCGACAATTCGGTAGAAAAATGTTGTCCATATGTAGGTGAATCGGGACGAATATCAACCGCCACATCGAGTACAGAACCAGACAAAACTCGGACCAACTTGGCCTGGGTGTGTTCGCCTGTTTGGTAATGCAGGCCTCTTAACACCCCTTTGGATGAAAAAGATTGGTTGTCTTGCACAAAATGGACAGTTTGCCCGGTGCCTTTTTGGAATGTTTGTTCGTTAAAACTCTCCATAAAATAGCCTCTTTCATCGAGAATAACGTTGGGTTCAAGAATATAACAACCGGCTAAAGGGGTGGCGATAAAATTCATGGTTTACAAAATGCTGAGTAAGTGGGTTCCATATCCGCTTTTTAATAAAGGTTGCGCAAGTGCACGCAATTGGTCGGCGTTGATGAAGCCCATTTTGAACGCAGCTTCTTCAATCGAACCTATTTTGAGTCCTTGGCGCTCTTCTATTACCTGCACAAATTGAGAGGCTTGCATCAATGAATTGAACGTTCCGGTATCGAGCCAGGCGGTTCCGCGATCGAGAATGCTCACTTTGAGTTTGCCGCGTTTCAGGTATTCTTTATTGATGTCGGTGATTTCTAATTCGCCACGGTGACTAGGCTGAATATTGGCAGCGATCTCTACCACTTCGTTATCGTAAAAATAAATGCCCGGAACAGCATAATTTGATTTTGGGTTGGCTGGTTTTTCTTCGATAGAAAGCGCATTGCCCGCCTGATCAAAATCAACTACACCATAACGCTCAGGGTCTTGCACGTGGTAGGCATAAATAATTCCGCCATCAGGATTGTTATTGGCCAACAATAAATCAGATAGTCCCGTGCCATAAAAAATATTATCGCCCAAAACCAAAGCTACTTTGTCATTTCCAATAAATTCTTTTCCGATAATAAAAGCCTCTGCTAAACCATTGGGGTGTTCTTGCACGGCGTATTCAAATCGGCAGCCCAAACGAGATCCATCGCCCAATAATTGACGAAAAAGCGGCAAATCGTGTGGTGTAGAAATAATTAAAATTTCCCGAATTCCCGACCACAACAAGGTCGACAAGGGATAATAAATCATGGGTTTGTCGTAAATGGGCATCAATTGCTTACTCACGGCCAAGGTTAGCGGATGCAAACGGGTTCCTGATCCGCCGGCTAAAATAATTCCTTTCATGGGGTGTTAGATGTTTTGATTTTTAAGGGACTCTTTTTGGTAAAAACGAATGAACTTTTTGATGAAAATAAACAGGGCAATAAACAATAAGGGCAAAATAAATTTCAAAGCGCTGTTTAATTTACCCGAAGCTTCTGTATTTAGAGTAACATGGTTGTCTTTTATTATTTTGTCAATTGAAATTTTCTCGATGCGCAAATTACCTTGTTCTTTTACCAAATCATCTTTTGTCTTAATCACATCATTGAGTTGTGTTTTTTCTGTAAAAAACACCGTTTTTTCACCCGAAGCGCTAGGTGTGCCCGCAGCTAATCCGTTTAGATAGCCATCGATTTGTGCAATCAACACCTCGTTGGCTTTCATTTTAATTTGCTGGTTTTGAATGTATCCTTTTTGGATTTGTTTATAAAACGTACTTTTGTTTAAATGCGCCAAAATTGGTGCTATCAGCTGGCTTTGATTGGTTTTGTGCGTAGTACTCAGGTGAATTAAATGATAGGTGTAATTTTTACTTGTGGGTGTATCTTCAATTATTTTTTTAATATCCGAATCATCCGCCATCAATTTTAATAACTCAAAGTTTTGTTCGTTTCTGTTTATAAACCTGTAGACGTCTATTACTGGTTTTACTTCAATTTTAAAGATGTCTTTCGGGTTTGAAATGCCAATTGATTTTAAATAAACCGTGTCTTGCTCCTTGATTTTGGCATTGATTTCATCCACCTTGGCATACAAATAATCAGTACTACCAAAATTGGGCTCAACCAAAATATAGTGATCGTAACTGGTTTTTACCGATTCGATCAATACGCCTACAGCAAAGCCGCCAATCAGCAAAAAAGAGATGATCCATTTGTGCAACACAAAAAAGCGAATGGTTTTAAAGACACCGCTGCTGATGCGTTGAAATAAATTAGAAATCCCAGAAGTTAACATACCTAAGTTTATTTCTTCCTCGTCTTGAAAGGTGGGTTTTGTACTCATAATAAATGGTGGTTATACAGTGAATAGTTGTTCTAATATTTTTATAGTGATTAAATACGTGGGTTTCACGCCGGTAGTGCCTAGTCCGCCCGAAGCCAAAGTACTTCCGGTTTCTAATGGATTATCCGAAGCATAATAGGCGTAACGAACCTGTACATCGGCGCTAATACTTTTTCTAATTTTTGAAGCCGATTGAATCGCTTTTTGGTAATAAGCCCCTTCCATTTCAAGCCCAATTACACCCCAGGTAGAATCCAAGAAAAACTTGAGTAGATCTTTGTTTTGCAAAGAGGTTCCCAACACCGTAACCATTGGGCCGGCAAAAACGGGAATGCCTGAATGGGCAAAGTGAGCAGGAGTCAGTTTGTTATCAAACGGGTAATTGTCGCCGGTCCCTTCGTTAATATGGGCGGTGGGAATCATAATATCTCCCTTTTCGCCGGTTAAAATACCCGCTTTCCCCATAATTGAAACCGATTTTACATTCAAAAAAACGGAGTTGGATTTCGTAAATTTAAAAGGTTTCAATAATTCGTCAATGGTTTCGTAGGCTTGTTCGCCAAAGGCATAGTCCATGACAATCAATACAGGATTTGTGTCCTCTAATTGGGTAGCCGGAAAAGCGGTTTCTGCCCAATTTATTCTGGCGGTGTCAAAAATTTGTACATCAATATTAGTCCCTGAATGGTCTGGAATGCTGATCATCCCGTGAGCCAATGCATAGGTCTCAACTGTTTGGCGCAAGGACGAAGCTTCGGGTTTGCTTAGCTCTTCAAAAACTGCATATTCGGGTTGTCCGTTAAATTCTTCCTGCAAGACCGCGGGAGCAAATATGGCATTCATCACGCTGTGCATGTTGGCGCTAATAATGTGAATGGGGCGTTCTAGTAATTCGTGTTGTTGCAAAACCTCTTTGATGGTATTGGCCCATATTTCGCCATGAATATGGTGGCCGAGTCGTTCCCTTAAAATAGGACTAAACGTAATGGTGCGTTTATTATTGTCTACCGTTTCTTCTATGGCTAGTTTGCCCAACCAATAAATTATATGTAAAAAACGATCTGGTTTTTCGGGGGTGCCAAACGCATCATAGATGGCAATAATTTCGGCGAAGCTTCGTCCTAAAATACTAGCCACCTGCGAAACCGCTACTTCTTTATCTACTAAACTCAATTTTTTGGGCTGCAGCACCGCTTGTTCTAGTTTGAACCAATCGCGTGTAAATTCGCCGCTTTCGTCCAATAAAACCCGGTCTTTTATTTTATGTGATTCGATAAAAATAAAAGTCAAATGCGTGAGAATATCGTAGATATCTGATCGGCCACGGGTAATTTCTACATTCATTTGTTCTTCGTCGATGCGGTAACAATTGCGGCGGCGTTTGGGCGGAATAATGGCCTTAAAATGCGAATGCACATAGCCTTCGTCTGAGGTTAAGTTGATGTACCGGCATTCTTCAATCCCGATAGGCAAGCGCTCAATGACATACAAAAGTCCGTTGAGTTCTACTTTTTCTTCGGCTATCGAACCATAAATTTCAGGTCGCAACAACAACAAGGCTTCGCGTAACGTTTCGCCCGAAACACCCATAGGTTTGTAGTACCCCCTGTTAAACAAATGACGCATCGTAATGTATAATTTCTCCACAGCACTCGAAGATTCTTGTGCGCGAGATCGTACGATGTTTTTTAGTTCTTTCATTGGTTTGATTTGCTTGATTGCAAATGTACGATTTTTAGCGTATACGAAGTTTGTCAGCTATGGATCGGTCGTTGCTTAGGCGCGGAATTTTGTTTTGTCCTCCCAGTTTGCCAATTGATTTCATGTAGTCCTGAAAACCATGTGAAACCACCGGTGTAATTACCAAGGAGCGCAAAACGTTACCCATAATCAAATCGTCGTAATAGCTGTTTTGCTTGCGCAATTCGGATTCGATGGCTTGGGCAAATGTGTCTATATTTTGGGGCGCTTGCTCAAACTCAATAAACCATTCGTGATAGGGCAAACCGGCGGTAGGATTTATTTGAGGCGCCACTGTAAATTCATTCACTAGAACTGTTGATCCTTGAAGCGCAACCGACAAAGCTTGCTCTACTTCTTTGCCAATCACGTGTTCGCCAAAGGCTGAAATAAAATGTTTAATTCGTCCGCTCACCACAATTTTATACGGTTTTAAGCAGGTAAATTGTACCGTATCACCAATGTTATAGGCCCATAAACCAGCGTTGGTCGAAATAATCAACACATAATTGACGCCTAGTTCTACCTGGCCAATCGTGAATCGACGTGGATTGGGCGAATAAAATTCATCGGCAGGAATAAACTCATAAAAAATACCGGACTTCAGCAATAATAATAAGCCGGAATCGCCTTGTTTATCTTGGTAGGCAAAAAATCCTTCTGAGGCGGGAAACAATTCGATGGCATCCACTTTTCGGCCCAGTAGGTTTTCAAATTTAGCCCGATAGGGCTCAAAATTTACGCCGCCATAAATAAACAAGTTGAAGTTTTTAAACCACTCGCCCACCGGTTTGCCGGTTTTTCGTTGCAGTTTCTCAAAATACATTTGCACCCAAGAAGGAATACCCGAGATTACCGTCATGTTTTGGTGAACCGTTTCTTGAACAATGGCGTCTACTTTGGTTTCCCAGTCGTCGATGCAGTTGGTTTCCCAAGAAGGTAATCTGTTTTTTTGCAAGTACTTGGGCACAAAATGCGCCACAATTCCCGAGAGACGGCCCAATTGAATCCCGTTTATTTGTTCTAAAACAGGACTTCCTTGTAGGAAAATCATTTTTCCGTCTACAAAATTGGCGTTACCGGTTTGGTGTATATAGCTCAAAATAGCGTTTCGAGCCGCTTCAATGTGATGTGGCATCGATTCTTTGGTGAGCGGAATGTATTTGGCGCCCGAAGTAGTTCCCGAAGTTTTGGCAAAATACAGCGGTTTTCCCGGCCACAAAACATCAGATTCTCCAGCTACCGCAAGATCGACATACGATTTTAACGCTTCGTAATCACGCACAGGAACCTGTTTGATAAAATCGTGGTGGGTTTTAATGGCTGAAAAGGCATGGTCTTTTCCAAATTGTGTGTGTTGGGCTGCGGCAAGTAACTCGAAGAAAACCTGCTGTTGGGACTCAATCGGTCGATTGATCCAGCGCTGATTTTTGTAGTGAATGAGTTGGGCAAATAGACGAGCCGCAATTGTTTTGATTGTCATGGTTTACTCGTTTGGAAATTGCTTTTTAATTGCCTTTTCCGTAGACCAAATTAGATAGACACAACTCAAAATTATCAGGGTAGTTCCTGCAACTACAGTGGTTTTTTGCAGCATTGGAATTATTAGGTTTATAAACGACGAACCCAATAAAAAAAGTCCAATTTGAACCATTTTTACAGCCGAAAAACGCTGGGAAAAATCCCATGCTTCTTGACTTTTTGTGGAGCCCGATGTGCGATAGCCGTAAAAATAATTGATTTTTTTGGGTGGAAAAATATAGACCACAGCGGCTGTGATGATAAAAATAAAGCCCACCAAAAAGGTTTGTGGATTGATGCTATTAGCGAGTTGATTGAGTTGTTCTTCCATAATTAATTAAAAGCCATGTATTGGGTTGGGTTAACGGGCTGTCCGTCTTTCCAGAGTTCAAAATGCAATTGGCTGCTGGTTGATTCGCGTCCTGCTGCTCCCGCCAAGGCAATAACTTCGCCGGTTTTTACTACATCGCCTTGTTCTTTGGTTTGGGAAGCGGCATTTTTATACACCGAAATAAAGCCGTTGGTGTGGCGCACCACGATTACAAAGGCATTGGTGGGTGTCCAATCGGAGAAAATTACAGTTCCATCGGCGATGGATTTAATAGGAGTGTTTTTGGCCACCACCACATCTAGATATAAATGCTTGTTTTTTACGCTGTATTTTTGGATGATTGTTCCGTTTACGGGCGCAAACAAGACCACATTTACTTTGGCTTGGGCTTTTTCTAACAGGTTGTACTTGTCTTCTTTGTCGGCCAATTCGCGAATTTTCACTTCTTCGGGCGAAGCTTCTAGCGGAACCGCTTCTTTCTCTACCGATTTGGTCGCCATAATCGAGTCTTTGCTGAGTTTGGCGTAGTCGAGATTTCCAGTTAGAATTTGTTTGATTGATGCAATATAGGTTTCGTTTTTTTGTAAGGCCACGCTCAAAGAATCAGATTTTAAAGCCAATTGGGTGGCGTCTTTCTTGAGTTTGGTTGAGGCATAGCCCGGAATAAATTCGCGCAGCGGAGTAAAAGCAATGAGAAAAGTAGTGCAGGTTACAATCAAAATAGCAGCCGAACTAGCTACCACAAAAACATTCATCAGGGTGAGTCGCAAAGAAAAAAGCTCGGCAAAAGTGTCTTCGTTTACAATCACTAAACGATTTTTGGCAAACAGTTTTTCCTTGAGTAGTTGACGTTTTAATCGGTTATAAGCCATTTTGTAGGATTGTGTTACAAATGTATAAATTTATAGTTCTTTTAGGCTTGTTCGATTGTTTTGTTCTTATATTTGCTTGCTAATTAAAATTAACGCACTATGACAACACTAGCTATATTTTTGGGCGAAGTAGGCCCTATGCAAATCATTCTAATATTAGCTGTGATTTTGCTTATGTTCGGCGGAAAGAAAATTCCAGAATTAATGAAAGGATTAGGCAGCGGAATCAAAGAATTTAAAAATGCCGCTAAAGACGATCAACCGGCCGCGCCTAAAAAAGACGAAGAAACAAAAGTATAATTTTTATTTTTTTTTATTTCACCTCAAATCTCTAGACATTCTAAAGATTTGGGGTGTTTTTTTTATACAATCATCGTCAACTGAATGGGTTGGAGCGCCTGTTCTAGGTTGCCGGTTTGGTCTTTACGATAGGGCGCAATAAACAGAATCGTGCAATCGTCTTGCAATAAAGAAAGTGTGTTTTAAATGGATTGCGGTCATGTAAATAAATGCCGGTGAAGGAAATTATGTACACGAAATTTTATCTACGCGCTGGGCGTGTCGGCCGCCTTCAAATGGGGTTTGTAAAAACGTATCAACCATTTCTATTACCTGAGGAATAGCGGTAAATCGAGCGGGAATACTCAGTACATTTGCGTCGTTGTGTGTGCGGGCTAAAAAAGCAATTTCTTTGGTCCAACACAAGGCCGCACGAATGGCTTGGTGCTTGTTGGCTGTCATGGCAATTCCGTTACCCGATCCACAAATAACGATACCAAAATCGGCAATTTTATTGGCTACATCTTGGGCAACCAAATGACCAAAATCGGGATAATCTACACTGTCAATACTATCGGTTCCGTGGTTGATGATTTCGTGACCCAGTTTTTCTAAATGAGCCACAATGGCTTGTTTGTAGGCAGGTCCGGCGTGGTCGTTTCCAATAGCGATTTTCATGCTGTCGTGTTTTTGAGTACTGTAATTGGTTTGTTGATATTATTTTTAACTAACTGATTTATAGGGGTGGTATTATAAACACCTTTTGTTTATAACTAAATATAGAAAAACAGAACTTTTTCTTGTTTGTGTTTCAAAAATGCGTAATCCAAAATCGAAACCTAAAAAACAACAAAAGTTTGTAGAATTTATTATTTAGTTATACCTAAAAAACAGCTATTTATAAACACAAATTGAGCTGTCAACTTATTTACAAAACTACTTTATTTTTACTTATGAACAGTTGTTTATAGGGTATAAAAAAAGCTATATTATCTAGTCTTTATTAAGTTGTTATACTGTTGATAACCTTTTATTAACTTCTAGTAACGTAAAATACAAGTAAAGTAAAGTAAATTTATCAGCCTTATGAACACGCTATAATAACCACCATAGATTAAATTTAATAATCCTTTTATTTTTATTGTCTTTACTAGTTGTTGAAAACTATCCTGAAATTTAAAAATTAAATTTTATCGAAATTATCCAAATCTGTGTTGCTAATCTTTATAGAAGTAAATAGTTTGTTTGAACACAGATTAAAGAAATAAAAATAGATTTTTAAATTTGTAGAATTAATAAAATTTGTGTTGCTAATCTTCGCTTAATAAAACTCTAATCTAATTCTATAAATGAAAAGTTATTTTTATACTAATTCTCCTCAATAAGGTAGCTTACTACTAGCTTTATTTGTAATTTTCAAACCTGATTGAAAAGACCTCATGAAAAAGAAACTCCATAAAGTAGGAAAGAAACCAAACTCATTTTCTGAAAAAATTCTAAAAATACTTTCTCAAAACGCGAATAAATCGTTTAACTACAAACAGATTACAGCTGTTTTAGAAGTTACAGATACCAAAAGTAGAAACGAAATTATTCTCGATTTAAAAGTACTCGCAGCTCAAAAAGTGATTATCGAATCTGAACCTGGGAAGTATTTAGTAAAAGCAGTTAGTCAAGATTACTACGAAGGTACTATTGACATGACTACCCGAAAAACAGCCTATTTTATTAGTCCTGATTTTGAAGACGACGTATTTATTCCGACACCAAATTTAAATCACGCGCTAGATAAAGACAAAGTAAAAGTCTATGTATACAACCGCCGAAGAGGAAAAAAACCAGAAGGCGAAGTAATTGAAGTAATTGAACGTGCCAAATCAGAATTTGTGGGTGTAATTGATATCCAGAAAAACTTTGCTTTTGTGAGCACCGCTAATGCTAAAATGTATACCGATATTTTTATTCCATTGGCTAAAATTGGCGAAGCCGAACAAGGCGATGTGGTGGTGGTAAAAATTGAAGATTGGCCAAAAAAAGCAGATAGTCCGTTTGGTTCAGTTATTCAAGTTTTAGGAAAACCTGGCGAACACAATACGGAGATTCATGCTATTTTAGCTGAATATGGTTTGCCGTATGATTTTCCTCCAGAGGTTGAAGCCTATGCCGAACAATTGGACACATCTATCCAGGAAAGCGAAATAAAAAATCGCCGTGACATGCGCAAGGTGCTCACGTATACCATTGATCCCAAAGATGCTAAAGATTTTGACGATGCTTTATCGTTTCAAGTCTTAGAAAACGGAAATTATGAGATTGGAATTCACATTGCCGATGTGTCGTATTACCTAGAAGAAGGTACGGCGCTAGATGAAGAAGCCTATAATAGAGCCACTTCTGTCTATTTAGTAGATCGTGTAGTTCCGATGTTGCCTGAGGTTTTATCTAATTTTGCTTGTTCGCTGCGTCCGCACGAAGAAAAATATACCTTTTCGGCTATTTTTGAGATAAATACAAAAGCCGAAGTGGTAAACCAATGGTTTGGTCGCACCGTAATTTATTCCGATCAACGTTTTGCTTATGAAGAAGCGCAGCACATTATTGAAACCAAATCGAATATCATTCCAACTGAAATTTCAATCACCGGAAATACGTATACCGTTTCTGACGAGCTGGTTTACGCCACTATTATTTTAGATGAATTAGCTAAAATTTTGCGCAAAAAACGCATGCAAAATGGGGCCATATCCTTTGATAAAGTAGAAGTAAAATTCAATCTCGACGCCGAAGGAGAACCAGAAGGCGTGTATTTTAAAATTGCCAAAGACGCCAATCACCTCATTGAAGAATTCATGTTGTTGGCCAACAGAAAAGTAGCTGAATTTATTGGTAAACAAAAGAAAACTTTTGTGTATCGAATACACGACGAACCAAATGAAGACAAACTAATCAACTTGCAAACGGTGGTCGCTAAGTTTGGCTATCGCCTTAATTTTCAATCCAAGGATTCTATTTCAAAATCCTTAAATAATTTACTCAACGATGTGGTGGGTAAAAAAGAGCAAAATATGGTCGATACGTTAGCGATTCGCACCATGAGTAAGGCCAAGTATACGACTGACAATATTGGTCATTATGGCTTGGCTTTTGATTATTACACACACTTTACTTCGCCCATTCGCCGGTATCCCGATGTGATGGTGCACCGTTTGTTGCAATTTTATTTAGATGGAGGAAAATCGGCCGGGATTGAGATTTATGAAGAAAAATGTGCGCACTCGTCCAATCGAGAAAGTTTGGCCACCAATGCCGAGCGCGACAGCATCAAATACATGCAAGTGAAATACATGCAAAACCACAAAGACGAAGAGTTTTTGGGAGTAATTTCTGGGGTAACCGAGTGGGGAATTTATGTAGAAATTAGTTCCAATAAATGCGAAGGGATGTGCCGCATCAGAGAAATTAAAGATGATTATTATACTTTTGATGAAAAGCAATATGCGTTGGTAGGTGAAATTTCGAAAGCCCTTTTGCAACTCGGCGACGAGGTATATGTAAAAGTGAAAACCGCCGATTTAGTGAAGAAACAATTGGATTTTCATTTTATTAGACGAAAAGAATAACAAACTAAAATTTAATACAACTAGCTTATTATGAAAAAACTAACTCTTATTTTACTTGTATTAGTAAGCACATTTGGTCGTGCACAAGTAACCAGAAACGTAGGTGATTTTACAAATATTAGCATATTTGATAAGATAAAAGTAGTACTGATTTCTGCTGATGAAAATAAAGTAGAATTAGATGGGGTAAATGCAGCAGAAGTGGAAGTGATTAATAAAAATGGCACGGTAAAATTAAGAATGCCGTTGGCTAAGTTTTTATCTGGCGAACGCGTTGAGGCTAAAATATATTACACCGAATTAAACAGCATTTTAGCTGCAGAAGGATCAAAAATTACTGCTGAAACAATTATAAAATCGGATGCTTTATTGATAGAAACCAAAGAAGGTGCTCTAGTCAATTTAAATATAGAAACAGAGAACCTTAAACTTAAAGCCTACACGGGCTCCGAAATAAAACTAGAGGGAACCGCTCATTATTTGGATGCCTTAGTACATACAGGCGCTGATTTGAAAGCAAAAGAGTTATCTGCAAGACACGCCTTGGTCAATGTAAATACTGGTGGAATTGCATCGGTAACGGCTACGGAATATTTGAGTGTAAAAGTAGTGGCGGGCGGATCTGTTTTTGTGTATGGCAACCCGGAAAAATTAGAACAATCAGTAACTGCTGGCGGAACAATTATAATTAACAAAGACTAAGTATGTTGCAAGACTTTTTGTCCGGAATTCCCTTGGGGATTTTTTTAAGTTTCATGGTGGGACCGGTTTTTTTTGTCTTGCTTGAAACTTCGGCTGTAAAAGGTTTTCGTGCTGCTTTTGTGTTTGATTTAGGGGTGGTTACGGCTGATTTAGTTTTTATCACGATTGCTTATTTTAGTAGTTATCGACTCATTCAAAGCATTAAAAATGATCCGGCTATTTATCTTTTTGGGGGAATATTAATGCTCACTTATGGCGTTATTTCTTTTTTAAAAACCAATAAAGCCAAAAAAGAACTCATTGAAAATGACGACGACGAAGAATTGGTAAAAAACAATTACCTAGGGATGTATATCAAAGGTTTTTTATTAAATTTTATCAACGTAGGAGTTTTGCTTTTTTGGTTTCTAATCCTAATCACGGTAGGCCCTAAATTACAATTAGAAACCCCAAGAATGATGGTGTTTTTTGGTTCGGTTATTGGTACGTATCTGGTATTTGATTCAGGTAAAATTATTTTAGCTAAACAACTCAAAAACAAAATGACGCCGGTCAATATTTTAAAAATTAAAAAAGGAATCAGTATTTTGATTATTGTTTTTGGCCTAATATTAATGCTTCAAGGTTGGTTTCCTACCGAGAATAAACTAACCAAGAAAGTATTAGAAAAAATAGACTAATAGTTGTTCATTAGATCACATAAAAAAACCTTCAACATACATTGAAGGTTTTTTTTGGAGGCATCGTCCGGATTCGAACCGGAGTAGGAGCTTTTGCAGAGCCCAGCCTAGCCACTCGGCCACGACGCCTTATAATTGGATGGCAAACTTAGGAAAAAAATCAATAATTCCTAACAATCCCAACACATTAATTTCGGTATTCCTCCATTTCGATGGTGACCATTTCTACATCACCATCAATTGGCGGGTTGATTTTGGACACCCGAATCAAAATACGCGCTACCGCAGGTGATTCTCCAAAAACGCGCACGATAATTCGGTGAGCCACGTGTTCTAATAATTTGGAACGTATTGCCATTTCGTCGGTTACCACACGATTTAAAAACACATAATCAACAGTATCGGTTAGGTCGTCGGTGAGTGCAGATTGTCGCAAATCGGTTTTAACTTCTAGATCTACCCGATAGTCCGCACCGATAGCGGCTTCTTCAGCCAAACAGCCGTGATACGAATAGGTGCGAATGTTGGTCAGTTTTATGATTCCCATGGTTTGATCAAATTGGATTAGGTAAGCCAACTCTCGGCTATTTTTTTACCTTTGCTAAAATTAATCAAAAGTATGTCAACCGAAGAAAAATCGCTCAACTTTATTGAGCAAATTATCGAAGAAGATCTTAAAAACGGTTTGTCGTCAGCAAAGCTCCGTTTCCGATTTCCGCCTGAGCCCAACGGCTATTTACACATTGGCCACGCCAGTTCGATAGGATTAAATTTTGGCCTTGGCCTTGATTATAATGCCCCGGTTAATTTGCGATTTGACGACACCAATCCAGCCAAAGAAGAACAAGAGTATGTAGATGCCATCAAACGAGATGTGTTGTGGTTAGGTTACCAATGGGCCGAAGAGCGTTACGCCTCTGATTATTTTCAACAATTATATGATTGGGCGGTTTCGTTTATCAAAAACGGAAAGGCCTATATAGATAGCCAAACGTCAGAAGAAATGGCGATTCAAAAAGGAACACCTTCTACACCCGGTGTTGATAGCCCCTATAGAAACCGTTCGGTAGAAGAAAATTTAGATTTATTTACCCGAATGAAAAACGGGGAATTTCCCGAAGGATCCCACATTTTGCGCGCCAAAATCGATATGAAATCGACCAATATGTTGATGCGCGATCCCATTATTTACCGCATCCTACACAAACACCACCACCGCACTGGAGATACGTGGTGCATTTACCCGATGTACGATTGGGCACACGGCGAAAGCGATTATTTAGAACAAATATCCCACTCGTTTTGTACCCTCGAATTTTTACCGCACCGCGAATTGTATGATTGGTTTTTAGACCAAATTTATGATTCATCCAAAGTGCGTCCCAAACAACGCGAATTTGCCCGAAGAAATTTGAGTCATACTGTGGTGAGTAAACGCAAACTGTTGCAGTTGGTAAAGGAAAATCACGTACACGGTTGGGACGATCCCAGAATGTCAACCATTTCAGGTTTGCGTCGAAGAGGATATACGCCTGCATCTTTGCGAAATTTCACTAAAACCATTGGAATCGCAAAGCGTGATAATTTGATTGATGTTTCGGTGTTGGAGTTTTGCATCCGCGAAGATTTAAATAAAATTGCTCCTCGCGTGATGGCGGTTTTGGATCCCGTAAAATTGATCATCATCAATTATCCGGACGATCAAGTGGTTTGGTTGGATGCCGAAAATAACCCAGAAGACGAGGTTGCCGGATTTAGAAAAATTCCATTTTCAAAAGAAATATACATTGAACGCGAAGACTTTTTAGAAGAAGCGCCTGCTAAATTTTTTAGGTTGAGTATCGGAAAAGAAGTGCGACTCAAAAACGCCTACATCATCAAAGGCGAAAGCGTGGTGAAAGACGCTCAAGGCCAAATCACCGAAATTCACGCCACCTATGATCCAGAAAGTTTGAGTGGAAGTGGCACCGAAGCCAGTCAACGCAAGGTGTCAGGAACTTTACATTGGGTTTCAGTAGTCCAAGCTATTCCGGCCGAAGTGCGTTTGTACGATCGCTTGTTTGTAGACGAAGCTCCCGATTCGCACAAAGAGAAAGATTTCTTGGAATTTGTGAACCCCAATTCGTTGCAAACCGTGATCGGTTTTGTGGAACCGAGTTTGCAAGATGCGGCGGTAGAAGATAAATTTCAGTTTCAACGGTTGGGTTATTTTACGTTAGACAAAGACAGTACGGCATCGCAATTGGTTTTCAATAAAACGGTTGGGCTCAAAGATGCTTGGGAAGAAAAAGGCAGGAAAGAAGAAAACGCCGTTACCAATTCCTTGAAAGAATTGAATAAGTACTTTAAAGCAGCATCCGAAGCCGAACGCGATGAGATTAGTGCGCAATTGGCGACAAATTTGCAAGCCATTAGCAACTTTAGTTTGTTGCAAAACACCATCAAAAAGAATCTCAATAACACCAAAGCTTCGTTGTTGTTGGTCAATTTAATTCTTAGACACTCTACCGTAGTTCGTTTTACAGATTTAGAGCAAGAATCCATTCAAAAATTGGTGAGCTTGTCGTTTGCTAGCGAATCGGCCTATGTGCGTCTAGCGGCGTTACACAACCTAAACAATCACGTGAATTTGTGGGCAGGATTTTTACCACAAATACAAGCGCTACGCAGCAATGAGAAAGACTTGGCGGTGCAACAATTTATTGATTCTATTTGTTAATATGAAAAATTTAGTAGCCACATGTTTGGTATTGGTTGGAATAGGTTTTACCGGTAATGCCCAATACGGATATCGCGACGGAAATAGAATTGGCCTCAGTGCCGGAATTACCCAATTGGGTTTAACCACCTCTAATTTTACTACCAAACCAAGTTCAGGTTGGATGGGAGGATTATCGGTGCGGGGCAATTACTACAATAATTTTAGTATGATTTTTGGGATGCAATTCACCGAAAGTCATTTCACGATCGCCAGTAAAACTCCCGCCCTTCAAAACAAGGAAACACCTTTCAAAGTTATGGGTGCCCAAATTCGGTTGTTGCTGAGTTATAATTTAGTAAAAGACCACGTGTCACTTGATTTTGGTCCTGTACTGCAAGTGAGTGACAAACTAAAGATAAAAGCCACCGACGAAAACAACAGCCTTACCGGAACACCCTTGGTCGCAAAAGATATTTTGGATGTAACCAAAGTGAATGGAAACTTGTATCTAGGTATTTCAGCCGGAAATAAACGGGTGCGGGCAGTCGCTTTTTACCAATATGGCGTGAATAATTTTTTGAATCACCTGAATCAAAACGAGGTGTTGGTGGCTAAAAATTTAGGCAAAAAATTTGACGGCCATTTGGGTTTGCTTAGCGCCCAATTACTGGTGAATTTATAAAGTTTGAATCGCTTTTTGCAGGCGGGCAATGGTTTCTTCTTTACCAATCAATTCGGCAATATCAAACAAATGCGGTCCTTTTAAGGCGCCCACCAAACTCAATCGGAAGGGTTGCATAATTTTTCCCATGCCAATTTCTTGTGCGGTCATCCATTCTTTTACAGTATTTTCTATTGAAAGCGAAGTAAAATCAGTGATGCCATTTAAAACACCAATGAGTTGCTCGAGCAAAATAGGCGTGTCTTCTTTCCAGTTTTTGGCCGCTTTTTCGTCATAGGCTGTTGGCGCCTCAAAAAAGTAATCGCATAAATTCCAGAATTCGGAAACAAAATTGGCCCGTTCTTTAATTAAGCCCACAATTTTCTCTACTTTTTCTATTGAACATACAATGCCTTTTTTTTGCAATTCTTTAGAAAAGCTTTCGGCCAATATACGGTTGTCTTGCTGTTGCAAATACTGGTGGTTGAACCACTTATTTTTTTCGGGATCAAATTTGGCGCCCGCTTTGTGAATGCGATTCAAATCAAACGCAGTAACCAATTCGTCCAAACTAAATAGTTCTTTTTCGGTGCCGTCATTCCAGCCCAATAAGGCCAAGAAGTTAACTACCGCTTCTGGGAAATAGCCTTGTTCGCGATAACCCGAGGATACACCTTCTGCTGTTTCCCATTCTAACGGAAACACCGGAAAGCCCAGTTTGTCGCCATCGCGTTTGGATAATTTACCGTTTCCGATTGGTTTTAACAAGAGTGGTAAATGCGCAAATTGGGGCGCTTCCCAGCCAAATGCGCGGTACAACAACACGTGTAAAGGCATAGAAGGCAACCATTCTTCCCCTCGAATTACATGCGAAGTTTCCATGAGGTGATCGTCGACAATATTAGCCAAATGATAGGTGGGCATGCCGTCGCTTTTAAACAACACCTTGTCGTCCAATACGTTGGTGTCAAAGGAAATGTCTCCCCGGATGATATCTTTTAAAGCCAGTGTTTCATTTATAGGGGTTTTAAATCGCACTACATAAGCTTCCCCAGCTCTAAGTCTTTGGGCTGTTTCTTCGGGACTAATCACCAAGGAATTATCCAATTTTTCGCGGTTGTGCCAATTGTAAATAAAGGTTTCGCCCAGCGCTTCTTGTTCTTTTCTCAAGTTGTCCAATACTTCATTGCTGTCAAAAGCATAATACGCATCACCCGAAGCGATGAGTTGTTGGGCATATTCGCCATACATTGCCTTTCGTTCGCTTTGGCGATACGGACCAAATTTTTCGTTTTTACCCACTGTTTCGGATGGAGAAATACCCAACCATTCTAGCGCTTCAAAAATATACTCTTCGGCACCGGGCACATAGCGGTTTTGATCGGTATCTTCGATGCGCAAAAAAAATACACCACCGTGTTTTTTGGCAAACAAATAATTAAACAAGGCGGTACGCACACCACCTATGTGAAGCGGACCGGTAGGACTGGGTGCAAATCGCACGCGAACAGGTTTGGACATGAATGTAAAATTTGCCTCAAAGATACAGTTTCGATTCAGTAAACGAAAGCGATCGCCTGATTCGTTTTGAGCCTTTTAGCCCTAAAAAATCCCGCTGGCTACAATCAGATAAAATCGTACTTTTAGCGGTCATAAAACACAGCACATTTGAATTCATCACAACTCATTTTCCAAAAACTAGAAGCTTTTACTAGAAAGTACTACCGCAACGAATTGCTTCGTGGCGCATTGCTTTTTGTGGGAATTGGTTTGTTGTATTTTATAGCTACCGTGAGTTTGGAGTACTTTTTATGGCTCAAAGTACAAGGCCGCACCCTCTTGTTTTGGGTGTTTGTTTTGGTAGAACTAGTTTTGTTTATCCGGTTTATTTTGCTGCCGGTTTTTAAATTAATCAAACTCCAAAAAGGAATCAATTATACTCAAGCGTCTTTACTTATTGGCAAACACTTTCCGGAGATTGACGACAAATTACTCAACTTTTTACAACTCCTCGAAAGCAACCAATCATCAGCATCAACCGAATTGTTGTTGGCTTCGATCGATCAAAAAGCACAACGGCTACAACCCATTCCTTTTTCAAATGCCATCCGGTTTTCATCCAATAAAAAATATTTGCCGCTAGCGCTAATTCCGCTTTTGTTTTGCTTGTATTTTTATGCGTCAGGGCAAACTAATATCTTGGCTGAAGGCTTGCATCGCGTGGTCAATTACCGCGAACAATTTATTCCGCCAGCCCCTTTTCGATTTGAGGTCTTGAACGCCCAATTGCAAACCGAACAGCACCAAGACTTTACCCTTCGCGTGCGCACCGTGGGCAAGGTAGTTCCAGCTAACGCCGTGGTGTTTATTGGAAACGAAAACTATTATATGGAGCAAGAAGCGCCGGGAGTTTTTCGCTACACCTTTACCCAACCCGACCAAACTATTTCGTTTCATGTAGAGGCCAATGCGATTGATTCGCCTGAATTAGAACTCGAAGTTGTAGAAGTTCCAGCCATAACTAATCTTGCCATGCAGCTGCAGTACCCGGCCTATCTGGGAAAAAAAGCCGAGCAGGTACAAGGCACCGGCAATGGCATTTATCCCGAAGGAACCAAAATTACCTGGCTCATTCAAACCCAAGCTACAGCTTGGATAGATTGGAAAAGTGGTACGCAATCTGCTCGATTCACCGCCCAGGACACCCGCTTTTCGTTTTCTAAAACCCTCAATGAGCAATTGCAGTACAGCATCAGCACCTCCAATACCAAAATAAAACACTATGAAACAGTGCAGTACCAATTGGGGGTAATCGTGGATCAGTTTCCTAGTATTTCGGTGTCGGCTGCCCCCGACAGCATTAAAACAACTATACCCTATGTAATCGGGCAAGTAGGTGATGACTACGGCTTAACTAAATTGCAGTTGGTCTATTACCCCAAAGACAGTGCTCAACTGGCTAAATCAGTACAATTGCCGGTACAAAAAAATACGATTGATCGTTTTGTCTATGCTTTTCCTGGAAGCTTATCGCTGGAAGAAGGCAAAAGCTACGACTACTACTTTGAGGTGTTTGACAACGATGCGCCTCACGGTTTTAAAAGCAGTAAATCCAGTGTTTTTAGTTCTCGACTCAGCACCCAAGCCGAACGGGAGAATCAATTGTTACAACAACAAAACAGCGCGATCAGCAGTTTAGAAAAGTCTTTAAAAAACCAGGACAAGCAATTGGATGCGATTGATAAAATTCAAAAAGCAGGCAAAGAAAAAGACAAGTTGGAGTTTAAAGATCAACAAAAAGTAAATGATTTTATACAGCGTCAAAAAAAGCAAGACGAAGTGATGAAGGCGTTTGCCGAGAAAATGAAGGAAAACCTGGATAAGTTTAAGAGCAATGAAAAAGATCCGTTTAAAGAAGAGCTAGAAAAACGCTTAGAAAAAGCACAAAAGGATTTGGAGAAAAACCAAAAGTTATTGGACGAATTAAAGGCTTTAAACGAAAAAATCAAAAATGAGGAATTGCTGGAAAAACTAGATCAGTTTAAACAAAAAAGCAAAAACCAAACCAAGAATTTGGAGCAATTGGTGGAGCTGACCAAAAAATACTACGTAGAGAAAAAGGCCGAGCAATTGCTGGAACAATTGGAGAAATTGGCCGAGAAACAAGAGCAATTAGCTGAGCAAGACAAAGCTAATTCGGCTGAAAAACAAGAGCAGCTTCAAAAAGAATTTGACAAATTTCAAGAAGAATTAAAAGAACTGCAAAAAGAAAACAACGAATTAAAAGCGCCCTTAGACTTGCCAAAAGACGAAGAAAAAGAGAAAAGCATTGAGGAAGACATGCAAAAAGCTGCCACTGAGTTGCAAAAAAAGCAGCAAAGCAAAGCTAAACCGAGTCAGAAAAGCGCCGCTAAAAAAATGAAAGAAATGGCACAGAAAATGGGCCAAAGCATGGAAGGTGGCGAAAAAGAACAACTAGAAGAAGACGTGAAAATGTTGCGCCAAGTGTTGGATAACTTGCTGGCTTTTTCTTTTTCGGAAGAAAATCTAATTCTTCAATTCAAAGGGCTTCAGCGAGGCGCGCCTTCGTTTACCAAGCAACTCAAGACCCAACAAGATTTGAAATTGCAGTTTAAACATGTGGATGATAGTTTATTTGCTTTGTCGCTGCGCAATCCTAAAATTGCCGAAAACATCACACAAGAAATTGGAAATGTGCATTATAATCTTGACAAAGCATTGGCCAATTTGGTCGAAGCGCAAATAGCTAAAGGCGTTTCTCACCAACAATATACGATTGCCGCCGCCAACAAACTCGCCGATTTTTTGAGCGAAACCTTAAATTCGATGCAAATGTCTTTGTCGGGTATGGGACAAGGAAAGCCAAAACCGGGTAAGGGTCAGGGACAAGGTATGCAATTGCCAGACATCATTAAAAAACAAGATGGTTTGGGCGACAAAATGAAGGGCGGAATGAAAAAAGGTCAAAAACCAGGCGAAAGTCAAAGTCCAGGTCAGGGACAAAAACCAGGCCAAGGAAAGGAAGGCAAATCGGGCAAAGAAGGCGGTTCGGGCTCAGGCCCTGGTTCATCAGGCGAAAACGGACAAGACGGCGAGGGAGACGCGCGTGCCATAATGGAAATATTTAAAGAGCAACAGCAACTGCGTGAAGCCTTGCAACAAGAGTTGGCCAAGAAAGGAATGGGCGGTGCTGGTCAAAGTGCCTTAGACCAGATGAAACAATTGGAGCGGCAGTTAATCAACAAAGGATTTAGTAATGAGTTGCTACAAAAAGCAATGAATTTAAAATATGAACTCTTAAAGTTGGACAAAGCACTGCAACTTCAAGGCGAAGAACAAAAACGACAAGCCGAAACCAATAAATCTAATTTTTCAAATACCGCAGCGCCATTGCCAGCAGCCTTGCAACAATATATTCAAAGCGTCGAGATTTTAAACCGACAAAGCTTACCTTTGCGCCCAAATTTCACTCAAAAAGTGCAAGCTTATTTCCAAACCCATGATTAGTTTTAATTACGAAACCGAGTTTGAATTGACCAATGAATCTGCTGTAGAAAGTTGGATTGGTCGGGTAATTGCTTCCGAACAAAAATCAGAAGGCGAACTCTCGTATATTTTTTGCGACGACGCCTATTTGTTGGAATTGAATCAACAGTATCTTCAACACGACACCTTAACAGATATAATTAGTTTTGATTATTCACTAGGCAACGAACTCAGTGGAGATATTTTTATATCGGTAGAACGGGTGCGTGAAAACGCCGAAGATTACAATCAATCATTTGAAAATGAATTACTTAGAGTAATTATACATGGTGTTTTGCATTATTGTGGTTACAAAGACAAAACAGAAACCGACGAACAACTGATGCGTCAAAAAGAAAACGAAAAAATTGCAATGTTTCACGTGGAACAATAAGAAAATAGAGATCTATGTTCAAAGAAGTTTATGATGTTATCGTAGTTGGAGCTGGTCATGCAGGTTGCGAAGCGGCTGCGGCTGCCGCCAACATGGGATGCTCCACGCTTTTGGTGACGATGAATTTACAAAATATAGCGCAAATGTCCTGTAATCCTGCGATGGGCGGGATAGCCAAAGGGCAAATCGTACGTGAAATTGACGCGATGGGCGGTTATTCAGGAATCGTTTCTGACAAAACAGCCATACAATTCAAAATGCTCAACAAATCAAAAGGCCCTGCGATGTGGTCGCCACGTGTGCAGAGTGACCGCATGCGATTTGCTGAAGAATGGCGATGGATGCTGGAACAGACACCTAATTTGGATTTCTACCAAGAAATGGCCAACGGCTTGCTCATAGAAAATGGAGTTGTAACCGGTATTTCCACAGTCTTGGGTGTACAAATTAAATCAAAAACGGTGGTGCTCACCAACGGCACATTTTTGAACGGCTTGATTCATATTGGGGAAAAACAGTTTGGCGGCGGTAGAGCAGGAGAAAGCGCTTCGTTTGGTATTACCGAAGATTTGCTTAAAGCAGGTTTTACGGCAGGTAGAATGAAGACAGGAACACCTCCGCGTGTTGATGGTCGTTCGCTAGATTATTCCAAAATGAACGAAGAAAAAGGGGATGAGGTTCCTGCAAAATTTTCGTATTCGCCCATTACAAAACCGCTGACCATCCAAAAATCTTGTCACATGACGTATACTTCGTTGGAGGTGCATGATATTTTGCGTGAAGGATTTGATCGTTCACCGATGTTTAATGGACGGATTAAAAGTTTGGGGCCACGGTATTGTCCCTCTATTGAAGACAAAATAAATCGTTTTACTGACAAAGAGCGTCACCAATTATTTGTAGAACCTGAGGGCTGGAACACCGTTGAAGTATATGTAAATGGATTTTCTACTTCTTTGCCCGAAGACGTTCAGTTTAAAGCGTTGCGTTCGGTGGCGGGCTTTGAAAAAGTAAAATTCTTTAGACCGGGTTATGCCATTGAATATGATTATTTTCCACCAACCCAATTAAAACACTCCTTAGAAACCAAATTGATCAGCGGCTTGTTTTTTGCCGGACAAATAAATGGCACAACGGGTTACGAAGAAGCTGCTTCGCAAGGCTTGATGGCTGGAATAAACGCAGCCCTTCGCGTGCAAGAAAAAGAACCCCTTATCCTAAAAAGAGACGAGGCCTATATTGGGGTTTTGATCGATGATTTAATTACAAAAGGTACCGAAGAACCGTATCGCATGTTCACTTCGCGAGCCGAATACCGCACTTTGTTGCGTCAAGACAATGCTGATTTTCGCCTCACGCCCAAATCACATGCGCTTGGATTAGCTTCTGAAGATCGTTTGCGTCGCATGGAATACAAGTTGAATGAATCTGAAAAAATGGTAGCTTTTTACAAAGAGACCAGCATAACTGCAGCCGAAGCCAATGTGCTTTTGGCCAAAAAAGATTCGGCTTTAGTGTCGCAATCAGACAAAATGTTTAAGCTTTTTTCTAGACCGCAAATTGATTTGCAGGATATGCTCAGTTTAGAGAAAGTAAATGAATATGCAACCGTAAACCAGCTGGACGAAGAGGTGCTGGAGCAAGCCGAAATTCAAGTAAAGTATTCGGGTTATATAGAAAAAGAGCGAAACAACGCCAACAAACTTACCCGTTTGGAAGACGTGAAAATCCCTGAGTTTTTTGATTACTCTAAAATCAAATCGATGTCAATCGAGGCGCGTCAAAAATTAACTCAGATACGACCAGTTACTATTTCGCAAGCCTCCCGTATTAGCGGGGTTTCGCCAAGCGATATCTCGGTGTTGTTAATCTACATGGGACGATAATGTTTCACGTGGAACGAAATAAGAAAAGGCTTATAAACACCGCCTTTGCATTGATTTTATGGGCGTGTAGTATGGCTTGTTCGGGTTCACGAAACACTGTGCAAATTCAAGATTATCTTTTGGTAGGAAACGGAATAGAGTTGCAAAGCCATGTTCCCTTAACCGCTTTTGTGTTTGAGAATAATCAAAAAAATCCGCCGATAGAAAAGTTCTTATCCCTAAAATTTAAGCTGTCCAATTATTTTGACAAGCAGTTTTGGGTAACCCTAAACAATGCAAAATTTAAACTCGTGGTCTATGATGCGGCTGAGTTTGAAAAATTCATCGGAAGCGGAAATTATGCGCAAATTAATCAAGAGCCCGAAAACGCAAAGTATGGAAATCAACCTAAATTTATTGCTTTTTCTATGGTGTCATCCACCAACGAAGACTGCCTTTCTGATCAGTCCCTGTATCAGCATCTTGCCCTTACGTATTTAAAAAACCTAAAAGACGACTATTGCAATCAACAATGAATACAACTCCAAAAACTCTATTCTTAGATCAAGTAGAAGATCACACGGTGAGTCACCAAAAATTTGACTTGCATTACGACGCGCGTCTAGATTTGTTGCTTACGCATCCGCAGCCGGCATTGGATGAACTTGGCGCTTACTACGAAAGCGAAGACTATATTTCTCACACCGACGCCAAACGCAGCTTGTTTGAGAAAGCCTATCATTGGGTAAAAAAACGAGCACTCAATCAAAAAATACAACTACTCGAAAAACAGCAACCCAACAAAGGAACCCTGCTAGACATGGGATGTGGAACCGGTGATTTTTTGCAAGTAGCCCATCAAGCAGGTTGGCAGGTGCAGGGAATAGAACCCAATAAAAAGGCCCGGCAGATTGCTGCATCAAAAGGAGTGACGTTTCTTACAGGAACTCCAGAAGCAAAAGACCAGCAGTTTGACGCCATCACGCTTTGGCACGTATTGGAGCATTTGCCCAACTTGGAAGCTCAAATAAAAGAACTGCAACGCTTGCTAAAACCCAGCGGAACCTTGGTTATAGCGGTACCAAATTATAAATCATTTGATGCGGGCTATTACAAACAATTTTGGGCAGCCTATGATGTGCCCCGACATTTGTGGCATTTTTCTAAAACCAGTATACAGCGATTGGTTGAACATGTGGGCATGGAAGTTGTTTCTGTTCGTCCGATGAAATTTGATTCGTTTTATGTGTCGCTGTTGTCTGAAAAATATAAAACCGGAAAAATGAATTACCCCAAAGCCTTTTGGGTAGGATTGTACTCAAACTGGAAAGGAAGTCAAACAAAGGAGTATTCGTCGCATATTTACGTGATAAAAAACAGCTAAAAACGAATCTCGTCGCTTCTAATTTAACTTTTTGCGTCTAAATATAAATCACCACACCAAAACCCTAAAACCCGCTTAAATCGTCTTATTTAAAGCTGAATTTAATAGATAAAAACAATCTTATTGAAATCAAGATCAGAAAATCTTATAGTTTGTTTTTAATTCGAGTAAAAAAAAACAAGCACAAACAAAAGTAAAATAGTTACTTTTGAAATCAATCCTATTTTTAAATTTCAAAGCAACCAGAAGAATGAAAAAATCCCTTATTGTTTCCGCCTTGGCTTTTGCTGTTTTTTCTTGTAATCAAACAACAGCCACCAAAGAAGTAAAAACAGCTTATGTGGACACGTCCAAATTATTAAAAGAATACAGCGAAGCCAAAGACATTGAAGCCAAATACAAAGCCAAATCAGAAGAAATGGGTCGCGAGCTGGAAGCTGAAGTAAACCAGTTTAAATCGGAAGCAGCTAGTTTTCAAAAAAATGCACAAGCCAACGGACAAGTTTGGGCCCAACAAAAAGGCGCTGAATTGCAAAAAAGAGAACAACAGTTAAGTTATGCGCAGCAAGCCATTTTAGAACAACTACAGCAAGAAAGCGGCACAGAGATGGATTCTTTAGTGAGTAACGTAAAGAAATTCATCAAAGACTACGGAAAAGAAAAAGGCTACGATTACATCTACGGAACAGGAGAAGCCGTTTCTATATTATATGCCCAAGACAAATATGACATTACCAATGAAATTGTGAAGTCATTAAACGACAAATACAAAAGCGAAGCCAAGCCTGAAAACAAAAAAACGGCAGCTCCCGCAAAGAAATAGTCAACAACTATAAAATAAATGCCTTCTACAGTATATTTGTGGAAGGTTTTTTTATACAAGCTCATTTATACCAACTAATATATACGCCATGGAAACCAATTCAACAGAAGCCAATTATGCCCTGCAATTCATTAACCAAACCCAGCGTTCGGTCTTTCTTACCGGAAAAGCAGGCACCGGAAAAACCACCTTATTACACCAAATTCGCAGCACGACTCACAAAAACACCGTAGTGGTTGCACCCACCGGAATTGCCGCCCTAAATGCCCAAGGAGTAACCATTCATTCTTTGTTTCAACTCCCTTTTCACGCCTTTATTCCCGATCAGCAGGCGCCCGAATTTAGTGACGAATTTCGATTCGAAACCAAATCTACCTTGGGTAGAATGGTGAAAATGAGTGGCCAGAAAAAAGCACTTTTGCGCAACATGGAGCTCTTGGTAATTGACGAAGTGAGCATGCTCCGCGCTGATTTATTGGACGCCATTGATTTCACACTGCAATCTATTCGCAAAAACAAAACTGCTTTTGGCGGTGTGCAGGTTTTATTTATTGGCGATTTATTACAACTCCCCCCTGTAATTAATGACCGCGAATGGCAGTATTTAAAAAAATATTACCCCGGAAAATTCTTTTTTCATGCCCAGGTGATCCAAAAAAACCCACCGATTTATATTGAATTAACCAAAATTTACCGCCAACAAGACGCCGATTTTATCTCAATTCTCAACAACCTTCGAAACAACAAAATAGCCGAATCAGACCTAAAAAAATTAAATCAATATGTTGATCCTCAGTTTACTACATACAACAAACCGGGTTATATATTGCTCACCACACACAACCACAAAGCCGATCAAATTAACGCCGAGGCCTTGGCCAATTTAGCAGGCAAATCCTTTGCCTATGAGCCCGAAATTACAGGTGATTTCCCAGATAAACTAGCGCCAATAGAAGCTCAGTTGCACTTGAAAGTAGGTGCCCAAATTATGTTTATTAAAAACGACAGCGGCCACGACAAACAATTTTACAACGGAAAAATGGGGCAAATACAATCGCTTACTCCTCAAGAGATTTGTGTGTTTTTTCCGGATGAAAACAAGTCCTTGGTTATTGAAAAATACGAATGGCTAAACCTGCGTTACACCCTAGATCCACTCACCAAAGAAGTAAAAGAAACCGTGATAGGCACCTTTGTGCAGTACCCCATAAAGTTGGCTTGGGCAATCACCATTCATAAAAGTCAAGGGCTCACCTTTGATAAAGCCGCGATTGATGTGTCGCAAGTATTTATGCCTGGTCAAGCCTATGTAGCCTTGTCGCGTTTGCGCGCTTTGGACGGTTTGGTTTTGTTGGCACCACTGCAAATGAACGGCATCGTAAACGACCATGACGTGATGGAGTATGCCAACCACAAAGCCAATGAAGAGCAGTTGGCACAAAACCTAGCAAACGAAACAGTTCGCTATGTGCAGGATTATTTAAAATCGTGTTTCACTTGGTATGATTTAGTAAATGTCTGGCAGCAATTTGTACAAGAAAAAATCCAAGAAAAATCAAAAAAGAAATCGGCACACAATTGGGCTAAAATTCAACAAGATAAGTTATTGGCCACGGTAGAACCAGCTAGAAAATTTGCCCTTCAATTGGATAGTTTGTTTGCGCAAACCACGCTAGACTGGCCGTTGATAGCGACACGTGTGGAGGCTGCATACGGCTATTTTTTCCCCGTATTAGACGAAGGGGTTACTGTGCTGATAGACGAATTACTAGCGGTACAACAACGCAAAAAAAGCAAAGCGGTATTTGAGGAATTGCAAGCCATCGAAGAACTACACACTAGTGCGGTATTGCAGCTGTACAAATCTAAATTGCTCATTTCGGCGGTAGTGCAGGGCAAAAAATTAGACAAACAAACCTTGCAATCGCCTTTTTTTGCCGAATACAAACGCCAAAAAGTAGCCAATCGCATACAAGAAGCGAAAGACAATCCTACAAAATTACTGGAAGAACAACCCTCGAAAACCCGCTATACTTCAAGCAAGATAGAGAAAGTAAAAACCCAAAAAAAATCGACGATTCAAGAAACCTACGCGCTTTGGGAGCAAAATTGTTCGGTAAAGGAAATTGCAGAAATTCGCAAATTATCTGAGCAAACTATTCACGGACATTTTGCTAAACTCATTGAAAATCAGATGATTTCTATAGAATCGGTGTTGCCAATCGATCGAATTCAACAATTAGCCAAAGCTTTTGAAAACCATACTGCAGTTTCGCTTCAGCCAATCAGAGAAAAGTATGGAGACGCGTTTGGTTGGGACGAACTGAAGTGGTATAAAGCGAGTTTAGCATCCCAAAACAACAGCTAAATTAGGCTTTGCTGTGAATTAATCGGGTGAGTTTTATCGATAAATCAGTTAAGATTAATTTGGCATTTCCGTTGCGTTCAATGTGGTAAGATGCTTCAGATAGCGCAGTAAAAATGGCCTCAATGTTGCTGTGATTCACAAAAGGCGCAAAATTTTCTAACTTAAAATTTTCAATTTTTGGCTCCACATACACCAACGAAGTGGTTTGGTAATTGAGCAACAGGGCTTGTCGAAACAGTTCGATGCAATAATTCAAATATTTTTTTTGGGCTTCACGTCCTAAGCCCGCAATTTGTTCGCTCCAACTCAGTAAATCTTGTATCGCAGCGGCATTCCCTTTGGCTCGAAAGGCGGCGCGCACCCAATCGACAAACCATTTTTCGAACAAATCTTCTTCGTTATTTTCTTGCAACAATTTCAAGGCTTTGTTGTAATCGCCTTGGGCTTGATGTGCTAGTTTTTTGGCCGATCGCGGTTCTATATTTTCACGGGAAACCAAGGCGTCTTCTATAATTTTTTCGGGCAATGCGTTAAAATTTAACACCTGGCAACGCGAACGAATGGTCTGGATAATGGCCTCTTCGTTGTCAGAAATCAAGATAAATAGGGTTTTATCGGACGGCTCTTCTAGTAATTTAAGCAATTTGTTTGAGGCCTCAATATTCATTTTATCGGCCATCCAAATGATCGTGATTTTGTACCCACCCTCATAGGCTTTTAGGGATAACGATTTTACAATTTCTTGCGCATCGGTAACCCGAATCTCCCCTTGTTTGTTTTGAACACCCAGCACTTGATACCAGTCAAACAAACTGCCGTAGGGATTTTGATTTACAAATTGCCGCCATTCAGCACTAAAATCGCTGCTTTTGGGCTTTGATTTTACTTCTTCGGTGGTAACTGTGGGAAAAATAAAATGTAAATCGGGGTGTGAAATGGTTTCAAATTTCAAGTTACAAGCGGCATTGCCTGTATTGTTTTCGCTTCCTTGGTTTTGGCATAAAATATATTGCGCATAGGCAATGGCTAACGCCAAGGCGCCACAACCTTCGGGCGCCACAAACAGCTGCGCATGGGGAATTCGTCCCGCGTCAGCAGTTTTAGTCAAATGACTAATGAGGTGGTCGTGTCCTAATAGGGATGAAAAAAGCATGGCGCAAATATAATTGAATCTTGCTTGTCAAAAAGCCGGTTTGTTAAGAAATCGGTCGCCTTTACAGCGGTTCAAATGCAAAAAAATTAATATAGTATATTTGCGCCATCAAAAACACAAAAATTCCTCACATGAAAACCATCCAAGACTTTAATTTTAGCAACAAAAAAGCCATTATTCGCGTAGATTTTAATGTGCCTTTGGACGAAAATTTTGCTGTTACCGATGCCACCCGTATTGAAGCAGCCAAACCGACAATTGACAAAATTTTGCAAGACGGCGGAAGTGTAATTTTGATGTCTCATTTGGGAAGACCAAAAGGGGTTGAGGCCAAGTATTCGTTGCAACATATTGTAGCTACAACCGCCGCTGTATTAGGAGTGCCCGTTAAATTTATTGCCAATTGCATCGGTGCCGAAGCCGAGCAAGCTGCTGCTAGTTTGCAAACCGGAGAGGTTTTATTAGTAGAAAATTTACGTTTTCACGCCGAGGAAGAAGCAGGCGATGTAGCTTTTGCAAAAGCCTTGTCTCATTTGGGGGATATTTATGTAAATGATGCGTTTGGAACCGCACACCGCGCACATGCTTCGACCACAATTATTGCGCAATTTTTCCCAGAACATAAATGCTTTGGGGCTTTGTTGGCGAAAGAAATGAACAGTTTAAACCGCGTTTTGAATGCGGCTGTAAAACCAGTGACTGCTGTTTTGGGCGGATCAAAAGTTTCTTCAAAAATTACGGTTATAGAAAACATTCTCGATAAGGTTGACCACATGATTATTGGTGGCGGAATGACATTTACCTTCATTAAAGCCTTGGGCGGAACCGTAGGTAATTCCATTTGCGAAGATGACAAAATGGAGTTGGCTTTGGATATTTTGCGCTGGGCCAAAGAAAAAAACGTACAAATTCACCTTCCGGTTGATGTGGTGGCAGCCAACGCCTTTGCCAACGATGCTCAAACCCAAGTGGTTGATGTGATGCATATTCCTGCCGGCTGGCAAGGATTGGACGCAGGACCTCAATCATTGGCCAATTTCAAAGAAGTGATTTTAGCATCCAAAACCATTTTATGGAATGGACCGTTGGGTGTTTTTGAGATGGAATCTTTTGCCAATGGCACTATCGAATTAGGAAATTACATTGCAGAGGCAACCGCCAATGGTGCTTTTTCACTAGTAGGCGGCGGCGATTCGGTATCGGCGGTAAAACAATTTGGATTGGAATCCAAAATGAGCTACGTATCAACCGGAGGGGGCGCGATGTTAGAAATGTTAGAAGGCAGAATATTGCCAGGAGTCGCCGCCATTTTGGACTAATTGCTGCGGTTTTAACAATAAATTGCCAAAAAAGTTGTTTTTAGGTAGTAAGTTTGCTCATCTTTATCTTTTATTTTAACGAATTGTCAGTAAAAACCCCCTATATAAAAGTTGCTTTCTATGCTTTACTTCTGTTAAGCGTTTCGGCTAATGCATGGGCTCAACCCGCTACGGTTTTACCAAAAGAAAGCAAAACGGCCTACCTGGATTCGATCAAAAAAACATTTGTAAACGATAACATGGCCGCCTGTGTAGACAGTTTGTGGCTCAAAGAACTCACGAGTTTAGACTTGTATAACGACCTAAAAACCGACATCAAGACCATCAACCTAGACCAACAAGTGGAGTACGAGCTCCCCACCGACTTGCTAAAAACAAGACTCAAGGAAATGGATTCGAAGTCGCCTTTTAATATCGAATACAATCCGGGATTAGAAAACCTGATCAAGTCGTTTTTGAAAAACAGAAAAAAAGGATTTGAGCGCCTAATGGCTTTGTCTGAGTATTATTTTCCCATGTTTGAAGAAGCTTTAGCCAAACAAAATGTCCCCCTCGAAATCAAATACCTGGCCGTAGTCGAATCAGCCTTGAATCCCAAAGCGGTTTCCCGTGTGGGCGCAACAGGTTTGTGGCAATTTATGTATCAAACCGGCAAACAATACAATCTTCACATCGATTCGTATGTAGACGAACGCAGCGATCCATTAAAAGCCAGTGAAGCCGCTGCCCAATACATGACCAATATGTACCGCATTTTTGGCGATTGGGATTTGGTGTTGGCTTCTTATAATTCAGGCCCAGGCAATGTAGCCAAAGCCATTCGCCGATCGGGAGGGCAACAAACCTTTTGGACGATCCGCAAATTTTTACCCAAAGAAACCCAAGGCTATGTGCCTGCTTTTTTGGCCACGATGTACATCTACGAATACCACAAACAACACGGCATTCGTCCCGACAGAGCTCTGGTGAAACACTTTGCTACCGATACGGTAATGATCAAAAAACAGCTATCGTTCAAGCAAATAGCTGATTTACTCGATGTGCCGGTATCCCAATTAAAGTTGTTGAATCCGCAATTTAAATTGGACGAAATTCCCGCCTATTTTGACAACCTGCATTATTTGCGTTTGCCCGCGGACAAAGTGGGCTTGTTCACCTCAAACGAAGACAAAATTTATGCCTACGTTCAACATGAGTTGGATCAAAAATCACGCTTATTTTCGAGACTCGAACAAGCTATTGCCAATAAAGATTCCTTGGCCTTGGGCGTTGATTTTGCAACCAAAACCAAGTACTACAAAGTGAAGCGTGGCGACAACTTGAGTGAAATTGCCGACCAATACCAAGTCACGGTGGCCGACATTAAACGCTGGAACCACTTGCGCAGCAATAAGGCTCCCTTGGGAAAACGATTAAAAATCATGACCCAAGAGCGCGTGGCCTTTAAATCGCCAACTATTTCCAAGAAAAGCACGGACAGTTTATCGGTAAAATCGGCGACAAACCTAAAGGAACCAAACCAAACGGTTGTAGCTGCTGCTCCCGAGTACAAAGAAGAAAAAGTGGTGAGCCGCAAAGAGGTAACCAAAATACACAAGGTGAAAAGCGGGGATAATTTGGGGGCAATTGCAGCCAAATATGACGTGAATGTGTCGGATTTAAAAAAGTGGAACCGCCTAAAAAACAACAACATTGGCGTTGGTGATGCAATCAAAATTACCAAAATAGAACAAGTGGTAACGGTTGTTCGCAAACCAATTAAATCAAATCAAGCAGTTGTTGTGGTTGATAAATCGAAACCCAGTAAAACAGAAACTGCCCCAACAGCACTTGCGTTTTATGTAGTGCAAGCAGGAGACAACCTTACCGCAATTGCCAAAAAACATAATATCAGTGTAGACGATTTGAAAAAATGGAACAACATTACCGATGATGCAATTCAGCTGGACGCCAAATTAAAAATAGCCGAAAGCGAATTTAACGGGGAGTCCACCCCACAACCAGAGGTTAAAACTCCGGTTCCCACCCCGACTTATGTTGTGGCAAAGGGAGACAACTTGGCGGTGATTGCCCAAAAATTTAACGTAAGCGTTGCCGATTTAAAACAATGGAACAACCTAAAAGACACTACAATACATTTGGGTGAGGAATTGGTAGTCGCAAACAATTTAGCAAATGCAACTGCTATTGCCGAAGCCGCTCCAGCCAAAGAAAAACGCCTTAAAAAAGAAACCTTGTACTATGTGCGCAAGGGCGATTCTTTGTTTAGCATAGCCAAAAAACACCCGGGCGTTTCCATTTCAGACATAAAAAAATGGAACGGCATTGACGGATCCGAATTAAAGCCAGGAATGAAATTAAAAATTAGCGGGTAAATTAGTGGCGTAAGGCGCATCAACTCATGAGAAAATTAGCGGTTTTTATAGCACTATTTTGGGTTGTAACTTCGGCCTGTAAACGCCAAGACGCCGCCGACTCTGCTATTACTTCTGGAAAAATCAACACGATTTCAGTAATTATTGACGACCAACTCTGGAATGGCCAAGTGGGCGACAGCATCCGAAACACCTTTGCCGCTCCGGTTTTGGGACTGCCTCAAGAAGAACCATTGTTTGACATCAACCAATTTCCAGTAAAATTATTGGAAGGATTTGTAACCACTACCCGCAACATCTTGGTGGTAAAAAAAGCCAAAACCACTTCCTACGAGTTGGTCGAAAATGAATACGCCACTCCGCAGAACGTATTTCATATTTCGGGCAAAACAGCCTATTCTATTCTGGAAGTCATTCGGCAAAATGCGCCGGATATCATCCAAAAAATGCAACAAACCGAAATTGTCGAAAACCAACGGATAATGGATACTTCGCGCATTTCGACGCGCGCGCTCAAGAAAAAATTTGGAGTCGACATTCATTTGCCCACGGGCTTCACCTTGGCCATGAAAAGCAAGAAGTTTTTGTGGTACAAAAAAGAAATTACCAGCGGCAACTCGAGCTTGTTGGTTTACCAAGTACCGTTTCATCGGGTAAAAACTACCAACCTCATTAAAAGCATTACCAAAATTCGGGACTCTATTGGTCGTTTGTTTATACACGGCTCCTACCCCAACACCCAAATGATCACCCAACGATCGTATACGCCCTATTTATTTAAGACCAAAATTAGCCACAAAGAAACCTTTGTTACGAAAGGAAATTGGGAACTCAAAAACGACCACATGACCGGGCCGTTCATCAATTACTGCATTGTCGATTATCCGCGCAACCGCATGCTAATACTTGAGGGATTTTGTTATGCGCCGTCTACACCCAAACGCGACCTGATGTTTGAGTTGGAGTCGATCATTAAATCAGTTGAGTTTTTGAAAAAACCAAAATTAAAACACGCCAAATGATACTATGGAAAATAAAGCGATTTGAAGCGCTTTCTCTACAAGAACTATATTCTACCCTACAATTGCGAAGCGAAGTCTTTGTGGTGGAGCAAAACTGTGTTTACCAAGACATTGATAACAAAGACCAGAAAGCCACTCACCTTTTGGGGTTTTTAGACCAGACCTTAGTAGCCTATGCCCGGTTGTTTCAGGCTGGCGATTATTTTGAGCAAGCGTCTATTGGCCGAGTTGTGGTTTCGCCTGCACACCGAAGCAAATCGTTTGGGCACGAATTAATGCGGGCAGCAATTAGTGAAGTAGAACAACATTTTCAGACCGACGAAATTACGATATCGGCACAGTTGTATCTGAAGGCGTTTTATGAATCACACGGGTTTGTAGTGGTTGGAGAAACCTACCTGGAAGACGACATTCCGCATATAAAAATGCAGCGAATCGGTTAAATTTTACTGATCACCAATTCTACTCGGCGGTCGTATTCGGCACCTTTTTTGAGCGGAACCGTATTGCCATACCCCTTAAAGGTCATGCGGGTTTTTGGAATTTTTTTGAACACTAAATATTTGTAAACGGCTTCGGCTCTATTGGTCGAGAGGTTTCGTTTTCTAGTAAACCGATCAATGGCTTCTTTTTGGAAGGTGGGTGTGCAACACACGTGTCCTTGAATTTCAAATTGTAAATTTTTGTAGCGCAGCAACACTTTAGAAATTTTGTCCAATTCAGTTTTTGCTGCCAGAGTGAGCACGCTGCTTCCGGTTTCAAACAATAAATTTTCCAAGTAAATGTGATCGCCTATCACGTGTTTTTTTTGAATTGAGGTATAAAAACCGGGCAAGACAATTTTAGGCAGTGGTTTCAAGTTGAGTACAACGTCAACGCGTCTGTTTTTGGATCGTTTTTCGGGTAAATTTTCGAGCACATCGTCTTCAATCAAAATGCGTCCTTTTCCCTCAATGGTTACAATAATTTTATTGGTAATTCCATTTGCCAACAGAGTTTCTTGAATGGCATTGGCCCGGCTGGTTGACAATTTAAAATTGTATTCTTCTTTGCCTAAATCGTCGGTATAGCCATAAATCTGAATCGATTCGATGCGAGTAGAATCGTTGTTTTTGATAAAATCTACAACTTCCTTGCTTTGTAATTCGTCGATTTGAAATTTGTTGGTGTCAAAATAAACCGATTGCACGATTTCTTCCTGTGCCAAACAGTTGCCAAACGCGAAGCTGAAAAATAATAATAATAGTGCTTTCATTAGGGTTGTAAAAGTTTAGAATAGGCAGCTTGATCTTGTAAAATTGCCGCCGATTTTTTGATCTCGGTATTGTTTTTCAAGTAATACTGATAAAGGCCTTCTTTGTATTGGTAGCGCTTGATGATTTCGTCCAACAGAAGATTCTTTAACTCTTTTTGGTTGGCATTCAATTGATTTTCTTCGCTTTTTTGAAGCGCCACTGCCAGTTGTTGGTATTCGGTAGCGATGGCACCTTCTAGCTTTTCTTTTTTGGCTGTTGCCAATAAATCTCGCAATGCTTGTTCGGTTTCGGTTTCAAATTGAAACCTTGTTCGTTTTAAAAACGCTTTAAATTGGGCAAAATCAGCGTCGCTAATCACTGGTATTTGGGTGCCCAATGCCGGATTTTTGTAGTAGTATTCGGTGACGAAATTAAATATACCGTCATTTTTTTGAAGGGCATCCGCGATGGGACTCGTCTTGGTTTCTTCCAATACCACATCGGGCAATATACCACCGCCATCATAGACAGTACGGCCATTTTTGGTTTTAAATTGGTTGTAGTTTTCGGCTGCGGTGCGCGTGGCTTTTCCGTCTTTGTCCTTGTGCGAATAATCCAAGGCCTGAATACAGCGACCAGAAGGCGTGTAATAGCGCGAAATGGTAATTTTTATTTGGGTGCCGTAGGTTAAATCTATGGGGCGTTGCACCAATCCTTTTCCGTAACTTCTGCTTCCCACCACCACGGCTCGGTCTAAATCTTGCAAGGCACCCGAAACAATTTCTGAGGCCGAAGCACTTTTTCCATCCACAATCACCACCAAAGGAATGGTTGCATCTATCGGATCGCGCGTGGTTTTGTAGATGTTGTTGTGTTTTTCAATGCGCGATTTGGTGGTCACAATAATTTCGTCTTTTGGGACAAACAGGTTGCAAATAGAAACCGCCTCATTGAGTAAGCCTCCCGGATTGCCCCGCAGGTCTAGCACCAAGCGTTCGATTCCTTCTTTTTTGAGTTGCTCTAGCGCTTCTTTGGTTTCGTAAGACGCTTTTTTATTAAACTGCGTGAGGGCAATGTATCCGGTTTTGTCGTCAATTTTTCCAAAGAACGGAACTGCCTTAATCTCTACTTCGTCTAGTACCAGTATCGCTGAAAGTGTCTTTCCTTGTCGAATATATTTCAAGACAATTTTGGTGTTTTTGGCGCCTTTAAACAATTGGGAAATGTCTTCATTAAAATCGCTCAGCACCACATCGCCAATTTGAATAATCTCGTCGCCTGCCTTTAATCCAGCTTTGTCGGCTGGGAAATTTTTGTAGGGTTCTTTGACAATTAATTTGCCTTCTTTTCGGGTAATTAAGGCCCCTATTCCGGTATATTCTCCGGTGTTGTTGATTTTGAATTTTACGACATCTTGCTCGGTAAAATAGTTGGTATACGGATCCAAGGAAGCCAACATGCTTTTGATCGCTTTGTCCATCAATTCTCCCGGATTGGTTTCGTCCACGTAGTTGGAATTAACCGCCTTGAACAAGTTGGTAAAAATCTCAATTTGCTTGGCAACCTCAAAAAAATCTTCCCGAAAACTTACCCCAACAAATAGAAATCCGCTGGCGACTAGCGCGAGAAAGTGTCTTTTATGCAGTCGGTTAAGTATGAGTTTCAGCATCGGTGTTTTTGTTTGGGCGAAAATACAAATTTATTGCGGGTTATCGTTTTTGGCTTGTTCTACAAATTTTTGAAACAGTAGTTTCGTTTTTTCCTCAATTTCGGCATAAGGCAATCGGTCGCTGGTTTGGTAAAAAAACATAAACGCATACCGTTGATCTCCCGCTGGCCACAAAAGTTCTTTGTTTAGGCGGTAGGTCTCGCGCAACACCCGTTTAAAATAATTGCGATCGACTGCTTTTTTAAAGTACTTTTTCGAAACCGAAACCCCTAATTTAATTGCTTCCTGGTCAGGCAATTCAACAGGCACATACACCAAACGCAAGGGGTATTTGCTCACCGATTTCCCTTCCGTAAACAGCAGGTCTATCGTGTTTTTGCTTTTCAGCCGTTCCGATTTGGGGTAAGTGAAATTCAAACTATTATTTTTTGGTGACGGGTTCTTGCGGGTAGCTGTTGTTTTCTGGATGCACATCGGCCAGGAATCCAGCAGGATCCAATTGCACTTTTACAACCGATTTTCCGGCGGGAATTTCAAACGAATAGGTGGGATATGCCCAGGCCCAATCGGGCAAAGTGGTTCTTTTTTGGGTTAAATCGGGGTTTGGTTTTTCAAAGTGCATCATGCGCAACGGAATGTAAAAATTTTCTTGGGACCCATCGTCATAAAACACAGTCAAATCAATGGGCATAGGCATTCGCCCAATTCGTTCCAAGGTTACTTTGGTGTTTTGCTCCCCGGCGGTAACTTCTTTTATGCCGTAGTCAATCGTGTTGGTGGTTTGGGTCCAATCGGTGAGGTACCAATCCAAATGTGCCCCACTTACGCGCTCGGCTGTGCGTTTAATGTCGTTGGGTGTGGGGTGCTTAAATTTGAATTCGGCATAAAATCGCTTTATGGTTTTGCGGAGATTTTCTTGGCCGATGAGGTAGCCCAATTGCGCCAAAAACACTTCTCCTTTGCTGTAGGAACTGATGCTGTAAATCTTGTTCAAATCATAGCGATCCCCATGCGTAGACAAGGGCTGGTCTTTGCCCGAATTGGCCAAATAATAGTAGCCATCATAGGCGCCTTGGTGTGGATTAGTCAGTTTTTTCTCGGCCAACTCATTCATACCCAAGTCTTCCAAATAGGAGGCAAATCCTTCGTCCATCCAGGGGTGTTTGGATTCGTTGCTGGCCAAAATGTGCTGAAACCAAGAATGGGCCATTTCGTGCGCAATCACGCCGACTAATCCGTCGTAAGTGCCTTCGCCCAAAATGAGCGTACACATAGCATATTCCATTCCGCCATCGCCGCCTTGAATAACCGAAAACTGTTCGTACGGATAGTCGCCTATCGTTTGGTTGTAAAACTCCATCAGCCATTGGGTAACCGGCTGCGCTTTCTTCCAATTGTCGCTAATTTTCGGATTGTTTTTGTACAGAAAATGCAAGGTGGCTCCACCGGGAACTTGTAGTTTGTCGTGCACATAATTTTTATCGGCGGCCCAAGTAAAATCATGGACATTTGGCGCCATGAAATGCCAAGTGAGTGTTTTGATTTTTTTAGAATGCTTAATAACTTTACCGGCATCTTGGTAGCCGTGTCCAATTTCATTTTTGTTTTGCAAATAGCCGCTACCGCCCAACACATAGTCTTTGTCAATGGTAATTTTCACGTCAAAATCACCCCAAACACCGTGAAATTCTCGGGCGATGTAGGGATCGGCATGCCAACCTTCAAAATCAAATTCAGCCAATTTGGGGTACCATTGGGCCATCGAAAATGCTACGCCTTCTTTGTTGTTTCGGCCCGAACGACGGATTTGAACAGGCACTTGTCCATCAAAGCTGAGGCTCAATTCGGTAGAATGGTTGGGTAAAATAGGCTGCGCCAAGACAACTTCTAAAACCGTTCCCTTTTCCTTGCTTTGAACGGCAAGTCCGTCTTGTTGTACGTTACTAATTTTTAAAAATCCAATCTCATTGGGCTGTAAATTTTTAATGCGGCTCTCTTTGATCTCTTTTTCGCCAATTTTTACTTTGCGTACCATGCGTCCGTCTGGATCGGCAATCGACTGAATGCGCGCGTCCATTTCGCTACCAGGTTGAAACGCATTGGGATACAAATGATAATATACTTTTCTAAGGGTATCGGGCGAATTATTGGTATAAGTGAGTTTTTGAGTACCTCGGTATTGGTAATTGGGCGCATCAACCACTACGTCCATTTTGTAGGCTACTTTTTGTTGCCAATAGCCAGCCGATTGGGCCCATCCACCAAAAGATGCACAACCAAAACCAACAAGAATCAAGAATTTTTTCATGGAATTAAATTAAAAAAGCTTGCCAAAAATAGGGTTTTTAGCAAGCTTATGAAACGAATTCGTTAGCGATTAGCCTTTTGTTTTTTTTGCGCCCTTTTTGGCTGACATCTTTTCTGCCAATTTAAACGCGCTGAACGCATTCACGATTTTGCCCGATTTAGACAAACTGTCAAAGGGGCGTTTGTCGTCGGGATTTCCTCCCACTATTACATTTTCAGGAATAGAGGTGCCCGAATTCATGAGTATGTTTTTTACTTCTTTGGCGCTCAAGTTTGGGAAATACGAACGAATCATTGCGGCTACACCGGCCACATTGGGCGCGGCCATCGAGGTGCCCTGCTCGTATTTGTACTCGTTGTTGGGCGTGGTTGCATAGATTTGAATACCTGGCGAATACACATCTACATTCAACTTGCCGTAGTTGGAGAAATCAGCAATCACTTTTTCGCCATACTCGTAATTCAAGGCGCCTACTGTAATTACATTACCGGCAAATTCAATTTTTTTGTCGTCCGAATCATTTGGAAAATTAGGTTCTACGTCAATGTCTTTGGCGTCATTCCCTGCTGCATGCACAAACAATACGTCTTTGCTTTCGGCATATTTGATGGCGTCATACACCCATTGTTTGTGTGGCGAATAGTTTTTTCCAAAACTGCCGTTGATTACTTTGGCACCATTGTCCACCGCATAGCGAATTCCTAGCGCAATGTCTTTGTCGTATTCGTCGCCGTTGGGTACACAGCGCACGGCCATAATTTCAACATTGTTTGCGATTCCGTCTCCGCCCAAATTATTGTTGCGGGTTTGGGCAATAATTCCGGCCACGTGCGTGCCGTGCAAGGCTTCTTTTTTGTCGGGACCGTACACAACGTTATTGCCGTATTTGCGGTCTTTAATATCTTCTGGGTTGTCGCCCACTACTTTTCGTCCGTCAAAATCTTTGTTGAGGTTGTAGTTGAGCATGTCATAAACTTGGTCTTTGTAGCCTTTTAACTCGTCCATAAAATTTGGACCGGCTTGCGCAATCACTCGCATCATGATTTGTTTGCAGCGATTGACCCCGCTGTCAGTTGTTTGAATTCCCTCTAGATCTTCAAGAGTATAACTGTCTTTTTTTAGGTATTCAGTAAGTGTTTTATTGGCATTAAACAAGAAATCAACCTGTTGTTTGCCTTGGTTGTTTTCGGCCAATAGTTTTTCGTATTCTTCTTTGGCGGCTTTGTATTCGGCTGATCCGTCGTCGGCTTTTTTCAAGATGCGGGTCATTTCGAGGTTTTCTTTGCCGGCATCGCCCAAGAAATTCCACCCGTGAATGTCATCCACATAACCGTTTTTGTCGTCGTCTATGCCATTTCCTGCAATTTCTTTTTTGTTGGTCCAGACTACCGATTTCAAGTCCTCGTGATCAATATCTACACCGGAATCGACGACACCGACAATGACTTTTTGGCCCTTTTTGCCTTTTAGGAGTTCGGCATATACACGATCTACACTCATACCGGGAATACTGTCTTTCCCCAAATCCAGGTGACTCCAACGCTTCAGTTGGTAATCGGTGAGGGCGCTTTTTTTGGCAACAAAAGCAGTCGCGTTGTCGGTTTTTTTTTCAGGTGTCTGTGGCGATTGTGCAGTTGCCGTAAGCGCAAAAAACAAGGCAATCACAAAACCAAAAGAGAGCATTTTTTTCATAGTATTTTTTTATTTGGTCCTCAAAAATAGGAGACTGGGTTGAGGTTTAGAGTTGTCTTAACGTTATTTTAGCAGCTCATCACAAGAAAATACTTCATGTAAACGCACGCCTTTCTCGGTTTGTTGCACCGTAATGATTTCGTTGTGGGCGTCGTGCTCTAAAAATAAATAGTAGTTTTTCTCGGCCGCTTGCTGCAAAAAATATTCTTTTTCGGGCAGCGTAAGCAAGGGTCGTGTGTCATAGCCCATTACATACGGCAGCGGAATATGTCCGGCAGTTGGAAGCAAATCGGCCATGAAACAAATGGTTTTGTCTTGGTATTGAATTTGGGGAATCATCATTTTTTCGGTGTGGCCGTCCACAAAATAAACGCCAAATCCCAACTCGCATTTTTCAGTAAAATTTCCGGTTGGTGATGCAATAAATTTCAATTGTCCGCTTTCTTGCATGGGCAAAATATTTTCACTCAAAAACGAAGCTTTTTCCCGCGGATTGGGTTGTGTGGCCCATTCCCAGTGGTGAGCATTGCTCCAGTAGTGTGCATTTTTAAAGGCCATTTCAAAACCGTTATGGTCTTTGTTCCATTGCACGCTACCACCGCAGTGATCAAAATGCAAATGCGTTTGAAACACATCAGTAATGTCGTCGGGATGAAACCCGTTTTTGGCCAATGATTTTTTGATGCTGTGATCGCCCCAAAGTGAATAATACCCATAGAACTTATCGGATTGCTTGTGGCCCATGCCGGTGTCGATCAGGATGAGTTTGTTTCCGTCTTCGATCAGCAAACAACGCGCGGCCATATCAATGAGGTTGTTGGCATCGGCTGGATTGGTTTTGTTCCAAATGGTTTTGGGCACCACGCCAAACATGGCGCCGCCGTCGAGTTTGAAATTTCCGCTTTCAATAGCATATAAATTCATAGCCAAATTTTAAATGTGCGTGAAAATACTAAAATTAGGAATTGAGGGCCATAAAAACGGACCTTTTTTTAACAAATTGTAAGACATAAAATTGTTTGGATTCTTCCCAAATCAGTAGATTTTAATCTATATTTGCACCTTATTTAGACAAAATTAAAATAAGCTATGATTAAAGTTTCGGATACCGCCAGTAAAAAAATCATTGACATGATGAGTGACGACGGCTTTGACGCGGCTCACGATTATGTGCGGGTTGGTGTAAAAAGCGGCGGATGCTCAGGTTTGTCTTATGAACTGAAATTTGACAAAGAATTGGGCGAAAACGACAAGGTTTTTGAAGATAATCACGTAAAAATAGCTGTTGAAAAAAAATCTTTCTTGTATTTAGCAGGAACCGTTTTAGAATTTTCGGGCGGCTTGAACGGAAAAGGATTTGTGTTTAACAATCCCAATGCGAATCGCACGTGTGGGTGTGGGGAGTCATTTTCACTATAGATTTAAAGATTGAAAAATTTAAGGATTGAAAGACTGAACCAGTATGACTGAATCATTTGAGGAATTTGATGTTCACAAAAAAGCAGTTTTACTCACCAAACAAGTTTTTCAATTAGTAAATAAACCCTCATTTGAAAAGGAATATGGTTTTAAAGATCAAATAAAAAGAGCGGTAATTTCAATTTCAAACAACATCGCTGAAGGTTCAGAATACAATAATAATAAACAGTTTGTCCGATATTTAAAAATTGCAAAAGGAAGCTGTGCCGAAGTAAGAAATATGCTGATATTAGCAAAAGAATTACAATTTTGCACGGAAAATGAAACGAAAAAAAGTCTACAATTGTCCATTGAGATTTTTCAAAACATTTCCAATTTTATCAAGTATTTAGATTCAAAAACAGAAAAATGATTGATTTTATAGTATTGCAGAATTTTTTAATCCTTCAATCCTTCAATCTTTAAATTAATAAAATGACAAAATACACCGAAGAAGACTTAAAAGTTGAACTCGAAACCAAAGAATACGAATACGGTTTTTACACGAACTTAGATTCTGAAACCTTCCCCATAGGATTGAATGAGGACATAGTTCGGGCCATTTCGGCTAAAAAAGAAGAGCCGCAGTGGATGACCGATTGGCGGATTGAAGCGTTTCGCGCTTGGCAAGAAATGACCGAGCCAAACTGGGCCAATGTGCATTACCAAAAACCAGATTTTCAGGCTATTTCATATTATTCGGCACCCAAAAAAGCCGATCCCAACAAAACATTAGACGATGTAGATCCCGAGTTATTGGCCATGTATGCCAAGCTAGGAATTTCTGTTGATGAGCAAAAAAAGCTAAACAATGTGGCTATGGATATTGTGGTCGATTCGGTATCGGTAGCCACGACGTTCAAGAAAACCTTGGCCGAAAAAGGTATCATTTTCATGAGTATTTCAGAAGCGATTCGCGAATATCCCGACTTGGTTCAAAAACATTTAGGCACCATTGTGCCCCAAAAAGACAATTTTTATGCGGCCTTAAACTCGGCTGTATTTTCGGATGGCAGTTTTTGTTACATCCCCAAAGGCGTAAAATGCCCCATGGAATTATCCACCTATTTTCGTATCAATCAGGCGGGAACCGGCCAATTTGAGCGCACGCTCTTAATTGCCGACGAAGGAAGTTACGTGAGCTACCTAGAAGGCTGTACCGCTCCGAGTCGGGACGAAAACCAGTTGCACGCGGCAGTAGTTGAATTAATTGCTTTAGACGGTGCCGAAATCAAGTATTCCACCGTTCAAAATTGGTATCCAGGAAACGCCGAAGGCAAAGGCGGGGTGTATAATTTTGTAACCAAACGCGGCCTTTGCGAGAAAAACGCCAAAATTTCGTGGACGCAAGTCGAGACCGGATCAGCGGTGACCTGGAAATACCCTTCGGTGGTCTTGAAAGGCGACAATTCTATCGGCGAATTTTATTCGATAGCCGTAACCAACAATTACCAACAAGCCGATACCGGAACCAAGATGATTCACTTGGGCAAAAACACTAAATCCACCATTATTTCCAAAGGAATTTCGGCCGGAAAATCCCAAAATAGTTACCGCGGTTTGGTGCAAATTGGCGCCCGTGCCGAGAATGCCCGTAATTTTTCCCAATGCGATTCGTTGCTCATGGGGAATGCTTGCGGCGCCCATACCTTTCCGTATATCGAAAGCAAAAATGCATCGGCCAAAATTGAACACGAAGCCACCACGAGTAAAATTGGCGAAGACCAAGTTTTTTATTGCAACCAACGCGGCATCCCAACCGAGAAAGCCATTGCCTTAATCGTAAACGGATTTAGCAAAGAAGTACTCAATAAATTACCTATGGAATTTGCCGTTGAAGCCCAGAAGTTGCTGGAGATTTCGTTGGAAGGTTCAGTGGGGTAAAATTTTGTTTGCTTTACCTCTTTGGCTAGCGCCACGAGTCAAGTTTCAAGTTTCAGGTTTCAAGTTTCAAGCGAGTGGTTGGACAGAAATTTGCAAACAATTAAAAAATAGTAATAAGTAAATACAAACAACAGGGTAAATGGTTCATAACCTGAAACGTTAAACCTGAAACAAAAAATTCAACAATGCTGAGCATCAAAAACCTCCACGCGTCTATTGAAGACAAAGAAATACTAAAAGGCATCAACCTAGAGATTAAAGCCGGAGAAGTTCACGCCATTATGGGGCCCAATGGCGCTGGAAAAAGCACCTTGTCTTCCATTATTGCAGGCAATCAGAATTATACTGTATCCGAGGGAGAAATTTTCCTAGAAGGCCAAGAAATCTCCGAACTGGCTCCCGAAGAACGCGCCCACAAAGGGGTGTTTTTGTCGTTTCAGTATCCGGTAGAAATTCCAGGTGTTTCTGTGACCAATTTTATAAAAACCGCCATAAACGAAAAGCGCAAAGCCAACAAACAAACCGAAATGCCGGCCAACGAAATGCTCAAGCTGATTCGTGAAAAATCAGAATTGCTCGAGATGGACCGCAAGTTTTTATCGCGATCGTTGAACCAAGGTTTCTCGGGCGGCGAAAAGAAACGAAATGAAATCTTTCAAATGGCCATGTTGGAACCCAAAATTTCCATCTTGGACGAAACCGATTCGGGCTTAGACATTGACGCCTTGCGCATTGTGGCCAATGGCGTAAACAAATTAAAAAACGAACACAACGCGGTTCTCGTAATCACGCACTACCAACGTTTATTGGAATACATCATCCCCGATTTTGTGCACGTATTAATGGACGGAAAAATCGTAAAATCGGGCGATGCTTCCTTGGCGTTGGAGCTGGAGGAGAGAGGGTATGATTGGATAAAGAATGAAATGGGGTAATCGTTTCAGGTTTATTCCGCTATGCTCCATCTGTCGGCTGTCGCCTCGAGTCAGGTTTCAGGTTTATTCCGCTATGCTCCATCTGTCGGCTGTCGCCTCGAGTCAGGTTTCAGGTTTATTCCGCTATGCTCCATCTGTCGGCTGTCGCCTCGAGTCAGGTTTCAGGTTTCAGGTTTCAAGAAAAGAATAAAGATACAATCCAATATTAAATTTATACGCCATGGCAACAATTAAATCCTTCGAAGATCTCGAAATATGGAAAGAAGCGAGACAATTAGCAAAAGAAATTTATGTCATTTCAAATGAAACGGCATTAAAGACAGATTTTAGATTTAAAGAACAAATAAAAGCTGCATCAGGTTCTGTGATGGACAACATTGCTGAAGGATTTGAGCGAGATGGAACTATTGAATTTCGACAATTTTTATCCATTGGAAAGGGTCGGCAGGCGAAACAAGATCGCAGATTTACCGGCTTTTTGATTACGAATACATTAGCGAAGAACGATTTATAGAGTTAAAAAATATATGTGAAACGTTGAGTGGGAAGATTAAAAACTTCATCACCTATTTAAATAAAAAGGATTTTAAAGGAAACAAGTTTCAATAACCTGAAACTTGAAACTTGAAACCTGAAACTAATTCCATGGATTTAAAAGAAAAACTAATCTCCTCCTTCCTGGCTTTTGAAGCCCAAGTCGATGTAAACGCGAGTGTGCATGATAGCCGCTTGGAGGCCATGAAATGCTTTGAAACCAAAGGATTTCCCACCAAAAAAGAGGAGGCCTGGAAGTATACTTCCCTGAATTCGGTGTTGAAAAATGATTTTTCGGTATTTCCCAAACACGAGAATACCATCGAATTTTCGGACGTAAAAAAGTACTTTTTGCACGAGATAGACACCTACAAAGTGGTCTTTATTGACGGCGTATTCAGTTCGTTTTTATCGGCCACAACCCACGACGGGCTAGATGTGTGTCTGATGTCATCAGCGCTAGCAAAGCCCAAGTACAAGATGGTTATTGATGCCTATTACCATCAAATTGCCAACAAAGAAGAATCGCTTACGGCCCTAAATACAGCATTTGCCACCGAAGGCGCTTTTATTCATGTGCCCAAAAGCAAGGTAGTCGATAAGCCCATCGAAATCATGTATTTCACCACGGGTATCGAATCGGCTTTGCTGGTGCAACCGCGCAATTTGATTGTAGTGGGCGAAAACTCACACGTGCAAATTATTGAGCGCCACCAGTGCCTACAAGGTAATCCGGCACTTACCAATTCGGTAACCGAAGTGTTTGCCCAAAAACGTGCCATTGTGGACTATTACAAAATTCAAAATGATGTGTTGACGGCCAATCTGATTGACAACACCTACATTTCTCAAAAACAAGAAAGCCATGTTTCCCTACATACGTTTTCGTTTGGCGGAAACCTCACGCGCAACAATTTGAATTTTTATCATTTTGGCGAACGCATCGATTCTACCTTAAAGGGCATTACCATTATTGGCGACAAACAACACGTGGATCATTTTACTTTGGTGAATCATGCCTCGCCCAATTGTGAAAGCCACCAAAACTACAAAACCATCATAGCCGACAGCGCGACAGGCGTGTTTAACGGCAAGATTTACGTTGAAAAAGAAGCCCAAAAAACCGATGCCTTTCAGCAAAATAACAACATCTTAATTGGCGATAAAGCTACAATAAACGCCAAGCCGCAATTGGAAATTTTTGCCGACGATGTGAAGTGTTCGCACGGTTGTACCATTGGCCAACTTGACGAAACCGCTTTGTTTTACATGCAGCAACGCGGAATTCCCAAAAAAGAAGCCAAGGCCTTGCTCATGTATGCCTTTTCCAACGACGTGATTGAGAGCATTAAAATTCCCGAATTGAAACAACGCATCACCAACATTATCGCCACCAAATTGGGCGTGAGTTTGGGGTTTGATTTGTAGGGAGGAAAGGGGTTAGGGTTTAGCGCGGTTAGGGTTTAGGGTTAAAACCAGTATTACTGTATACTTCTCACAATCCCACTCAACAACCCATTAAAGTCAAACACGTCGTCTTCGCGCAGGCCTAGACGTACTACCACTAGATCTTGGCTCGGAAATATGGCCACCATTTGCCCTTGAAATCCGCTACAGTAGTACATGTTTTTGGGTGCATCGGGGAATTTTCTTCCGGCATTCAGCCAAAAGTGCGCGCCATAATTGTCTTGAGAAGTGGCGGTTGGCGCAGACACATAATCTGCCCAGTTGGGATCAAAGAGTTGTTCTCCATTCCAGTTTCCGCGGTGCAAATACAAAAGCCCCAGTTTGGCCCAATCTCTTGTGGTGGCCCAGCCATAGGATGATCCCACATAATTGCCCGCCATATCGGTTTCAACCAGCATCGATTCCATGCCAATTTTATCAATCAAACTGCTGTACCAAAAATCCAAATAGTCTTGGTGGGATTTAAATTGATTGCGTAAAATCAAGGACAACAAATTAGTCGTCCCCGACGAATAATTCCAGTGCGTGTTGGGCGCAAATGCCGCTTGTTTTTCGAGTTGCACCCGGCCCATATTTGAGGATTGAAATAGCATTTGGGTGGCGTCACAAATTTTATCGTATTGCTCTTCCCAAGCCAAACCCGAATTCATGTGCAGCAAGTCGTTGAGCGTAATTTTGGCACGTTGGTCGTTTTTCCATTCGGGAATAGAAACCGGCACGTTGAGGTTAATTTTTCCTTGTTTTTGCAGAATTCCAAAGTAGGTGGCCGTAAGACTTTTGGTCATGGACCAGCCCAATAGTTTACTGTTTTTGGAGAAGCCCGGGCCATACTGTTCGGCAATGATGTGGTCTTTGTAAATCACCAAAACGGCGCGACTGCGTTTGTCTATTTTGGCACCTACATCAAAGGCATTGGCTACCGTTTTTTGCAATAAAGGATAATTTATGCTGGCGAAAACACTGTCTTTGGCTTCGCTAGTTCCGAATGGATAAGGCAGCTTGCAGGTGTTTGGCGTTCTTTTGGGTACCAGATAGGGTTTTTGAACATCAAATGAATCATCAATTAGGGTTGCACCCAATCCGTTGCGGTAAATGGCTTTGCGCGTTTTGAGTCCAAACACCGAGGACGAGGCAAAACTTCCTGTATCGTCAATTTGATTGGTGGCCAATTCGATCAACGGAATGTCGTTGTCGCCTTGTTCGATCCTTGCTTGCGAACGCCCATCTATAAAGTGTGCCGAGGCCATGCTTTTGGCTGAAAATCCCGAGATTAAGTCGAGTTTAGGGTAATTGGTAAAACCCAAATAAAGTACAGTAGCTAGTGCAATAAGCCCTAAAATTTTGAAGCTTTTTTTCATGTCAAAAAATTTGATGCAAGGTACTTTTTTTGGAAAGATTTCAAACTGCTTTTTATAGCGGGAATTAATTCGTGCTCCACGTAAATATTCGTGCAATTGCCGTTTTTTAGACACGCTATTTTATTACTTTTGTGGGTAGAATTTTTTTAAGTAACTATGTTAGACATCACTAAGGTTCGTGCCGATTTTCCCATCTTACAGCAAGAAATTAATGGATTTCCGTTGATCTACTTTGACAATGGCGCCACTTCGCAAAAACCGCAAGTGGTGATTGACGCCATTAGCGAATATTACCAAGAAACCAACGCCAACATTCACCGCGGGGTGCACAGCCTAAGCCAACGCGCTACGGATGCCTATGAAGCGGCTCGCGAAATCATGAGGAAGCACCTTAATGCAGCCTATACCCACGAAGTGTTGTTTACTGCCGGAGCCACACACGGCATCAATTTGGTTGCCAACGGATTTGCTTCTTTTTTACACGCGGGCGATGAGGTGCTCATCTCAGCCATGGAGCACCACAGCAATATTGTGCCTTGGCAACTTTTGTGTGAGAAAACTAGCGCTACGTTGCGCGTGATCCCCATGAACGACAACGGCGAATTGATTCAAGAAGCCTATCTAAAATTATTGAATAGCAATACCAAACTAGTTGCAGTTACCCATATTTCAAACGCCTTAGGCACCATCAATCCCATTCAGGAAATGATCGCCCAAGCGCACCAAGTTGGGGCGGCCTTTTTGGTAGACGGCGCCCAAGCGGTTCCGCATTTGCAACCCGATCTGCAAGCCTTGGACTGCGATTTTTATGCTTTTTCTGGACACAAAATATGCGGCCCTACCGGCACTGGAATTTTGTACGGAAAGGAAGATTGGCTCAACAAACTCCCGCCCTACCAAGGCGGAGGTGAGATGATCAAAACAGTTACTTTCGAAAAAACCACCTATGCCGATTTGCCCCATAAATTTGAAGCCGGAACGCCGCACATTGCTGGCGGAATTGCGTTGGGTGTGGCAGTTCAATACATGCAAAAAATTGGTTTTAAGGACATCGCTGCGCACGAAAAAAAATTACTCGATTACGCCACCGCCCAATTGCTGGAGATAGAAGGCCTAAAAATTTATGGCACTGCTGCCCACAAAACCTCGGTTATTTCGTTTAATGTGGGCGACATTCATCCGTATGACTTGGGCACCATTATTGACAAAAAAGGAATCGCCGTCCGCACCGGACACCATTGTACCCAACCCATTATGGATTTTTTTGGCATACCGGGCACCATTCGGGCTTCGTTTGCGTTTTACAATACCACCGCCGAAATTGATTTTTTTGTTTCGGCACTAAAAAAAGCAGTAACGATGCTGCGCTAATCTATAAACCAAGACCAGATGAAATTGATCAGTTGTTTTCTCCTCTCTCTTTTTTTAAGCAAAGGCTGCGTAAACCAGTCTAAGCAAGATTTTTCTAAATCTACCCTAACCTATACGGCCGAAACCCGCGGGTTTTATATGCAAATTACCATTGAAGACAAGGAGTTGCGTATCACTAAAAATAGAGAAACCCGTTTGCCATCGGTGCAGATTACCTTGTCAAAAGAGCAGAAAAAAAAAGTGCTTAGTTACCTTAAAGCCATCGATGTGCCAAATTTGTCTCAACTCAAAGCGCCTACCGAAAAACGATTTTATGACGGCGCGGCCATTGGCAATTTGAGCGTTTCGCACAACGGAGAAACCTATGAAACTGCAGGATTTGACCACGGCAATCCGCCAGTTGAAATAGAACAATTGGTCACGTTGATGAATGCCTTTGACAAACCCGAATAAATACAATGACAATTTCAGAAATTCAAGCCGAAATCATTGACGACTTTTCCTTGTTTGACGACTGGGATGAGCGGTTTCAGTACCTGATTGATTTAGGAAAAACCCTGCCACTCATTGATGCGCAATTCAAGTTGCCTGAGAACACCATTAAAGGCTGTCAATCAAATGTGTGGTTGCATGCCGAAAACGAGCAGGGAAAATTGGTCTTCACCGCCGACAGCGACGCGATTATTACCAAAGGAATTGTGGCCTTGTTGCTGCGCACCTTTTCCAATCAGACGCCGCAAGACATCTTGAACGCCTCGACCGATTATATAGACAGCATCGGACTCAAAGCCCAGCTTTCGCCTACTCGAGCGAATGGGTTGGTTTCGATGATCAAACAAATTAAATTATATGCTTTGGCTTATCAAGCAAAAAACAATTAACCAATTATGGAACACGAAATTGATACGACCCAATTGGGGGAAGACATTGTAAAAAAACTCAAAACCATTTATGATCCCGAAATTCCGGTAGACATCTATGAACTGGGACTCATCTACGACGTGATGGTCAATGAAGATTATGAAGTAAAAATCCTGATGACGTTAACTTCACCCAACTGCCCGGTGGCCGAGAGTTTGCCGCGCGAAGTGGAAGACAAAGTTCGGGCAATTGACAACGTGAAAAGCGCTGAAGTCGAAATTACATTTGATCCACCTTGGAGCAAAGATTTGATGAGCGAAGAAGCCAAGTTAGAATTAGGAATGCTGTAATGCATCAGATATTTTATGGACGAAATTCAAAATAGAGTAGCCAGTTCGGCCTTGATGGTGTTTGATCTAGAGGATTACTATCCCGAAGGCATCAAAACCCAAGTTGATCTTTCGGTTTGGCTAATTGAGGGGTTTTTACTCAAAGAAAAAGAGTTTCGACAGGCCTTGGCTGGGCACGATTGGAGCCAATACCAAAATCAGTATGTGGCCATCCATTGCAGCACTGACGCCGTTTTGCCGGCTTGGGCCGAACAATTGGTTGCCGTTCAGCTGTTGCCGCATGCCAAAAAAGTGGTGCTGGGTTCAGCACATAAAATAGATGAAATTTTATATCCAGAAATTTTGGCGGCTGTTGATTATTCTCCTTTTGAAGGAAAACCAGTTATTTTGAAGGGTTGTTCTAAAAAACCTGTTCCTCCAAGCGCCTATATACAAGCGCTTCAATATCTACAACCACTTGCCAAAACCATCATGTATGGCGAAGCCTGTTCGGCTGTGCCTTTGTACAAGAAAAAATAGTTAGGCTTCTTTTTCGACGGCGTCGTTGTAGTCGGGGTACAAAAATTTGTTGTACGGAAAACGCGTAATGTGTATGCTGCGCACAGCTTCGTACACACATTCTCGAAATTCCTCAAAATTCTCTTTTTGCGTGGCCGAGATAAACAAGGCGTTTTTCTCGCCCACATCGTGCATCCAGGTGCGTTTCCACTCTTCTAAGGTATAGTGTTTGCGGGTGCGCTCGGTAATTAAATCATCTTCATCAATCGTGAGGTGGCTGTAGGCGTCAATTTTATTAAACACCATGATAATGGGTTTGTCGTTGCTCTTAATGTCCATCAAAATTTGATTGACCGAGGCTATATGATCTTCAAAATCGGGATGGGAAATATCAACCACATGCAAGAGCAAATCGGCTTCGCGCACTTCGTCGAGCGTACTTTTGAACGATTCAACCAATTGGGTTGGGAGTTTGCGAATAAATCCTACGGTATCCGAAAGCAAGAAGGGCAAATTTCGAATCACCACTTTGCGCACAGTCGTGTCTAGGGTGGCAAACAATTTGTTTTCTACAAACACTTCGCTTTTACTAATCACATTCATCAAGGTAGATTTGCCTACATTGGTATAACCCACCAAGGCCACGCGCACCATGGCACCGCGATTGCTGCGCTGCACCGACATTTGCTTGTCGATGATTTTTATTTTGTCTTTAAGCAACGCAATTCGGTCGCGCACAATTCGGCGGTCGGTTTCAATTTCTGTTTCTCCTGGACCACGCATTCCAATTCCCCCTTTTTGACGTTCTAGGTGGGTCCACATTCCGGAAAGTCGAGGAAGCAAATATTGGCATTGCGCCAGCTCAACTTGTGTTCGGGCATAGGAAGTTTCGGCGCGTTGGGCAAAAATATCCAAAATTAGGTTGGTGCGGTCGAGCACTTTGCAATCTAAAATGCGGGTAATATTTTTTTGTTGAGAAGGGGTCAATTCGTCGTCAAAAATCACCGTAGAAATTTGGTATTCTTTTACGTAATGATGTATTTCTTCTATTTTTCCGGTGCCCAAAAAAGTCTTTGGGTTTGGACGTTCCATTTTTTGAAAAAACCGCTTCATGACTGAGCCGCCCGCTGTAAAAGTGAGAAATTCGAGCTCGTCTAGGTATTCTAGCAATTTGTCTTCGGGTTGATTTTGGGTAATAATTCCAACCAAAATGGTTTTTTCAAAACTGATTTTTTCTTGTTCTAACATGGGCTAAATTGAAAAGCAAAACTAGCTATAAATTGTTAGATAAATCAGCAAAAAAAGATGTAGTTCGTCGAGCTTAATTGCGACGAAATCGTTAAAAAGTAAAATTTAGATATACATTTCATAAATTTTGTTAAATTTGGAACTCTAAAAATAATTCTAGAACTATATTAAACCAACTAAATTTTCATTTTATGAAAAAAATTATTTTAATCGTTTTGCTTTCATTAGTATCATTTGCTGGGTATTCTCAGTTGCCTGCACTTGAAGATTTTGAAGGCGCGACTTTCCCACCAACAGGCTGGTTAGTTAAAGATAATTTAACGAATGCCGCACCCAATTGGGACGTCAATCCAAATGCATTATATGCAGCAAACAGCGGAACTCGTTGTGCGTTTATACAAAGAATATCAAACGCCACTTCTCCTGGAGTAGGAGTATTGGCAGAAGAATGGTTAATTACGCCTCAGCAAACCGTTGCTGCGAATAGCCAATTGCGCTTCTTTACGCGTCAAACGATTTCTGGCGATACAGGAACGAAATACAGAGTGATGGTTTCGAGCGCTGCAGACCCGAATGATTTGACTGCTTATACTCAAATTATTGAATACACAGAAACCAGTTTAAGCACCTTGACTGTTGATCAATTGGATTACGAAGAAAAAGTAATCAACTTGGCGGTAACAGGAGCTAGATATTTTGCTTTTGTGAAAGTATTTACACAACCGGTGGCGGGACAATTTGGAGATCGTTGGTTGGTTGATGATGTGAAATTAGTTATTAGATGTACCGACCCTTCAGTATTAGGGGTAAACAGCATCAGTGCAACGGGCGCAACATTAACTTGGACAAATACTGCAACAACTCAATTTGAAATTGAATATGGCGTATCTGGATTCGTTCCCGGAACAGGAACTCCAATAGCTCCATTTACCAGCACGACTACTCCTAGAAGTTATGTAATTCCTGCTGGAACATTAACTGCTTCTACCGATTACCAATTTTATGTGCGTGCAATTTGTCCGGCCTCTACCTCTGAATGGATCGGGCCGTTCTTATTTCCTACTACCCCATTGGGGTCTACTTGTGCTGCGCCAATTCCTGTAACAGCATTGCCGTACTCAACCACGAGTAACACCTCAATATACGGCAACAACATTAACCCCGCTTCGCCAGGAAATACCGGTTGCGGAACTACTGGTGCTTTTATGGCAAGCAATGATGTAGTGTATACCTATACACCAACAGCTACGGGATTAATTAGTATTTCGATGAATCCACTTGGCGCAACCAATACGGGGGTTTTTGTGTATAGCAGTTGTGCAAACATTGGAGTATCTTGTATTGGAGGCGTGGCTAATGCAACCTCAAATGTGAGAGACATACCCGCTTTAAACGTAACAATAAACCAACCTATATTTATTGTATTGTCCTCTACTGCTGCAACAGCTAGCTTTGGGTATAATTTAATTATTCAACAAGTAAACTGTGTGGCTCCTATCAATTTATCTGCAGGAGCATTCAGCACATCAAGCGGAACATTATCTTGGACCAACGGAACTTTTGGCACTTCTACTTCTTGGGAAGTAGCGGTACAACCTGCAGGCTCAGCAATTCCGGCCGGGGCAGGGACACAAACCAATACCAACATCAACTTCCCAGTTACCGGCTTATCTGCAGCTACACCTTATCAATATTGGGTGCGTGCCGATTGTGGAAACGGAACGTTTAGCGCCTGGTCAGGCCCATTCTTGTTTAACACCACAATTTGTGATGTAGCAGGATGTAACTATACTTTTATAATGACGGATACGTTTGGCGATGGCTGGAACGGCGGTACCATGCAAGTTCGTCAAAACGGAATTGTGGTAGGAACTCTAGGCACACAAATAGTAGGCGCCGGACCAAACAACGTAAATATTCCTATGTGTAATGGTATTCCGTTTGATTTATTTTGGAATACAGGCGGAACTTTCCCAACAGAGTTAGCCGTTACCATTCAAAATAGTTTTGGTCAAACCTTATACACTTACGCGGGCGGAAATGCAGCGGCAGTTGGCACAACTTTATATACAGGGACAGTTGACTGTCTTAACCCATTGTGTTTGGCGCCAACTACATTTAACGTGCCCAATGCACAAATTACAACCAATGGCGCGCGTATTACTTGGACCAATCCAGGAGTACCCACAACGGGTATGGGTATTTATGTAGTCTTGGCAGGCTCACCTCCTCCAATAGCAGGAACACCTCCTACCTATACGACTACTGCTCCGCCAAACAATTACACCATCACGACTGGTTTATTGGCAGACACAACCTATGATGTATATATTCAAACAATCTGTTCGGTAAATTCACCGAGTGTTTGGGTAACTACTCCGGTTACTTTTACCACTTTGCCAACTTGTCCTAGACCTACGGCTTTGGCAACGGCAAATATTACAACCACTTCTGTTCGAGTAAGCTGGACCAATCCAACCGGAACAGCTTGGCAAGTATTAGCTTTACCAGCTGGATCGCCTGCGCCAAATGCAGGCTCAACAGGATGGGTAGCCGCAACAGGCAGCCCTTTTGACGTAACTGGCTTAACACCCGATACGGCCTATGACTTTTATGTGCGATCTGATTGTGGCGCTGTAAATGGAATTAGTAATTGGTCTTTACCTACTACCGCAACAACATTACCTACTTGTCCAAAACCAACTGCTTTGACAATTGGAACAATTACCGATAATTCTGCTGTTGCAGGATGGACAAACCCAACAGGAACTACATGGCAAGTTTTAGTATTGCCTGCAGGATCTGCTGCTCCAACTGCTGCTTCAACGGGTTGGGTTGTAGCCAACACTAATACTGGATTTGCCTTAACCGGTTTATCGGCAGCAACATGTTACGATTACTACGTGCGTACCGATTGTGGTGCTGTAAACGGGTTGAGTACATGGTCAGGACCTAGAAATTTCTGTACGACTATTTGTAATCCTGCTAATCAATGTCTATATACCTTTACCATGACGGACTCATTTGGTGACGGTTGGAATGGCGCTACGATGCAAGTGCGTCAAAACGGCATTCTTGTCGCTACCATTGGAGGAACTTTTATAGCAGGTGCTGGACCAGTAGTGGTTAACGTTCCTTTATGTAGTGGAGTACCATTTGACTTAAACTGGAACGCCGGCGGAACTTTCCCTGGAGAGGTTCGTGTATCGATAACTAATATTTTTGCTCAAGTATTGTATAACATGAATGTGGCAAGCGCCGGCTTAGTGGGTACCGTAGTGTACTCCGATTCAAGAGCTGATTGTTTGTTCCCTAAATGTTTACCACCATCCAATTTATCAGCAGTACCAAGTATATTTAATGCTGCTTTAGATTGGACACAAGCTACTAACAATACTGCATGGTCTGTATATGTGGTGCCAACAGGAGGCGCAGCGCCTACTATTGGAAGCACGCCTACCTACCCTAATGTTGGCGCACATCCTTTTACTACACCAAATACTTTAACAGCAAACACCACCTATGACTATTATGTAAGATCATTGTGTGGAACTGGAACACCTGGGGATTGGGTTGGACCATTCACTTTTACTACTTTACCAACTTGTCCTCAACCTACGAATTTACATTATGTAGCAACAAATTTCCAGGCTGCTGATTTAGCTTGGAACGAAATAGGTCCAGCAACCAGTTGGAACATTATGGTCCAAACTTCTGGTGGACCTGCGCCTGGACCTACATCAGGTTGTGTGGTTACAACACTACCTACCGATGCGACTCCTTATAATACCTTAGCGTGTTTTGGCGCTTTAACTCCTGGCTTCTATGAATTCTATGTGCGTGCAAATTGTACAGGTACAGATTTAAGTACGTGGTCAGGGCCAATTAATTTTTACATCTCTGCACCATTGCCTGCTTGTGCTGACGTTGAAATTGATGTAGTGACTACTTCTCCGGGTCAAATTGATTTTTGTCCAGGGGATTACTGTATTGATTTATCGGCTACCTACACCGATTCTAAAGACACCACTGATTACTCAATATTAGGAATTCCATTTGCTCCACCTTTCCCGTTTACAGGAGGAACACAATTAAATATTGCAACTGACGATATTTGGGGACCTGCATTTACGCTGCCTTTTGATTTTTGTTTCTATGGCGTAAACTACCCAACAATTCAAGTAGGATCAAATGGAGTGTTGACCTTTACACCGCAAACGGCTCCAGGAAACTGTCCTTGGGCATTTACTGCTCAAATACCAGCAACCAATTTCCCGGTACGAAACGCAATTTATGGCGTCTATCAGGATATAAACCCATCTGTTTCAACCGCACCAATTGTGCATACAATCAACTACCAAGTATTAGGAACGGCTCCATGTAGAAGTTTCGTGGTAAATTATGACAACATTGCTCAGTTTAGCTGTAATCTTTCTGTTGGTTTACAAACCAGTCAAATTGTATTGTATGAAACTTCAAATATTATAGAAGTATATGTTCAAGACCGTACAGCTTGTACCACATGGAATAGCGGTAGCGGACTAATTGGTCTTCAAAATAATTCAGGAACAATCGCGCACGTTCCGCCAGGTAGAAATACAGGCCCATGGAATACACAAAATGAAGCCTGGCGTTTTACGCCAGACGGAAACTCAACAGTACAATTCTCTTGGTTAAGAGATGGTGTTGTTGTGAGCAACAGTCCAACTGTAAATGTGTGCTTCAACCAAGACACCAACATGACAGCCCAAGCAGTATACACAGGTTGTGGAGGTACAGTGACTACAAAAACAGAGAGTATTTTATTAAACATCACGAACGTTATTGTTCAACCTATTGCGCCAGTATTTTCTTGTACATCATACGCTTTGCCAGCATTAACAGTAGGAAACTACTATTCATTGCCAGGCGGACCTGCTGGTGGTGGCTTTCAGATTCCTGTTGGAACTCAAATTTCAGCTACACAAACTATTTATGTGTATGCACAATCAGGAACTACCACAATTTGCTCTGATGAGGAAAGTTTTGTAGTGACAATTGACAACCAAATAGTTCCAACATTTGCCACAATACCAACACTATGTTTCAATTCTTCCGCTCCAGCTTTAAACACAACTTCTTCAAACGGACTGAGCGGAACTTGGTCGCCAACGTCAATTGACACTTCAATTATTGGCCCAACAAATTACACCTTTACCCCAGACGGTACATTGCCTTGCGCAATTCCAACAACAATTGTGGTAACTATTTCAAATCCTATCTTACCTAATTTTGCACCAATCCCATCCATTTGTGCTGGAACAACCGTTCCGAGTTTAGGCACTATAGCACCAAACGGAATAACTGGTTTATGGTCGCCAACTACTATTGATAACGCTAACTCTGGATCGTATGTATTTACTCCAGACGCGGGTCAATGTGCTACCACACAAACCTTGTCGGTAACTATTACAGCGCCAAATATCAACCCAGCATTTGCTGCTATTCCAGATGTATGTTCAGGTACTGTAGCGCCAACTTTGGCTACTACATCTCCAATAGGAATTACGGGTTCATGGTTACCAGCAACAATTGATAATGCAAACACTGGATCGTATGTATTTACACCAAATGCTGGACAATGTGCTACCACACAAACCTTGTCGGTAACTATTACAGCGCCAAATATCAACCCAGCATTCGCTGCTATTCCAGATGTATGTTCAGGAACTGTAGCGCCAAGTTTGGCTACTACATCTCCAATAGGAATTACGGGTTCATGGTTACCAGCAACAATTGACAATGCAAACACTGGATCGTATGTCTTTACACCAGACGCGGGGCAATGTGCTACCACACAAACGTTAAATGTAAATGTGACAGCCCCAAGTATTAATCCTTCGTTTGTGGCTATTCCAGATGTATGTTCTGGTACTGTAGCACCAATTTTGGCTACTACCTCACCAACAGGTATTACAGGTTCTTGGTCACCAACTACTATTGATAACACAGCTTCTGGCACGTATGAATTTACACCAAACGCTGGACAATGCGCTACCCCACAAACACTTGGGGTATTGATTACACCTATAACACAACCTAATTTTGCTGATATTGCAGCTTTCTGTTCAGGAGCTACTGCACCATCCTTGGCATTAATTTCTCCAAATGGAGTTACGGGAATATGGTCGCCGGCAATAATTAGTAATACAACTTCTGGAGACTATACATTTACCCCTTCAGGAGCCCAATGTGCGTCAACCAAATTGTTATCTGTTACTGTAACGCCAAATACAACGCCAGACTTTGCCGATGTAGCACCAATTTGTTCTGGAGCATCAGCCCCAACACTTGCTGGGACATCTCCAAATGGAGTAAATGGAACCTGGTTGCCAGCTATAATCAGCAATACGGCTGATGGAAGCTATGAGTTTACACCAAGTGCAGGACAGTGTGCTGTTCCACAAACACTAGCCGTAACAGTTACGCCACCAATTAATTTATTGATCGATGGCGGATGCGACAACGGAATATATGTGCTTACTGTTTCCTCTGATTCACCAAACTTTGACGAAACAACAGCTACCTTTCAGTGGCTTGATAGTTCAAATGCTGTCGTTGGAACTTCTGCTTCAGTTGTGTTGACATCAACCGGAACTTATACATGTAACGTAACCAATTTGGGCTGCTTGTCTTCTACTTCAACAGGAGATATAACCAGCATTACGTGTACCATTCAAAAAGGGATCTCGCCAAGAGGAACTGGAATTGGAGACGGGAAGAATGACTACTTGAAATTGGCGTGTAAAAAATTAGAAATCTTCAACCGATACGGAATGGTTGTCTATTCTAAAAACAACTACAGCAACAATTGGTTTGGTCAATCGGATAGCGGTAGTGAATTACCAGACGGAACTTATTTCTACGTAGTAGAGCAAGACAACGCACCTGCGCAAACCGGATGGATTTACATCAACAGAGAGCAATAATTTATAACAAACTATAAATACACAAAATGAAGAAAATACATTTCGCGGCATTATTGATGTTCTTATCATTCTTGGAGACATCCGCACAGCAAGACCCAAATTATACACAATACATGTATAATATGAGTGCCATAAATCCTGCCTACGCAGGTTCAAAGGAAAACATGACGGGCGGTTTGTTATACCGTAAACAATGGGTAGGATTAGACGGAGCTCCCTCTACAGGAACCTTTTTCTTGAACACCCCTGTGGGTAAAAACGTAGGCGTTGGTTTGTCATTGGTTTCTGATAAAATTGGACCAGTAGAGGAAAACAACATCTCGGGGGATTTCTCCTACACCTTGAATTTGGGCGGTGAGCGACGTTTGGCCTTAGGTTTAAAAGCCGGACTTGCCCTACACAAAGCTGATTTTAGCTTGGTAATTCCAACCTTACCAGACCCCAACGACGAAGCTTGGTTGGCTAATCCTTCTACAAAATTTAATGTAGGAACCGGTTTGTTTTATTATACCAACAAATACTATGTTGCGTTTTCGCTTCCAAGCATGTTAAAAACAACCTATTTGGATTATAACGGAACGAAATACGGAAGTGAAATTTCACACTATTTCTTAACAGGAGGGTATGTTTTTGACATTAATCCAACATTAAAATTCAAACCATTCACCATGATTAAGACGGCTGCAGGCGCACCTACCTCATTTGATTTGTCCACCAATTTCTTATTCAACGACAAATTTGAAGCTGGAGCTACCTACCGATTCCAAGACAGTTTTGGGTTTATGGTAAACTATTTGATTACACCAAACTTGCGATTGGGTTATGCCTACGACCATGTGGTGTCAGACTTGAAAGTGGTAACACCTTCCTCTCATGAGTTCATCATGTTGTTTGATTTGAACTTCCCGAAAAAAGTTTCTCAATCACCAAGGTATTTCTAACATAAATCGAACGTAAAAATGAAAAATTTATATATAGCATTAAGTTTTGTGATTGTGAGCGGAAGTGTTTCGGCACAAAGTACACTCACGCAAAAAGCAGACAAATTGTACAACCGTTACGAGTATGTAGCTGCTGCCGATGAATACCTGAAATTGGTTGAAAAAGGAAAAGGAGATGGATACATTTATAATCAGTTGGCTGATTTGTATTACAATATGTTTAATACAGCAGAAGCGGCCAAATGGTATGAAAAAGCGGTGGAGACCAACCAAGATCCGGAAATGTATTACCGGTACGCTCAAATGTTGAAAGCGAATGGCAAATATGCCGAGTCTAACGTGCAAATGCAAAAATTTGCCAGTTTGGTTCCTGCTGATACCCGCGCTATTTCATTCAATGAAAACCCAAACTACATTCCTCGCTTGTTGGACAAACAAAAAATATTTGACGTATTGGCCATGGAAGTGAGCAGTGATAAATCTGATTTTGGTGCCGTTTTATACAACAACCAATTTTATTTTACCAGCGCGCGTAGCGGATCTAAAAAAGATTACGGTTGGAACAAAGAGCCGTACTTGGATATTTATAAAGCCGATTACAACGACGACGGAACCGTAACTAATGCCTTGCCGATTACGCAATTGAATTCTAAATACCACGATGGACCAATCTCTATCAGCGCCGATGGCAATACTGCCTACTTCAGCAGTGATAGCTTTAGAGAGTCTGAGTTTGAAAAAGACAAAGCCAAAAAACTAAAATTAGGCCGTAATAACATTTTCAAATCGGTTAAAGAAGGCGACAAATGGGGCAAAGTAGTTTCCTTGCCTTTCAACAGCACCGAATATTCTACCAGCAACCCAAGTTTGAGTCGCGACGCAAAAACCTTGTATTTCTCTTCTGATATGCCAGGCGGATCAGGCGGTGTAGATATCTGGAAAGTAGCGGTAAACGAAGATGGTTCTTTTGGAACACCTGAGAATTTAGGCACAAAAGTAAACACGGCTGGTTACGAGAGTTTCCCTTTTATTGCTGATGACAACACTACGTTGTATTTTGCTTCAAGTGGGCTTCCGGGCTTAGGAGGATCTGATGTTTATCAAATCAATTTAGCTTCAGGCGATGCGACCAATCTAGGCAGTCCGGTTAATACAGAGAAAGATGATTTCTCGTTTAGCTTCAACAAAGACAAAAACTTAGGTTTCTTTTCTAGTAACAGAAACGGAAATGATGATTTCTTTAAAGCGATTCCAATTTGTGTGGTTCCAGTAACAACCATCGTTACAGACGCCACAACAGGCGCTATTTTGGCTAATGCCAGCGTAGCCATCGTGGACGACAAAAGCAACGTAATCGCTACCGAAATGAGTAACGACAAAGGAGAAGTAGTCTACAAAGTAGAATGCGATAAATCCTATACTATTCAAGCTTCAAAAGAAGGATATGAGAGTAACACATTTGGTGTAGCTAAAAGCAAAGGCGAAGCGGTTACTGTAGCTGCTGCGTTAAAACCAATCGAAGTTATCATTACCGAAACCGAAATTATCTTGAACCCAATTTTCTTTGAATATAACAAAAGCAACATCACCAAAGAAGGCGCATTTGAGTTAGACAAATTGGTTCAAGTGATGCAATCAAACGAAAAACTGGTTGTGTTGGCTAAATCACACACCGATAACAGAGGAAGTGACATTTACAATTTAAACCTATCAGATCGTCGTGCCAAAGCTACTGTGCAGTATGTGATTTCTAAAGGAATTGCTGCCGATAGAATTTCGGGCAAAGGATTGGGTGAAACCGAATTGAAAGTGAACTGTGGCGAAGCGTGTACAGAAGAGCAACACGCACAAAACAGAAGAGCTGAATTCTTGATTGTAAAATAAACAACCAATATATTTATAAAGAAACCGGGTATATCCCGGTTTTTTTGTTTGTAAGCCATTCTTGCAACCCAAACAACCTACTCAAGAATTCCCTTAAAAGCGTGCTTTATAGCCCCTCAAATTACCTTGAGCGAATGCTTTAGTTGACCGAACATCAACTATCTTTGAATCCCAGAAATCATCTCATGAAAAAAACCATCTTGCTGCTTCCGTTGTTATTACTTATGTACTGTAGCAATGGCGATCAATTTACGTCAACTCAACCAACGGCAAAACCGATGCCCCCTGAAGTAGAGTCGGATGTGTTTAATTTAAAAGTAGTTCCAGAAATCAAACTAAAATTTACATTGATCGAATGGAATAAGCTCCTTCAGTATTATGATTTAAATCCCAAAAACGAGAAAAAAGTATCTTCCGATTTTACGTTTACCACCAACGGCAGAACTGTTCAATTGAATAATATTGGCTTAAAGTTACGAGGAAACACCAGTCGACGTAGGCCTGAAGGCTCCAATGGCCAATTACACAACGCGCTCGCACCCGACTGGCATCATGCTCATTTTGCATTAGACTTTTCTAAATTCGTGGATGATCAACGTTTTTCGGGACTCAATAAACTCAATCTGAAATGGTTTAAAGATGATGCCACCTACAGCCGCGAAATCTATTGTTATGATTTGTTTCGACGATTTGGTTGTTGGACCGCTCCCAGATCTTCCTATTGCAAACTCACCATTGAAGTAGAGGGCGATGCTTCTCCTGCTTATTTTGGCGTATATGAAATACTAGAAGCTGTTGATGAAGATTTTCTTGCCAAGAAAAGCGCGCAATGGGGAGCAGGAACTGGATTTTTATGGAAGGGATATAATTTAGGAAGCAACAAAGCCGATTTCTATTCTGTAAATAGCATGGGTGTTGAGTATGTGAGTTTAACTCCTTCGCTTTCCCAATATTACGCTTACGATTTAAAAACCCGCGAAACCGAATTGCTCACAGCCAAAAATCAATTAACGGAGTTTATAGCCAATTTAAACATGAAAACAGGCGTTGAATTTCAGAATTGGATCGTAACCCAAATGGATGTCGATTTGTTTTTAAAAACCTATGCTACTAGCGTGGTGGTAGGGATGTGGGACGACTATTGGGTAAATTGCAACAACTTCTATTTTTACTTTGCGCCCAATGGCAAAGCTTATTTTATTCCATATGACTACGACAATTCGTTGGGCACTTCGGCCATTTTGGGCAATTCAGGCACGCAAAATCCGCTCAATTGGGGACCCTCGTCTCAGCGTCCTTTAATCACCAAAATACTAGCGATACCGCAATACCAAACGATTTATAAAAATTATGTCAAATCATTAACCCTCTTGCAAAACGACTATTTTACTGCCGGAAAAAGTAAAATTAGAATAATGGCTTGGCAGTCCATGATTTCAGGATTTGTGTCAAATGACACTGGCGAAGACATGATCCTAAACGATGTGCCGGCTTATTGGGGAAACCAGCCCAATTACCGTTTGTTGAGCGGAAATAGTTTTGGAGGGATTAATGGTCCAGCTAATTACTTTACCACCCGCACCGTGTCTATTCCTTGGTAGATTAATACGTAATTTTCTTGGTATTATTTTCCCAAAGCTCAAAGGCTTTTAAAGCCGCTTCTCTAGAAAGTGGAAGCATTGGAATTGTGCGTTGTGCAAGCGGAATCTTTAATTCTTCATAAATAAACGCATCATCAAATGCAATTGCAGCGGCATCGTCTTTGGTGCAACCATAATAGATTTTGTCTGGTCTTGCCCAGTAAATAGCGCCCAAACACATCGGGCAAGGCTCACAAGAGGTATAGAGTTCACAGCCGTCCAACTGAAAGGAATTTAGATTAGTACAAGCATCTCGTATGGCCATTACTTCAGCATGTGCCGTTGGATCATTGTTCGCTGTAACCTGATTGTAGCCTCTACCTACTATTTTGCCGTTTTTTACCACAACTGCCCCAAAAGGCCCGCCATTATTTTGGCTCACGTTTTCTGAGGCCAATCGAATGGCTTCGTCCATAAATAAAGACGGATCTGTGTTTTTCATCATATTACTCCGTTTTCCTCAAAAGTACTAAATCAGTTTACATGATAAATAATTAAAAAAAACGATATAGTTTATAAGTAATTTACATTTTATCAACACGAGCCTTAATTTTAATAGGGGTTAAAGTAAATTTTTTAATAATTAATTTAATTTTACCCCAAATTAAAAAGGGTGTAAGTATGAAAATTAAAAAAAGATGGTTGATTTCGTTTTTAATTATTTGTGTAGTTTCTGTAGCGGGCTTGTTTTGGGTTGAAGCCCCAATGAGTTCCGATTTAGCCAAACAGTTTGGCACCGAAGAACAAATTGTGCCTGCTGATGTGGCTTGGATGCTCACTTCTGCTTGTCTGGTGCTTTTAATGACGCCCGGACTTTCCTTTTTTTATGGCGGAATGGTTGGCAAGAATAATGTAATTTCTACCATGTTGCAAAGTTTTATATGTTTGGGAGTTGTGACGCTCCTATGGGTAGTGGTTGCTTTTAGCTTGGCCTTTGGAAACCCATTGGGTTTTACCATTAACGGAACGTTCTACAGTATAATTGGCGATCCTACCACTTTTGCATTCCTAGATCATGTTGCGGTTTTGCCCAATTTAAAAATGGGGGCGACAATTCCGTTTATGCTTTTTGCCTTATTCCAAATGAAGTTTGCCATCATCACCCCGGCCATCATCACCGGATCTTTTGCCGAACGCGTGCGCTTCATTGCCTATTTATTTTTTATTTGTTTGTTCACACTCTTTATTTACGCCCCACTTTGCCATTCGGTTTGGTATCCTACCGGAATTTTAGGCACCTATTTTGGAGTGAAGGATTTTGCCGGAGGAACTGTAGTCCACATGAGCGCCGGATTTGCGGCTTTGGCAGGTGTTTTGGTTTTGGGCAAGCGCACCAATAAAGTAACTATTCCTACCAACATTCCGTTTGTATTGCTCGGAACCGGAATGCTTTGGTTTGGTTGGTTTGGTTTTAATGCCGGATCGGCTTTGGCAGCCAATGGAACTGCCGCAATGGCTTTTGCTACTACTACAACCGCTTCGGCAACTGCCATGCTTACTTGGATTTTCTTTGATCGCATCAACGGACGAAAAGCGTCTGCTTTGGGCGCATGTATTGGTGCTGTGGTAGGTTTAGTTGCCATTACTCCTGCCGCAGGTTATGTAGGCGTGCCGGTAAGTATTTTCTTTGGGTTTATTGCAGCTATTGTATCAAACTGCTTTGTGAATGCAGGCTTCATGAAAAAAATTGACGACACCTTAGACGTTTTTGCGTGTCATGGTGTGGGCGGAATCATGGGTATGATTTTGACCGCCATCTTTGCGAGAGGAGAAAACGCCAGTCTTTTGCATGGCGGATGGTCGGTATTTGGACACCACATGATGGCCTTAGTTATCGTCTCGTTGTATACCTTTTTTGGGGCTTATTTGTTATTTAAAATCACCAATTATTTTATCCCGCTTCGCGTATCCGAAGCATCCGAAAAGTTGGGGTTGGACATTTCACAGCACAACGAGAGCCTCGACTATAAACACCATTTAAATCAATATCCAAAACAAGAATAATAAATCGTGGTTTCAAATCACTATTTTAGTCGCTTAAATCTTACCAGATGAAAACAAGCGTACTTTTATTTTTCTTTTTACTGTTCCTTTCTTGCAAACCGTTGCAGCCCAATACAGCCGATTTAAATCAAGTAAATCAATTTTTGGACGAATGGCATCTGGCAGCATCCAACGCCGATTACAATCGGTATTTTGACGCTTTTCCGCCTGATGGGATTTTTGTAGGTACAGACGCTGCCGAACATTGGACAAAAAGCGAATTTCAGGTATTTGCCAAACCTTTTTTTGATCGCGGAAAAGCCTGGGATTTTAAGGCAGTAGAACGGCATATTTATTTCAGCAAAGACCAAAAAACCGTTTGGTTTGACGAATTGTTAAGCACTTGGATGAAAGGCTGTAGAGGCTCGGGTGTATTAGTTAAAACAGCTGGAGTTTGGAAAATTAAACACTATGTTTTGTCAATGACAGTGCCCAATGAGCATACCAATGCGGTGATTCAAATCAAGGAAAAAACAGAATCTTTGTTCTTGCAATCCAAAACTACGTCCTCGGCACAGTAATTTAGCGCACGTCTATTTCGTGCTGTTGCAGCATTTCTAACATGATTGAGGTCATGCTCGATAAATCATATTGATGGTTCCACTTCCAATCGTTTCGCGCACTGCTGTCGTCAATACTGGCGGGCCAACTGTCGGCAATTTTTTGACGAAAATCGGGTTTATAGCTGATGGTAAACTCAGGCAAGTGTTTGTTTATTTCGGCCGCAATTTCTTTGGGCGTAAAACTCATGGCTGCCAAATTATAGGAAGAGCGAATTTTTATATCGTTGGCGTCGGCCTGCATAATGGCTAGTGTTGCGCGAATGGCATCATCCATATACATCATTGGCATTTTGGTGTTTTCGGATAAAAAACATTCGTAAGTTCCTTTTTTCAGCGCCTTGTGAAAAATATCTACGGCATAATCGGTCGTTCCACCGCCTGGAGGCGTACTCCAACTAATTAAGCCTGGGTAGCGAATGCTGCGCACATCTACGCCAAATATGTTGTGGTAATATTCGCACCAGCGTTCGCCGGCTTGTTTACTGATGCCATACACCGTAGAAGGCTCCATAATGGTATATTGCGGGGTTTGCTCTTTGGGAGTAGTTGGCCCAAAAACGGCTATACTAGATGGCCAAAATATCTTTTTAATTTTTTTGGCTTTCGCCAGATTCAATACATGAAACAAGGAATTCATGTTCAAATCCCAGGCAAAGGCGGGGTTTTTCTCTGCAGTAGCCGAGAGCAAAGCCGCCATGAGATAGACGTCAGTAATTTGATGTACCTCTACCAAATGCTCAATCTGATTAAAGTCTAAGGCATTCACCACCTCAAAAGGCCCCGAATTTACCACCTCGTTATTTAATTTCCGGATGTCAGAGGCGATTACGTTTTCAACCCCATACAGGGCTCTAAGCTGGTGGGTGAGTTCGGTCCCGATTTGGCCACAGGCACCAATAATCAAAATTTTTGGAGTCATTACTATTGTGAGTTTTGGTTCACAAATATAACGTTTTCGTAACGCAATAAATAAGCCTTTTTCTAATGTTGTTTCTCGTTTTTTACTTTCGTTTTACCTTTGTAACTTTGGCCTTCAATTCTACTTCCATGAAAATCTCTCCGATCGTGTATGCAGCCGCTTTTTGCTTGGTATTGGCTTGCCAAAAAGACCAGACGCAGCTGCAATTGGAACGTCAAAAAGATGCCCAACGCAAGGAGCAAGTGTTTCAAACCATCAATCAAGCCTGGCGATTTTCGATTCCTAGTTTGGCACCGCATACCCAGCAATTTGCCAGCTCATGGAATGACTTGTATGTACTCACCAACGAACTCAATCAAAAACCCAAAAGTACCTTGGGCGCTTTCCAAAAAAAAGCCCGTTTGCTCTCCCAAAAATCGGCCATTTTAGCCAACACGATTCCACTGGTATTTAACAAACCCGAAATTAAAAGCAGAATCGCAGTACTCACCACCAAATTCAATCAAATCAATTTATTTCTCCACGTCACTCCGGTTCAAGATCAAAAAGTAGTTGGGTTGATTGCTGATACCAACATCGAGCTCAAGGCCTTGTATTTGCAACTGGATGAACTGGTCCGAAAAAGCGAAATCCCCACCGAAGAAGGCGAATCCGAAATGAAACAAATGCTCGACACCACACGGGCCATCCCGTCTAAATAAGCGCTAAATTTTGAGTAACCCCCTGATTAACCTGTACGAGAATTCGCCCAAAGTGGCGCAACTTGTGGCGGGAATTCATCCGCAAGCTCGAATCCAATTGAGTGGTTTGGCGGGCTCCTCGTTTTCGTTGGTGCTGCAAGCGCTGTTCAAAAAAACCACGGTACCCTTTTTATTGGTGGTGAATGACAAGGAAGAAGCGGCTTATTATTTGAACGATTTAGAACAATTTTTGGGCGCCGATGATGTGTTGTTTTACCCCGGATCTTATCGCCGACCGTATCAAATTGAAGACACCGATAACGCCAATGTATTGTTGCGGGCCGAGGTGCTCAATCGCATTCATTCGCAGCGCAAACCGGCTTGTATCGTGACTTATCCGGAAGCCCTTTTTGAAAAAGTGGTAACCAAAAAAGAGCTGGATAAAAACACGCTAAAAGTGTCCGTAGGCGATCAGTTGTCTATCGATTTCATCAACGAAGTGTTGTTTGAATACGAATTTAAGCGCGTCGATTTTATCTCGGAACCGGGCGAATTTTCGGTACGTGGTGGAATCGTCGATGTGTTTTCGTTCTCCAATGATCATCCCTACCGCATCGAGTTTTTTGGCAACGAGGTAGACAGCATCCGCAGTTTTGATGTAGAAACCCAGTTGTCTATCGAGAAGCAAAAGAAAATTAGCATCATCCCCAATTTGGAGAATAGTTTTTTTCAGGAAAATAGAGAGAGTTTTTTAAATTTTATCTCGCCCTCAACTACAATTATCCTACAAGACACCGAGTTGTTGGTGGCCAAATTGGACACGCTTTTTGCCAAATCACAAACGGCTTATGCAAGTTTGCAAAGCACGATTAAGCGGATTACTCCCGAAAAATTATTCTTGCAATCAGCTGATTTTTTAAAAAAAGTATTGGATTTCCCGGTAATCGAATGGACCAGCAACCCCTTCTTTGCCTGCACCCAAAATATTGCCTTTGCCACCCAGCCGCAGCCCTCGTTCAACAAGCAATTTGATTTGTTATTAAACAATTTGAGCGACAACCACTACAAGGGATTTACCAATTATTTGTTGTGTGCCAACACCTCCCAAGCCAAACGATTTCATGACATTTTCGAATCTTTAGACGAGGCCAACCATGAAGACATTCGCAAGCATTACCAAACCTTGGTGTTTCCGTTGTACCAAGGATTTATCGATACCGAACACCAATTTACCTGCTACACCGATCACCAAATTTTTGAACGCTACCACAAGTTTTCGATCAAAAATGGCTTTTCCAAAAAGCAAACCATTACGCTCAAAGAACTTACTTCCTGGGCTATTGGCGATTATGTGACCCACATGGATCACGGCATCGGAAAATTTGGTGGACTGCAAAAAATTCAAGTAGAAGGCAAAACCCAAGAAGCCATCAAGTTGGTTTACGCCGACAATGATATTGTGTATGTGAGCATTCATTCGCTGCACAAAATCTCCAAATACAACGGCAAAGACGGTGCGCCGCCCAAAATATACAAATTGGGCTCGGGCGCTTGGAAAGCCTTGAAACAAAAAACCAAGGCCCGTGTTAAGCATATCGCGTTCAACCTTATTCAGCTCTATGCCAAACGCCGTCTGGAAAAAGGCTACCAATATGCGCCAGATAGTTATTTGCAAGCCGAGCTAGAAAGTTCGTTTATATACGAAGACACGCCCGATCAGCTCAAAGCCACGCAAGACATTAAACTTGATATGGAAAGCGATCGCCCTATGGATCGATTGGTGTGTGGCGATGTGGGATTTGGAAAAACCGAAGTAGCCATTCGCGCGGCATTCAAGGCGGTGGACAACGGCAAACAAGTGGCTATTTTGGTGCCCACGACTATTTTGGCCTACCAGCACTTTCGCACCTTTACCGAGCGATTAAAGGACATGCCGGTTTCGGTTGATTATGTGAATCGCTTTCGCACAGCCAAGCAAAAAACACAAACCTTGCAAAACCTCGCCGACGGTAAACTCGACATCATCATTGGCACGCACCAATTGGTGAATAAAAACGTGGTCTTTAAAAACTTAGGTCTTTTGATTGTAGACGAGGAGCAAAAGTTTGGCGTGAATGTAAAAGATAAACTCAAAACCATCGCGGCCAATATTGACACCCTCACCTTAACCGCAACGCCTATTCCACGTACGCTGCAGTTTTCACTCATGGCCGCCCGCGATTTGTCGGTGATTACTACACCGCCACCCAACCGCTATCCCATCGAAAGTTCGGTGGTGAGTTTTAACGAAGAGCTCATTCGCGATGCGATTTCCTACGAAATTCAACGCAACGGCCAGGTATTTTTTATTCACAACCGCATCGAAAACATCAAAGAAGTAGCGGGCATGATTCAGCGTTTGGTGCCCGATGCCAAAGTAGGCGTAGGTCATGGACAAATGGAAGGAAGCAAACTCGAAGAACTGATGCTGGCCTATATGAATGGTGAATTTGATGTGTTGGTAGCCACGACCATCATCGAAAGCGGCTTGGACGTTCCCAATGCGAATACGATTTTCATTAACAATGCCAATAATTTTGGGCTCTCCGATTTGCACCAAATGCGCGGCAGAGTAGGCCGAAGCAACAAAAAAGCCTTTTGCTATTTTATTTGTCCACCCTATTCGGCGATGACCGAGGATGCCCGCAAACGCATACAGGCTTTGGAGCAACACAGCGATTTGGGCAGCGGATTTAACATTGCCATGAAAGATCTAGAGATTCGGGGAGCAGGCGATTTGTTGGGCGGCGAACAAAGCGGTTTTATCAATGAAATTGGCTTTGAAACCTACCAGAAAATCATGAATGAGGCCATCGAAGAACTCAAAGAAAACGAGTTCAAGGACTTGTATACCAGCGACGAAGATCTAGAAACCAAAACCTACGTCAAGGAAATGCAATTGGATACCGATTTTGAGTTGCTTTTTCCAGACGACTACATCAATTCAATAACCGAACGCTTGAATTTATACAACGAGTTAAGCGGTATAAAAGACGCAGAAGCGCTTTTGGCTTTTGAGCACAAACTCATTGATCGCTTTGGTCCCTTGCCTAAACAAGCGGTTTCCTTGTTGAGCAGCATGCGCATCAAGTGGATTGCCACCCAGTTGGGGATTGAAAAACTGGTGCTCAAACAAGGCAAAATGATCGGGTATTTTATTGCCGATCAGCAAAGTGATTTTTATGCCTCGACAAAATTTCATCGGGTGTTGCAGTTGGTTCAGCAACAGGCCCAACATTGCAAACTCAAAGAAAAACAAACTCCCAACGGCTTGCGCTTGTTGCTCACCTTTGAGCACGTAAAATCGATACGGGCGGCCTTGCAATACATGGAATTATTAGCCTAAAAAAATCCAGCGGTTAGGCTGGATTCTTATTTAGTATTTTACGATTTTAAAATGTACTTCTTGGCTTTCAAACTGCAGGCTAACCAAGTAGGTGCCTGATGCAAATCCAGACAAATCCAGTTGATCTTCTAGGCTTGTTTTTGATTTTTGCATCAAAAGCTGGCCCATAACATCGGTTACCGTGAGCTGAGAAAAAGCAGTTTTAGATTGAATACTAACCTTTCCTGATGTGGGGTTTGGTGCATAGGTAAAATCAATAAACGATTCAAATCCTGTGGCACCCAAATTGTTTAAACAGGCCACGGTTGCTTCATATCCGGGTGTAACGACGAAACCGTCGGAAGTAAATTTTAGTGTCAATGATCCATCAGCCGCAGTAGACTCAAAGGGGCCAGGAATGGTATTTCCAGTAAATCCGCCGTTGCTTAAATCGGGTGCTGAGGTGGAATTTCCATCATAGAGATACAAATAATCCCAGTCGAGTTCAAGGTCAAAAGAATTAAATGTAAGTTGAATTTTCTTGTTGGGTAAATTCGGGATTAATACGCGTACGTAGGTTTCAGAATCAGAATAATCAGCCTCAATGCCTCCTGTATCGGTAAGGGTTATCCCGTTGCAATAGTCGGTTCCGGTTGCGATAACCATTTGTCTGTTGGGCGCTTCTAGGCCAAAACCACACAAGGGACGCACCCGAATGCGGTAAAAGGTATTGGGTGATAAGTTGGTAAACGTATACGTAGTAGCAGAAACTGGAATCCAGTTGATATTTCCGGAAGTAAAAGTTGAGGCAGACACCTCCCAATTGGTTGTCGAATTATCTTCCCAAACTACCGTAGCAGAAGTATTGTCGGTATTGGTCACGGCAATAGAAGCCACGGTATTGATACACGTATTAATACAATCAGTACTCAAGCAGCCCGAACCATTTACCGTGCTTAGTATCAGCGCTGCAGGTTGCGGGCCAAATCCGTTGCTAAAACTAATGCCGGCATTGGTGAGATGGCAATAGCTCATAATGGTACCTTTTACTGCACTTGAGGGAATAGGTGCCTGAGGACAATCTCCTTCAGAATAGCCCGCTTGCTGGCCGCAGCCATCAATGGCGGTATCGTCGCCGTTCCAATAACATCCGTGCGTGTGAGGCGAGCCCAGTAAATGTCCAAATTCATGCGAAATTACTTGTATGGTCCATGAGTAGGCTGGAACTGAACCAAAACTTGTAGTAACATCCGAATAACTGAAATTATCTTGCGAGCAAAGCCCATTAATGGTAACAGCTACTCCACCTAATCCACCCGGATCAATTCCCACCAATTGGCTTACATCGCCGTCAAATACGGGACGTACTTCATTAAATTTAAACAAGTAATCTGATGATGATGTTCCGATGCCATCGTAGGGATCTTGTGTGGTCCAAATAAATATATTTTTGATGGCGATGCTAATGCCGTCATTGGCATACAAGGTTTGTACATTGTTAAACACTGAAGTCATCCAATTGGTTGTTGTGGTCGTATTGTTGTTGTTGGCTTCATACAAATCGAAATCAATCTCAAAGTAAATGGTTACACAACGCGCACTAGCGGGTTGTGCGGTTTCGATAGCGGAAGATTTAACTGTTGCCGATTCCTTGGCTGCACAAGCAAAATCATTCAGTATTTTTAAATCACTGTCAGAATATACGATATACGTGTCGCTGTTTTCTAATTTTCCTACAACCACGTTGCCCAATTCATTGCTCGAAATAATTCCGTTAATTTCATTGGCAAAAAAGTTGAATGAAACCAACGAATTTGGGTTGTTTTTGATTGCGCCTCGGTAGTAAAGGCCCGGCGTATAGGCGATATATTTTTGGGTGTCTGAATCCAAATGAAACCCTTCGGCAAAAGGATTTACTTGATACAATTGCACCGTGATGAGTTCGTTTTGATACGGAATAGTGAGCTCAATAAACGCTCTTTTTTGAGCAAGGATAGCCGCCACTCCCGAAGTGTTTAAACTCGCATAATTTGCTTTTTCAACCACAGCATTAACTAAAGTTGATGGAGAATAAGCACTAGATTCTAAAACAGAAAATGGGGTAAAAATAGTATTTGAAGCATTCAACTGTTTGATTTTTTTGGCGATTTCTTGTTGCGAAAAGCCGGCAAAACCAATAAGAGTTACCAAAATTAGGAGGTAATTTTTCATAGCGAAAGAGGTTAAGTAATGGGTTCAAATATAGGAATTAAAAGTACATTTATGGAGTCAGTCACCAACTCAAAAATGATAAAATGCATTTTCAAGATGTTCTAAACTAGGTTTTTCCTTAGAATTTCCTGGCCGAGGAAGGGTGACGGCAATGATGTCAAATCGCACCTCTACATCCAGATTTTGTTGTTCTACATAGGCCGAAACAGCCTTAACCAACAGCTGAATTTTCTTTGGCGTGACAAAATCTTGCGGATCTCCAAAGTGTGCGGAGGTTCTAGTTTTTACCTCAATAACCGCTAAGATCGTGTCTTTTTGCGCCAAGATATCCACTTCGGCTTTTTGAAAAGTCCAGTTGGTGTGCAAAATGGAATAGCCTTTTTGGAGCAGTAGATCTACCGCCAATTCTTCACCGAGTTTGCCCAAATCATTGTGTGCGGCCATTAGTCAATAACCAATTTTGTTCCTGCTGCATCCACGTGTAAATGCGCCATTTTTCCAAAAGGCAAAGCGCGATTGTCAGCGATATGTCCCGCCGGAAAATGATAGGCAATTGGAATGTTCAACGGACTCAAATGATCGGCCAAAATTTCATAGGCCGATTTCCCCCAAGGAATTTCGTTGTCGTGCATTTGGCTGAAAGTGCCTACAATAACACCGCTAAGTTGAGCAAACAAACCACTGCGTTTCAAGCCCATACACATGCGGTCTAGGTGGTATAAATATTCGTCTAAGTCTTCTATAAACAATATTTTGCTGTCGCCATCAAGCTGAGAGGCAGAGCCCATCAAGCTGTATAAAATGGACAAATTTCCACCAATCAATTCACCCGTTGCTGTCCCCAATTGATTCTCGGGTTGATAAGGCAATTCGTACCGCAACGGCTCATCAAATAAAATTTTACGGAGGGATTCGATGGCTTCAGCAGTTGCTTTTTCTACATTCACCGGCATTAACCCATGAATAGAGGCAAAACCGAGTCCTTGTAAATGCGCATGCAAAACCGTCACATCACTAAACCCAATAATCCATTTGGGCTGTTTGGCCAACACGCTAAAATCAACTAAATCAATCATGCGCACAGTGCCGTAGCCGCCGCGTACACACCAGATTGCTTTTACTTCAGCGTTGTCCAATTGCTGTTGAAAATCAGCGGCGCGTTGGGCATCGGTGCCTGCCAATTGGTGATTGTCGAGTCCGATGGTTTGACCAAGAAGCACTTGTAAACCCCAGGACTCAAGTAAGTCAATGGCCGGCTGTAAATTGGGCAAAATATTTTTGCGTGCGGTAGCTACTAGGGCTACCGTATCTCCTTTGCGTAATGCTTGTGCGTATTTCATGATTTTGAACTTTGATGGACAAAGATATAAAAACCTTTGTGCGCTGGTTTACTGCGGTAAAATCAGCTGATTAATTCCCTGTTTTTTCAAACTAAATGAGCCTGAACTCTCAATTCTATTGCTTATTTTTGCGAGGCAATCGGAATTTTGCCTTTTTAATCCAACACCTATGTTAGCACATCCTAAACGCTATACGATTACCGCTGCTTTACCGTATACCAACGGACCCATTCACATTGGGCATTTGGCCGGCGTGTATGTTCCTTCTGATATCTATGCGCGTTATCAGCGTTTACAACACCAAGATGTTGCCTTTATTTGTGGCAGTGACGAACATGGGGTAGCTATCTCAATGAAGGCCAAAAAAGAGGGGGTCACTCCTCAGGAAGTAATAGACAAATACGACGGAATCATTCGCCAATCGTTTATTGATTTTGGCATATCATTTGACAATTATTCCCGCACATCAGCTCAAATTCACCACGAAACAGCTTCGGCCTTTTTCAAAAAATTATACGATCAAAGTGATTTTATCGAAGAAGTGACCGAACAATTGTATGACGCCAAAGCCAATCAATTTTTGGCCGATCGCTTTGTTACCGGTACTTGTCCAAAATGCAGCAACGAAGAAGCCTACGGCGATCAGTGCGAAAAATGTGGATCCACGCTAAACGCCACCGACTTAATCAATCCAAAATCCACCATCACCGGGGAAATACCCATTTTAAAATCTACCAAACATTGGTTCTTGCCATTGGACCGCTACGAAGCTTTTTTGAAAGAGTGGATCCTAGTTGGCCACCAAAAAGACTGGAAAACCAATGTGTTAGGCCAAGTAAAATCTTGGATTGACGACGGTTTGAAACCCCGTGCGGTAACCCGAGATTTAGATTGGGGAATCGATGTTCCTGTTGAAGGCGCCCAAGGCAAAAAATTGTATGTATGGTTTGATGCACCCATTGGCTATATCTCCGCTACTAAAGAGTGGGCCGCTCGCGAAGGCAAAGAATGGGAACCCTATTGGAAATCGGCCGACACCAAATTAGTCCACTTCATTGGCAAAGACAATATAGTTTTTCATTGCATTATTTTCCCTGCTATGCTCAAAGCCGAAGGCAGTTTCATCCTGCCCGATAATGTTCCGGCCAATGAATTCCTGAATTTAGAAGGGAACAAATTGTCTACCTCCAAAAACTGGGCGGTATGGTTGCACGAATACCTACAAGATTTTCCGAATCAACAAGATGTGTTGCGCTATGCCTTAACCGCCAATGCCCCCGAAACCAAAGACAACGACTTTACTTGGAAAGATTTTCAAGCGCGAAACAACAACGAATTGGCTGCTATTTTTGGCAACTTCATAAACAGAGTGATGGTACTCACCCAAAAATACTACGAAGGAGTAGTCCCAACGCCCATCGATTTTTCTGATATTGACCTTCAGGTGCTTTCTGAATTGCGCGCCTATCCTGCCGTGATTTCGAGCTCTATTGAGCGCTACCGTTTTCGAGAAGCCCAAGGTGAAATGATGCAAGTGGCTCGATTAGGCAATAAATACTTAGCCGACGAAGAACCTTGGAAAGTTATCAAAAGCAATCCCGAACGCGTCAAAACGCAGATGTATGTCGCCTTGCAAATTGCGGCAGCCCTGCAAGTGTTGTGCGAACCTTTTTTGCCATTTACCGCTCAAAAATTAGCCCACATCTTAAACTGGAAAAGTCTCGATTGGAGCGCAGTAAGTCAAGAGGGAGCACTTCTTCCTGCTGGCCACACCATAGGCGATCCCGAAATTTTGTTTCAACAAATTGAAGACGCCGCCATACAACAGCAAATCGATAAATTAGAAGCAAGCAAAGTGGCCAATGCCGCCGAAAACAAAACGCTTACACCCCAAAAAGAGGCGGTGCAGTTTGACGATTTTGCTAAAATGGACCTGCGTGTTGGTACTATTTTGTCCGCCGAGAAAATGCCCAAAGCCAATAAATTACTGGTATTAACTGTTGACACCGGACTAGACCAACGCACTATCGTTTCGGGTATTGCCGAGCATTTTTCGCCCGAAGAAGTAGTAGGCCAAAAAGTGACTGTTTTGGTAAATTTGGCCCCTAGAAATCTTCGCGGTTTAGAAAGCCAAGGGATGATACTAATGACAACAAATGCAGAAGGCAAATTGGTTTTTGTACAACCTGCTGCTGAAGCACCGAACGGGGAAACAATAAATTAGTTTGATTTTTAACCGTGCTTAGGTTTATACAAGGAAGGAAATAATCTTCAAAACACTCCCATGGATCTAAAAGTAATAGCCTTTGATGCCGACGATACCCTATTTGTAAACGAACCCTATTTTCAACAAAGCGAACAGGCGTTTTGTGATTTGCTAGGGGATTATTTGCCCAGACACGAATTAGAAAAAGAACTTTTTCGTGTTGAAATGCAAAATTTAGCGGAATACGGTTATGGTATAAAAGGCTTTGTACTTTCGATGATTGAAACGGCTTATTTAGTTTCTGACCACACTATTCCGTCTTCTACCATTGCTAAGATTATTACTCTAGGCAAAGAAATGCTCCACCAACCCATTGAACTTATCGCTGGCGTGGAAGAAACGTTGCAAGCACTTCAAGGCAAATACAAATTAATAGTAGCCACCAAAGGCGATCTCAAAGACCAACAACGCAAATTACACGACTCGGGGTTAGGCGTTTATTTTCATCATATTGAAGTGATGGCCGACAAACAAGTGCTCAATTACCAAAAACTGCTCACCCGATTAGAGGTTGAACCCGCCCATTTCATGATGATAGGCAACTCGCTCAAATCAGATGTAATACCGGTTTTGGAACTTGGTGGTTATGGCGTTCATGTGCCATTTCACACAACCTGGGAACATGAAAAGGTAAGCCATCAAGTGGTACACCCTCAGTTTACAGCTATCGAAAAACTCTCCGATTTACTGACACTATTGCCCTACTAATGAAACAAAAAGTAGACCTGTCGAATTGGAATCGAAAAGAACACTTCCAGTTTTTTAACAGCTTTGAAGAGCCATATTTCGGCATTACAGTCCAATTGGATTGTGAAAACGCCTACCATAAGGCTAAATCACTTGACGTTCCTTTCTCCACCTATTACCTACATAAAACTTTAGTAGCAGTAAACGAAAACAAAGCACTTCGTCTTCGAATTGAAGGCAAGGAGGTATATGAGTTTTCGGAAATTCACGGCTCCTCGACTGTAATGCGAGCAGATCACACCTTTGGTTTCTCGTTAATTGCATACCACGCGGATATTAGGGTCTTTGCTCAACATGCCGCCAATGAAATTGAACGAGTGAAACAAACAACAGGCTTATTTACCCGAGAATTTTCACCCAACGTAATCCATTTCTCAGCCCTGCCTTGGTTAGCTTTTACTGCCATATCGCACGCCCGAAGTTTTACACTACCAGACAGCTGCCCAAAAATGTCTTTTGGAAAAATGACAACAACTGCGCTAGGCAAGCGAAGTATTCCCTTTTCTGTTCATGTGCACCACGCCCTTGTGGATGGCTATGATGTGGGTGTTTTTGTAAATAGGCTTCAGGATTTATTAAACGAAAACTAACACCAAGGTGTCAAGAAGCGGCAAATAGCCGCCTCTCGAACATTGGCTTACAGCAAACAAACCTCTCCGACTAGAATTTCAGTGATGAATTTCTTGTCACCATTCTTATCTTCATAGGATCGGTGGGTGAGTTTTCCGTCTACGGCGATTTCTTTTCCTTTGGTTACATATTTTTCAAGGATTTCGGCCGTTTTCCCCCAGGCTGTAATGCGATGCCATTCGGTTTGCTCTACTTTGTCGCCGTTGTCCTTATAATAGACTTCGTTGGTGGCTAGGGTCAAGGCGGCTACCTTTTTCCCGCTTTCTAATGTTTTTACTTCCGGATCGCTTCCTGCGTTTCCGATTAGCTGTACTCTGTTTCGTAAATTACTCATGGCGTTTAAAAAAATTAAAGGGTTATAGATTGTTTTGTTGGTCGATCAACAAGGCAAAATTGGGAAGTTTAAAATCATGAAAGCTAAATGTATTCGTTTGCTTTCGACTGTATTTGTTTGTAATCGGTTGTAATTGAAAAAAATAGTACATTTGGTTAGCTTTGGGAGTTGACCCTGAGCGTTATATATACACGCCAAATTAAATTTACACGCCATGAAAAATTGTTTAGAATGCCACGACAAGTTACTGGGTCGTGAAGACAAAAAATTTTGCTGCGACGGTTGCCGCAGCGCTTTTAACAACCGAAAAAACAAAGACAGCACCAATTTAATGCGCAACATCAACTATGTGTTGCGAAAAAATTACCGGATTTTATCGGAGTTAAATCCCGAATCAAAAGCCAAAACAACACGAAAAAAACTAATCAATAGCGGATTTGATTTCACCTATTTCACTCACATCCTTCAGACCAAAACAGGCAATACCTATTGTTTTTTATATTCTCAAGGCTATTTGTGTTTGGAAAATGATTTGATTTTATTGGTTAAAAAAGAGGGGTTTTTATGAAAAAAAACTACACCGTAGCTGGAACACTACTTTGTTTCTCCGTGCTAATTCTAGCCTTATATTTCACCCAAAATCCGTGGATTACTAGCCCCAAATCACCCAACGCATTTGATACTCAAAAGGCATTAGTACAGGTAAAAAAAATGACGCAAAACCCGCATTATGTAGGTTCTGCTCACCACGAACAGATAGCCAATTACCTTATTATAGAACTAAAAAAACTAGGCCTGCAACCCCAATACCAAGTAGGAACCACCCTGTCAGACTGGGGAAATTTGGTCCCTTCCAAAAACATCATTGCGCGCATTCCGGGAATCGCCAATGCAGAAAAAGCCTTGTTGTTGCTTGCCCATTATGACAGTGCGCCGCATTCCTATTCGTACGGTGCCAGTGATGACGCCTCTGGAGTCGCAACTATTTTAGAAGGAGTTCGTGCGTTTCTGCACAGTAAAACGCAGCACAAAAACGACATTATTATCTTGTTTACCGACGCCGAAGAACTCGGTCTAAACGGCGCTGCGTTGTTTGTTACCCAGCATGCTTGGGCCAAAGAAGTTGGCTTGGCGCTCAATTTTGAAGCCCGCGGAACTAGCGGACCAAGCTATATGCTCATGGAAGTAAATCAGGGGAATTCCCAAATGATTCAAGCGTTTAGCCAAGCCAATCCGCAATTCCCGGTTACCAATTCGCTGTTGTACAGCATCTACAAAATGTTGCCCAACGACACCGACTTGACCGTCTTTAGAGAACAGGGCACCATTCAAGGGTTTAATTTTGCTTTTATTGACAATCACTTTAACTATCATACCGCCCAAGACGATTTTGCGCACCTCAATCCCAAAACGATCGCTCACCAAGGCTCGTATTTGATGCCTTTGCTGCGCTATTTTTCTAACAGTGATTTAACCGCGCTTGAATCGGCAGAAGATGAGGTGTATTTTACCCTTCCTTTTGTGCTTGTGCATTATCCATTTTCTTGGAATTATGTGCTTTGTGGACTGGCTTTAGGACTATTTATCCTGCTGGTTTTTATTGGATTAGGAAAACGAGTTTTAGACTTCCCCGAAATAGGCAAAGGATTTTTGCGCTTCTTCGGTTTGTTGCTGTTGGCCGGCGGCGGAAGTTATTTGCTTTGGCTAACACTCAAAAGCATCTACCCGTTTGCCGATATACTTCAAGGATTTCCCTACAATGGCCATTGGTATATCGGGGTCATTATTTTGTTTGTTATTGGCCTTGCTTTTTTGATTTATGCAAATGCGACAAATGTAAAAAGCATATACAATTATTTTATAGCACCGCTCTGTGTATGGTTGGTCCTTCAGTTTTTCATAGCCGCCTATTTGCCTGGCGCGGGCTTTTTTGTTTTACCACTCTTTGGTAGTTTATTCCTATTGGGCTATTTTGTTGCAACGCAAAAATCAAACCACACATGGAACTTGGTTTGCAGTGTGCCAGCGATTCTAATTTACAGCCCCTTTATTGTTGTATTTCCCATTGGATTAGGATTAAAAATGCTCCCGGTTACGGCCCTATTCACCGCTTTTGTATTTGGCTTAGTGCTCCCCATTTTTTTGGCCTTTGAACGAAAAGCACTATGGGGAATCGGCGCTATTACCGTGATGGGGATTAGTCTATTTATGGCACATAGCGACTCCAGCTATGAGGCAGGAAAAGCCAAACCCAATAGCTTGCTTTATGTGTATGACGCCCAAACCAAGAAAGCCGTTTATACTACCTACGATACCCAGCCAGATGAGTGGACCAAAACCTATTTGGGCAACAATCCGAGTAAAGCCAATGCGGTGAATGCGTTGCCGTTATTCAGCAAATACCAGTCAAAATTTACCTTTGAAAAACCGGCGCCACGTATTTCCTTAAATCCTCCCACAGTATTTTTTGAAAAAGATTCAATGGGCGCCAACTACCGCTACATACAGCTTTCCATTAGCCCAAACAGAAAGGTGAATCGTTATGATGTTTTTGCTCCTCTAAACATGAATTTTTATAATTTGAAAGCCAATGGCGCTACAACAATAGGTCAAAAAGGAAGTAAATACTTGCGCCAAGGCAAAAAAATTCTCAGTTATTATGTGGTCGATAACCAGCCGTTAGTGCTTTCTTTTCTGTTGCCTAAATCAACTGTGTTTGACATGGAATTACTGGAAAGTTCGTTTGATTTATTGTCGCATCCGCAACTCAAGATTAAGCCGCGAGCTGCTTGGATGATGCCTACTCCGTTTGTATTAAACGACGCTGTAGTGCTCCGCCAAAAAATTAAACCCAACGCTTTGTTGTTACCCAAGAAAGTAAAATTTGCAGGTTCTACCTCCAAAATCGACAGCAGTCAAGTTGTTGTTGACACACTAAAAACAGACCGAAAATGAGAACAATAGCCATTTTTGGCTGTGGTTGGCTCGGATTTCCCTTGGCACAACAGCTAGTGCAAGCAGGATTCCGCATAAAGGGATCGACGACAACACCATCCAAAATTCCCCAACTGACAAAAGCGGGTGTTGCGGGTTTTTTATTGGAACTAAACTCACAATCTGCCATAGGCGATTGGACTGATTTTTTGGCCGATGCCGAAGTCCTGGTCGTGGCAATACCCCCACAATTGCGCGGCGCCAACCCTGAAAATTTTGTAGCCAAAATGCAATTATTGTTGGAAAACATGCGACTTTCTGGTTGTAAAAAAGTACTGTTCATTAGCTCCACCTCGGTGTATCTCGACCAAAATCAATTGGCTATAGAAACAGACACCAAAGGTTTTGATTCACAACTCGTGCATGCCGAAAACCTTTTTTTATCGGCTGATTTTTGCCAAGCAACCGTAATTCGATTTGGTGGATTAATTGGTCCAGAACGCCATCCGGTGCGGTTTTTGGCTGGACGAACGCAGCTCGAAAACCCAGAAGCTCCGGTAAACTTAATTCACCAAAAAGATTGTTTGGCCATCCTTCAAAAATGCATTCATCTTCCTTTTGAAAATGAAGTGTACAATGCCGTGGCACCGCATCATCCTACTCGAGTAAATTATTACCAAGAAAAAGCCCGTGCGCTTCAATTGCCCCTCCCCGAATTTGATTTTAGCAAAGCTTCTGTAGGCAAAACCGTTTCGAGTGAAAAACTACAAACGGTGATGGGCTATACTTTTTTGAAACCGAGTCTATAAAAAAATCCCAAACAATTGCTTGGGATTTTTTAAATTTTATGGGGTTTGATTACCAGATTTTCACCTGTTTATCAGGCGCTACAAACATGCCATCTCCTTCTTTGATGTTGAAGGCGCTTTGAAAGCTCTCCAAGTTTAACAAAGGCACATAGGCACGGTACATACCCGGCGAGTGCGGATCGGTTTTCACTTGGTTTTTCAAGGCTTCGTCGCGAATTTTACTTCTCCAAATGGTGGCCCAAGAGATAAATAAACGTTGCTCTGGGGTATAGCCGTCAATTAAGCCGGGGTTGCCGTTTTCTTTCAAGTACAATTGCAATCCGTCATAGGCCGCGTTGATTCCACCCAAATCTCCAATGTTTTCACCCAAGGTAAATTTACCATCTACGTGAATACCAGGCAAAGGCTCCAAAGCGGAGTATTGATCGGCCAAGGCAGTTCCTAAGTCGGTAAATTGTTTTAAATCGGCTTCTGTCCACCAATCGATCAGGTTTCCATCTGCATTGTAGGTGGCTCCCTGGTCATCAAAACCGTGAGAGATTTCGTGTCCAATTACGGCACCAATTCCGCCATAATTTACAGCCTCATCAGCTTTGTAATCATAGAATGGCGGTTGCAAAATTGCGGCTGGGAATACAATTTCGTTGTACGAAGGATTGTAATACGCATTTACCGTTTGTGGCGACATGCCCCATTCGGTTTTGTCAACAGGTTTTCCCAATTTGTCTAAGTCTTTTGCCCACGCCCATTTAGATACTGAACGCAAGTTTTCAAAGTAAGAACCTCCTTTTGTAGCGCTTTTCACATCCAAAGTGCTATAGTCTTCCCATTTGTCTGGGTAACCGATTTTGATGGTCAATTTGTTTAATTTTTCAACCGCTTTGGTTTTGGTCTCTGGCGACATCCACGTGAGGTTGTTGATGCGCATTTCATAAGCACGCATCACATTTTTGATCATTTTGTAGGCCTTGTCTTTGGCTTCGGCCGGGAACATTTTGTCTACATATAATTTTCCTAAGGCTTCACCTACCGTTCCATTGACTACTTGTAAGGCTTTTTCGTTACGAGGTCTTTGTTTGATGGCGCCTGTTAAGGCTTTTCCGTAGAATTCCCAGTTGGCTGTTTCAATTTCAGTTGACAATTGACCCGCAGCACCACGCAACAACATCCAACGCATATAGGCTTTCCAAGCGTCTACATTGTTTTCTGTGAATAAGGTTTGCAAGCCTTTCATGTATTTGGGCTGCGTAACGATAATGGTATCCACTTTGGCAAATCCTACTCCTTTCAGATAGTCACTCCAGTCAATGGCTGGCGTCAAGGCGTTCAATTCGGCGATGGCCGTGGGGTTGTATTGAATTTTGCTATCGCGACGTTCTACACGATCCAAACGCGGGACTGACATTTGAATTTCTAAAGCTAAAATTTTATCGGCATCGGCTTGAGCTGCAGCTGGAGATGCCCCAAAAAACTGTAACATTTTAGCCACGTGTACCGCATATTTGGCGCGTTTTTCTTTTGAATCAGCATCTTCAGATACGTAATAATCTCGATCAGGTAATCCTAACGAGCCAGGCCCTAAGCTCACCACGTTGCGGTTGCTGTCTTTTTCGTCGGCACCTACACCCACGCCAAAGAAGCCTACGCTTCCGCCTTCTGCTTCGGTTTGCATCATTAATTTTTGCAAATCGGCTACATTTTTCACGGCATCAATTTGAGCCAAATACGGTTTCAATGGTGCAATGCCTTGTTTGTTGCGCGCCACAGTATCCATTGCAGATTGGTACATGATGATCGCTTTTCCTTGATCAGAAGTAGGTTTGTATTTACCCCCTTTTGTCGCTTCGGCCAAGATGGCCAGTACGTCTTTGTCGGTGTTTTGACGCAATTCGTCAAAGCTTCCCCAACGGGTTTTGTCTTTCGGGATTTCGGTTTTATCGAGCCAAGTTCCGTTCACAAAACGAAAGAAGTTGTCACTCGGTTTAACGGTTAAATCCATGTAGGATAAGTTAATTCCCGGTGCTTTTTTGGCGGCTTTGTCTTGGGCTTGCGCAGCGGTCAATCCGAAAATTGCTGGAAGCAGCAATAGCCCTAGTGTTTTGATTTGTATTTTCATGTGAATTGATTTTAGTGTCACAAAAATATCGAATCTTGTCATATAAACTGTTAAAAAACAAAATAATATCGCTCTCTTTTGCGGCCTTAAATCAGTGTTATTTTGTAGTTTTGACGAAAATAATTCATGCTACGATATTTAAAACAAGCCCGTATTTTATTTCTAGTTTTAGGCCTTTTTTCGGTACTTATCATTGGATTGTTTTATACCGCACTAAAACCCAAAAAGTCTTTGCCCATCTTCAATCCCGCCGATGTAAATCCAGAATTGGTTGACAGTACCGTGCAATATATTCGCAAGTACCATAAAATTCCGGCCTTTTCGTTTGTGAATCAAAACGGCAAAATCATCACCGACAAAACCTATGCCGGCAAAATTTATGTAGCCGATTTCTTTTTCACTACCTGCGGCTCCATTTGCCCCAAAATGACCAACAATATGGCGTTGGTACAACAAGCTTACTTAACTGACTCACGGGTAATGTTTTTATCTCATACCGTTTTTCCCGAGATCGATTCGGTGGCGGTACTGAAACGCTATGCTTTGGAAAAAGGCGTGGACGACCGCAAATGGAATTTGGTTACCGGCGATAAAAAGGAAATTTACAGCTTGGCTAGAAAATCGTATTTGGCTGTAAAATTGGGTAAGCCGAGCGAATTGTATGACATGGTGCACACCGAAAATTTTGTCTTGGTTGATGCCCAAAAACGGGTTCGTGGCTTTTATGACGGCACCAATAAAGAAGAAATAGAGCGCCTCATTTCCGATATTCAGCTGTTGCTTCAGGAATAATAATTAATAATCAAAACTGATAATTATCAGGTGCAGTTTACTATTTATACCTACTTTTGCAATCTTAATTCAATCTAAATAAGCGTTGCAAACCACCATAGCCCAGTTAAAAAAAGGAGAAAAAGCCACCATCACGCAGTTTGATGTGGAGGCTATTCCATTAAAATTACTGGAAATGGGGTGTTTGCCCGGCAACACGGTTGAGTTATTGCAAATAGCCCCCTTTGGGGATCCTTTGCTGCTCAACATCAGCGGATCACATTTGGCCATTCGCCTAGAAACCGCCCTTCAGATTGAAGTAACTCGAGACGAAATCAGTTCAAAATAAGCCGTATGCAATCGATACAAGTCGCGTTAATTGGCAATCCCAACACCGGAAAAACTTCGGTGTTTAACCAATTAACAGGACTCAAACAACAGGTGGGTAATTACCCCGGCATTACGGTTGAGAAAAAAGTAGGGCAGTGCGTTTTGTCTGAAACCTGTTTGGCAAACGTACTTGATTTGCCGGGAACCTATAGCTTAAACGCCAGTTCTATTGATGAAAATGTAGTTATTGAGATGTTGCTCAACAAAAAAGACCCAAATTTCCCGGATGTAATTGCTGTAATTACTGATGTCGAAAATTTGAAACGCAATTTGTTGCTGTTCACCCAAATTAAAGACTTAGAACTCCCTACGGTTTTGGTAATTAACATGGCCGACAGAATGGTGCCCAAAGGCATCACCTTGGACATTCCCTACTTGGAAGCGCAGTTGCAAACCAAGATTGTGCTCGTGAGTTCCAGAAAACGTACCGGAATTGCCGAATTAAAAAATGTATTGGCCAATTACCGCGATTTGTCGCTAACACCTTGCCTCAATGCCTCCAGTATAGACGAAGCCTATTTTAGTCAATTGCGCAAAGCATTTCCAAAACAGTTGCTGTATAAATTGTGGTTGGTGATAACCCAAGACGTAAATTTCTTGAACTTAGAACGCAAAGAATTACCCAATTCTTTTACCAAATCCCACGCCGATTTAAAGCGTTTGCAACAAAAGGAAACCATCAAACGCTACCAGTTTATCAACGATATTTTAAAGCAAGGGTTGATAGTAAATTCAAGCTTAGCCACCGATTACCGCTCCAAACTCGATCGTATTTTAATGCATCCGTTTTGGGGATATGTGATCTTTTTTGGCGTACTCTTTTTAATCTTTCAATCCATATTTGATTGGTCGCGCGTGCCGATGAACTGGATTGACACGGCCTTTGCCAACCTGAGTAGTTTTACTAGTACGCAGTTGCAACCGGGCATGTTTAATGATTTGTTGTCGCAAGGAATTATTCCAGGTATCGGGGGCATTTTGTTATTTATTCCGCAAATTGCCTTTTTGTTTTTGTTTATCTCCCTACTTGAAGAGAGCGGGTACATGAGCCGCGTGGTGTTTTTAATGGATAAAATCATGCGCCGATATGGTCTTTCGGGCAAAAGTGTCGTGCCGCTCATTTCGGGGACGGCCTGTGCAATTCCCGCCATTATGGCCACCCGAAACATCGAAAGTTGGAAAGAACGCTTGCTGGTTATCTTGGTCACGCCATTTGTAACCTGTTCGGCCCGCTTGCCGGTCTATGCCATCATTATAGCGGTGGTTATTCCCGACACCTATTTGCTTGGAGTAGTGCATTTGCAGGGCTTGGTATTTTTATTTTTGTATATCTTGGGATTTGCCAGCGCGATTATTTCGGCTTGGTTGCTCAATAAAGTATTGCGCATCTCAAACAAAACCTATTTTGTGGTGGAGATGCCCAATTATAAAGTGCCGCTGTTTAAAAATGTTTACATCAACGTAATCGAAAAAACAAAAGCCTTTTTGTTTGGTGCCGGAAAAATAATCTTGGCCCTTTCGATCATCTTGTGGTTTTTGGCTTCCTTCGGACCGGGAGACGATTTTAAAAATGCCGAAGCCAATGTAGTGGCACAGCACCAAAATCTAACCGTAAACAGCTCGGCCTACAAAAACATTTTGGCCACTTATAAATTAGAAAACTCCTATATTGGCCTCATGGGAAAATCTATTGAGCCGGTTATTTCTCCGCTGGGGTATGATTGGAAAATTGGGATTGCAATTATTAGTTCGTTTGCTGCCCGAGAAGTTTTTGTGGGCACCTTGGCTACCATTTATAGTGTGGGCGAATCCGAAAGCAACAGCACCATTGTAAACAAAATGAAAGCCGATAAAGACATCCGAACCGGCATACATACCTTCCGATTTTCTTCTGGTATTTCGCTGTTGTTGTTTTATGTATTTGCCATGCAATGCATCAGTACGTTAGCCATCACCCGGAAAGAAACCAACAGTTATTATTGGCCCCTGGCGCAACTGGTTTTCATGACCGGTTTGGCCTATTTAGTGGCATTTCTAACCTATCAATTTCTGAATTAATGGTACAAATTCTCCTTTCAATTGCCTTGTTGGTAGCGGCCTTGTGGTATGTAATTCGCAAGTTTTGGCCCAGTAAAAAATCAAACCAATCGTGCGGTTCAGATTCCTGCGGTTGCCACTAACCTAATGCCACATCGAGTACCATCATTACAATAAAACCGCCAATAAATCCCAGTGTTGCAATGTCGGTGTTTTTGTCTTGTTGGGTTTCGGGAATCACTTCTTCAACCACCACAAAAATCATGGCTCCTGCAGCAAATGCTAAGGCATAGGGCAAAATAGGCGTAAAAAAGGTCACGGCAACTGCACCCACAACCGCCGCAATGGGCTCAACTAAGGCCGACGATTGCCCATACATGAAACTTTTCCATCGACTCATGCCCATGCGTCTTAGTGGCATCGCTACCGCAATTCCTTCGGGAAAATTTTGAATTCCAATTCCAATGGCCAAGGTTACCGCACCGGCAATAGAGGCTTCAGGAATTCCGGCGGCCACACCACCAAAGAGTACGCCTACTGCCAATCCTTCGGGAATGTTGTGCAGAGTTATAGCCAAAACTAGCAGTGTTGTGCGTTGCCAAGGTGATTTTACACCTTCTGTTTCTTTAAAATTGATGTGTAAATGAGGAAGAACTTTATCTAAACCAAAAATAAATAAAGCGCCCAAGGCAAATCCAACGGATGCCGGAATGACTTTGTCAAATCCTTCGCCTTTACTCATTTCAATGGCAGGCGCGAGCAAACTCCAAAAGCTGGCTGCAATCATCACACCACCTGTAAATCCGAGCATTCCGTCTAAGACTACTCGGTTCATGTTCTTGAAAAAGAAAACAAATGAAGCGCCAAACGCCGTTAAAAACCAGGTGAATAAGGTGGCGTAAAAAGCAGCTAAAATTGGGTCAATGCTTTCGAAATAATTTAAAACCGTTTCAAACATAATTATTGTATGTATAAGTTAGTGGCTATTTTATTTGAAATAGAAATGAATTGACTATTCAAAAAAACAGAAATTGAGCTATCAAACTTTTCAATCTCTATAACTTCTATGTGTGTGCCTAATGCTATTTTGTGCTTATCCAAGTATTTCAAAAAATCCGATGACGAATCTTTTACTCCAACACAAACATACTTTTGTCCAATTTTTGCTTCCGACAATAAGAGTTTGTTCATTTTTTTAACATCTCCCAACTCGTTTGGTATTGGGTCGCCGTGTGGATCATACTCTGGAAATCCCAAAAACGCATCAAGTTTGTTTATCAGTATATCCGATTTGATGTGTTCCAATTCTTCGGCAATTTCATGCACTTCATCCCAAGAGAAATGGAGTTTATCAACTAAAAAAACCTCCCACAACCGATGCTTTCGTACAATCATTTTCGCAGCAAAAAATCCTTTTTCTGTCAAGCTAACACCTTGGTATTTTTGATAACTGACTAAGTTTTTATCGGCTAGTTTTTTCAACATATCAGTAACCGAAGACGCCTTAGTCTCTATCATGCTGGCTATGGCATTGGTGTTTATGCCTTTTGGCGATGCGCCCGACAAGTGATAAATTACTTTAATATAATTTTCTTCAGAATTCGTCATAATTGAAAATAGTACTCAAAAATAGAAAACATTTACTTACAGCCAATTATTTTTTTAGATTTGTCTAAATTTTAACTATGAAAACAAAAACTTTATTCATTTGCCTGTTATTTACCACGTGTTTGTACGCGCAAAATATGGAGCCCATTCAAACTGATAGACCAGACCAGACAGAAACACCATCCTTAGTTCCTACAGGAATGTTTCAGGTAGAAACTGGATTTTCCCTTCAAAACAATGATGCGCATTCTCAAACACTCACCTTGCCTTCTACCTTGTGGAAATACGGTGTTAACGAAAATTTTGAACTTCGATTAATTTCGGAATTTGACATTGAAAAACAGTATGATCTTGAAAGTTCCGGATTAAATCCAATCTTAATTGGCTGCAAAATAAAAATTGCTGAAGAAAAAGGAATTATCCCAAAGACATCTTTTATTGCACATATGTCATTGCCAAACGCAGCTACAACAAACCGAAAAACTGATTTTTTTGCACCAGAATTTCGATTTGTAATGCAACATACAGTAACAGAAAAAATGAGTTTCAGTTATAATTTGGGCGCTGAATGGAATGGTTTTACTGCTGAACCCACCTTTATTTACACCCTTGCAACAGGGTACACCCTATCGAATAAATTTGGGAGTTATATCGAATTATTTGGATTTATCCCACAGATTGAAAAACCAATGCATAGTTTTGACGGTGGAATCACGTATTTGATAAACGATGATTTTATGTTAGATTTGTCGTCAGGCATTGGAATCTCTAAAACTGCTCCAATTAATTATATTGCTTTCGGATTTTCATTCAGGATTTAATGCAACACTACAACTATATTTTTACGGGTTCAGGTTTATCGGCGTTGATGACGGTGTATCAACTAATCTTATCTGGAAAATGTAAGGACAAAACCATTTTACTACTGGACGAAAACCCAAAAAAGTCGAATGATCGAACCTGGTGTTTTTGGGACCAGGCTGATACGTTTGCTGAAATCGCCTCGCACAATTGGCATTCCATTCGGTTTACCAATTCCAAGTTTACCAGAGAAATGGACATCGTTCCCTTCCAATACCGTCAAATTCGCAGTAAAGATTTTTATGCGTTTGTATTTGATTTGATTTCCCAACACAGTCAAGTTCACGTCTTGCAAGAAAAAGTAATCTCCATTACCGAAATGCAGTCAGGTGCTCTTGTACAGACAGATTTCAATCAATACCAAGGTCAGCTGGTTTTCAATTCGATTTTAGATTGGAAAATAATGCAGCAGCAATCCAAGTATCCACTTTTGCAACAGCATTTTGTGGGTTGGTTTATACAATCGAAAGAAGCTGTTTTCAATCCCGAACAGGCCATCTTCATGGATTTTTCTGTCGAGCAAAAAGGAAACACACGATTTATGTATGTACTTCCTACTTCTTCAAATGAAGCTTTAGTAGAATATACCTTGTTTTCAAAAGATCTTTTACCCAAAGAAGAATATGAATCTGAAATTCAAAAGTACATTCAAAAATTAGGAATTACAGACTATAAAATCGTTGAACGAGAACAAGGAAATATACCGATGACCTCGTATCCATTTTGGAAACACAATACTAAAAACTGCATCAACATTGGTTCTGCTGGCGGTTGGACCAAAGCCAGCACCGGATTTACCTTTAAAAATACCACCAAAAAAGCCAAGCAATTGGCTGATTATTTGGAACACAAAACGCCCAAGCCTTTTCAATTTCAACGCAAATTTTGGCTTTATGATTTGTTGTTGTTGGATATACTTCACGACAACAACGCACAAGGCAGCCGCATTTTTTCTAGCATTTTTTCTAGCGCCAATCCCCAATTGATTTTGCGATTTTTAGACGAAGAAACCACTATTTGGGAAGATTTGCAACTCATTTGGCATTGCCCCAAACGCTTGTTTGTGCGGGCAATATTAAAACGTATTTTGAGGGTGTTCTAGACTAAAAAAACCAACTTGCTACCGCAATCGCAGTCAACACACAGATAAGATCAATTAGCAACATGGCGCCCAAAGTGTAGCGCGTATTTTTTACATTAATCGAACCAAAATACACCGCAATCACGTAAAAAGTCGTTTCGGCACTGCATTGAAAAATACAACTCAAGCGACCGGTAAACGAATCCGGACCAAATTGGCGCATGGCATCAATCATAAAGCCGCGTGATCCGCCCGAACTAAACGGACGCAGCATGGCTACCGGAAGCGAATCGGTGATTTGTTTGCTCACGCCAATGTGCGAAAACACAAACGAAAGTCCCTGGCTGAGGAGCTCAAACAAACCGCTGTTTCTAAAGAACGAGATGGCCACCAACATCCCCAACACATAAGGAAAAATGGTCACTCCTGTTTTTAATCCGTTGTTGGCACCGGTAACAAAGGCGTCAAAAATGGTGGTGTTTTTTTCGGTGAATTTGGCTTCGTTTTTCCAAGAAAATAGCAGCGTAAACAAAATAATTCCGATGAGTAGGATGCTCGATAAATGCGACGTAAAAAGCGTTTTCCCAATTAAATCGAGTTGATTCACATAAAACAAAAACCCGATGATGGCCGCAATTACTGCAAATAAACTGCTTACCAATGCGGCGCTTTTGAAATTTATTTTTTGTTTGATGCCCACTAACAAAAAGGCGGCAATGGTACCCACAAACGAGGTAATGATGCAGGGCAACATCACGTCGGCGGGATTGGTGGCGCTCTCGGCCGCCCGGTAGCCAATAATCGAGGTGGGAATTAAGGTGAGTCCGGCCGCGTGCAAACACATAAACATAATTTGGGCGTCGCTGGCCTTGTCTTTGTCTGGGTTTAACTCTTGCAAACTTTGCATGGCCTTGAGTCCAAATGGGGTGGCTGCTGAGTCTAAGCCCAAGAAATTGGCCGCAAAATTCAAGGTCATGTACGAAATCGATTCGTGGTTTTTGGGAATAGTCGGAAACACTTTGGTGAAAATCGGGCTCATTTTTTTAGCCAGTTTTTCAGCGGCACCCGATTCGATGAGCAGTTGCATCAACCCACAGAAAAACGCCAAATAGGCAATCAAGGGCAAAATCAAATCGAGCAAACTGTTTTTGCACGTAGGCAACAAGCCGTCTGATTTTTGCACGCCCGAATAGACTTTTACCGTTTGGTTTTTGTACACATAGGTAGTATCGGGATTGGTGGCAATGGCATTGCGCACAAGGGTTTGATCGGGCGCTTTGGTTATGCTGTCTTGCACAAAAGCAGGCAGTTGGTTCAGGTATTTTTCGGCAATGAGGATGGGTTCGTCTTTTTGTCCATTGAGGATGTAATCTAAAGTATAGTGCGAGCCACTGGCCAAGCCAATGAGCACAAAGAGAATCGAAGACACTAAAATGGCGAGCCAAAATCTACTGAGAACCATACGCTTGTTTTTGGTAAAAGTAAAAACTTAAACAGATATTTCACAAAACGCCCGAATTATTATTTGCGGCGGCTTATACGTGCAAAATTTCTTCCTCGATTAAGAGGTCTTCCCGTCGAAAGCGCAAAAACAACTGGGCCACCGCAATGGTGTCTTTTTCGCAATAGGTGACAATGCGGTCAATGTCTTTTTCTACATAATACACCTGGGCCACTTGGCTGCCATCAATGTCGCCTTTGGGCGAGGGAATGCCCAATATTTTGGTGAGTAATTTCAAGGAAGTAAAGTGCTTGTAATCGCCAAATTTCCACAACTCTAAGGTGTCTAGGTGCGGAATTTCCCAAGGTTTTTTGCCAAATAAATTCAATTTGGCAGGCAAGGCCACTTGGTGAATGATCATGCGGCGCGCGATAAAGGGGATGTCAAATTCTTTGGCATTGTGCCCACACAAGAGGTGTTGCGCTTGGCCAAAGTGGTTGTTTAACAGATTGGCAAAGTCGAGGAGAATTTTTTTCTCTTCGCCAAAAAACGAGGTGACGCGAAAGTTACGGATGTCGCCTTTCAGGGTAAAATAGCCCACCGAAATGCAGACAATTTTGCCAAATTCGGCCCAAATGCCGGCGCGTTCGTAAAAGGTTTCGGGGTCAATCTCGTCTTTGCGTTGGTACTGCGTTTTGGTTTCCCAAAGTCCCTGTAGTTCGGCATCGAGTGTGTGGTAATGTTCGTGTTCGGGGACCGTTTCGATGTCCAGAAACAAAATGTGGTCGAGTCTCAATTTTTCAATCATGGCGTGTAAATGAGTTAAGGTTAGTATGGGATAAAAATAGGAGTTTTGGTCGAAAGTCGCAAGTCATAAAGTCAAAAGGTCTGGAGTATACTAAGAACGGCTGTTGGTGAAGAGATGGAAGTGGGAAGTTGGAAGCGGGGAGTTTTGCGAAATATACTAAGAACAGCTGTTAGCTGTAAACTTACAACTTAGTATCACACCCCCAACCCTCTCGAGAGGGGAGTTTGCATTGGTTCAGATCATAGACTAAAAGAGGAGAGAGAGACGATTCTTAGAAAGTTAACCGAAAACCGAAACCGCACAACCGACAACAGAAACCAAAATTTCTATACAAAATCAACGGCTGTTTCCTTAATCTTTATACCCCATGAAACTACGCCCAATACACCAAGGTCCTTTGATGGAATTAGTTAGCGAGGATCCACATATGGCCAGATCGCAACCCATTTGATTTGGCTTCCAGTATAATTTTGCCCGGAGTTTTGCCTGCTTGAATAATCACTTGGCATTTTCCGTTAAAGGCATTGCGTTGCCACATTCCATCGGCGCATTTATCTGGTTCATGCGAACTCGGGTCGCCATTGCCTACGCCAATTATTTTAGCGTCACCAGAAATTGTGAATTGTATGGTGTTGTTAGCATCTGGAACCTCTTTATATTCACTGTCAAGGAATGAAACATTAACTACAGTTCCATCAATCCCGTTGGCTTTTACCGCTTCTTTATCGGGAGTTAGCACAATTTGATCAGCCTGTTTTGTGGTTTCAACTTTTGTCATTAACGTTTTGCCTTTTTTGTGCGCAATCGCTTGTAAGGTTCCGGGTTCATAGATGACTTCCCATTGCAAATGACCGTTTCGAGGCATCACTTTTTTGCCTAAGCTTTTCCCGTTTAAAAATAACTCGACCTCATCGGCATTAGAGTTTACCCACACATCAATGGGTTTGCCCAATTTATCGGGCCAGTTCCAATGCGGTGAAATGTGCAATACATCTTTATCAGTCCACCAGCTTTGGTAGTAATAATAAATGTTTTTGGGAAATCCACACACGTCCATGATGCCAAAATGCGAATTGATGTTGGGCCATTTAAATGGGGTAGGTTCTCCGCGGTAATCAAAGCCAGTCCACACAAATCCGCCCAACCAATAGTTGTTTTCGGCGGCGAGTTTCCACCAGGTTTCGGCTTTACTTGCCCACCAAGGAAAAGTAATGTCCTGGTCGGGAACGTAAGCGCGTAGGTCATCTTTTTCGTAAATACCCCGCGTGGTAACTGTACTACCCATTTCGGTACCCAGCAGCGGTTGTTGCGGATGATCCCGGTGGTAATCGGCTACGGCATATTCTCGGTAATTGAATCCGCGAATGGGGATAACCTCGTTTACGCCTGCAAAATCATTGCCCATGTCGGCCGCATAGGTGCTGGTTCGGGTGGGGTCTAGATCTTTTTGGATGGCCAAAAGGGTTTGTGCAATTTTTTTGCCATAGTTGTTGCCTTGAATATTTTGTTCTTCATTGCCAATGGACCACAAAAACACCGAAGCATGGTTTCGGTCGCGTTTGATGAGTCGTTCAAATTGGTCTATGTACTCGGGGCTGCTGTTTAGTAAACGTTGTTCATCAATAACCAGCATGCCCAAGCTGTCACAGGCTTCTAGCAATTCAGGAGTTGGCGAATGATGACTGGTTCGGTAGGCGTTGCATCCCAATTCTTTGAGCAATTTTATGCGGTAATGTTGCATATAATCGGGCAAGGCACTGCCCAATCCGGCGTGGTCTTGGTGGTTGTTGGTGCCTTGAATTTTGATGGGTTTGTCGTTTAAGAAAAATCCTTTTTCCGCATCAAATTTCACCGTTTTGATGCCCAATCGGGTTTTGGTTTGGTGCACGATTTGATTGCCCATTTTTACCACGGCAAGTACGTTGTACAAATACGGGTCATCCACCGACCATAAGTGGGCGTTAGTTAAGGTGATTTTTTGTTTTATAGTGTTGTTTTTTCGGCCGCCTAGGTTGATTTTTTGCTCCGAAGTTTTAACCAAAACCTTTCCGTTTCGGTCGGTTAAGACGGCATAGACACCTGCTATTGATTTGCTCAACTTGTTGTTTTGTACAGTGGTTTCAATAGTAACTACAGCATTTTTGTCTTTGATTGCTGCGTGAACATACAGTCCGTCTTCGGGAACATGCAGTTTGTTGGTGATGTTGAGCCACACGTGACGGTAAATTCCGGCGCCTTCATAAAACCAACCTTCGGCTTGTGTGGCATCTACGCGAATCACAATTGTATTTTCAGCATCAACATTGATGTAATCGGTTACGTCATAGGAGTTGCCCAAGTATCCACTAAAGTTGGTGCCCACATAAAACCCATTGATCCAAATGGTAGCATTTCGGTAGATGCCGTCAAATTGCAATTCAAAGCGATTATCCGCTTCTTTTTTGTCTACACTAAAATGCTTTCTGTACCAGCCAATACTGGTTTCGGGATAGGCACTGCCAACCGGTTTATAGCCATGGGAATCCAGCTCGTGCGTGCTTGATTCAACAAATGGAAGTTCAACCACCCAATCGTGTGGCACATTAATTTTACGCCATGTGGTATCTATAAATTTTGGACTTACTACAGTTGTCTCATACACATTTGATTTGTGAAACAAGAGTTTGTTTCCAAAATCAAAGTCTTTATTTGGATTGGCGGCGTGTCCAAAATGAAATCGCCAATCGGCATCGAGACTTATTTTTTGCTGCGCCGAACACAGGCAACTTAGAGCCAAAAATAAAGCAATGATGTAGGGTTTACGTAGCTGTTTCATAAGGCATTAATTTTCTTTAAACGCGTTTAGTGCGGGAGAGGGTTTGCCATCGGCTTGCCAGGCGCTCAGGCCATATTGGCTCCAACTTCTGGCGCCTTGGGGTTCCCAATACAACACACCCAGTCCTTTATTATTGGGCACATTTTTTACCGCCTTGATTGTGGCAACAAGCAATTCGTAGGTGTTTTGCACTTTATCGTCTTCACCGCCCACTTCTACAATCATCACTTCTTTGCCGTAACGTTCGGCCATATCGTTGAGGTTGGCTTGCAAATCGGCGATGGTTTCGGTATAGTCCTTTTTAATCCAATAGGGATAATACGACAAGCCAATTACATCGTAGCGCACCTTTTGAGCCGTAGCGTTATCAAAAAATCTTCTAAACTTTTCGTTGTTGTTGCCTTCGTCGACATGCACAATTACTTTGATGGTTTGATCAACTGCTTTTACCGCATCAAATCCCTTGTTTAGCAATTGTCCAAGTTGATTCCAGTGGTCGGTACTGCCATCAGGCCAAAGCATACCTCCGGGAATTTCGTTGCCCACTTGCACCCATTCGGGATTTACACCGGCTAATTTTAGCGCTTGAATCACATCAAATGTATGTCCATAAACTTCGTTGAGCAGTTCGGGAAAAGCCAAGTTCTCCCATGCTTTGGGCTTGTTTTGCTTAGAAGGATCGGCCCAAGAATCGGAGTAATGAAAATTAATCATGATTCGAAAACCCATTTTTTGTGCGCGCAAGGCCATAGCTATGGTTTCGGCTTTGCTGCAATGCCCACTGGCTTTATCGTCTGATGGATTTACAAAAACTCGAAGCCGAATGGAATTCATGCCCCGGTCTTTGAGCAATTGCAAGCACTCTTTTGGACGGCCATCGGCATCATAAAAAGTATAGCCCGTAGCTTCCATTTGCGGCAACCAGCCCACATCGGCTCCTTTGGCAAATGCTTGAATCGCTTGGGTTTGGGCAAAAATTGGCAAGTAAAATACGGCAATACACAGCACGCTAATCAACCGAACTAGTTCTGTTTTTTTCATGATGAACTAATTAAACACAGCCATAACCGGCAAGGCGTTGAGGTTAAAATCCCATAGGGCTTGGTTTTCAACAGGCGATCCGTTGGTGGCCTGAGTACCACGAAACGCTACCCATTCGCTGCCCCAATACGAAAAACCAATTCCGTTTGTCGAAGATTCTAGCATCACCCGAATTGCCGTGAGGTAGTTTTTTTGTCCCAAGTTTGATGCGGGATAAGCCGGAATCAATTGGTTACTTAGTCCCATGATGTTGTTTGTCCAATCATTCCAACCCAAAGTAAATGGGTAGGATGTTTCGGCAATCAGTACTTTTTTGTTGTAGGCCTGACTTAGTTGGTTGATGGTAGTTGATAGAACAGCTAAACTTTGTCCGTGCCAAAGCGGGTAATACGACAATCCAATGTAATCATAATCAATGTTTTGCACCTTTGAATAATACCAATTGGCACCCGAATTTCCAGCATAATGCAACATGATTTTGGTTTTAGGCGATTGCGAACGGATTACTCCAACAGCTGCTTGTAGCAACTGGAGGTATTGTGCTTCGTTGGTTGATAATTTGCCTTGGGGGTATAAAAATCCGTCGTTGGTTTCGTTGCCCACTTGGTAAATGTCGGGCTGTATTTCATTTACTACCAAGGCCGTGTAATTGACCACCGCAACTGTCAATTCTGAAAAACTCAAATTGGCCCATTCGGCTGGCTTGCTTTGTGCACCCGGATCGGCCCAGGTGTCTGAATAATGTACCGAAAGCCATATTTTAAAGCCCATTGCTTTGGCGCGCAAAGCCAAGGCTTTTACTTCGGGCAATCCACAATGGCCATCACTTGGGTTTTTCCACAACCGAATGCGTATGGTGTTACAGCCCGCTTTTTTGAGTGTTAGTAAAGCATCTTCGGGCTGGTTGTTGCTTTTGTATACCGTGCCTTCGCTTTCAATTAATGGCAAATACGACATGTCGGCGGCTTTGATTAAACTTTTTGCCGTAATGGGTCGTGTGGGTTTTATGGAGTTGTTAGTGGCTGGATTTTCTGTGTTTGTACACGAAATCAAAAGCATAACAAAAGAAATTCCAAGCAGGATTTTGGTGATTTTCATGAGCTGATTTTTTGAAATTTATAGCAAGTATGTTGTTGGTAACGTTCTCCTTTTTTTAGTACAGCATTCGGAAAATGCGCATGATTTGGTGCATCAGCATAATTTTGTGTTTCAAAACAAATGCCACTACCGGCGTGGTAATGCACGTTTTCTTTTCCAACTATGGCATTGAAGCAATTGCCGCCCACATAGATATGAACAGCAGGTTGATCGGTATACACTTCCATTTGAAGCTCAGTAACGGTACTGCTCAAAGTGGCAGCTACCGAATCATTTTGCCTTAAAACAAAGCTGCTGTCAATTTCTTGGGGGCACTTTTGGGCAGGATCAAATTTAAACGGATGATTGGTCAAGTCGGTAAACAAACCGGTAGGGATGTTATTGGGTGTTGTAGCCACAATTACATCCGAATTGACAAATACGTATTGGTTTTTGAGGTCGGCCTGTTGACCTTCTAGATTGAAATAACTGTGGTGCGTTAAGTTGATGATGGTATCTTCATCGGATGTAGCTTGATAATACAACTGGATCTCGTTGTCATCGGTTAGGGTAAAGCGAAGAGACACCGACATATTTCCAGGAAAATGCTCTTCATTGTTTACACTCAGGTAGGTGAATGTGAGCGAATTTGCGTTTGACGAGGCTTCTTCTTTGGTCCAAACTGCTTGGCTAAAGCCCACAATTCCGCCATGCAAGGCATGTTCATTGTTGTTCTTGTTGAGTTGAATTTTCTTTCCATTCAAGAAAAACAAACCTTGGTTTATTCTTCCTGCATACCGACCAACGGTTGCGCCAAAATAGGGTCGGGCTGGTGAAGCAAATGAGTCGATGTAGTGTTGTAGCGTATCAAAACCCAGCACAACATCAAGTAGTGTTCCATTCTCTAGCGGAATTTTGATGGCTGTAATGGTCGCACCGTAATCGATGAGGTGCAATTCCATGCCGTTTTTATTCACCAACCGATGTTTGTAAACGGGCTTGCCATCGGGCGTAGTCCCAAAAAACTGAGAGGAAGCGAGTGGCTGTGCGTGAGGATTAGTCATCGATTTTACTGGTTTTTATAGAAAACAGAGAGTCAAATATAAGCAAATCATCTTGTAGGTGGAAAAGGCGGTTAAGGAGAGATAAGAGATGGTGCTAAGAATCCCGACGCTTCGGGACCAATTCTGAAATTCCAAACACCAAAATTCTGTAATATAGTATGAACGGCTGTTAGCTGTCAGCCACGAATGCACGAATTGTTTAAATTCCAATTCTGAATTTCCAAATTCCAACAACTATTAAAGCACCACCGAAGACTTCTCCGACCATTGGATTTGGCAGGCTAGTATCAAAAAGGAGAAACTTCCGTAAAGAAACTCGAACTGTTTGACCCGCTTTAGCGAGGGAGTTTTTGAGTTTTAGGAAGTGAGCCTATTTTGATCGCCGAAAATCCCAGGTCTTGATTTTTTGTTTCTTTTTCATCAAGGAAAAAGAAAGGATATGATCAACGAGTGTTGATTGTTGTCCCGAAGCTTCGGAATGAATTAAGATGTAATCTAAGAAACACTGTAAACTGTCAACCGTTAACTTACAACTTATAAAACACACCCCCAGCCCCTCTCAAGAGGGGAGTTTGGCGAAGTATACTAAGAACGGCTGTTAGTTATTAGCCACGAATGCACGGATTATAAAAATTCCAATTCTGAAATCCCAATCCCGAGGCTTCGGGACCAAACTGCGGCTTTGATACTGAATTTTTCAATCATTCAATCTTCTATACCAATTTTCAAATCTCCAAATTTTCGAATTTTCAAATCCCAAAACCTCCCGCTCTTTCCCTATCTTTATACCCCATGAAACTACGCCCGATACACCAAGGTCCTTTGTTGGAATTTTACGCACCCGATTATTCGACAGCGATTGATTTGCCCTATATCGACGCGGGTTTGCGGGCAGGATTCCCGTCGCCGGCCGATGATTTTATTGAGCTGCGCATTGACATCAACAAAGAATACATCAAAAACCGGGACACCACTTTTTTTGCCCGAGTAAAAGGAAATTCCATGGTGAATGCGGGCATTTTTGACGGCGATTTGCTCATCATCGACAAAAGTTTGGAGCCGCAAAACAACAAAATTGCCGTGTGCCAAATAGACGGTGCTTTTACCGTCAAACGCATCAAAATTGAGCAAGATGTGGTCTGGCTCATTGCCGAAAACGAAAATTACGAACCCATTAAGGTTACGCCCGAGAACGAACTCATGATCTGGGGAATTGTAACCGCTTCGATCAAGAAATTTTAATGTTTGCCCTGGTTGATTGCAATAACTTTTATGCCTCGTGCCAACGCGTATTCGAGCCGCACTTGTTGGGAAAGCCCGTCGTGATTCTTTCCAACAACGACGGTTGCGTGATTGCCCGATCAAACGAAGCCAAAGCGCTAGGCATTCCCATGGGTGCGCCTGCCTTTGAGTACAAAAAGTTGTTCGAAGAGCAGCAGGTGTTTGTCTATTCGTCCAATTATGCGCTCTATGGCGACATGAGCAGCCGCGTGATGAATTTACTGGCCACCTTTTCGCCCGAAATTGAGGTCTACAGCATAGACGAAGCCTTTTTGAAGTTTAAGGGATTTGAGCATTATGATTTGGAATCCTACGGCAAGCAGATGCAGCGCACCGTAACCAAAGGCACGGGAATCCCCATTAGCGTAGGGTTTGCACCCACCAAAGCGCTGGCCAAAGTAGCCAATAAAATTGCCAAAAAATTTCCCGATCGCACGCAAAGCGTCTATGTGATTGACACCGAAGACAAACGCATCAAGGCCCTGAAGTGGACCAAAATAGAAGACGTTTGGGGCATCGGACGGCGGCATGCCAAACGACTCCAGCGCCTAAACATTACCAACGCCTACCAATTTACGCAGTTGCCCGACGCTTGGGTGCGCAAAGAAATGGCCGTGGTAGGACTCCGACTCAAACGCGAATTAGAAGGAAAACCGTCGCTCGATTTAGAGAAAATAAGTGCCAAAAAAACAATTGCCACCACCCGTTCGTTCGAAAAAATGCATAGCAAATTGCCCGACATTGCCGAACGCGTGGCCACATTTACCGCCGCCTGTGCCGAGAAATTGCGCCGACAAAACAGCCATTGCAACCTGATTATGGTATTTATTCGCACCAATGGTTTTCGGCAAGACCAGCCGCAGTATTCGCGCAACATTGTAATCCAAACCGATTTCCCCACCAACTCGACCATTGAGCTCAATCATTACGCGCAAATTGGGCTGAAGGCCATTTTTAAGGAAGGCTATCAGTACAAAAAGGCGGGCGTAGTGGTTATGGGACTCACGCCCAATGCACACACCCAGCTGTCTTTGTTTGACGCATCCAATCCCAAACACTTGCCGTTGATGGCAGTGGTGGATAAACTCAACCGAAGCTACGGAATCAACAAAGTAAAATTCGCCTCCCAGTCGCTGGGCCGACAATGGAAAATGCGCCAAGAAAAACTCTCGCCGCGCTACACCACTTCATTTGCTGAAATCATTCAAATTAAGCTGTAAGCTTTTCGCCAGGAATGCACAGATTAGAAATTCCAATAACGAAATTCCAATCCCGAAGTTTCGGGACCAAAATTCAGTTGTATATTAAGAACGGCTGATTGCTGATAGCTGTCAGCTGATAGCATTTAGCCACGAATGCACGAATTATAATCCCGACGCTTCGGGACCAATAACGAAATTCCAATCCCGAAGCGTCGGGACCAATATCAATAATAGTACCTCCGAAGACTTCTCCGACCATAGGATTTGGCAGGGCCGGACCCACTAGGTGAAACTTCCGTGAAGAAACTCGAACTGTTTGAGGCGTAAGCCGAGTTTTTGAGTTTTAGGAAGTGAGCCACTAGTGGATGGCCGAAAATCCCAGGTCTTGATTTTTTGTTTCTTTTTCATCAAGGAAAAAGAAAAGAAAAATACTTGATTAACCAATAAACACACCCCCAGCCCGTCTCGAGAGGGGAGTTTTGCGAAGTATACCAAGAACCGCTGTTTGCTGATAGCTGTCAGCTGATAGCATTTAGCCACGAATGCACGAATTATATAAATTCCAATGATTAAATTCCAATCCCGACGCTTCGGGACCAAACGGTGTCTTCAAGACAAAATCTTTCAATCTTTTAATTCTTCAATCATTCAATCTTCCAGACCCACAACTGACAACCGATAACCGACAACCGATAACCGCCAACCAAATAAATCAGTATCTTGCGGGCCCAATACGTTACTAGCTTTATGTTTTTTAATTCCTTGGCGTTTGCGCTTTTTTTACCGCCGGTTTTTGCCTTGTATTGGTGGCTGTGCGCCAAATCAGTGGCCAAGCAAAACGCCCTTTTATTGCTCGCCAGCTATGTATTTTACGCCTGCTGGGATTGGCGATTTCTCTTCCTGCTGTTGTTTTCTACTTTTTTGGATTATTTTACCGGTTTGCAAATACACCAAAGTGAGCGTGTCGCCAAAAAACGGTTCTGGTTTTGGCTGAGCATAGGTGTCAATTTGGGCTTTTTAGGCCTGTTTAAATACTACGATTTTTTTGCCGTTTCCTTTGCCGAATTGTTTCAAGGATTTGGCTTAAGCGTGAGTCCCTTTTTATTGAAATGGGTGCTACCCGTCGGGATTTCGTTCTACACTTTTCATGGCTTGTCTTATGTAATTGACATCTACAAAGGCCGCATTCCCGCCGAGAAAAACCCGGTAGACTATGCCCTTTTTGTGAGTTATTTTCCGCTATTGGTGGCTGGCCCCATAGAACGCGCTACGCATTTGTTGCCGCAAATTAAACAAACCCGCAAATTTTCGTTTTCCCAAGCCCAAGAAGGCGTGTACTTGATTGTGTGGGGATTGGTCAAAAAAATTGTCATCGCCGATACCTGCGCCACCTATGCCAACGCCATTTTTGACCATGCCGATTCGGTCAATACGCTATCGTTGGCCCTTGGAGCAGTGTATTTTGCGTTTCAGATTTACGGCGATTTTTCGGGCTATTCCGACATGGCCATTGGGATTTCCAAATTGTTTGGCTTAGAGCTGTTGCGCAATTTTAACTACCCGTATTTCTCCCGCGACATTGCCGAGTTTTGGCGTCGATGGCACATTTCGTTGTCGAGTTGGTTTCGGGATTATGTATACATTCCGTTGGGCGGAAGCCAAGGAGGCAAATGGATGCAATTGCGTAATGTATTTGCCATATTTATCTTGAGTGGGTTTTGGCACGGCGCCAACTACACCTATTTGTTTTGGGGATTTTTGAATGCGCTGTACTTTTTGCCTTTGTTGTGGCAACAAAAAAACCGCGCCAATCTAGAAAGCAGCAAACTGCCGTGGAACCTGAGTGGCCTGCGCATTGTGCTCAACATACTCGCAACTTTTGCACTTACCTGTATAGCCTGGGTGTTTTTTCGAGCCAAATCCATGACCGTGGCTTGGGACTATTTGTATCGCTTGGCAACCAACGGAAATTGGAATTCCGAATTTTTGGCTAACCGCCGTTATAATTTTGAATTGCTTTCCTTAATTGTATTGTTTGTGGCTGTCGAATGGCGTCACCGCAACCAAATGCAGCCCATTTCGGGAAAATACGCCTGGCTCAAACTGGGCTTGTGCTTTGCCGCCTTGTTGGCCTTGGGCACCTATTCTGATTACAAATCATTTATCTATTTCCAGTTCTAATGAAGTCTTTTTTGCGCTATATTGGTTTTGCGTTGTTGCTGCTTGTGGGCATTGCCGTGCTATTGGACGTGGTGTATACCGATATTTATTCCCTGGCTAAAGACCGCTGGAAGATGGAATACGTGCTGCATACTCCGGCACAACAGTATGACGTAGTGATTTTGGGTTCCTCCCGAGCCAACAATCATTTTGTGCCTGAACTGTTTGAAAAACAGGGACTCAAAACGTTCAATTTTGGCATGAGCGGCTCGCATTTGTTTGAAGATGCCTTACTGCTGCAACTCTTGATCGAACAAAAAAACAGCATCAACTATGTGCTTTTGGAAGCCGATTTAAACCTGAGCAACGAAAAAAGAGACGAAGGCACCACGGCGCGCTATTTGCCTTATTTGCGCAGCAATTCTACCATTAAATCGCATTACCAAAATGAACCCGAATTTCCCTATTGGTATTACCTTCCGTTTTACCGATATACGGCTTTCGAATCTCAAATAGGGTTTCTCGAATTGATGAAAACTGTTGCTCAGGAACCCTCTTCTTCTTTGTCCAATAAAGGGTATTATCCGTTGCCTTCGCACAAAAAAGGGAATATGAAAAACGACTACCGCGCGCTTAAATTGCGGCCCAATCGCTACTACCAACAGATCAAAAAATTGTGTGAGCAACACCACATTCGGCTCATTACCGTAACCACGCCGGTATGTGAAAACGTGAAAGGCATGGCGTATTTTGAGAAAGTAACTCAATTGTATCCCGAAATACACAACTGCGAAGATTTTGTGAATCAAGACCGTTATTTTTCTTCCTGTGGCCACCTCAATGATGCGGGGGCTCGCTTGTTTACGCAAAAAATTATCAGCAAATTCTTCCCTAAAAAATAGTTGTCAAGTCACACAAATAAGGGAAACGCAATTCACGGCAACTAAGCCATTTATTTTCTTATTTTTGCCCTTTAATTTATCCCATGGAGAAAATTATTTCCTATCCCTTGTCGCTTGTGGCGATGGTTTTATTTCTCATCACTTTGTTGGTTTTTCATCCTCTACAATGGATCTGCCTGAACGTGTTTGGCTACCAAGCGCACAAAAAAAGCGTAGATTATTTGAATTTTTTATTGTTGCGCATCGCCCATTTGTTGGGCACGCGATATAAAATTGAAAACAGGGAATTGTTGCCCAAAGGGGTGCCACTCATCTTTGTAGCCAATCACCAAAGTTTATACGACATTATTGGGCTCATCTGGTTTACGCGCCGTTTTCACCCCAAATTTGTGAGCAAAAAAGAATTAGCCAGAGGCATTCCGAGCGTGTCGTTCAATTTACGTCATGGCGGCTCCGCGGTTATCGATCGCAAAGACCCGAAACAAGCCATTCCCGAGATTAAAAAATTGGGCGAATACATCGAAAAACACCACCGAACTGCCGTTATTTTCCCCGAAGGCACCCGCAGCAAAACGGGAGTTCCCAAAGAATTTGCCCAAAGCGGCTTGAAAATTTTGTGCAAATATGCGCCTTCATCCTTTGTGGTTCCCATCAGCATCAACAACTCGTGGAAATTTGTAAAATATGGATTTTTCCCTTTTGGTTTGGGAAATCGTATTATCTTTACCCTCCACGAGCCAATTCCTGTAAAAGATTATTTGTTTGAGGAACTCATGGTTCGCACCGAAAGCACCATAAAAAAAGCAATAAACGAAGTAAAGATTTAAAGCCAAGCGCCAAATTTTTATCAAAAAAACGCAAGCATGTCTATAAAAAACATTCGTCTGGAAGTGATGCAATTTCTAGAAAACAAAGTCGAAGGGTTCATGGATCAATACTTGATTCCCGTGGAAAAAATTTGGCAGCCGTCTGACTTTTTACCCAATTCTGAAAGCGAAACCTTCTTTGAAGAAGTGAAAGAATTGCGCGAATTAGCCAAAGATTTACCTTATGATTTTTGGGTAGCTATGGTAGGTGACACCATTACCGAGGAAGCTCTTCCTACCTACGAATCTTGGTTAATGGACGTGGATGGCGTAGACAATGTGGAGCGCAACGGTTGGGCAAAATGGGTGCGACAATGGACCGGCGAAGAAAACCGTCACGGCGATATGCTCAACAAATACCTTTATCTTTCTGGACGTGTTAACATGCGCGAAGTAGAAATGACTTCCCAACACCTCATCAACGACGGCTTTGACATTGGAACCGGACGTGATCCGTATAAAAACTTTGTGTACACTTCGTTTCAAGAATTGGCTACCTATGTTTCGCACAACCGCGTATCGCAAATTGCCAAAAGTTATGGCGACCACAAATTGGCCAAAATGTGCAAAATGATTGCCGGAGACGAAATGCGTCATCACCACGCTTACTCCGAATTTGTCACTCAAATTTTCAAGATAGATCCAAGCGAAATGATGATGGCTTTTCTCTATATGATGAAGCTAAAAATTACTATGCCAGCCGTGTTTTTGAGAGAATCAGGAGAAGCAATGGGCTCTGCCTTTGAGCAATTCTCGAATTCTGCCCAACGCATTGGCGTCTATACTTCACAAGACTATGTGGAGATTTTACAAAAACTCATCGAAAAATGGGAAATAGACAAAATGACGGGCCTCACCGACGAAGCCGAAAAAGCGCGTGATTACTTGATGAAATTACCCGATCGCATGGCTAGAATTGCCGAACGTTTGGTAATTCCACCTGATCCGTTTGTATTCAAATGGGTACAACCGGCCATCATTAGCTAATTGTACTACATTCTAATTCTAATCCAAATGTTGCTGTTTGATTTCTTTCAAATAGCAACATTTTTCACTTCTAAAACAACCCTATGGTCGAATCAACCTTAGTGAATGACACCATTCGTTTTGTAAAAAAACAACTCGAAGCTGCCGAAGGCGGACACGATTGGTTCCATATTGAGCGCGTGTACAAATTGGCCCTGCGCATTGCCCAGAACGAGGCCGATGTAGATGTATTGGTGGTGCAATTGGCTGCTTTGCTGCACGACATTGCCGACAGTAAATTTCATGGTGGTGACGAATCCATCGGACCGCGTTTGGCACACGAATTTCTATCGGCCCAACAATTGCCCGAAGCCCAATTGGCGCATGTTATTGCTATAATCGAAAACATATCTTTTAAAGGCGGCAACGAAGTCCACACTTTTTTCTCCAAAGAACTGGCTGTGGTACAAGACGCCGATCGATTGGATGCCATTGGCGCCATTGGCATTGCCCGCACCTTCAACTATGGCGGATTTAAAAATCGTGCGCTGTATAATCCGGCTATTCCGCCCGATTTACACCTAAGCAAGGCCGCCTACAAAAGTAGTACGGCGCCCACCTTGAATCATTTTTACGAAAAATTATTGCGCCTCAAAGACCTGATGCACACCGAAACCGCGCGTGAACTAGCGGCCGAACGCCACCAATTTATGGAACAATTTCTCTCCCGGTTTTATGCCGAATGGGAGGGGAAAGCATAAAAAAAGAGGACCTCAAGTCCTCTTTTTTATTAAGCTAGTTTTGCGCTTACAAACTAATGCGCAACAACTGTTTTTTCTTTCCTTTTCGTCCAATGAAAAATACAGATTCTTTGGTTAAAGCTCCGTCAGACACCATGAAAGGCACTTCAGAATCTTTGTCGTCTAGGATTTCTTGGTAATCAAAATCTCCGTTTGGTTTGATGCGGATGATGTTTAAATTCGAACGTTTGGTACTGGTTTGACCAAATTGAATGCGGTCATTACTCAATTTTTTTACTTTCTCTCCGGTATTGATAAAGAAGTACGTATCATCTCCTTTTATCGTTGAGGTATACGAGATATACGAGCTGTCTCCCGAAGTGGCTTGTCTTTTGTTGATGTTTCGCGCCCAAACAATATCGCCGGCAGGACTAATTTTGGCACTCACAATATCATCATAGTGGTAAATGGTTTGGGTAGTTCCACCGCCATTTCCGTTGGAAACATAATGGGTAGTGATGTAAAACTCTTCGGCATTGAATACAATTTCATTGGATGAAGTGATCAAAATTTTACGGAACGATAAGTTTTTCAACTCTTTGTCTTTGTCTTTTCCGTATTTGTCAATCATGAATTGCTCAGTAAACGGATTGAATTTAGATTTTTTGATTTCTAAAGTTACCGGATCCAATTCAAAGTACGAAATTCCTTTGAAGCGGTTGTCACCGCGCGCCGAATAAAACCCGATACAGGTTAAACGGTCTTGAAAAATAATGGTTTTTAAGGAAGCCGCAAAGTTGTCATTGGTGTCAAATACTTGCGTTTTCTCTGAATCTTTTGTGATGCGCGTGAGTTCATATTGGTAACGACCACCTTCTTTTTTCTTTTTCTTTTCGGCGGTAAATACTTTCCCTAGCAAGTACAAAGTGCTTCCGTCTTTGGACACGTCAATGTTCTCAAAACGGAATTTTTTGTCTTGGATGTTCCGTTTAAAGGTGTGCTCAAATTTTTGATTCAATTTGTTGTCATACAAATACAACTTGTGCGTTTCGTTGTCTTTGTCTTTGATGTCCACGGTAATGGCAAAGGCATTTCGGTCTTCGTTTACGATCATCGAAGCGCCCCAGTCGCCGTCAAATCCGCTCATCGAGAACAAGCTAAATTGTTTGATTTCTTCGCTTTTTAAACGGAACAATTCTTTTTTGGAGAATTTAAAATCGTTGATATTGGCATTGATCGATGAACAGATATACGATTTTGCATCGCGGTTGTATAAAAACTCCACAATGTTCACTTGTTCGCCATCCATAATTACACCCAAAACCGAGCTTTGTTTCTCCACATCCGAGTACTTCATTTCGTATTCGTATTCTTTGATGAGTTTCATATTGGCATCGTAATGCTCAATATAATAGCCAATTCCTGAGGAGAACACGCCGCCTTGGTACGAACGTACAATAACTACACCACCTTTGCTGTCGTCTTCTACCAATACAATTGTAGATCGTTTGTATTCGTCTTTAAAAACATCACTGATTTTAAGTTGGAATGGGATTTGTTGTGCCTGAACGCAAGAAGCGCTCAATAGCAAAGCCATGGCGATGCTTTTAAAAATGTGTTTCATGTAAAGGGGTTAAAATAAATAATGGATTAATTTCCCTGAAATTCAGGTTTTCTTTTTTCTAAAAAAGCGGTGGTGCCTTCTTTGAAGTCGGCGGTGCCAAAGCAGGTTCCAAACGAGGCAATCTCGGTGGCAAAGCCATTTTGATCTTTGGCAAAATTTGCATTCACTGCGTGTATGGCATGGCCAATGGCGACAGGCGAATTTTTAGCAATTTTAGCGGCCAAGGTTTGACTAAGTTCCAATAACTGATCTATCGGAACCACGTGATTTACCAAACCACAAGCCAGTGCTTCGTGAGCCGTGAGCATGTTGGCAGTAAGGATGAGTTCCATGGCGCGGCCTTTGCCTACCAATTGCGGCAAACGTTGGGTTCCGCCATAGCCGGGAATTACACCCAAAGTCACTTCGGGCAAGCCCATTTTGGCGTTGTCGGATGCAATCCGAAAATGACACGCCATAGCCAATTCCAAACCGCCGCCCAACGCAAATCCATTAATGGCGGCAATAACGGGAGTAGTTAAATTTTGGATAAAATCAAAGACCAATTCCTGCCCTTGCGCTGCCAATTCACTTCCTTGGGCTACTGAAAAACCGGCAAATTCTGAGATGTCGGCGCCCGCAACAAATGCTTTTTCGCCAGACCCCGTGAGGATGATTACGCGCACGGTTTTCTCTGTTTCTAAAGCTTTGAATGCTTCGTGCAATTCGCTCAAGGTGGCTTTATTGAGCGCGTTCAATTTGGTAGGACGATTAATCGTAACTACGGCTATCGAATCGGTTTGGGAAACTAAGATATTTTCGAACAACATATTCAGAAATTAGGAATTTAGAATCGGTAAGGAAACCGTAAATGAAGTTCCATTACCCAATTCGGTGGCAAAAGTAATCGTTCCTTTGTAATTTTCAATGATGTTTTTAATAATTCCTAGGCCTAATCCCATTCCGCTACTTTTGGTGGTAAACTTGGGCTCAAAAATATAGGGGATATCTTGCTCTTCTATACCCACTCCATTGTCTGTAACGGTAATTTCAACATCCGTTCCTTGGCGGGCTACAGTAACCACCACCCATTTTTTTTCTTGAAATTCAGGAATTGATTGGATGGCGTTTTTCACCAGATTGGTCAAGATTCGGATGAGCTGGGTGCGGTCAATTTTGGCAATAATTTCTTTTTCTGAGCAGGCAAACTGCACGTATTCTTCATTAAAAATATCTAGAGCCAATTCTACCACTTCGACCACATTTAAGGTTTCATTTTGTTGGGCAGGCATCGTCGCAAAGTTGGAGAAAGCCGAGGCCACTGCACTCATGGTGTCAATTTGCTGAATCAAGGTTTCGGAATAATCGCGCACTTTTTGACGCAATTCGGAGTCATTCGGATCAAATTTGCGCTGAAAACTTTGTACCGTGAGGCGCATGGGTGTGAGCGGATTTTTGATCTCGTGGGCCACCTGTTTGGCCATTTCGCGCCAGGCATCTTCCCGTTCACTTTGGGCCAATTTTACCGCGCTTTCTTCCAGTTCGTCGACCATGCCGTTGTAGGCCCGAATGAGCAAATTGATTTCCTTGCTGTTGGCTTCCAAGACAATTTTCTCGTTCTTTTGGGTGAGGCTGGTTTCGCTCAATTTATCGGAAATCGTTTTCAAGGATTGGGTAATGTAGGTCGATAGAAAATAGGCCAAGCCAAAAGCAATTACCAACATAAAGGCATACACTTGCCCCAATTTGAGAAGGAAATTTTGCAGTTCGCGCTCGTAAAAGCCGTCGTCTTCTACATAGGGAATGTTTAGAATGCCCAAGGGCTTAAATTTGGCGTCTTTGATTTGGCTGTAGGAAGATCGGTTTTTTACTCCGTTGATGCTCTTAATGTCTACATACCGCTTGTCTATCGAAGACTGCACAAGCTTAATGATGTACTTGGGAATAGGTGGCGCGTCTTTATCCACTGAAAAGGAAGCCTTGGATGATTTGAGCAATTTGCCATTCAGGCTGTAAATATTGATTTCGAGGTTGTGAATTTGAGACAACTCGTGAATTTTGTCTTTAAAAATATAACGCAAATTACTTGTAGATAGGGGATATTTGGTGTTGGCTAGCACATAATTAATGTGTTCTTTAATAGCCGATTCTTTGCGTTCTAAGCGTTCTTGGTGGTAATCTTTGGCTTCGTTTTTAAACTGAATGATCGAGATGGACGCCATTAAAATAGAGGCAATAAGTATCAGTACAATCATGGATAAAAATATCCGCAACTGTAGGGAAACGCGCTCCAGCTTTAAGATTCCAGCCATAGCTTTTTTAGGAATTTCGTTCTCTTATTTTTTTGTAAAACCGGAAACCCAACATGATTAATACTGAAAATAAAACAATTCCAATCACTCCGTAAATCCAGTTGACTGCGTTTTTCAGGATAACTAAAAACACAACGGCAAATAAAATAAGGGTAGCGCCCTCATTCCACAGGCGCATAAAATTAGAACTAAATTTCACTTCGCCTTGTTGCAATTGCACAAAATACCGGTGACAAATAAGGTGGTAGACATACAACAGCAGCACAAAGCTCAATTTGACATGCATCCACGGTTGTGTGAGCCAAGCTTTTCCTAAATCGGTAAAAAACAACATCCAGTAGGCAAAAATGCTGGCCAAAACAGCACTTGGCCAAGTGATAATGTACCACAAACGGTATTCCATGAGCTGGTATTGTTTGCTTAATATTTCGCGTTCGGGTGATGCTTTTTCCTGGGCTTCTGCATGGTAAACAAAAAGCCGTACGATGTAAAACAAACCGGCAAACCAGGTGATCACAAAGATGAGGTGCAGTGATTTGAGGTAGTTGTAGAGTTCCATATTGCTTCGTTTACAGTTTTAAGTTTACAGTTTACAGTTTACAGTTTGCCAAAAAAGATCCAAATTGGAATCGAATGAAACTTCATTTTACAAACCTGTTAGCATCGATTATTTAGCCCAATCGGTGATCCAGTTGGCGACTACTTGGCACCACTCTTCTTCGTCGTTAAGGCAAGGAACCGCCATAAATTCTTCTCCACCGTGGTGCAAAAATTGTTCGTTGGCCTCCATGGCAATTTCTTCTAAGGTTTCCAAACAATCGCTCACAAAAGCAGGGGTAACCACCGCCAATTTCTTGATGCCTTTTTCGGGCATTTTGTTTATTTCGACATCGGTATACGGGGTGAGCCATTTGTCACCGGCCAAGCGCGATTGAAAGGTTTGGCTGTATTTGCCTTCGGGAATGCCCAATAATTCTACAACTTGTTTGGTGGTTTCATAACATTGGTGGCTGTAACAAAATTCGTGTGCCGGCGAGGGCGTTGCGCAACAGCTGCGGTCCATTTTGCAATGGGATTTAGTCACATCGGTTTTGCGAATATGTCGTTTGGGAATGCCGTGGTAGGAAAACAACAAGTGGTCGTAGTCAAAGCCTTTTAAGTGGTTTTGTATAGATGTGGCTAATGCCTGAATGTAATCGGGTTTGTTGTAAAAGGCCGGAACGATGGTGAACGTCATTTCGTGGAAATACTGCTTGCGTAACTCTTCGGCCAAGACCAAAATAGTAGTGGTAGAGGCCATGGCGTGTTGCGGATACAGCGGAAAAAGCATCACCTCGGTAACTCCTTTGTCTTTGAGTTCTTGCAATCCTTTTTTGATGGTAATCGTGCCGTAACGCATGGCCAAGGCAACGGGAATGTTAACTTTGGTCGCTACCTTTTGGTGCATTTTCTTAGAGATCACAATCAGTGGTGATCCTTCGTCGGTCCATATTCGGGCATAGGCCTCCGCCGATTTTTTGGGACGGGTATTCAAAATAATGCCGCGCACTAAAAGCGCACGCAACAAATAGGGCACATCGATTACAAATTTATCCATTAAAAATTCATCCAAATAGGGCTTCACGTCTTTGGCAGTTGGACTTTCTGGCGAACCCAGATTGACTAATAGTACTCCTTTCATGCGTATAATTTTTGTTAGCTAACCGCGTTTGCTATACGGTTACATTAATTGATAATATGTATTTTTTGGGCGTAGTGCCAAATTTTTTCTTGAAGGCAGCGATAAAATGGCTCCCAGTACTGTAGCCAATTTTCAGGCTCACTTCGTTAACATTGTAGGAGCCTGTGTCCAACAATCGGCGGGCGTAATCCATTTTGTAATCAAACAAAAATCCATAGACCGTGTCGCCATATATTTGTTTGAAGCCCATTTTAAGTTTTTTCAAATTTAAGCCGATCTGATCGGCGAGCTCTTGTAATCCTGGCGGTTCGGCTAAGTTGGCCAAAATAATTTCCTTGGCTTTGCGAATTTTGAGCACGTTTTCTTCGTCAATCAAAAACGGACATTGCTCGGCATCGGGGTCTTCGGTTCGATTAAAATACAAACTCAACAATTCGTAGCCTTTGCCTTTGTAGTATAAACTTTTGATCGAGGGGTTTAAATTATAATGAAACAACTGACTGAGCACAATGGCCATCGAAGGACTGATATCGCTTTCGGTATAGTATTTTTTATCTTTGTTGTCTTCACTCAAAAAAGGAATATAATCGGCCTCATTCGAAAACAAGGCGTGAAATTTTTTGATGGAGATAACCACCGAGATCACCCAAGACGATGGCGCTATTTCTAAGTGCAACGGGAGTTCCTTTTGCGGATTATACAACAACAACGCTTTTTCATCTTTGAGGTTTAGCGCGTAGTTGCCGCTATTAAAAATAAACTTGGCCTTGCCTTTAATACCAAAATGAAACTGAATTAATCCCTGTTCAATTTCCCGTTCAACATGATATAGTTCGTCTGAATCATTTTGAAATCGGATGAGGGTAAAATCATGTTCAATGGCAATTACTTCTTGTGAACCCATAGCGATATATTTTTTTTAAAGCACAAAACCTTGATTCGTTCTTTTATTTAGAGTTATTCTATATAACCTACTCTAAAAGGCCTAATTTCCTTGCAAATTTAAAAGAAAATACGAGCTATTGTTCAATAGTGTCCAAAATTTCGTTCAGCGTTCTAAAAAGTACTTTGAGCGTTGTTTTTATCAAAAGGCTAGCCCTAATTTTGTTGAAGCATTTTGATTAAATGATTTATGGAAATTATACACCAAACAAAATTTACTACTTTTTACGCGGTTGGATTGAGCTATAAAAAAGCAGATGCAGAAACTAGAGGAAAATTTAGTTTAGACGCCCCAGCAAAAGAACAACTTTTATTACAAGCTAAAAAGGAAGGAATTGAAGCCCTTATTGTAACTTCTACCTGCAACAGAACCGAAATCTACGGATTTGCACAACACCCCTTTCAACTCATCAAATTACTTTGTGAAAACAGCCACGGTACAGTGGAAGATTTTCAAAAAGTGGCGTTTGTATTCAAAAACCAAGAAGCAGTCAATCACATGTTTCGCGTAGGAACCGGATTGGATAGCCAAATTTTGGGAGATTTTGAAATCATCAGCCAACTCAAAATAGCCTTTTCAGAGAGTAAAGCCATTGGTTTGGCCAACGCCTATTTGGAGCGATTGGTGAATGCCGTGATTCAAGCCAGTAAAAAAATTAAAACCGATACCGAGATTTCTTCTGGCGCCACTTCGGTTTCGTTTGCTTCTGTGCAATACATCATTAAAAATGTAGCCAATATCGGATCAAAAAACATATTGCTATTTGGGACGGGTAAAATAGGCCGAAACACCTGCGAAAATTTGGTTAAACACACCAAACACGAGCAAATTACCTTAATCAATAGAACCAAAGACAAAGCCGAACGCTTGGCCCGCAAACTGAATGTAATCGTAAAAGATTATGCCGATTTGCAATTGGAATTGCAAAAAGCCGATGTTGTAGTCGTGGCCACTGGCGCTCAAAATCCTACCATTGATAAAGCCATCCTCAACCTGAAAAAACCCTTGTTGATCTTGGATTTGTCAATCCCGAAAAACGTACACGAAAATGTGCAAGAATTGCCTGGAGTTCGCTTGGTGCATATGGATCATTTGTCACAAATGACAGACGAAACGCTAGAAAATAGAAAACTACACATTCCGGCAGCCGAAGCAATTATAGAAGATATCAAAAGCGAATTTATGGATTGGACCAAGCAACGCAAGTTTGCTCCAACTATTCATGCCTTGAAGCAGAAATTGAATTCTATCAAAGAAGGCGAATTAACTATTCAGCGTAAAAAATTGGACAATTTTAACGAAGATCACGCCGAGATAATTAGCACACGCATTATCCAAAAAATCACCAACCATTTTGCCAATCACTTAAAAGACGACGATACTTTGGTCGATCAGAGCATTGAGTGGATTGAACGCATTTTTCAACTCGAATCGGTTTCAAAATAACAGACTGCACAGCAGCTACACGGGCAAAAGATGGCGGATAAAATTATACGAATAGGAACGCGAGACAGCGAATTGGCATTATGGCAAGCGCATACAGTTCAACAACAACTTCACGATTTAGGCTATAAAACTGAAATTGTCGCAGTAAAATCCCAGGGCGATATTCTCCTGGACAAACCCCTTTACGAATTAGGAATCACCGGAATTTTCACCAAAACCTTAGACATCGCGATGCTCAATGGAGTGGTAGACATTGCCGTACATTCCATGAAAGACGTTCCTACCGCATTGCCCACAGGTATCGTGCAAGCCGCTGTTTTGGAACGCGCCAATGTAGCCGACATTTTGGTGCACAAAGGCAATCTTCCTCTATTGGGACAAGCCGCTACGATTGCCACCGGGAGTTTGCGTCGACAGGCGCAGTGGCTCAATAAATACCCGAGTCACAGCGTAGTCGATTTGCGCGGCAACGTGAATACGCGCTTACAAAAACTTACAGACAACGAGTGGAACGGGGCTGTTTTTGCCGCCGCAGGTTTGGAACGATTGGGATTTATCAGCGATAAAACAATCAAAAGCCCAACTTTTGAAGGGATTGGGGAGACGTTAGATTGGATGATTCCCGCTCCTGCACAAGGCGCAATGGTTGTCCTGGCAATGGCCAATGATGCTTTTGTTTTAGACGCTTTGTCGCAACTCAACCACATTGAAACCGAGATTTGCACGCACATCGAACGTCAATTTTTGCGCACCCTAGAAGGCGGCTGTACGGCTCCCATTGGCGCTATAGCTACCTACAACGATGAGGCGGATACCTTTAATTTTACGGGAGTGTTATTGTCAATTGACGGGAAACAAAAATTGGAAATCCATAAAACAGTCGACGTTTCTCAATGGAAAAAATTGGGCTATGAGTTGGCACAAGAAATTTTAGTAGATGGTGGGACAGCCCTGATGGCTGAAATTAAAAAATCGTTGCAAAAATAATTCGAGCATTCGTGGCAAAAACACCCAACATACTTTCAACCAAATCCCTTTTCCCAGAGCAAAAGCAAATCCTGCTTGATGCCAATATTGCAGTAGAAGAGGTAGATTTTATCACAACAAAATCAATCGATTTTGAATTAGGGAAGGTGCATGATAATTTGATTTTTACCAGTCAAAATGCCGTGGAATCGGTGTTACAACATCCCAATTGCGACCAACTAAAAAGCAAAAATGTGTTTGCTGTGGGGATGAAAACCAAAAGTCGCTTAACAGAAAACGGATTTAATGTAGTGGCCTATACAGGTTACGCTGCCGATTTGGCCGAAATTATTTCACTGGTTTACAGCAAAGAAAGTTATACCTTTTTTTGTGGAAACCTGCGGCGAGATGAATTGCCCAACACCTTGAAAGAAAACGGGATTTTATTTAACGAAATTGAGACATACGAAACGGCCCTCACGCCCCAAAAAATAAAACAGCAGACCGAAGGGATCCTTTTTTTCAGCCCTTCGGCAGTTGAGAGTTACATGAAATTGAATTCAATAAATGACGAATTGTGTTTTTGCATTGGCGAAACAACTGCAGAAGCGCTAGAAAAAAATAAAACAAAAAACAGAATCATTTCGGCCAAACCCACAATGGAACAGCTGATACTTGATGTAATCGCTTATTATTACAGCCCCCTAGCCCCCAATGGGGGAATAAGGAAGGTTTAAAATAAAAAAATGGAAAATATAGATATGCAAATTCCCCCTTTGGGGGCTAGGGGGCTCAAAAACGACTTATTCCTAAGAGCCTTAAACAACCAAACTGTAGAACGCCCACCTGTTTGGATGATGCGCCAAGCGGGCCGTTATTTGCCCGAATTTAGAGCGTTGCGTGACAAATACGATTTTTTCACCCGCTGCGAAACGCCCGAATTGGCGGCTGAAATTACGGTGCAACCCATCAGAATTGTACAGCCCGATGCGGCGATTTTATTCTCGGATATTTTGGTCGTGCCAAGAGCAATGGGAATTCACGTAGAATTGAAAGATAATTTGGGCCCCATAATTCCGAATCCAATTCGCACGACGGAACAAGTGAACCAAGTGTTTGTTCCTGATGTACATGAAACTTTGGGTTATGTGTTTGACGCCATCAAACTAACCAAAGAAATGCTGAATGATGAGGTGCCGTTAATTGGTTTTGCCGGTTCGCCATGGACTATTTTTTGTTATGCCGTAGAAGGAAAAGGCTCCAAAAGTTTTGATACCGCCAAAGGATTTTGTTTTTCCAATCCAGTTGCGGCGCATACGTTGTTGCAAAAAATTACGGACACCACGATTTTGTATTTAAAAGAAAAAGTTAACGCAGGATGTAATGCCATTCAGATTTTTGATTCGTGGGGCGGCATGCTTTCTCCGGTAGATTACCAAGAATTCTCTTGGAGATACATCAATCAAATTGTAGAAGCCTTGGCTCCGCATACCAAAGTTATTGTGTTCGGAAAAGGCTGCTGGTTTGCGTTGAATGACATGGCCAAATCAAAAGCGTCGGCATTAGGTGTAGATTGGACCTGTTCGCCTAGAAATGCCCGTTATTTGTCGGGTGGAAATATTACCCTACAAGGGAATTTTGATCCCTCACGTTTGTTATCGCCAATTCCCACCATCAAAAAAATGGTGCACGAAATGATTGACGAATTTGGGGCAGCCAACTACATCGTAAATTTAGGCCACGGCATTTTACCAAATATCCCCGTAGATCATGCGAAGGCATTTGTAGATGCGGTGAAGGAGTATCAGAAATAAGCTGACAGCTGACAGCTATTAGCTAAAAGCTTTAAAAAATGAAAGACAAATTCTATCAATACATACAAAATCTCCAAGATCAAATCTGCGCTAGATTGGAAGCGGTTGATGGAGTAGCCAAATTCCGGGAAGATTTGTGGGACAGACCCGAAGGCGGCGGCGGACGTACGCGCGTGATAGAAAACGGTCCCATTTTCGAAAAGGGCGGCGTGAACATTTCGGCCGTGCACGGAAAATTACCTGATTCCATGCAGAAACTATTCAACGTGGGCGAAGCCGATTTTTTTGCCTGCGGCTTGAGTTTGGTCATTCACCCTAAAAGCCCCATGGTGCCGACCGTCCATGCCAATTGGCGTTACTTTGAAATGTATGACGATCACGGAAACGTAATTAACGCTTGGTTTGGTGGTGGACAAGATTTAACGCCCTATTATTTGTTTGAAGAAGATGCGATTCATTTTCATCAAACTTGCAAAACCGCTTGCGACAAACATAATCTGGACTTTTACCCAAAATTTAAACAACAGTGCGACACCTATTTTTGGAATGCACACCGCCTTGAAGCGAGAGGAATCGGCGGTTTATTCTTTGATTATTGCAAAGAAACCGAAGCCATAAAAACGCAAGATTGGTTCAATTTCGTAACCGAAGTAGGAAACAGTTTTCTAGAAGCCTATGTGCCAATAGTAGAAAAAAGAAAAAATTTAGCCTATATGCCAGCCCAACGCACTTGGCAAGAAATTCGCCGTGGTCGTTATGTAGAATTCAATTTGGTACACGACAAAGGCACTCTTTTTGGCCTCAAAACCAACGGCCGAATTGAAAGCATTTTGATGTCCTTGCCGCCGCATGTGCAATGGCATTATGATCATCATCCCGCTCCTGGAAGTGAAGAGGAGAAATTAATTCAAGTATTAGAGAATCCAAAAAATTGGGTATGAGCAAGTCAGCAATCAGCAATCAGCGGTCAGCAATTAGCTATTAGCCACAAGAAAAATTATATACGCCATGAGAGATTACAAAAAATATTCCGTTTGGGAAAAATCACACGCGATGACTTTGTCGGTTTATCAAGCGACACGTTCATTTCCTAAAAACGAAGTTTTTGGATTGACAAGCCAAATTAAAAGGGCATGTAGTTCAATTCCAATGAATATTGCTGAGGGTTGTGGAAGAAATTCAGATAAAGATTTTTGTCGATTTCTGTATATCGCATATGGATCGGCCAATGAATTAGAATATCAACTATTGTTGAGCGTTGATCTGGGTTTTATTGAAAAAGATAACGGACACAAATTATTGTCACAAATTGAAGAAATTAAAAAGATGCTCAATGGTTTAATTTTGAAACTAACTAAATAATAACTGCTCACAGTAAAAAGCTAAATGCTAAAAGCTGTCAGCCAAAAGCTATACATATGTATCCATTACAAAGAGGAAGAAGATTAAGAAGTAACGAATCCATCAGAAGTTTAGTTCGTGAAACGACTTTAAGTCCAAGTGATTTTATGTTTCCGATGTTTATCACAGAAGGAGAAAAGTATCAATCGGAAATCTCCTCCATGCCTGGAATTTTTCGTCGGTCGATAGATTTGACGGTCGAAGAAGTAAAAGAAATATTTGCCTTGGGCATTCGAGCCGTGAACATCTACGTAAAAGTAGACGAATCGCTCAAAGACAACACCGGAAAAGAAGCTTGGAATCCCAATGGACTGATGCAACGCGCCATCATAGCAATCAAAACGGCTTGTCCAGAAATGATCGTGATGCCAGATGTGGCCTTAGATCCGTATTCGATGTATGGCCACGACGGGATCATCCAAAACGGCGATGTAGCCAATGACGCCACCAACGAAGCGCTAGTAAAAATGGCCGTTTCGCATGCGCAAGCCGGTGCCGATTTTGTGGCACCCAGCGACATGATGGACGGACGCGTGTTGCGTTTGCGACAAGGATTGGATGCGGCAGGGTTTGAAAACGTAGGCATCATGAGTTATTCGGCCAAGTATGCTTCGGCGTTTTACGGGCCGTTTCGCGATGCCTTAGACAGTGCGCCAAGAGAAGCCGATGTAGTAGTTCCGAAAGACAAAAAAACATACCAAATGGATTACGCCAATCGTCTAGAGGCCATCAGAGAAGCTTTGATGGATGTAGAAGAAGGCGCCGATATGGTGATGGTGAAACCCGGAATTGCCTATTTGGATATTGTGCGCGAAGTGAAAAATGCGGTACATGTTCCGGTAACGGTTTTCCACGTTTCGGGCGAATATGCCATGATAAAAGCCGCTGCCGAAAAAGGCTGGCTGGATCACGACAAGATCATGATGGAACAACTCATGTGCATCAAGCGCGCGGGAGCTAGTTTAATCTCGACCTATTTTGCCAAAGAAGCGGCGATTATACTGAATTCTTCTACAGCGCTGTGAGCGGCACATTGTAGATTGAACGTTCTCCCATTTTATATGCGTACTTCCAACTTTTTTGGCCGCTGTTTTTTATAAAACTGTCTCTTATCAATCCTTTTTTAATCAACCTGACCTAGTATTTGACGTGCTGAGTTATGGAGTTTCAATTATTTTGTTGTTAAGCAAATGTAAAATTATCTTCAAATAGGCTGTTAAATAATCGAAATTTAAAAATTTAGCAATCATTTGATAGCATTAAATGTGCTTTAAAACTAAAAAGTATAGCAAAATTTGTGTGATAAACAAGGTTCGAAATTAAGCGCAAATAAAACAACCTTTGAGATCGTTTTTTGTTTGAATTGCATCTCGAAACCGATCAAAACAATGCATGAAACAATTCTTTTTAGCGCTCAATACATGCGAAAAAACCTTACTCTTTATTGTTCTTGTAATCTACGGTCATAATTTATTTATTGACATCATGATTGTTGATGCGGCGCAATATGCCTCGATTGCGCTAGAGATGTACGCTACAAATTCATATTTAGCTATTTTTGATTTAGGCGTAGATTATTTAGACAAGCCCCCTTTGTTGTTTTGGATTAGCAGTTTGTTTTTTAAAGCATTTGGCGTACACACACTAACCTATAAATTGGGTAGTTTTTTCATGTTATTGCTAGCTGTGTATAGCACTTACAAATTTACATTGCTTTATTACACTCAATCAATAGCTAAAAACGCCGCACTTTTATTGGCTACTTGTCAAGCTTTTTTCCTGATGACCAATGATGTGCGCACCGACGGCTTGCTGCTCTCGAGTGTCATCACTGCAATTTGGTTACTTTCAAATTACCTCATAACAAAAAAAATAAATTACCTAGTGCTAGGGGCGGTTTTTACTGGTTTGGCAATGTTAGCCAAAGGACCAATCGGAATTATTGCTGTGCTAATGCCCATAGGAGTACAGTTGCTTTACAAAAAAAAGGCAGCAGAAATCATTAGCTACAACTGGATTATTTATTTAGTAATTGTAGCCGTTATTCTATTGCCCATGTCCTATGGACTGTATATGCAATTTGATTTGCATCCGGAAAAAATTATTGGCGGCAAACTCAATCAAAGCGGACTGTATTTTTATTATTGGCAACAAAGTTTTGGTAGAATTACCGGCGAAAGTTTTTGGGACAACGGCTTGCCTTGGCATTTTTTTATCGGCTCAATTGTTTGGGATTATTTTCCCTGGATATTCCTGCTTTATTTCGGATTATTTATGCAGGCAAAAAAACTTTTGCAAAAACAGGAAGTGTCTGAGTTAATTAGTTTGAGCGGTTTTTTGTTGCTGTTTATCATGTTGTCGATGTCAAAGTACAAACTGCCGCATTATATTTTTGTAACATTTCCATTTGCAGCCATCCTGAGCGCCAATTACATGGAGACGATATCCTATAATCAGGCAAAAAATTGGATTAGATTTTACCGCTTTTTAGGCATTCTGGTATTGGGAATTTTAATGGCTTACAGTTTGTTCTTTTTCAAGGAGATAAATGGCATAGTGGCGTTTTTGGGGATTTTGCAAGTCTATATTTTGTTTCGAAGCGCTTCCTCAAACACCCCGTTTTTGCCCAAGATACTCAGTCTGGTTATCGTACTAAATTTGTTTTTAAGTTTTGTGTTTTATCCTAAATTACTCACGTACCAAGCTGATTCTATGGCAGGAAAATGGATCAGTAATTCCCATCCTTCGGCAAAAACATATGTACTCGACGAGCCCGCCCGCGCGTTTAATTTTTACACCAAAAACCCGTTTCTACGAGTTGTTAAAAACCCAAATTTAGACACGATTCAATTTCCTTATTGGTTGTATGTTCAGGAAAAAGACCTTCCTCAACTAGAGCAAAATTATGTGGTAACAACCAAAAAGGGTTTTCCAAACTACCACATCACCCAAATTAAATTACCTTTTTTAGTACAAGAAAGTCGGCCAAAATGTCTAGAATATAAGTACCTCATTCAACTCGTAAACAAAAAACCAAAACGATGAATCGATTATCCATTGTCATTCCGGCCTATAACGAGGGCAGAACAATTCACTTTATTTTAGATAAAATCAAACAAGTAACTTTACTAGACAACCTAGAAAAAGAAATTATTTTGGTTAATGATTGTTCTACCGACTCGACCGAAGAAGCCATTTTGGCCTATACAGCACAAAATCCATCACTCACAATTCAATACGTGAGACACCAAGTCAATAAAGGAAAAGGGGCTGCATTGCATACTGGAATAGCACACGCAACAGGTGAAATTATCGTGATACAAGATGCCGATTTAGAATATGATCCCGCCGAATACAACATCCTGTTGAAACCTATCCTTGACGGTTTTGCCGATGTGGTGTATGGGTCTAGATTTATGGGAGGAAAGCCGCATCGCATTCTCTTTTTCTGGCACACGATTGGCAATAAATTACTCACGTTTGCCTCAAACCTGTTTTCGAATCTGAATTTATCAGACATGGAAACCTGTTACAAGATGTTTAAATCGGATGTAATAAAGCAACTAAAACTCCACGAAAAACGCTTTGGTTTTGAACCCGAAGTTACTGCAAAAATTGCCCGTATTCCTGCCATTAGAATCTATGAAGTGGGAATTTCCTATTACGGCAGAACCTATGAAGAGGGCAAAAAAATTGGTTGGAAAGACGGGTTCAGGGCTTTGTTTTGCATCCTGAAATACGGCTTACTGAAGTTCTAAATCGTATTTTTTTCAAGTTTTCAGACCTTCATATAATGCAAAAAGACCTCACAATTGTAGTTAGGGCTTTTTGTTGCCTTACTATTTATAGTTAATTAACTCTACGACCACTTCGTTTCGTCTGTTGATAACTTCAAACGGGGGGTTGTACCCTAGAAAAATAAATTTAGGGATATAATTTAATTTCTCTTTGTCTAATTCAGCCCGTAAAATAGACTTGTATTTTTCAATCTTTTCATCATCGGCCCAACCATCAAAGCGAATGGCGGCCATAATTTTCTCTTCCTGTTTTTCAAATACGATATTCCCATTTTTAGGTGTTGGTAAATTTTTCAACGTATAATTTTTTGGAACCATAAATAGCATTTTAGATGTGTCTCCTAATTCCATTACAACAGGCGAAGTCATCGCTATTTTTTCATTGGTTTGATTGTCTCCAAATATATAGCCAGCCAATATACCAAACCCTTCACTCGAGCTTTCTTTATACCCTTTCTTGTTGAGTTTTACACTCGAAAACAAGGCGGGGTCATATTTTCTGATCTCAAATTTGTCAAACTGCTTAATGACCTTGTACCTGTGTTGTTCGGTTTGTTGCGTGCTTCTGGATATATAAATTTGTCCTATTCCGATTAATACGAAAATGGAACTAATAATGAGTACTACTTTCATGGGATTAATAATTTTTAGATAATAAGCAAATGTAACTTTATGGCGCGGATTTGCAATCCTTGCCTTCAAAAGGTTTAAAAGAAACACAGACTACAACTAGTAAGTTTTTTTAATGATGAGTGGCCCGGATTGTAAATCCGCGCTATCAGGTTATGATAAGAAAACGCGATTTTTTTATCAAAGCAACTTTGGTCTGTAAAGAAAATGGAGAAAGTTTTACAACTGTTCGACCCAGAAAACAAAAAAACCCGACACTTTCGTATCTCAATAGTATATTGGTTTAAGATAGAACACTCTAGGCACGAACTAAAGTTCGTGTACCTAAAGCCCACTGGGCTTCCTCCTCTTAATCTCACACGAGCGTAGCGACTGCCGAAGGAAATCCCTCTTGGAGAAAGTTACAAGTTTGAGGCGATGATTTATTATTCAATTGTCAGAAAATCAAGGAGATAGGAAACATCAATTTTTTTATAATACATTTACAATTAAATTAATCAAACAAAATAATTATGAAAAAAATTACACTCCTAATTATTTCAGTGTTTTTAGCCGTTCAAACTATCAATGCACAAGTTGTATTAGATACAAACTTAATTACCATTAAATGGACGGGCACAACAGTTCCGGCACCCTACTTTATCCAAGCAAACCCAAGAGGAACAGGGACAGAATGGTTTGCCATTGTAGATAATTCAACTACTAGTAATATTACTAATTATGCCAATAATATTCCTTCTGGCATAAGTTATTTTACACCTCCAGGCAGTACAACGCCAATTCCATTTGATAATATTGTAACGACTCTTGTAACTAATACGATTAATTTGTTTTATCAAGCAGTAACTTTCAACCAACCAATTGGGTCTTGGGACGTAAGTAATGTAACCGATATGAGTTTTATGTTTTACACCGCTACTTCCTTTAACCAACCTATTAGTTCCTGGAATGTTAGCAATGTGACTATTATGGCTGGTATGTTTAGTCAAGCTACTTCCTTTAACCAAAATATTGGTTCTTGGAATGTTAGCAATGTGAACAGTATGAATGTTATGTTTTCAGGCGCTACTTCCTTTAACCAAAATATTGGTTTTTGGAATGTTAGCAATGTGAACAGTATGAATGTTATGTTTTCAGGCGCTACTTCCTATAACCAACCTATTGGGGCTTGGAATGTTAGCAATGTGTACAATATGAATGGTATGTTTTCGCAAGCTATTATCTTTAACCAAAATATTGGAGCTTGGAATGTTAGTAATGTAACTGATATGGGTAGTATGTTTAGTAACGCTCCCGCCTTTAACCAAAATATTGGTTCTTGGAATGTTAGCAATGTGACTAATATGTCTTCTATGTTTTCACACGCTATTTCCTTTAACCAACCTATTGGGCCTTGGAATGTTAGCAATGTGACTAATATGGGTGGTATGTTTGATCAAGCTAATATCTTTAACCAACCTATTGGTTCTTGGAATGTTAGCAATGTGATTGCTATGGGTTATATGTTTAGGCAAGCTATTGTCTTTAACCAACCTATTGGT
>CAMCVA010000003.1 GCA_945879625.1 Flavobacterium psychrophilum
GTGAAACTTGCTGATGCTGTTGCAATTGTACAGGTATTTCCTGTAGTAGAAATGTTAATGGTAAAAGGAGATCCAACTAAAGTGGTTGGACTACCCGAGATAGTCAAAGTTGTTCCAGTTACTGCCGCAGTGATTCCTGTTGGTAAACCAGTTACGGTAGCATTGGTTGCGCCTCCACCCAAGGTATAGGTGATTGGGGTGATGGTCGTATTGATGCAAAGCGTTTGGTTTTCGTTTGCTGCTGAAGTCAAAGCGATCGTGTGAATCGGATTAACTGTAATACTTCCAGAATCAGTAGCCACTGTACAGGTATTTCCGGTGGTGGTGATAGCATAAGCAAACGGTGATCCAGTAGTAGTTGATGGTGTTCCTGAAATGGTCAAAGTAGTTCCAGCTACAACAGCTGAAACGCCTGCAGGCAAGCCCGTTACGTTGGCTCCCGTTGCGCCGCCTCCCAACGTGTAGGTAATGGCCGTAATTGGCGTATTCACACAAAGCGTTTGTGTTTCGGTAGCTGTGGCAGAAGTCAATGCCATTGTATGAATTGGATTCACTATAATTGAATCACCTCCCAAGGCAACTGCACAACTATTTCCGGTAGTCGTAATACTGTAAGCAAATGGAGATCCTGTAAGTATTGTAGGTGTTCCAGAAATAGTTAAAGTAGATCCTGTAACAGAAGCTGTAACACCAGCAGGTAAACCAGTTACGGTTGCACCTGTTGCACCTCCACCTAGAGCATAGGTCACGTTAACAATAGGAGAATTAATACAAACCGCTTGACCAAATGTATTGGGTGCAGAACTTGGAGTCAACGTATGGCCATTGCTTATGGTGATAGAACCACCTTCTGTAGCAACAGCGCAGGCATTACCAATTGTTGTTATGGCATACGGAAAAGTACCTGTAACTGAAGGAGAACCTGAAATCGTTAAGGTAGTTCCAGTAACCGAAGCGTTCACTCCGTTAGGTAAACCTGTTACGTTTGCACCTGTGGCGCCTGATGCAAGTGAATAGGTAATGGCTGTGATAGCTGTATTGATACAAACTGACTGGGTTTCAGTTGAAACGGAAGAACTCAGCGTGATTGAATGATCTGTTGTTACTGTTATTGATCCGGCGTCAGTAGCTGTTAGACATGTATTTCCTGTCGTTGTGATGCTGTATCCAAATGGAGAACCAGTTGTAATTGAAGGTGTTCCCGAAATCGTTAGGAGAGTTCCTACAACTGTAGCACCTACTCCTGTTGGCAAGCCCGTAACGGTTGCTCCTGTTGCGCCTCCACTTAGGGTATACGTAATGGGCGTAATGGCATTGTTCACACAAACCGATTGATTTTCGGTTGACGCTATAGAACTTAAGCTAATTGCATGTGTTGGATTTACAGTGATTGTTCCTCCTTCTGTTGCCACCGTACAGGCATTTCCAGTGGTTGAAATTGCATAAGTGAATGGTGAACCTACTGTTGTGTTGGGCGTTCCCGAAATGGTTAAGGTAGTTCCAGTTACTAAAGAAGTAACTCCTGAAGGCAATCCAGTTACTGTGGCACCCGTTGCACCTCCACTCAATATATAAATTATTGGTGTAATTGCCGTATTCACACAAACCGATTGCGTTTCTGTTGCTGCTGCAGAATTTAAAGCAATTGCGTGATTATTTAAAATAGTGATGGTACCCGTATTGGTAATTGGCGCACAACCACCCGTCGTGGTTACGGTATAATTGTAAGTACCTGGTGTAGCTCCTGATCCGGTAATTGTATACACACCCGCACTAAATGCACCCGTTATTCCTGTGGGTAAGTTAGCAGAAAAAGCACCGGTTCCACCACCAGTGATCGTATAGGAAATAGGCGTAATTGCTGTGGTTGGACATACGGATTGGTTGTCTGTACCCACAGCAGAAGACAAAACTTGAGATGGATTTCCGTTGATGATAATTTGCGCATTGATGGTACAAACATCTGTACCTGTTGTAATGGAAACCGTGAACGGATAGGTTCCGGGAATCAAGGAAGATCCAGAAATGGTGAGGATTCCTGTAGCAAACGAAGCACTAATTCCCGATGGTAATGTACCAACTGTAACTGCACCACTGTCTCCGCCACCACTCACGGTGAACGTCATGGAATTTATGGCAAATCCAATACACGCTGTTTCTGAGATGGAAGGAGCTGTTACGGTACAACTACAAGCAATAATTTCAACTGTTGTAGATGCAGCATAAGCCGGACAAGAAGTTGAAGCCGCCAAGTTGTAATTGACGGTATAGGTTCCTATTCCACTTAAAGATGGCGTAATGGCTCCCGTAGTTGGATCTATTGACAATACGTTAGTTGTTGGTGTAGTTCCGTTTGGCACAGCTGAAAATGTACCTCCTGGTGTTAGTCCAACCGGCGTATTGGGTTGTGCCAGTGTTAATGAACTGCAATATGGACTTTGATCGTAGGTGAACGTTCCCGAAGGAGATGAAGAAACTGAAACCGTAAATGGTCGAATTTGAACACAGCCTGTAACAGCCAAATCTTCGATGCGCGCATAAAAAGTTTGCGGATTGGATGTTAAACAGTAATTGGTGAGGTTTGCTCCCAACAATAAATTTGGAGGTCCAGCGGCATTTTGAGCAGCGGTTAAATCATCATAAAATGTGATATCATACCAAGCTGGATTGGCAATTCCCGTTTGCATAAACAAGGTCTGATCTAAATCAACACAAGGCAAAGGTGTAGAGCTACACACCACCAAATCTATCGGGTCATTTACAGGCAATTGAGTCACATCAATATTTACAGATTCCTCCACTGTTGAAGGTTGTCCGTTACAAATCGTGTAGGTAACTTTGGCTATGTAGGTGTCTGGTCCTGTCGGACAAACGGTAATCGGATTAACATTTACTGCTGCTGCAGGAGTAATTCCATCAGCTTGAAACCATTGTACTGAAGTTGGTACATTAACCGCTCCATTTGGCGTAAATCGCCAGGCCTCATTGGTGGCACTCCAAGTTCCTGTATTTCTTCCCGGGGGAACACGGGTTAAGGTTCCGGCAGCATTTTGAATACCTACTAAACCACTTCCTGAATTCCAATTGAGACACGGAGTACGTTTGCTGATGAGCACATCGATTATGTTGGTTGTTTCGTGTATAATAATTTGACTGGTCTGCAAGCCCGAAGCGGCGTGACAAAGGAATTGAGGCAATTCGTTAAAGTTGGCTACAAACACTCGATTTGGCGCTGCATTTGGGCCTGTGTCCAATACGTAATAGTTTACGTTTTGTATGTTGTTTGGGGTCGTGTCATCTGAGAGTGCGCCTATTGATATGTCCGTATCTTGGTAAACACCAAAGATCGCATTGCGAATAAAATTGGCATCTGCATTGGGAATAGTGGCAGTATATGCCCAACGACATCCGCCACCTGGCGTGTAACCAGGTCCAGAAGTGTTGAACGTAATTACCCCATTTGTCCCAACTAATAATTGATTGTAAGATTGGCCATAAAAACAAAAAGTAAACGGCAAGTTTACAATTTGTGTCCAACTATCATCGGAAGTGTTTTGAATTACGGTTCCACCAGTAAAGGGGAAGTTTGGATTATACACCACCTGGGTTACCGTATAATCATTGGTTTGCTTTATAGTGTTGAAGTTGGCTTGTAATTGCGTACAATCACCTGCATTACAGACAGGATTGGGCGTGGGAATAGTTACTTGGACAAGTGGTGCAGCTTGGCTAAATGCCTCAAAAACAGCAAACAGAATCGATAAAACAACGAGGTATTTTTTAATCATAAGAACAAAATTAGGATGCGAAATTTACAAAATTCTTAAAAACTAAAGATCTATTTTTTTATTTATTTTAATCAATTCTCAATAAAAGAATTTGCTTATTATTATTTAACTTTGGCGCTCAGTTAAAAAAACGATAACTAAAATAATTCATGAATAGTAACGAAGAATTAGAAGACCAAATTGGCAACGACCACATCGGAAATGTAGCCCAAAATCCCCTTCGCTCTGACGCATTTGTCTTGTCAGATCAAGAAAAAATTGATTCAATCAAAAAGAATATTGAGCAAATCCTCCAAACCATAGGCATGGACCTCACCGACGACAGCATCAAAGGCACTCCAAACCGTGTAGCCAAAATGTTTGTAAATGAAATGTTTGGTGGTTTACATCCATCAAAAAAACCAAAGGCATCTACCTTCGAAAATAATTACCACTATGGAGAGATGTTGGTTGAAAAAAACATTACCGTTTACTCAACCTGTGAGCACCACTTGTTGCCCATTATTGGGAGAGCCCATGTGGCTTATATTTCAAATGGTAGAGTAATTGGATTATCAAAAATGAACCGCATTGTAAATTATTACGCCAAACGTCCTCAGGTTCAAGAACGATTGACCATGCAAATTGTACAAGAATTACAAGAAGCACTAGGGACAGAAGATGTGGCTTGTGTAATTGATGCCAAACACCTGTGTGTTAATTCCAGAGGCATTCGGGACATCGAAAGCAGCACGGTAACCGCTGAATATGGTGGTCAATTTAAAAACGAGGCCAAAAGAAAAGAATTTTTAACTTTTCTTAATTTGAATACCAAGTTCTAACTAAGTAAAAAAAGATGCCTTTACTCGAAAAAAATACCTTAAAAATATACAATTCATTATCGGCAGAGAAGGAGATTTTTTCACCCATACATCCCGGATCGATTGGCATGTATGTTTGTGGACCAACGGTATACAGTCATGTACATCTTGGGAATGTGCGCACCTTTATGTCGTTTGACATGATTTACCGGTATTTGAATCACCTGGGTTATAAAGTGCGCTATGTGCGCAATATTACCGATGCCGGACACCTCACTGATGATGGCTCAGTGGAGAATGATCGCTTTGTGAAGCAATCGCGCTTAGAAAAATTGGAACCCATGGAAGTGGTTCAAAAATACACGGTTTACTTTCACACTATTTTAGAAAAATTCAATTTACTTCCTCCCACTATAGAGCCCACGGCTACAGGGCACATACTTGAGCAAATAGAATTAGCCCAAAAACTAATCGAATTGGGCTTGGCCTACGAAAGTGAAGGTTCGGTCTATTTTGACGTAGCGGCCTACAACCAAAAAGGACTCAATTATGGCGAACTCAATAACCGAAATGTAGACGAATTATTGGCCAATACCCGCGATTTAGACGGCCAAAACGAAAAGAAGAATCCACAAGATTTTGCCCTGTGGAAAAATGCATCTCCTGCCCACATTATGCGCTGGAACTCGCCTTGGGGTTCTGGATTTCCGGGTTGGCATTTGGAATGTACCGCGATGAGTACCAAATATTTAGGCACTCAATTTGACATACACGGCGGCGGAATGGATTTGAAATTTCCCCACCACGAATGCGAAATTGCACAAGGCAAAGGATGCAATGGTGTGGCTCCCGTAAAGTATTGGATGCACGCCAATATGCTCACCTTAAACGGCTTACGCATGAGTAAATCGAGTGGAAATTATGTGTTGCCCGATGAATTAATGAATGGCACATCTTCTCTTTTTGAAAAAGCCTTTCACCCGAGTATCATTCGTTTTTGCTTTATGCAAGCGCATTACCGTTCGGTACTTGATTTATCAAACGACGCACTTTTGGCGAGTGAAAAAGGCTTTACTCGTTTGATGGAAGCCGTAAAATTAGCTACGCAACTCACAGCATCAGCAACAAGTTCATTAAACATTCAGGCTTGGGTAGCCCAATGCTACGAAGCCATGAACGATGATTTTAACACGCCTATACTAATAGCGCAATTGTTTGAAGGTGCCAAATATGTAAACTTGGTCAACGATTGCAAAGCACAACTCACTGCTGAAGATGTCCAATTATTGCAAAACACCTTGAGAAGTTTTGTATTTGAAGTATTGGGTATAGAAAAAGAAAATTCGTCTGCAACTGCCTCCGAAAAACTAGACGGAACCGTAGGGCTTCTCATTCAGATGCGCAACGATGCAAGAGCCTCCAAAAATTTTGCCCTGTCTGATCAAATTCGCGACCAATTATTGGCCTTGGGAATTCAGTTGAAAGACGGAAAAGACGGAACTGTATTTAGTTATTAGCCCATACAACTTTCTGATGTTGCAACGCCTCGCCATCGCTCCTTTTATATTTCTCATTCGTTTTTACAAAAGCGCTATTTCGCCATTCACTCCAGCTAGTTGCCGATTTGAACCCAGTTGTTCTACCTATTCCTTACAAGCTCTTCAGATGCATGGGTTTTGGAAAGGAACCTATTTTTCTATTAGACGGATAGGCAGCTGCCATCCATGGGGCAAAAGCGGCTACGATCCTGTTCCGCCCAAAAAGGATGTGTAAAAAAGTAGCTTTTATCGGCTAATAAGTTTATTTTTACGAGCGTAAAATCAACCCTATATGAATACACTTGCAAATTTTGTTTGGAATCCTTCAGAAGGGATTGATCTTGGTTTTTTTGTCATTCGGTATTACAGCCTCATGTTTGTTATTGCTTTTGGACTCGGTTGGTATTTGATGAAAAAAATATTTGAACGCGAAAATGAATCGTTAGAGAAATTAGATTCCTTATTCATTTGGACGGTTTTAAGCACCTTGCTTGGCGCCCGATTAGGACATGTTTTCTTTTACGATTGGGAATATTACCGCAATCATTTGTCTGAAATCTTGCTGCCTTTCCGTTTTGATCCGGTTTTTGAATTTACCGGATTTCAGGGATTAGCAAGCCATGGAGCGGCTATAGCCATCATATTATCGATGTACTTTTTTAGCAAAAATATTATGAAACGCCCCCTACTTTGGGTGCTTGACCGCGTGGTTATTCCCGTAGCTAGTGGAGCAGTATTTGTGCGTATAGGCAACTTCTTTAATTCAGAAATAGTAGGAAACACTACGACTAACCCATTGGGAATTCGTTTTGTGCGCGATCATTTTAGTGCAAGAGAAGCGGTGAGTATCACCCAAAAACCCTCGGTAAAAGAAGCGTATCATGCCATTTGCACCGATCCCAATTTCAGTTCGTTATTGGCCCAAGTTCCTGCCAAACACCCGGCACAATTGTACGAATCCATTTGTTATGTAGCTGTTTTTGTAATATTATATTTCTTGTATTGGAAAACAAACATTCGGGAACGTTTGGGCTTTTTGTTCGGACTATTCCTTATTTTATTGTGGTCTGTTCGCTTTATGGTAGAATACGTAAAAGAGAGCCAAGGCGGATTTGAAGCCTATTTGGGCCAATTCTCTACCGGTCAATGGTTGAGTATTCCTTTTATATTGGTGGGTATTTATTTTGTATTTACTGCCGAGAAACCTATTAAACAATACTAGTTAATCAAACTTGAGAGTAGAAACCATTTCAATTGAGATGGTTTTTTTATGCCCTATCAGAATTGATTTAGACTACTATTATATCCTTCCTTTTGGCTAATGAATAGGTAGTTGACTATATAAGCGGTAACTTTTAGGATCTACCAACTTCTCCCGAACAACAGGACAAGGCTTCTAAGCACAACAGAATAAATTGTACAAAAGATATCGTGCTACAAAATTATAGCACAAAAAAACCCGATAACTACTGCTATCGGGTTTCTCTATTATATAGGTAAAGAAATTAAGCTTTGTTGTGCTCTTCTTCGATGCGTTTGTGTTCTGCAGCTGAAATGGTGTCTACCAATACTGGCGTTGCAATAAATAAGGAAGAATAGGTTCCTACTACAATACCAATTAACATCGCGAAGATGAATCCTCGGATAGATTCTCCACCAAAGACAAACATGATTAACAATACCAAGATCATCGTTAAGGATGTATTGATTGTTCTTGACATGGTTGAATTAATCGATTGGTTTACAATAGAATTAAAGTTTCCTTTGGCTTTACCACCCAGGTATTCACGAACTCTGTCAAATACAATTACGGTATCGTTCATAGAATATCCAATAACCGTTAAGATCGCTGCAATGAAGTGCTGATCAATTTCCATTCCAAACGGCATGTATTTCCATAATAAGGAGTAGATTCCCAATACAAAGATTACGTCGTGTGCAACGGCTGCAAGAGCGCCAAGTGAATACTGCCATTTACGGAAACTCAATATCAAATACAAGCCCACAATTAACATCGCGCCAATTACAGCCCAATACGAATTGGTTTTAATATCATCAGCTACAGTTGGACCAACTTTAGAAGCTTGTAGAATACCTAACTCTTTTCCGTCGTAGCTATTTACAAATTTCTCGTAGGTCATTGACGCATCAAAGTGTTTTTTCAAGTTGTTAAACAAGATTTTGTTCACTTCTTGATCAGCTTCAGTGCCTGGTTCAGCTACTTTAAATTTAGTTGTGATTTTTAATTGGTTGTCTTTTCCAAAGATTTTTGCTTCGGCACTACCGTCAAAAGCGGCCAATAAATCTTGTCTCACTTCTTCTGCCGAAATAGTTTGAGGGAAACGCACTTGGAATGTTCTACCTCCGATAAAATCAACACCTTGATTTAAACCATTGGTAGACAATGAAACCACACTCACCACACACACTAAAAGTGAGAAAATGTAAGTATATTTTTTAATGCCCAAGAAGTCAAAGTGGAAATTAGTAAAGAAGTTTTTAGAAAAACCAGTAGTAAAGGTCAATTTATTTCCTTTTAATACCGACCAATCCAATAATATACGGGTGATGAAAATCGAAGTAAATAACGAGGTTGCAATACCAATTAATAAGGTAGTCGCAAATCCTTGAATCGGTCCTGTTCCAAAAATTAACAATACCGCTCCAGTTAATACGTGCGTTACGTTGGCATCTACAATAGAACGCATGGCACCTTTCCAACCAAATGAGGCTTTCACGGCTTCTTCAATTGTTTTACCCGAACGCAATTCTTCTTTGGCCCGTTCGTAGATAATAATATTCGCATCAACAGCGGTACCCATGGTTAATACAATACCAGCAATACCCGGCAAAGTCAATACCGCTCCCAAACTTGCTAGAATTCCAAATAAGAATAACAAGTTCACGATTAGAGCAATATTAGCAAACCAACCTGCTTTACCATAGTACACAAGCATCCAAAGTGCTACGATTAATAAACCGATTAATGCAGAATTGGTTCCGTTATCAATTGCTTCTTGACCCAATGATGGTCCTACCACTTCTGACTGCACAATCTCGGCTGCAGCAGGTAATTTACCCGCACGCAATACGTTGGCTAAATCTTTGGTTTCGCTTACATCAAATACACCAGAAATTTCAGAACGTCCGCCAGAAATTGGCCCACTAGTAACTCCAGGAGCAGAATACACAATATCATCTAATACAATAGCGATATTACTTTTTTCGGTGTAGGCTTTTCCTGTTAATTCTTCCCAGTCTTTAGCTCCTTTGCCGTTCATTTGCATGGTCACCGAAGGCTTGCCCAATTGGTCAAACGAATCTTTTGCATCGGTTACTACCCCTCCACTCATTGCGGCTTGGTTATCTCTGTTGCCTTTTAGCGCATACAACTCAACGGTTTCAATTGATTTTTTTGTTTTCTCGTCAACATTTATTGATGGCTTACCCCATACAAATTTAGCATACCGTTTATCAGCGGGCAATAAGTTGCGAATATCTTGGCGTTTGAAGTAACTATTTATGGTAGCCGTATCTTTTGGATCTACAATCGCTAAAACAGCTCCTCCTCCTTGCGATACAAATTTCTCCAACAATGGATTATCTCCTTTTTTGGCAGCCGTTGAATCTTTTACTTTGTCATCGGTTAATAATTTATTGATGGAATCAGAAACAGCCGATTTGGTTTCTGTTTTTGCTGCAGCTGGCGCTTTCTCAGTTAGTTTTAGCGCATTGTTTGAAGCCATTAAGAAGTTACCTAAATCGTCAATTTTGTAGGTTTCCCAGAATTCCAATTGAGCGGTACTTTGTAATAATTTTTTGATACGGTCTACATCTTTTGCTCCAGGCAATTCTACCAAAATTCTTCCCGATTGACCTAATTTTTGGATGTTTGGTTGGGTAACTCCAAATTTATCGATACGTTTTCTCAATACTTCAAAAGCAGATTCGATTGATTCGTCTACTTTTCTGCGGATCACTTTTTTGGCTTGAGCATCAGTCATTTTGAAGTTGATCTCGTCGCCTAGTGTTTTGTTTGCAAAAATATCAGGGGAAGCTAATGTTACAGTTCCGTTGGCTGCTTTCTCAAACTCGGCAAAGAAAACATCCAAATAATCTTGGTTTCCTTGACGGTTTTTGGTTGCCTCGGCTAATGCTTGATTAAAAACAGGGTTTTTAGAATTGTTGGCCAATCCTTTCACGATGTCTTTTACAGAAATTTGTAACTGTACATTGATACCACCCTCAAGGTCTAATCCTTTGTTTATTTTTTTGTCTTTTACTTCGTTATACGTAAAATCGGTAAATCCAAGACTGAAAACTTTTTCTTTTCCGATGGAATCTAAATATTTAACTTCTTTTTCGGGGTTTCCTTTTGCATACTCTTTTGCATCTTTTTCAATGCCTTGTGATACAAAAGTGAATGAAAGTTGGTAAACACTTACCAATGCAAATAAAATTGCAAAAAATTTAACTAATCCTCTATTCTGCATTATTACTACTTATTAATTAATTTTAGTTTTACTAGTTTTGGTTTTTTGTTAAAAAAATAAATAATTGCTATAGTATACTGATTTTTATTGCAAAGCAGCTTAATGGCGGTATTTTTAAAACGAGCAAATATATAATTTACCTTATGATTAACCAATTTATTTAGTCATTAATCTCAAAAAAAAGACTGCACGTTAGCAGCCTCTTTTTGAGTATTCATGCACTATTTATTACAATACTGATTTTAAATCGGCATTCATGTTGCGCACAGCGTCAGCACTTTTAGCAAACAAGGCTTTTTCAGCCTCATTCAAGTTGATATCTACGATAGATTCCAACCCATTTTTTCCGATGAGACAAGGAACTCCAATGCAAATATCGCGCTGACCGTATTCGCCTTCTAAGTATACCGAACACGCAATCATTTTCTTTTGGTCATTCAAGATGCTGTCAACCAAATAGGCTACAGAAGCACCCGGCGCATACCATGCAGAAGTGCCTAATAAGCCTGTTAAAGTCGCACCGCCCACCATGGTGTCAGCAGCTACTTTTGCCAACGCTTCTTCCGATAAAAATTCAGAAACTGGGATTCCATTATAGGAAGCCAAACGCGTCAATGGGATCATGGTTGTATCGCCGTGACCGCCAATTACCATCGCCGAAACATCGTTTGACGGCACATCCAAAGCTTTGGATAAATAATAACGGAAACGTGAACTATCTAGCGCGCCACCCATTCCGATGATGCGATTTTTTGGTAAACCTGTCGCTTTTAAGGCCAAATAAGTCATCGTATCCATGGGGTTTGAAACCACAACCACGATAGTATTGGGCGAATGTGTCAATACATTTTCTACTACTGATTTCACAATTCCGGCATTGATGCCAATTAATTCTTCGCGGGTCATTCCTGGTTTTCTAGGAATTCCAGAAGTAATCACGACTACATCGCTGTTTGCTGTTTTGGCGTAATCATTGGTTACACCCAAAATTTTTGTATTAAACCCAGTGTTAGTGGAACATTGGGAGATATCCATCGCCTTGCCTTCAGCAAATCCTTCTTTGATATCCAATAGCACAACTTCACTGGCAATTCCTCTGTAGGAAATAACATCGGCACACGAAGCCCCAACATTTCCCGCTCCAACAATAGTAACTTTCATTTTAATTTGATTTTAACTTAATATAAGATTAGGCATCGATTTTTGCATACACTGCATTTTTCTCAATAAACTCTCTACGCGGCGGAACCTCATCCCCCATCAACATCGAAAAGATGCGATCGGCTTCGGCCAAACTATCAATATTTACTTGGCGTAGGGTGCGGTAACTTGGATCCATGGTGGTTTCCCACAATTGCTCCGCATTCATCTCACCCAAACCTTTGTACCGCTGAATCGCAGCGCTTCCGCCCATGCGTTCGTTGGCGATGTCACGTTGGTCGTCGTTCCAGGCGTATTCTTTTTTGTTTCCTTTTTTTACTAAATACAACGGAGGTGCAGCAATATATACGTGCCCCTCTTCGATGAGTTCGCGCATAAATCGGAAGAAAAAGGTTAGGATCAAAGTAGCAATGTGGCTACCATCGACGTCGGCATCACACATGATAATTACTTTGTGGTAACGCAATTTTTCTAGATTCAAGGCTTTGCTGTCATCGGCTGTTCCTATGGTTACACCCAAAGCGGTGAATATATTTCGAATCTCTTCGTTCTCAAACACTTTGTGGTGCATGGCTTTTTCTACGTTCAAGATCTTACCACGCAAAGGTAAAATCGCCTGAAAATTTCGGTCACGACCTTGTTTGGCTGTTCCACCCGCAGAATCTCCCTCTACCAAATAGACTTCGCATTTCGCCGGATCTTGTTCGGAGCAATCAGATAATTTACCGGGTAATCCACCACCGCCTAATACGGTTTTGCGTTGCACCATTTCACGGGCTTTCTTGGCCGCGTGACGTGCTTGTGCTGCCAGAATTACTTTTTGAACGATGATACGCGCGTCATTTGGATTTTCTTCCAAATAATTTTCAATCATTTCACTCACCGCCTGACTTACTGGCGAAACCACCTCTCGGTTACCCAATTTGGTTTTGGTTTGACCTTCAAACTGAGGCTCGGCTACTTTTACCGAAATAATTGCGGTTAATCCTTCACGGAAATCATCCCCAGCAATTTCAAATTTGAGTTTATCGAGCATTCCCGATGCATCGGCATACTTTTTAAGTGAACGGGTTAAACCAGTTCTAAATCCTTGCAAGTGCGTTCCGCCTTCGTGGGTGTTAATATTATTTACGTAAGAGAAAATATTTTCGCTGTAGCTGGTGTTGTAAATCAAGGCCACTTCTACCGGAATTTCTCCTTTTTCGTGATCCATAGAAATCACATGCGATATAATAGGCTCGCGGTTTCCGTCTAAGTAACGGATGTATTCTTTGAGTCCTTCGTCAGAGTGAAAAACTTCAGAGATAAATTCTCCTTTTTCGTCTTTCTCGCGTTTGTCGGTAAACGTAATGGTAATTCCTTTATTTAGGTAGGACAGTTCTCGCATACGCGCCGACAAAGTGTCATAGGTAAATTCGGTGGTCTGTGTAAAAATTACATCATCGGGGTAAAAGGTTTGCATGGTACCGCGTTTGGTGGTTTCTCCCACTTGCTTCACCGGATACATTGCTTTTCCTCTTTCGTATTCTTGTTCGTATATTTTTCCGTCTCTAAAAACAGTCGATTTCATGTGGCGGGACAAGGCATTTACTACCGAAACCCCTACTCCGTGCAAACCTCCAGAAACTTTATAGGAATCTTTGTCAAATTTACCTCCAGCACCAATTTTGGTCATAACTACCTCGAGTGCAGATACGCCTTCTTTTTTGTGCATGTCAACCGGAATTCCACGGCCATTATCTTCTACTGTAACTGATCCGTCTTCGTTGATGGCTACTCCAATGGTATCACAATGTCCGCCCATCGCCTCGTCAATCGAGTTATCCACCACCTCATAAACCAAGTGATGCAATCCACGCACGCCTACATCTCCAATGTACATGGAAGGACGCATTCTCACGTGCTCCATTCCTTCTAAAGCCTGGATACTATCGGCCGAATAATTGTGCTTTTTATTTTCTTCGCTCATAAATTCTATAGGTAAAAAATCTGTTTTTTGTCTAACACGCAAATATATAAAAACACATAGGATTTCCTATTGAAAATTGGGTTTAAAACCTTTAAGTTATTAACATTTTGAGGTGGATTTCAACAAAAAAAACGCTCGTCAAATTTGACGAACGTTTTAAAATAATAAAACTATTTTTTAACAAAAGCTTTGGTTGTATTGACTTTATCATTCTAAAGAACTAAAAATCGACCCCTGTGGAGATAAATTGTCAAACTTGCCTTTAAGTTTACCTGCCTTAGGCAGCTCTAATCCCTATGGCAACGCACCGAAAAACCATTTCCCTTATAGTAGTGGTATCTGCTTGCGAGACCATGGTAGTAATTTAGGTAGTGGATCCAAGTACTTGTAGTGTTGAACTCTGAAGAACTCCACAAGAAGCCGTAGTTGCCAACGCTGTCAAATTTTCCACCGTTGGTACGATAACCTCCTGGAAGACCTGAGAATCCTGACTCATTGGTAGCTCCAATATTAGGACTTTGCCAAAGCGTTGTGCTTTTCAACTTACCTCCAGCTACACTTTCTCCTCCCAAACAGGCTCGTAGCTGTGTCCATTCGGCGTCAGTTGGAACATGCCAGCCCGCTGGCGCAAGCTTTTTTCTCAATGCAGGGTTGGTAGCAGAAGCAGCGTCATAAATACCCACTACAGCATACCAATTGTATAACTTGCCATAGGTTGTGCCATTAACAGTTGTGTTGTTATAATAACACCAAGCACCCGTGGTTAGATTTGCCCATTGTGTGGCGTCTGTTACTTCTGGGATTGGTGTACCATCACTGTATTTAGATACATTGAGGTTGGTTTTAGTAAATGTTAATCCACAGTTGGTTACCGATTGATAGGTATTGCCATCAATATCAGTTACGTTAGGTCCGTCTATATTTAATTCTGAACTATTTTCATCGGTACTGGTTGAACAGGAATAAATCAATACTAATCCTAGTAATAAAATTGCTATTTTTTTCATAAAGTAGTTTTTTTCTAATGTTTGTCATTTAAAACACCTGTAAAAATATATTTTTTCTAGATGTATTGGATAAAAAAATAAAAGACTTTGAAGGAATTATAAATTTTATGCCTTAATATTAGCATCATCATGAACATATACCACTGCTCTTCCTGAAGGGTCATTCATGTTTTTAAAGGCCTCATCCCACTCTAAAGCAATTTTGGTACTACAAGCCACACTTGCTTCCCGAGGAACGATTGAAGCGGCTGCATCACTAGGAAAATCAAGTGTTTGTTGATTTTTTTGAAGAGAAAAGTTTATGCGCTGACAGTGAGTTTATTTTAAATGCAGTTGAGCAACAAATTGCCTTTATTCGACAGTATGAATGGTATATGATTTTCCATCCATTTCGAAGCTATGCCCTGCCGTTTTTCCGTAAATTTTTGTCCCCAGTGGCGATTGTGGCGAAATGGCAAAAATCGTCTCTTGCTCCACCACGATCTTGGGCAAAGCCGTTGCTATAAACAACAGCAATTGATTGACGCGCACCACACTCCCCAAGCTAACAAGCTTGGCGTTTTCAGTTGGGTTTATCTTGGCCAGGATGGCTTTCTGTGCGTAAAATTCCAGTAACTTTTGGTTGCTTTTTTCTTGTTCCAAGTGCATCATAGACAAGGCGGTTTCGTGCTTGTCGCCGGCCGATCCTTTGGCATCATTTTGCGCATCAACGGTGAGCCCTCGAATAAAGTCGTTACAGGCGTCAATTTTATCTTGCACTTGTTGAGTGTATAGAAAGTGAATTTCTTGCTTTAAATTCATGATTAGTGGGTAACTCGAATAAGTTGGGCAGTCAGCATCAATTAAAAATCAAACTTATAAGAAGCGCCAGCCAATACCTGAAACCCTTGCACCGGGTAGTTTAACCAACGTTCGTAGTTTTGATTCAACACATTATTCAATTTTAGAAAAGCGCCCCAGCGTTCGTTGTGTTTGTAATTGAGGTGAAAATTGGCATCTACATAACTTTTCAAGGTTTGGATATACTCAACCGGAACGAGGTTCCAAGGCATAACGATTTGGTTGCCTTGGGCATCTTTTCGTTCGCCTACAAAAAACAAATCAGTTCCGGCTGACCATTTGGGCAAAAAAGCAACCTCAGCATTGGCCTGTAATTCAATTTGTGGCAGATTCCAAGCATACGTTTGCGCAGACATAACATACTTAGAAAGCGTGGCTTGAACGCCCACCGCAATGTCTTTACTTAAATCTGATCGCAGGCCACCAGAAACTTGTATGGTTTTGACATTGTCATACACCACCTCAAACGAATTTCCGAAGGTGTAAATTTCGTTTTCGGCCGCATACGATTTTAGATAATTACTTCGAAATAAAGCCTTATTATTCTCTTGTTTGAGCGCCGCTTTCACATCATAACTCAAGTAGCTGGCCAATTTTCCTTTCAGTCCAGCAAACACATCAAATTGTTTGTTTGTTGGCGCGACAAACAACGTAGGCGAAACAAATGGGTTTACTTGCGCAAAACTGCGGTAGGTGTTTTGTTGTAAATCGCCGTCAATGCCCGTATAGAAAACCATCAAATCACCCACAACTTTCAAGGAGGCGGCTACTTTAGGATAGAAAAAAAACTTTGATCCCTTAGCTTGTGTAGTTGCGTTGTAAAATCCTGCAGCGCCCAACGAAAAGGACCAATCGTCTTGTTGCATGGCAAAACTCGGTTGAACCCCTATGCTGGTGGACGAATAACTTGGCATGGGTGAATTATCAAAATTTTTGGCAAAGGAACCGTTTACATGATCGAGAATAATCGCTGTTTTAATTTCTTTGTCCGCTTGCATAAATACCAGATCGGGACGCAACTTAAATTGGATCTCCGACGAATTGTAGGCGTCCCAAAAACGACTGTATTCAATGCCTACTTTTTTGAGCATAAAATCGGTAAAACGCAGATTGGCTCCCAAATTAATGTGTTGAAAAGTCTGTGCTTTTGAAAATTTATCTCGTGGAATTCCTATCCAATCAATCAAGGATTCAGGCCCAAAATCAACGCCATACCAATGTTGTTTTTGCAGCTGATACCCCAACTTGGCATCCCAACTGTAGGTTTGTTTTTTGCTACCGTAGGTCACGTCAAAACCAGATTTTAAATACGAATCAGGTATGTCTATTCCTTTTATTCCGCCGGCCGACGACAAATGTTTGATGGCTGCATTGATAAAGTTGTGCGAATCAAAATCGTGTGTGAGGTACACATCAGCAAGCACGGTTCCATAGTTTCCAAATCCTAAACGGGCAAAATTTTCGAATAATTTTTCTGGAGCTGCTTTGTCTGCTTGCACCGCATTGCCTTTGGCTGGCACAAACGTGGAGGCTACGGGAAAGGAAAAAATAGTGTACTGAATGGGTGCTTTCTTTGAATTTTCTTCTTCGTCTAAAGTGGGTATTTCTTTCACCTTAAACGCATCCGAAATAGTGGGCGTATACGGTTTTACCACACTGATTACTTCGGTGCCAATGCCATCTTTTTCTTGGGCATAAAATGAATTAGATCCCGCAACAAGTGCAACTAAAACAAGGAAATTTAGGTTGATTTTCATGTGATTTATTTTGGGATGAATTAATTTTTTATCGACGAATTGGTTTGGGATTCAGCTGATTTAATGGCAGCCAATTCCTTTTCGGCTTCTTGCACCACCTCTGGGAAAGCCACAAAATTTTTGGCAATACTTTCTAAAATGTAGGTGGCTTGAAAACTGTCTTTCAAGGCATAAAAATTCTTGGCCATCACAACCAAAGCTTTGGCTCCAAAGTATTTATAGCCCGAATACGCTTTGGTATACTGCTGAATTGCCAAATTTGAAGCCTCGTATTGGCCATCTTTGTGTTTAAAATAAGCATCATAATACAATGCCTCGGCAGCCAATTCGCCTTTGGCCAAACTGAGTAATTTGGCATAAGCCACTCTGGCTTTAGCTTCGTCGTTTACTTCAAATGCCGAACGGGCAACGATTATTTGCGCATCCGATTTTACAGAACTGTCCATTTTGGGATTGGCTAATACCTTTTCTGCATAAATCACCGCATTGGGGTAGTCCTTTTGCTCGTAGTAGATTTTCATCAAGTTAGATTGAGCAAATACCACGTTTTGCGGGAAATCAGCTTCGGCTTCCAATCGCTTTAAAGTTGCAATGGCTGCAACAACTGCATCCGATTTCTTGATGTAAATTTCACCCAAACGCGCCAAGGCCTGTTCGGTATATTCGTTGCGCGGTTTGGCTGCCACAAATTCATAATGCGGAATTGCATTTTCGGTGAGGCGTTCGCCAAAATAGGCTTGCGCCAAATAAAAATTGGCTTTCAAGCTGTGAATGCCCGCAGGGAATTTGGCCACATAACTACTCAAGGCGGCAATGGCTTGCTTGCTGTCGTTTTGCAAATACTGTTTCTCAGCCGATTCATAGGTGTCGTTGTCTAAATCGGCATCCGTAATTTCTACAAAATCCAAGGTTTTCACCCAAGAGGCATAGGCGTCTACTTTTCCATTATCCACATAAATAAGTCGTGCGGTAGAAACGGCTTCTAAGGCCTCGGCTGATCGCGGGTAATCAGCAGCAATTTTTTTAAACTTAAGCAAAGCCTGGGCGTCTTTCTCTGCATTATAATACACCAAACCTTGTCGCAACAAAGCTTTTGAAGCATACGAACTCGACGGGTATTCGGCAATCAATTGCTCGTAGGCTTTGAGTGCCAAGTCGGTTTTTTTCTCGGTTACATAGGTGTTGCCCAATTCAAAATACACGTCATCGCGGTATTGCGATTTGGTATAAGCTAGTACAAACTTGGCTAATTCTTCTATTTTTCGGTCATTTTTAGATACAAAGCCATAACTAATTGCCTTTTGATAGGCCGCATAATCGGCATCCAACCCTTTAAATTCCATCACTTTGTTATAGGCATCCATGGCCGGCCAATATTTGGCAGTTACAAATCGGCAATCAGCCAAGCGCAAATAGGCGTCAATCAATCGCACTTTGTCGTCTTTAGCTACCGCAACATAGTTTTGAAAATAGGTAGCCGCTTGCTCGTATTCTTTGAGTTTAAAATAGACATACGCCAAATGATAGGCGCTGTTTTTGTATTCGGGAACAGTTTTGGCTTCTAGGAATGACTCAAATTGTTTAAAACTCAACAAGGCCTCTTGAAAATTATCGGTTACAAACTCAATTTCGGCTTTCCAAAAGGTAGCGCGTGCTGCATAAACAGGCGAGATTCCTGTTGCAATTGATTTTTCAAATAGGCGTTTGGCTTCCTGAAAATCCCCATCGGTATACTGTTGTAAACCGCAGTAAAAAGTTACTTTTTGGTAGACTTCTTTGGTGCCAAAACCAGTGTTTTTTTCCAACAATAACAAGGCTCCTTGGTAGTTTTTGGACGTCACATAGGAATCAACCAACAAAGTTTGAACCTCACCTACACTCGCTGAATTCGGGTATTTGCTGATAAACTGCTGCAACACATCGGGAACCGCTTGGTAGGAATTGCCAATATCATAACTCAAGCGGGCATAATTGAGATAGGCATCTTCTTGAATTTTGAGATCATAGATCAATTCGGAGGCATTTTTGAACGCATTCAAGGCTTGGGGTTTTTGGTCAAGTTTTAAATAACTTTCTCCCAAGTGGTAATAGGCATTTTGTGCCACTGCATCTTTACTGTCTATGATTTTATTGAATTGGGCAATCGCATTGGCGTAATCCTGCTGTTTGTAGTAGGTGTAGCCCAGCTGATAGAAATCGGTATTGTTCCATTTGCCTTTTTTGCCGCGGTATTCTTTGAGGTGCGGCAAAGCCAAGTCGTATTGTTTTAAATTAAAATACGATTCGCCGGCAATTTTGTGCAACTGCGATTTTTCTACCGCCGTCGCGTTGGGCAAGGCAGAAAGCGCTAAGTCAATAGCAGCCTGAAATGCGCCTTGTTTAAACTGCATTTCGGCTTGGTAGTAGGATAATTTTTCTTTGTATTTCTCCTCGGTGGCTAGCTCTTTAAAATAGGCATTGGCTTGGGTAAAATCTTCGTTGTCATAGGCCATATAACCCAAGTAATATTTAGATTGGGTGCCATATTCTTTTGAATTGACACCTTTAGTAAAATAACCAGCCGCTTCTTTTTTGGCGCCAGAAACAAATAAACAATACCCTTTCTCAAAATAAAAACGGGCCAGTTCATCGTAACTCAAATTGGATTCGTCTACGCGCTGAATCCACAACAAGGCAGGAGCATAAGCACCCGATTCAAAAAAATACTGGGCCACCTCAAAGTAGGCTTGGTTTTGTTTGGAGCTGCTGGGATAGTCGCGCACAAATTGTTCCATCAGCAAATCGGCATTGGGTTGTGACAGGCGAATGGCACAATGGGCAGCAAAATAAGCGCAATCGGCTTGCACTGCTGGTGTGCTGGTTTCGCGTTTTACTTGGTCAAACAACAACTGAGCGCTGGCATATTGTTTGTTTTTATACAATTCTACCGCACGTGTAAAATCGTCGAGTTCATGCGTATAAATCGCAGATTTTTGGGCCCACACTAAGGTGTTTTGAGCCAGTAAAAACAAAAGCAATAAGGGAATGATTTTTCGCATAGCAACTGGAGGTTAAAGTCTCAAATGTATTCTATTCTATACCCTATAACGAGTTGGGCCTTCCTTTTATTATGAACATTTTTTTTAACAATAAAAGGAATAAAATGAGTCGACAAAATTTATTTTGAAACCCGACGTTTAGGTAGTACTTTTACCCGGTAATCAAAACTACAACTATGTCAAATTCAGTCTTAAGCCTTCAGGATGTATGCATCTACCAAGAACAAAAAGTTATTTTGAGTGAGGTGAATCTCACGGTAAATCACGGAGAGTTCATTTACATCATCGGAAAAACCGGATCTGGAAAAAGTAGTTTAATGAAAACGCTTTATGCCGATTTACCACTCACCGAAGGCCAAGGCAGTATTGTATCGTATGATTTGCGCAACATCAAAGAAGATGACATTCCCTATTTGCGCAGAAAAATAGGCATTGTTTTTCAGGATTTTAAATTGTTGCCCGACCGGAGCATCAAAGAAAACATGCTGTTTGTGCTCAAAGCAACTGGCTGGACCTCAGAACCCGAAATGTTGGAAAAAATTGACGAAGTGTTGGCTAAAGTTGATTTGAATGCAATCGCCAACAAAATGCCGCACCAATTGTCGGGTGGAGAACAACAGCGTGTAGCCATTGCTCGTGCTTTGTTAAACGATCCCGAATTGATTTTGGCCGACGAACCCACCGGAAACTTAGATCCGCAAACCAGCGTAGAAGTGCTAGACGTGTTGCGCAAAATAAACGCCAACGGAAAAACCATCATCATGGCCACACACGATTATGCACTTTTAATGAAATTCCCGTCGAAAACACTGAAATGTGAAGACCAAAAAATATTTGAAGTAGTTCAGAAAAGCGTTTAACTCAACGCTTTTTTTGTAGCCAATTTCCACAAAAATAGGCTGCCAAAATTAATGCCAGCGGATAAATCACCAGATGAAATCGATCGCCTTGGCTACACGAAACCCCCGATAAAACAACGGTATACAACAAAACTACACTGGTCATGACTGCTGTTTTTCCGGCGTGCTTGTATCGAACAATTGTATACAGGGCCAAAATCAATCCAATGCTGGTAAAAAATCGGTTTTGCCATTTAGAAACCGAAAACAACACCGATTTAGTGACCGAAAATGAAGGCCCTTGGTTGCGGTTTTCGCAATCTTGAATATACGGACTGCCCGAAATGGTATTGTCCCATACGTTAGAGCAATACGCTTTGAAAAGATTTAGGGTATTGTGGGTGAGTTGCTGTTTTAAATCGGCGGCGGCAATCACTTTGCGTTCGGGCAAGGAAAACTGATGCAAATAGGCGGCGCGTTCGTTATTGATTTGATGATACGGAACACCTTCTTGGTAGCAAACCGCTTTGGTGCACAAATAGTTGTGGTAGGTGATTCCGTCAATATAACTCAAGGTGGCATTTCCAAATTGGGCTTTCATCCCTGTGAGTTGGACAGCAATGAGTCCCAAGCTGCCATAAATTAACCAAGAAACCCTTGCTTTTCGCTGATTATAAATGATTTTGATGCAATATAAAAGTACCCCAATTGCCAAAAATTTGGAACCTGGTTTCACCAACATCGAAAACAACAACACGCTCAAACTCATGGCCAAAAAGGCATATTTTTGGGTGTTTTGGTAACGTAGCCAACCGTACACAAATACAAGCAGTAAACACGTATAGATATTTTCGGTAAGCAAATGAAAGCAAATAGTCGCTGGCCCCACGCAAAGCAAATACAACAATCCGGCATAAAAAGCCCATTTCTGATTCAGGATTGAACGGACAATGGCATAAATTAAAAGTGCCGAAATCAACCAACACGCTACATTCACATAAAAACTCCAACCAAAAATCGCAGTGCCATTAGCCCCAAACAAATAGGGCAAACCGCTGAAAAACGCCATGCCAATCGGACGGTAGTAATGGCCCCGTAGCTTTACAAATAAATCGGTAGCGGCATCAAAATAACTGAAGGAATCCGGGTAAATAAAAGTCTGATCGGAAAGTTGAAGCAGCACATTGAGCAGCGCAATCCAGGCAATTCCAAGAGCAATTATCAAAACGGGAAAGCGGTACTTGGAAATAAAATTGATCAGGTGGTTCATGCAAACAAATGTATCAATTTAATTGATTTTTGAAAATAGAACAGTAGTTTTGTGACCAAGCCTATTGCAATGAACACAACAACATTTACCACGCTTTCCATTATTATTCCCGTGTATAACGAGGGACCTACGGTGCATCTCATCCTCGATAAAGTCACGGCAGTAGTGCTTCCCGAGGGTATTCAAAAAGAAATTTTAGTCGTCAACGACTGCTCGACTGATGATACCGAAGCAGCCATTGCGCGGTACCAGGCAGCTCATCCTGAACAGCAACTTCAGTATGTTGCCCACGCAATAAACAAAGGAAAAGGGGCGGCCATTCACACCGGTATAAGCTTGGCAACTGGTCAATATACCTTAATTCAAGATGCCGATTTAGAATACGATCCCGAAGAATACACTATCCTACTAAAACCCGTCCTGGATGGTTTTGCCGATGTAGTTTACGGTTCTCGTTTTATGGGAGGCAATGCGCACCGGGTGTTGTTTTTTTGGCACACAATTGGCAATAAATTCCTCACGATTTTATCAAATGTGTTTACCAATTTGAATTTAACCGACATGGAAACCTGCTACAAATTGTTTAATACGGAAATGCTAAAATCACTTCAGTTAAAAGAAAAACGCTTTGGTTTTGAACCCGAAGTCACGGCCAAAATTGCAAAGATTAAAAAGGTTCGCATTTATGAGGTGGGCATTTCCTACTACGGCCGCACCTATGAGGAAGGAAAAAAAATCAATTGGAAAGATGGCTTTCGCGCCATTTACTGCATTATTCGCTACGGCTGTTGCTAATTAATCTGCCAGGAAATCTATAATTTTTTGAGCGTTTTTTTCATCCGACAAAAGGGTTTCGGCTACTTGTTGGCGCTGCTCTTGAATTTCGGGCGTGAAATCAACAAAACGTAATTCTTCAATAGCCGATTTAAATTCTTCTGGTGTCGAAGCTACGGTACACAAAGCCAAAATTTGTGGATCATCAACCATGTTTTTATTTATGAGGCAATGCCTGCTTTTAAACAACGAATTGATGGTTTTGAGTTTGGTCCCCGATTGCTGAAACGACAACATCACATTTACCTGGGCCGAGGCCAATAAAGTATCCAACTGATTTTGTGTGTTTAGGGCTACGTAGGTTATTGATGGTATACCTTTTATTAGTTTATTTACATAGCCCGCGGCTTTGCTAGATGCAATAACCAAATGATAATTGGGAATTTGGGCAAAGACATCAACCAAAAAAGCAACGGCTTTTCGGTTGTCAGACATGCGCAAATCGCCGTGGTAAAAAGCAAAATCACCAAAATCGGTAAGTTTTGAAAAACGGGAATTGCCATGAAAAACGGGGACATATTCCCCATTGCCAAACTGTTTTTGTATATAGGCCTGTTCGAAAAGCGACAAGGTAAACACGCGATCAAACTTTGCCAAAACGGCTTGGTAGTCGGCATACTTTTTGGCTTCTCGTTGGAATAAGATTTTTTTAAAAAACCGGGTTTCACTTTGTGCTAAACCGCTGTAATAATTGGACTCGATGTTGTGCAAGCGCAGCATTTTTTTTCGGTTGGGAAAGGCATGTTGCTGCAACACAAAACTCGACTGCAGTCCTTCGCACAAAATTGGCGCGTCAATCGCCTCTAAATTTTGGACTAATTTTTTGCTGTACCGGCTCACCACCGAAAAGGGAAAGCGCGAAAACAACTTGAAGAATTTAAATCGGCGCGGATACACATAAACAGCTTCGCATAGCGTATGCAAGGCGGTTAGGTCTGGTTCTTTTTCGTCGATAAAACAATGAAAATGGACTTTAGTCCCCAGTGCATGTAAGGCTTTTACTTTGTAGTACACATCAATTACGCCCCCGTAAACAGGCGGATACGGATTTTGAAAACAAATGATATGCAAGGTTTGAATGGCTTTCATAGGCTGCAAAAATAATATATTTGAACAAAGGAAAGGACGAAACGAGTATATTTGGGCTTTAATCTTTTAGATGGCTTTTTTTTCTGTAATCATTCCGGTATACAACAAAGAACGTTTCCTTGAAAAAACGATCAATAGTGTGTTGAATCAATCGTTTACCAACTTTGAGTTGCTGCTCATCAACGACGGATCTACCGATAACAGCCTAGCCCTACTCAATCAATATACCGACAAACGCATACGGCTCATTAGCCAAACCAACCAAGGCGTATCGGCTGCTCGAAACCTAGGAATTCAAGAAGCCAAGGCTCCGTACCTCGCTTTTTTGGATGCCGATGATTTGTGGGAATCAGATCACTTGGAAACCATGCACAACTACTGCATACAATTTCCTGACGAATCCCTTTTTAATACGGCCAAATGTATCGATACGGGCCATCAGCAAATTCCAGCACACTATGCATTTCCTAAAACAGCCGATTTTGAATTGGTTAATTTTTTTGAAGCCAGCGGCATCGAACCAGTCCTTTGGACCTCGAGTGTAGTAATTAAAAAAACAGCTTTGGAACAAGTGGGCGTTTTTGATGCTGGAATCAAAAGCGGGCAAGACTTGGATTTATGGATCCGATTGGGCCTGCAATTTCCGGTGGTGTTCATTTGGCATAGCACGGCACGTTATACGTATGATGCCCAAAGCTTATCCAAACAAACGGATTTGACGCCCAAAAAAATGAATTTTTCAACCTATGCCGAATGGGAAATAAAAAATCCTGCCTTAAAACGCTATTTGGATTGGAATCGCTATTCCTTGGGAATCAAATCAAAATTACGCGGCGATTGGGCGTATTACCAAGAAATGAAAAAGGGAATTGCGTTTGAAAATTTGTCCATCAAAAAACGCGTCTTGTTTGCGCTTCCAGCTTGGTTTTTGCGCGGATTAGTTAGATTACAACCGCTTTTGATTGCCTTAGGATTGCGCCGCACTTTGTTTAAATAACTCAAATTCGGCATAGGTTCGAATGTAATCAGCTTCGTCAAATTCACCAGAGGCCAAAACCAAACAAACGGATCCCGACGAAAAACTGTGCAATTCGCGCCAAATTCCGGTGGGAATTAACAAACCCGTATTGGGCAACGACAATCGAACCGTTTTTTCATCCTGACCATCCTTCAATAACACTTCAAAACTGCCACTCAAAGCAATTAATACTTCTGATTGATGAATGTGGGCATGTCCTCCTCGCGCTGCACCGCTGGGTACATCATACAAATAATATACGCGTTTGAGCGCAAAAGGCACCGTATTTCCCTCTACCACCGAAAGATTGCCTCGGGTATCGTGAATTTTGGGGATATCGAGCAGTTGAACCTGATTAATCGTGTTTTTCATAACTAGTTTGTAACAAGTTGTTCCAAGCTGAACAGATGGAATCCAAAGATAAATGTTCTATGCTTTTTTGGGCATTCTTTTTGCAATTTTCATACAAAGCCTCATTTGTGTTGAGCTCATGCAGTGCATCGGCCAAGGCTTGCACGTTGTGATTGGGTACTAAAATTCCGTTTTCGCCCGATTGAATTAATTCGGAGGGTCCAGACAGGCAATCAACCGAAACAACTGGAACGCCTAGAGCCAAAGATTCTACGATGGACATTGGAAAGCCCTCATAATGACTCGTTAGTACGGTAAATTTGGCTTGTTGTATCACAGCAAATGGTTCAGATTGAAAAGGCAAAATCTCAACAAAGTTGGTGAGCTGTAATTGATTTATTTGCTCCAAAATAAATGCAGCATCGGGTCCGTCGCCCATGATTTTGAGTTGAACCCCGGCATCAGTAAGTCCTGATTTTTTGTAGGACTGAAGCAATAAACTGAAATTTTTAACGCTATTGTCTAAGCGCCCAAAAAACAAAATATAGGGTTTCTCGGTTGTAGAGTCTGCAGGCATTTTTGCGGGTAACTCGGGAATGCTGTTGTTGATGGTTTGCACCTTTTTAAATCCATACTTGCGCTTAATTTCTTTTGCAATCGCTAGGGAAACGCCTACAAATTGGGTGTTTTTGGAATATAATAAATGAGCCAAGCGGGGCGATTTTGGCAAATAGTTTTCGAGTTTGAAACTGTGTATCAAGTAGATTAATCGACGATTTTGGTAAACCCAACTGTAGATTACTTCTTTCCAAAAAACGGGGCGCGTTCGGTTGTCAATCACGAGGGAAATCTGTTGAGATTGGAGGTACTGTTTGAGCTTGATGGCCTTGTATATTCTGCGCAGCCAACCGCGTTGTTTAACTTCAATTCCCAAATTGTACAACTGGCCTGCATAGGCGTAATCAATGGCGTTGTTGATGCTAATCAGATGGACTTCAACTCCCAACTGGCTGAACATTACACTCAAGTTGGCGGCCACGCGTTCGGCACCACCCTGCGCTAAGCTGGTGGTTACGATTGCTATTTTCTGAGGGGCAGAGGCCATTGTTGGGGATTTGTAAATATATTTGCCAAATATACTAATATATGAACATCTTACTCATTGGCGAATACAGCAGGCTGCACAATTCCTTGAAGGAAGGCCTTCAGTCGTTGGGACACACCGTCGTTCACTTGGGTTTTCAGGACGGATTTAAACACTATCCGGTTGAATTGGCACTCGAGAAAAAATGGGACCAAGGTTGGCGCAAGAAATGCAAGGTTGCGCTGTTCAAACTCAGCGGATTTGACATCAGTTCGCACCTCACCTATCGGCAATTTGTAAAGCTGCAGTCGCAATGCCAGGACTTTGATGTGGTGCAACTCATTAACGAAAACAGTTTTTATTGCCAACCCAAAACCGAACAAAAGATTCTTTCGTACCTCTTTGCCCACAACAAAAAAGTGTTTCTGTTGAGTTGTGGCGATGATTTTATCAACGTGCACTATTGCTTTGCAAATCCAAGCTATAAATCGGCAGCACAACCCTATTTGGCAGGAAAAATAAGCGACAAAGCCTTTACTGGCGTTTTGAAATTTAGACAACAAAGCTTCAAAAAATTGCACGACTATTTGTACCAACACATCCAGGGCGTAATCGCTACCGACATGGACTATCACCTTCCTTTGCTAGGGCATTCAAGGTATTTAGGTTTACACCCCAATCCGGTAAATGTAGACCAACTAGATTTTCAGCCGTTGGCCATGCAGGATAAAATAGTCATCTTCATGGGAATCAACACCCTGAGCTATTACAAAAAAGGATTGGATGCATTTGAAACTGCATTAGCAATCATCGAACAAAAATACCCCGAGCAGGTGGAAATTTGTGTAACCACCAATTTGCCCTACGCCGAATACATTACGCAATATAACAAGGCCCATATTATTCTGGATCAGGCCTATGCGCACGACCAAGGCTACAATGCCCTAGAAGCGATGGCCAAAGGAAAAGTAGTTTTTACGGGTGCCGAACACGAATTTCTACAGTATTATCAACTCACCGAAGCAGTCAATTGCAACGCAACAGCCAATGTAGATCAACTTGTAGAAGCCATTTCTTATCTAATTGAACATCCTGCCGAACTAGTGGCTATTGGGGAACGGGCGAGAAAATTCATCGAAAAAGAACACCACTACCAGCAAATCGCTGGGCGCTATTTAGCCACTTGGCAGAATACAACTCGCAACTTATTCGTAGGGAACTAAGCTGGGTTTACCAATTTCATAGCTGGGCAAACCAAAATCGGTGCTTTTGAAGGTGTTGGTTTTAAACACCTCATTCGAATCAAATGGCGTATCCGGATAATACGAAAACGAAAACTGAAAGGAGCTAAACGCCAAATAATCGTTGGTCACAATCAAGCCAATGCCAATGTGCTGATACAATTTGTTGTTAATAAAACCTTGTTTTTCGTTTCCCAAAATCCCCAACGTATACCCCAAATAGGGATTCATTCTAAAACCATAGACGTTCCAGGGCGAATACCCTTGGGTTTGCATGGCTAATCTAATTTTTTTGGTACCAATTAAATTGTAGGATTCAAAGCCTTGAATACCGTTTTCACCATTCAGGTTCAGGCGGTCATAAAGGGTGTTTAGTCGATCATTGCCCACTACCAATTGCGGTTTGATAAATTGTCTAAACTTCCAGCGACCATTGCCCATTAAGGGTGTAAAATAGGTGGCACTCACCTTAAAGGTAGAACGCTCCTGCTTGCCTTGATAAAAAAAAGAACCGTATTCTATATCGGCACCAAAATAGCCAGCATGAAAATACTTTCCTATCGCTATGCGCGTGCCCAAATAGTTGTTCCAACGCGCATTTTTCAATTCGTAGCCGCCGGTAATATTGAACACAAAACCCGAAGCAACATCTTCTTGGATATTAAAATTCAACACATTAACATCTTCGGTATATTTTCGGGTAGAAATTCCCATGCTCAGTAAATACATTTTTTGATCGGAATAATACTGCAAAGGATCAAACTGATTGGGAAGTAATTTCATGTAGCGGCGTTGCATTATTCGCGCGCTGCTAATAAAATTGGTGGCCCGCTGATCTTGCTCGTTTCCGTTCATAATTTTGAACGAATGACCCAACCAAACATCCCGTGTAGAAAAGGTATAAAATTCAAATTCATTTACGGGCAAGGGAGAATAAATGTATTGTTTTTTTAGCTCCTGATCTACGTAAAATCCGCCTGCCCATTTGGTGTAGGGAGAGAAAAACGTGCGTTCTACGTTGAGAAATTTTCGGTAACTACCATCTACATCCACATCATAATTCAGCTCCGTTTTGATGTAGGTGTGAAAGAAATTGGGGAAGGTATAATTGGCACTGTAGGCCGTTTTGTTGTAAAAAATACTCTTTTTTACGGTAGCGCTCAATTCGTGGCCAGTTCCTATAAAATTGCGTTCGGATAATCGGAAGCGAGAGGTGTTGGCATTGGTATTAAAATCGGGCACCAAACTCCAGGAATCAAGTACCTTAATGTATACATCGACCGAATCAGAAGTAGCGCTTACCGGTTTGGGCGTAACCAACACTCGACGAATATAGCGCTGAGCACGCAGCAAACGTTTGGTTTCGATGAGCATCAACGTATCTAATGGTTTATTTTTCTTAATGAGCAACAAATTGCGAATAGTGAAATTTTGCGTTTTGTTGTGCAAAGCATTTCCCAATTTGTACCCAAATTTATCTTCCTTGTTTACCGTGTCCAATTCGCTGTAGCCAAATGGATCGTAGGTGGTAATGTCAATGTTTCTGATAATTTTATTGTGGCAATAGCCGTACCTGTTTTTGGGCGGTGCTACTGCTGCGGTTGTTGCTTTGGGCGTGGTGAGCGGATCAAAAATTGCCTTTTTGACGAGTCGCGCCAATTTGCTTCGTTCGGAATAATTCGAAATATTTTTGTACAGTTTGGTGTCTTCTATTTTCTTGGGCGTATTCACAGAATCTTGCTGCGCATAACTACTCCAATAGCCGGTTTGCAGCAAGATCACGAGTAGTATGTACCGAAGTTTTAGCATGACGTCAACCAACTAAGTTGTTATTTTTTTGATTTCACAAAGGCGTTTTCGTAACACGAAATCCATTGCTCCAAAGACATTTTGGTTGCCAATTTTCCAATTAATTCAAAGGGAATGTCATCCATTTTCTTAAACCGTACACAACTTTTGCCCATGTCTAATTTGCTACTCCCCGTTTTGGCGTATTCAGTGGTAAACCAATCCATAATCGATTGATCGGCATACATGCCCATGTGGTACAAGGCAATGAAGTTTTTTTGGGAAGCAATGTTCAAAAAAGGCAAAGGCAATTTGGCATTGCAATGATACCCTTTTGGGTACAAACTGTGCGGCACCACATACCCAATCATGCCATAGGACATTTCTTCCTGAAAACCGGCTGGTAAATGTTGGCTAATTTGCTCCCGCAAGCGCTGTATAGCCGTTTTTCTATCGGCTGGCAATTCGGCCATATAGGCCTCAACGGTAGTTTCTTTGGATTGCATAACAAAAAATTTGTGGTAAAAATAAGGCTAAAATACTTGCATATACTTTTGAATTAAGCTAAAATAAGTACTTTAGTAGCTGAATCAAATTTATTTAGCGTGCGAACTACACTTTACCTCTTTCTGCTCATCAGCCTTGTTTTTACTGCCCAAGGACAAAAAATCAAAAACCAGAAAAAATCACTTATTCCTTATCTGAATTCAATTACGGCCAAGGACCTAAAAACCCATTTATTGGTGGTGGCATCTGATGAAATGGAGGGCCGAGAAACAGGCAGTGCCGGACAAAAAAAGGCAGGAAATTACTTGATTGCACACTATCAAAACAATACTATTCCCTTTCCAACGGGTGCAGAATCCTATTATCAGCCTGTTCCTGCCAGCTTTTTGAATGCCAAACGAAACGAGAATTTACCCGATTCGGAGAACATTTGGGCGTTCATTAAAGGATCAGAAAAACCAGATGAAATTGTGGTGATTTCGGCCCATTATGACCATGTGGGTGTAAAGAATGGCGAAGTATACAACGGCGCCGACGACGACGGTTCTGGAACGGTCGCTTTATTAGAAATTGCCCAAGCCTTTCAACTGGCTCAAGCTGCCGGCCAAGGTCCTAAGCGCTCGATCTTGATTTTGCACGTGACCGGCGAAGAACACGGCTTGCACGGTTCGCGCTATTATTCAGAAAATCCTTTGTTTCCATTAGCCAATACCGTTGCCGATGTGAACATCGACATGATTGGTCGTCGCGACGAAAAACACGCCAATTCCAACGACTATATTTATTTGATTGGCTCCGATTACCTCTCTTCTGATTTACATGCCATTTGCGAAAAAGCCAATGCCGATTATGTGCACACCAACATCGATTACACCTTTAACGACAAAAACGATCCGAACCGCTTTTACTACCGCTCCGATCATTACAATTTTGCCAAACACAACATTCCCTCGGTATTTTTATTTAATGGTGTTCACGCCGATTACCACCAAGCCTCAGACGAAGTAGATAAAATTGAATTTGACGCCCTCACCAAACGCACCCAATTGGCCTTTGCTATTGCTTGGGAAATTGCAAATCGGGAGGAGAAGTTGAAGGTGGATAAGATTTGATTAACGAATAACGATTTTTGATTGTTGATTTTTGATTTGGTTTTCTTAGAACCGTCTCTTATCTTTCATCTGTTAGTGGGTTGTCTGGAATTGTTGTCGGTTGTCGGTTGTCGGTTAAAATGAATTTCTAAGAACCGTCTCTCATCCAGAAAATCTGTGTATTCGTGGCTAAAAGCTGAAAGCTGAAAGCTATCTACTAAAACAAAAAAAGCCCCAAGAAAACTTGGAGCTTTTGAAAAATTGGGTGGCTGACCGGGCTCGAACCGGCGACCCGCGGCACCACAAACCACTACTCTAACCAACTGAGCTACAACCACCATTTTTACGAGCGCAAATGTATTGTAAAACTTTTACGTAAACAAAGAAAAAACCAATATTTTTACTTCAAATCGGCTAAACTATTGACGGCCAAACACCTCTCTACCGTAAAGCCTTCGGCGTGCTCAACGCCTATCAATCGGCCTAAATCGCGTGCTCGGTAGGTAATGCTGTCACTAAAATTTACCGACGAGATGGGCGTTTCTGGTTCATCGGCATTGGGATTGAAAAATTGGGATGCATAGGCCTGTACAGCATTCAATTTATGTGTCATAAATCCACTAATGTCTACTGCAAAATGGGGTTCTATATTTACCCATTGAATGTAATGATACACCCGTTTGGGTCGCCAAGCTTTTTGGGCTTGTCCGTCGTATTTGGTTTCTATTTTGGTTAAACCCGACAAAAAACAAGCATCCGAAACCAATTGACTGCCCTTTCCGTGATCAATGTGGCGGTCTTTGATGGCATTGCACAACACTACCTCCGGTTGGTATTTGCGAATCATCTTGATAATTTCAAGCTGATGGGCTTCATCATTCAGGAAAAAACCGTCGCGAAAATTCAAATTCTCCCGCAATTCAATACCCAAGGCTTCGGCACCTTTTTGGGCCTCGGCATCCCGAATAGGCACCGAACCACGCGTTCCCAATTCACCGCGGGTGAGATCAATAATGGCAACTTTTTTTCCTAAGGAAACTTCTTTGGCCAAGGTTCCACCACAACCCAATTCGACATCGTCGGGATGTGCACCAAAGGCGAGTATATCTACTTTCATCATAATATATTTAGTACGCGAGTACCTGTTTCATGGTTTGTGATTTGTGGACAGTTTCGGCAAATTCCAAGTCGGGTTGACTGTCTTTGGTGATGCCGCAGCCCATATAAATAGTTGCTTGATTATTGGCCAATTTCATGCAACGCAAATTAACGAATAAATCGACTTGGTTATTCGGTTGAATTTCACCCATAAAGCCACTGTAATATTCTCGGTCATAGCCTTCTTCTTGCCCAATAAATTGCAAGGCATCATCTTTGGGCATACCACAAACAGCGGGGGTTGGGTGTAACGATTGCAATAAATTTTGCAATGAAAAACCAGCATGCAACTGCCCTCTGATTTCGGTTTTAATATGTAATAAAGATCCCGCTTGCTGAGTAAAAGGGCCATTTAATTTAAGACTTGCACAAAATGGATGAAGCTGATCGACCAAATAATCGGTAACTACTTGCTGTTCTTGTTGTTCTTTTGCTCCCCAAGTGGGGTTTTCGGTAAATTTTTGGGTGCCCGCTAGGGCCATCGTATGTATGGAATGAGCTTCTATTTTAATCAATTGCTCGGGGCTTGCACCCAACCACAAACCGGTTTTCGGGTGAAACCAAGCGTAACAATAAGCGCTAGGATACAAGGAAAACAATCGGTTAATTAGGGCTTTTAGCTCTATAAGTGGCAAAGGCAAAACTTCTTTTCGCGACAGCACTACTTTTTCAAATTGACCAGTTTGTATGCTCGAAATGGCTTTAGAAACACGTGTTTCAAAATCAACTTTTGAAGCAGCAGCAAACGAACTGTCAACCGAAAATAAAGGTGCCGGTGTTGCTTCAAATTCTGCTTGAAGTACTTGGGCTGCCTGCGCCGGAATGCAATAATTGGATGTTCCATCAAAAGCGGCATATACAAAACCCGCCTCTTGAAAATCAGCGGTGGTATATGGGGTAGCATCCACTTGCAAATAGGCTTTTACCTTATTTTTATGCGGTTTGCGAAACACCACAAACGGCAACTGCTGCTCGTAATGCTGCGCTACTTGATCTAAAAGTGCCTTCATTCTATCCTTTTTTGGGCAAGACCATATTGGTCAATTTGCAAATGGAAATGAGTTTGCCGGCTTCGTCGGTGATTTTAATTTCCCACAAATGCACCGAACGTCCTTGATGCATGATGCGTGCGGTAGCTGTAACCATTCCTTCTCGTTTGGCACGCACGTGATTGGCCGAAATTTCTATGCCTCTCACCTCAGATTTTTCTGGATTGACAAACAACATCGAAGCCGCACTGCCCACGCTTTCGGCCAAAGCCACTGAGGCTCCGCCGTGCAACAATCCCATCGGCTGATGCACACTCGGATTTACCGGCATAGTCGCGGTGAGAAAATCAGGTCCTGCATCTACATATCGAATATTCAAGGTACCCATGAGTGTTTGGGACGCAAATGAATTGCACCAATCTAAAATCTGTTCTTTGTTAAACTCCATGTATTGAATTTTGCGCAAATTTAGAGTAATTTGTTTAGAGTTTTAAGTTTAATAAAGTACTAATACTGAATTAACCCCAGTTGTTTTTTGGTTTCAGGTTTCAAGTTTCAAGCTTTTATCAATAGTCTAAAATATATTGGTTACCTATTTTGCATTTTTTTAATTATAAAATCTAATTGTACTAATTGTATTGAGTAAAATAGTATTTAAAATATTTCCCGTATGCGAAAACCTGAAACTAGAAACCTGAAACTTGAAACACTCTCCCTCTTGTCTTTCTCAATTTAATCCCTATTTTTACCAAAACATTTTTTCATGCGCAGCGCACTCCTTTTATTTTTCAGTATTGCACTCCTTTCCCTTATTTCTTGTCGCAAGGATTTTGAGACCGTTCCCAGTAACGGAACGCTCACGTTTTCTAAAGACACAGTCTATTTAGATACCGTGTTCACCAACATCGGATCGAGTACGTACCGGTTGAAAGTGTATAATAACACTAGTAACGACATTACAATTCCAAGTATTCGTATGGGAAAAAGCGATTCCAAATACCGCATGATGGTAGACGGATTGACCGGCCAAGACGAAAATGGAGACGGCATTGGCGAAGGAAAATTGTTTACCAACGTCGAGTTGTTGGCCAATGACAGCTTGTTTGTTTTTATAGAAACCACGGTGGATATCGCCCAATATGCGGCCCAAAATCAAACCCAATTTTTATACACCGACGAAATATTGTTTGACGGCGGATCCAATTTGCAAAAAGTAAATTTGGTCACACTCATTCAAGACGCGATTTTTTTATATCCCAAAAAATTTACCGACGGCAGCAAAGAATCGCTCTTGTTGGGCCTTGACGAAACGGGCGCCGAAGTGCGCATCAACGGCTTTGAGCTCGACGAAAACGATCCCATTCACGGCAATGAATTTCTGTTCACCAATCAAAAACCCTACGTGGTCTATGGCTACGCTGGTATTCCCAACAACAAAACACTCACCATTGAAGCAGGCGCTCGGGTACATTTTCATGCCGAATCGGGTTTGATTGCGCAACCCGGATCAAGTTTGCAAATAAACGGCGCTCCGTCACTTGATCCCGCCAATCTGTTGGCCAACGAAGTAGTGTTTGAAGGCGATCGTTTGGAACCCGGATTTGCCGATGTCCCAGGCCAATGGGGCACCATTTGGTTGCGTGCCAGCAGCAACAGCACCATCAATCACGCCACCATCAAAAATGCGACGGTGGGCTTATTGGTCGAAAATAGTAATTTAGGGCTACACAATTCGCAAATTTACAACCACACCAATGTGGGAATTTTGGGCCGAAACGCCACCATCAACAGCACCAATACGGTAATCAATTATGCTGGGCAAGCCTGTTTGGCAGCCGTGGGCGGAAGTTATGATTTTACCCATGCAACCATCAACAACAATTGGAGCAGCATACGCCAATTGGCTGTTTCGCTTAGCAATTACCAAGAAAATAGTGATCAATCGCTAAGCTTTGCTCCCCTTACCCGCGCCGAATTCAAAAACAGCATTGTCTACAGCCAAAATGCAATTGGTTTATTATTGGACAAAGCGCCTAATAATCCCGAAGTAGCTTTCGAATCAAATTTTCAGCATTGTTTAATCAAATTCAGAGATGCTGGAACGGTATTATCTACCAACGAAAACTACAACTTCATTCGCTTGGAACAAAATGGCAATCTCAAAAATCAAGATCCCAAATTCTTTGATTTGTATACCAATCAGTTAAATATCGATTCCAGTTCGGGCGCCTTTCAAAAAGGAAATTTGTTGTATTTGATTGGATTTGACATTCGAGGTAACGCACGCAGCACGTCTACAGCTCCCGATTTAGGCGCTTATATCGCCGCCGATTTTCCCGATTAATTGTTTATAACCTTTAATAACTGCCGTTTGTGCCTTGCCGAATTTTGAATTAAATTTGCGCACACAACAACTCAATTCTTGGCCTTCTGATAAAAGGACTTCGAATCAAAAATCCAACTCATGATTTATTTCTTCGGCAACGAAAGTAAAACCGTTTTTGCAGTCGCTACGCAAATGGAATTTTCGGCAGAAACCATCAGCAAACTAAACTGGCTTTTTCAAGCAGAACTGCTTTTAGACGCGTCATCAAATCAACCCAAATCCGTACTTGCGGATTTTTTTGTGGGACCACGTGCCACGATGATTACCCCTTGGAGTACCAATGCGGTTGAGATTACCCAAAATATGGGCATCCAAGGCATTGAACGCATCGAAGAATTTACCCAAGTTTCAAGTGATTTTGTAGATTTTGATCCGATGTTGTTGCAAAAATATTCGGCAATCGATCAAGACATTTTCACCATTGCCATTACACCTGAACCCATACTTTACATAGACGATATCGCTCAGTATAACCAATCCGAAGGACTCTCGCTTAGCCCCGAAGAAGTAGATTATTTGAATGGCGTAGCGACTAAAATTGGTCGAAAACTCACTGATTCAGAAGTGTTTGGATTTTCGCAAGTGAATTCAGAACATTGCCGCCATAAGATTTTTAACGGTACTTTTGTTATCGACGGCGAAACCAAAGACCGTTCGTTGTTTAAACTCATCAAAGAAACCTCGGCACAAAACCCGAACGAAATCGTATCGGCCTACAAAGACAATGTGGCCTTTGTAAAAGGACCACGCGTTACCCAATTTGCGCCCAAAAGCCCAGAAAAAGCCGATTACTACGAAAACAAAGCCTTTGATTCGGTAATATCTTTAAAAGCCGAAACCCATAATTTCCCAACTACTGTAGAGCCCTTTAATGGTGCCGCAACCGGATCGGGTGGAGAAATTCGCGACCGTTTGGCCGGTGGACAAGGATCGTTGCCTTTGGCTGGAACGGCGGTGTACATGACTGCCTATTCGCGATTGCAAGGCGAATCCCAGCCCTGGGAACAAGCCATGCCGGCACGTCCGTGGCTGTACCAAACGCCCATGGACATTTTAATTAAGGCCTCGAACGGCGCCTCTGATTTTGGAAACAAATTTGGTCAACCGCTCATTTGCGGATCGGTTTTAACCTTTGAATACGACGAACACACCGAAGCAACCTTAGCTCACGCTCGCAAATTGGGCTTCGACAAAGTAATCATGCAAGCGGGAGGAATTGGCTACGGTAAATTGGATCAATCCATCAAACAAAAACCCCAAGCCGGTGATGCCATCGTGATATTGGGTGGTGACAACTACCGCATTGGAATGGGTGGTGCTGCGGTTTCTTCAGCCGATACCGGTGCTTTTAGTTCTGGAATTGAGTTGAATGCCATTCAGCGTTCGAATCCCGAAATGCAAAAACGGGCGGCCAATGCCATTCGTGGATTGGTAGAAAGCGACCACAACCCCATTGTTTCCATACACGATCACGGAGCTGGTGGTCATTTGAATTGCTTGTCTGAATTGATCGAAGAAACCGGCGGTCACATCAACCTCGATAAATTACCGATTGGCGATCCTACCCTTTCGGCCAAAGAAATTATTGGCAACGAATCGCAAGAGCGCATGGGCTTGGTAATTGGCCAAAAAGACTTGGATTTGTTGCAACAAATTGCCAGTCGCGAACGTGCACCAATGTACGAAGTAGGCGAAGTAACTCAAAACCACCGCTTCACCTTTGAATCAGCCAAAACCGGAGCAAAACCCATGGATTTTGCCTTAGAAGATATGTTTGGCAGTTCACCCAAATTGGTGATGCACGACAAAACCATTACACGAAATTACAGCCCAATTGGTTATCAACTCGACGAAATAGAAAACTACATTCAGCAAGTCTTGCGCTTGGAAGCCGTGGCGTGTAAAGACTGGCTCACCAACAAAGTAGACCGTTGCGTGGGCGGAAAAGTAGCCAAGCAACAATGTGCCGGTCCGTTGCAATTGCCCCTGAATAATGTGGGTGTCATGGCCTTGGATTATGCGGGAAAAGAAGGCGTAGCAAACTCAATTGGTCATGCGCCTATTTCGGCTTTGATTGATCCGGTAGCCGGTAGTAAAAATGCGATTGGTGAAGCACTTTCCAACTTGGTTTGGGCACCGATTCACAACGGATTATCCGGTGTATCGCTTTCGGCTAACTGGATGTGGCCCTGTAAAAACGAGGGCGAAGATGCCCGTTTGTATGCCGCGGTAGAAAGCTGTTCAGAGTTTGCGATTGCTTTGGGAATCAACATTCCTACGGGTAAGGATTCCTTGTCGATGAAACAAAAATACCCCGAAGGCGATGTCTTGGCACCAGGAACGGTAATCATTTCGGCTGCTGGAAACTGTACTGACATCACCCAAGTGGTGGAACCGGTTTTGCAAAAAAATGGCGGCAGTATTTACTACATTAACTTATCGCAAGATTTATATCAACTGGGCGGAAGTTCCTTTGCACAAACCCAAAATAAAATTGGCGACTCCACCCCTACCATACAAAATCCGGCGTTTTTTGCTCAAGCGTTTCAAGCCATTCAAACGGCGATTGCGCAGGGTCAAATTCTTGCTGGGCACGACATTGGCAGCGGCGGATTGATCACCACTTTATTAGAACTCTGTTTTGCCGATACCCATTTGGGCGCAAAACTTGATTTGAGTTCAATTGCCGAAACCGATTTGGTAAAACTGTTGTTTGCTGAAAATATTGGCGTGGTAATCCAAGCCAAAGACGATGCAGCCTTTGAAGCATTATTTGTTGGAATTGAATACTTTAAAATTGGTACAGCAACAAATTCACCATATTTGACATTTGGTCCATACAACTTATCAATAGCCCAATTGCGCGATACCTGGTTTGAGACTTCGTATTTATTAGACCAAAAACAAACCCAGCAAAACAAAGCCCAAGAGCGCTTTACCAATTATAAAAATCAGTCGTTGCAGTATGCTTTTCCAGTGCATTTTGACGGAAAAAAACCAGTACTCAATACGGCACTTACACCAGCTCAGAAACCCAAAGCGGCGATTATTCGCGAGAAAGGAAGCAACTCCGAACGCGAAATGGCAAACGCGATGTATTTGGCCGGTTTTGAGGTGAAAGACATACACATGACCGACTTGATTTCGGGACGTGAAAATTTAGAAGACGTTCAATTTATTGGTGCGGTGGGCGGTTTCTCGAACTCCGACGTGTTGGGCAGCGCCAAAGGGTGGGCCGGCGCCTTTTTGTACAACGAAAAAGCCAAAACGGCCTTGACTAATTTCTTCAAACGCGAGGATACATTATCAGTAGGGATTTGCAACGGATGTCAGTTGTTTATGGAACTCGAAGTGATCAATCCGGAGCATGAAATTCACGGTAAAATGAAACACAACGACAGCCACAAGCACGAAAGTAATTTTTCTTCGGTTACCATACAAGAAAACAAATCGGTGATGTTGCACAGTTTAGCGGGAAGTACGTTGGGCGTTTGGATTTCGCATGGCGAAGGAAAATTCCACTTGCCGTATGCCGAAGACCGCTACCAGATTGTAGGCAAATATGGTTATGATGCTTATCCGGCCAATCCAAACGGATCCGATTACAATACCGCGATGTTGTGTGATAATACAGGACGCCATTTGGTGATGATGCCACACATTGAGCGTTCGACTTTCCCTTGGAACTGGGCACATTACCCGAAAGATCGTCAAGACGAAGTTTCCCCATGGATCGAAGCTTTTGTGAATGCTAGAAAATGGGTGGAACAACGCAAATCTTAATATAAAAAGCCGTTTTGATAACATTCAAAACGGCTTTTTTCTTTGCTTATCTTTTACTTATTTTTCTTGTAACTGCTTGCGTGTTTTGTACGCTTTCAAATACTCGCCTTTGGGTTTTCCATCGTCAAATGAACTGAATTTGACAAGGGTACGTACGCCATTTCGGGCTTCCTCGTTGGTAAAATTCTCGTACTCCATGCGGTAAATAGCCGAGTACAATTCGGCTCTACCGGTTCCGTGGTAGCAATGGATCAAAACCGGATAATTGGCTTTGTTGTCTAAGATGGATCTGAATACCGCAATATTTTTACCGTTTGGCACTTGTTCCGAAGGATTGGGGAAATAATGTACACCCTTAATTTTGGCTACGGCATCACGTTCGGCTTGCAATTCTCCGGGGTTTTCGGGATTCAATACCAAATCATTGGTGCCGGGCATGCGCAAATCGATGATCGATTTAATGTGGTATTTGGCCACGTAATCGTCAATTTGGTCGGGTGGAATAACTCCAGACTTGTATACTTTTCCTTCGGTAATCACTTCAAAATTGTGGTTGATGTTCATGTCGTAGACATATTTTCCAATTGCTACAAGCAGGATTATTCCCAGAACAACAGCAATATTTTTACGGGTACTTTTCATCATTTTCGGTTATTTGGTGTACATTTTTTTATCGACGATGCGCTGCATATAGTCTTGAATAAAGGCCTTGCAATGCAATTCGAGTTCGTTCATTTCGGGGGTGCGCTTCCCGATTAAATTGTGCGTCAACCCTTTGTCATTTTTGTTATAAAAACCCAAAACATTTTGTCCGTCAAAGGTACAAATGTAGTTGCCTTGGGCAAATTGATATATCGTTCCCGTAGAATTTATGACAAAAGGCTCCGTTGATTTGTCAAGCAAACTGCGGCCCCAACTTCTGAAGGGTTTGGAGTAGCCAATCATGTCAAGCAAAGTAGGATAAATATCGATTTGCTGTGCCCAATCGTCGTTTATGCCTTTATAACTGCTGTTGGGTTTGTAAAATAAAATCGGTACCGCAAAACGCTGAATCGGTTTTTGGTATTCCTTATAGTACGTTTGGTTTCCGTGATCGGCCACAAATACAAAAATCGTGTTGGCAAACCAAGGCTCTTTTTTTGCCGACTTAAAAAATTGCTGCAGGGCATAATCGGTGTATTCGACGCATTTGTGCATCACCAATTCGCCTTCTTTAAAACGGGTTTTATATTTTTCGGGAATGATATAAGGCTCATGCGAAGAAACCGTAAAAATGGTAGAGAAAAAAGGTGCTTTTTGGGTGTCAATCGTGCGTTTCATGAACTGAAAAAACGGTTCGTCCCAGATGCCCCAGAAGCCATCAAATTGCGAATCGTCATTAAATTCGGTGCGGCCGTAATAGGCATCAATGCCCAAAATATTACCAAAACCTTGAAAGCCCATGGAACCGTTGGCAGCGCCGTGAAAAAACGAGGTGTTGTAGCCAATTCCTTCTAAGGTAGACACCAACGATTCAATCTTTTGTTTGGGATAGGGCGACGAAGTAAAAGCGTCTTTAAACGACGGAATTCCCGCCAAGATTGACGACATCCCGTGTATAGACTGACGGCCATTGGCATAGGCATTGCGAAAAATCAAACTGTGTTGCGCCAACGAATCGATAAAAGGTGTGTGACTTTTGTAGCCTGGTATTTTTAAATTGCCATTGAACGCACCCGAATATTCGCGGCCGTAACTTTCTAAAATAAACACTACAATGTTGGGTTTGGTAAGCGGATTGTTGTGGTACTGCTTAATGGGTTGAACTTTTTGGGCAATCATTGCATCAGTGACGCCTGCATACTTGGTTTTGATGAAACTGTTACTAAATAGCGTGCGAATAATGGCAAAGGGTGTATTGAGCACCACATCAGCATGCACCTGGTTTTTGACGTGTTTACTAGCGTCCAAAATATTAATCGGTCGGGTTGCTTTGCTGAAATCTCCTCCGCGAATCCCTCCAATTATCATAGCCACGACTAGCAAAAAACTCACTACCGAAAAACCAAAATAATGTGGTTTTTTCAAGGGTTTTTCGTAGGGAACAGTTACTTTTTTATAAAGATAAATCCACAAAAAAGAAACCAAGAAAAACAGTACAAACACATACCAAAAATCAACCAAGAAACTCAAAAACAAAGTGGTTTTGTTGGTCTCGTGCTCCACTACATTTAAGGCCACAATTGTCGTTCGGGCATAGGTGTATTGGTAGTAGATAAAATCAATAAAATTGGTGAAGTAAGCTAGTAAATTGGTGGCAAAATACACATAAAAAAAGCCCTTTTGGTAGCGTTGCGTCGTGTTGTTGTACAGTGGCAAAACCGAGCCGAGTATAAACAACAAATTGACATACAAAATGGCGGTGGTGTCAAAGGCAAGGCCGTAATAGGAAAGCGAAAAAAAATCAGAAATAGAATCTACTTTGAGTAGATTGGCATTAAACAAATAAAAGAGTACACGGGCTATAAAATAAAACACATAAGCTAAGGCAATGCGATAGACTAAAACCTTGTATTCGTTGAGGCGCAAATGTTTTTTCATAAGCAATTTCTATGGGGCCAAAATTACCAATTAAAATAGAACAAGCCGAACTTGTTGGCGTTAATTTAGGACAACTGTCATAAATTGTATTGGCGTTGTAGGATATTTTAATTAATTTGCAGATCTCAAAAAGTACATTATGATCACACCTACCCGCTTGTTTGACTTTCCCTATTATCAATTGGCTAATTATCCGATAGCTGATGCTTTTGTAACCAAATACAATGGCGTTTGGGAAAAAACATCAACACAAGAATTTATCGATAAAGCCAATGCAATCTCCCGGGCATTACTTCGCATGGGAGTTCAAAAAAACGATAAAATTGCACTTATCTCCTCAAACAACCGAACCGAATGGAACATTATGGATACAGGCATCCTACAAACGGGTGCCCAAAACGTTCCAATCTATCCCACCATTTCGGAAGAGGACTATGCGTATATCTTAAACCACTCCGAATCGATTTATTGTTTTGTTTCTGATCAGGAAGTCTATGACAAAGTGATGCGGATTCAAGCGCAAACGCCTTTGCTCAAGCAGGTATTTTCCTTTACTGAAATTGAAGGCTGTTCAAACTGGAAAAGTTTACTCGAATTGGGTGCCGATATGGCCAATCAAGATGTGGTAGAAGATCGAAAAAACAGTGTAAAACCGGCAGATTTAGCCACTATTATTTATACCTCAGGCACCACAGGACAGCCCAAAGGCGTGATGTTGTCGCACGATAATATTGTTTCTAATTTATTAAACAGCGCACCCCGTATTCCGTTTGAGGCCGGTAATTCTAGAGCGTTGAGTTTTTTGCCTGTCTGCCATATTTTTGAACGATTTATCTTGTACCTCTACCAGTGTTTTGGCGTTTCGGTCTATTTTGGAGAATCGATTGAAAAAGTGGGCGACAACATAAAAGAAGTAAAACCCAACGTGATGAGTGCCGTTCCGCGCTTAATCGAAAAAGTCTACGATAAGATTTATGCCAAAGGAACCGAGCTAAGCGGGCTAAAAAAGGTGCTTTTCTTTTGGGCCATCAACTTGGGCTTGCGCTACCAACCCTATGGAGCCAATGGCGCTTGGTACGAATGGCAACTCAAATTGGCGCGCAAACTGATTTTCAGCAAGTGGAAAGAAGGGTTGGGCGGAGAACTCGATTTGATTGTTTCGGGTAGTGCTGCCTTACAACCGCGATTGGCCCGCATTTTCGCAGCGGCTGAAATCCCCATCATGGAAGGATATGGCTTAACCGAAACCTCTCCGGTGATTACCGTTAATGATATGCGTAATTTTTTATTTCGCGTGGGTACGGTTGGAAAACCAATTCAGCATGTGGAAGTTAAAATTGCCGAAGACGGTGAAATTTTATGCAAAGGTTCAAACATCATGATGGGCTACTACAAGGATGCCGAAAAAACCGCCGAGGCAATCCAGAATGGCTATTTTCATACGGGTGACATTGGCGAATTTGATGCCGATGGCTTCCTTAAAATAACCGACCGCAAGAAAGAAATGTTTAAAACTTCGGGCGGAAAGTACATTGCCCCGCAGCTCATTGAAAACGCCATGAAGCAATCGCGTTTTATAGAGCAAATTATGGTCATTGGCGATGGCGAAAAAATGCCAGCTGCCTTTATTCAACCCAATTTTGATTTTGTAAGTGAATGGGCCAAATTGCATCAAATAACAATTGGAAATACCGCTGAAGAGCTGATTCAAAACAATCAAGTTCTTGATCGAATCCAAGAAGAAATTAGCGCGTTAAACGAAAAATTCGGCACGTGGGAACGCATCAAACGCTTTGAATTGACACCTGAAATATGGTCAATCAAGGAAGGTCACCTCACGCCTACACTTAAATTACGGCGCAAAATAATTTTGGAGAAGTATAAAAATCTGTACCAGAAAATATACAGCTAACGAAATGTGTTTCGAATAAAACTGTCCAGCTGGGCAGTTTTTTTATGCTAAACTTTAACATATTTAGTATGCATGCATAGTATTTTTTGTCTTACATTTGAATTTCATTTTTGTACACATGAATCAACAAACCATCGATTATACCCTACGCACAACTTGGCAAGCGGTAGCCCGTTTGTACAACGAGCAAGCAGCACATTACGAAGGATCGATGGCCATTGGTTTTACCTTGTTGAGTATCGACAAAGACAAAGGGACGCCGGCTACCGAAATCAGTGCACGTATGGGCATGGAAGCCACCAGCTTAACCCGCACCTTAAAAACCCTAACCGAAAAAGGCTTGATTATTAAACGCAAAAACCCAGCCGATGGCCGTGGTGTTTTGTGTTACCTCACCGAATTGGGAAAAGAAAAACGAGAATTGTCAAAAAACACTGTCATACAATTTAATGAAGTAATCAAATCGGCTATTTCGGTTGAAAAATTGAATCATTTTTTTGAAGTTACAGAAATCATCAACCAATTAATTACGGATAAAAAAATATTTTAATCTCCTCAAGACGATGAAACGAAACATCAAAAAAGTCGCTGTAATAGGGTCGGGTATCATGGGATCGGGCATTGCCTGTCATTTTGCCAACATTGGCGTCGAAGTACTGCTCTTGGATGTACTTCCGCAGGAATCCACTGCCGCCGAAACGCAAAAAGGTATAACGCTAGAAAGCCCAATTGTCCGCAACCGAATTGCCACCGACAATCTTGCTAAAGCTTTAAAATCAAAACCCTCACCCATTTATTCGGCTGCTTTTGCTTCGCGCATCAAAACCGGAAATACAACCGATGATTTACCCAAACTGGCCGAAGTCGATTGGATTATTGAAGTAGTTGTGGAGCGATTGGACATCAAAAAATCGGTTTTTGAAGCCATCGAAAAATACCGAAAACCAGGTACGCTTATCACCTCTAACACTTCTGGGATTCCTATTTCATTCATGAGCGAAGGCCGATCAGCCGATTTTCAACAGCACTTTTGTGGCACGCACTTTTTTAATCCGGCGCGCTATCTCAACTTATTTGAAATTATTCCGGGCCCACAAACTATCCCCGAAGTACTCGATTTTTTACGCAATTACGGCCAACGCTATTTGGGGAAAACGGCTGTATTGGCCAAAGATACACCAGCCTTTATCGGCAACCGAATTGGGATTTATGGGATTCAAAGTTTGTTTCATTTGGTAAACGAATTGGGATTAACAGTCGAGGAAGTAGATAAACTAACTGGTCCTGTGATTGGAAGACCCAAGTCGGCAACCTTTCGCACGGTGGATGTAGTAGGCCTAGATACGTTGGTGCATGTGGCCAATGGCATCTTCGAAAATTGCCCGAATGACGAGGCACACGATTTGTTCAAATTGCCTGATTTTATTCAACATATGGTTGATCAAAAGTGGTTGGGCAGCAAAACCGAACAGGGCTTTTACAAAAAAACACCCGTGGGAATTCAGGCACTCGACTTGAAAACCTTAACCTATAAGCCCAGCAAAAAAGCCAATTTTGCGACGCTAGAATTAACCAAAACAATTCCGCATGTTATCGATCGCTTTGCCGTTTTACTAAAAGGAACCGACAAAGCGGGTGAATTTTACCGCAAGAGTTTTGCCGGATTGTTTGCCTATGTAGCGCAACGCATCCCCGAAATAACCGAGCAGTATTACCAAATAGACGAAGCCATGAAAGCCGGTTTTGGCTGGGAACATGGACCATTTGAAATTTGGGATGCCATTGGATTTGAAGCGGGTATTCAACTGATCGAAGCCCAAGGCTATGCCATAGCCCCTTGGATTTTAGATTGGAAACAAAATGGTATTTCCCAGTTTTACCAAATTAATAATGGGAAAAACTGCTTTTATAATTCCACGTCAAACACCTACACTCCCATTCCGGGACAAGAAGGATTTTTGTTGTTGTCGACCATTCGCGAAACCCAAACCATCTGGAAAAACAGTGGTGCCAGCATTCAGCATTTGGGCGATGGCATTTTGAACTTGGAATTTCACTCCAAGATGAATACCATCGGCGGCGATGTCTTACAAGGAATTAACAAAGCCATTGATTTGGCCGAAAACGAATACGAAGGTTTAGTAATAGGCAACCAAGCAGCCAATTTTTCGGTGGGGGCCAACATTGGTATGATCTTTATGATGGCCGTTGAGCAAGAATACGAAGAACTCAATGCCGCCATTCGACTCTTTCAAAACACCATGATGCGCGTGCGCTATTCGAGCATTCCGGTGGTGGTTGCCCCGCACGGCTTTGCGTTTGGTGGCGCCTGCGAAATGAGTATGCACGCCGACAAAGTAGTGGCTGCGGCCGAGACCTACATTGGCTTAGTAGAATTTGGTGTGGGCGTAATTCCGGGTGGTGGCGGAACCAAAGAATTGACCTTACGTGCTTCTGATTTGTACCGAAAAAACGACGTCGAATTGAACACCTTACAAGACTATTTCTTGACGATTGCCATGGCCAAAGTAGCCACCTCGGCCTACGAAGCCTTTGACACCGGCATATTGCAAAAAGGAAAAGACATCGTGGTGGTCAATAAACAATTGCAATTGGCAGAAGCCAAAAAACAAGCCCTGCTTTTGGCCGAACGCGGCTATACACAACCGATTCAACGGAACGATATAAAAGTATTGGGTAAACAAGCCTTGGGGATGTTTTATGTGGGGACCGACCAAATGAAACAAGGAAATTACATCTCGGAACACGACAAGAAAATGGCCAATAAATTGGCCTATGTAATGGCCGGTGGAGATTTGTCAGAACCTACTTTGGTGAGCGAACGTTACCTTCTCGATTTAGAACGCGAAGCCTTTTTGAGTTTGTGTACCGAGCGCAAAACTTTAGAACGGATTCAGCATATGTTGACAACGGGGAAACCCCTAAGAAATTGACGATTGTTGATTGCTCCGCCAGTTCGAGCAAAGCTCTCGGGTGTTGATTTTTGATTTTTTAATTATAAAATAGATTAGTACTAAATCCATAATAGTAGACACTATGAAAACAGCCTACATAGTAAAAGCGTACCGAACGGCAGTGGGAAAAGCGCCCAAAGGGGTGTTTCGATTCAAGCGACCCGATGAGTTGGCCGCCGAAACCATTGAAGCCTTGTTGCGCGAATTGCCAGATTTTGACAAAACCCGTATTGACGACGTGATGGTAGGAAATGCCATGCCCGAAGCCGAACAAGGCCTAAACATGGCCCGACTAATTTCGCTCATGGGACTCAAAATTGATGACGTGCCAGGCGTGACAGTCAACCGGTATTGTGCCTCCGGACTAGAAACCATTGGGATGGCTACGGCCAAAATTCAAGCGGGCATGGCGCAGTGCATTATTGCCGGTGGTGCCGAAAGCATGAGTTTTATTCCGATGGGTGGTTACAAACCCACTCCCGATTACGAGCTGGTTTCGCAAGGACATGAAAGTTACTATTGGGGCATGGGACTCACTGCAGAGGCCGTTGCCAACGAATACCACATTAGCCGCGAAGACCAAGACCAATTTGCATTTGATTCGCACCGCAAAGCCTTGAAAGCGCATGAAGAAGGAAAATTTACCAACCAACTAGTGCCTATTACAATCACCCAAACTTATTTGGACGAAAACGGCAAAAAAGCCACCAAAACCTATAGCGTTTCTGCCGACGAAGGCCCAAGAGCCGATACCAGTTTGGAAGCATTGGGCAAATTAAAACCGGTATTTGCAGACCAAGGATCAGTTACTGCGGGGAATTCATCGCAAATGAGTGATGGAGCCGCATTTGTGTTGGTGATGAGCGAAGAACTAGTGAACGAACTCCATTTGCAACCCATTGCCCGTTTGGTGAATATTGCTTCTGCCGGTGTAGCACCTCGCGTCATGGGCATTGGTCCAATTAAAGCGATTCCCAAAGTACTCCAGCAAGCAGGTTTGCGCTTGCAAGACATCGACTTGATAGAACTCAACGAAGCTTTTGCCTCTCAATCGCTGGCTGTGATTCGCAGTTTGGGCTTGAATCCAGACATTGTAAACGTGAACGGCGGTGCCATTGCCTTGGGCCATCCGTTGGGTTGTACCGGCGCTAAACTGTCTGTGCAATTGTTTGACGAAATGAAACGCCGCGGCAATAAATACGGCCTAGTGAGTATGTGCGTGGGAACTGGACAAGGAAGCGCAGGGGTGTTTGAGGTGTTTTGATTTGTTTCAAGTTTATTCCGCTTCGCTCCATCAGTCGGCTTTCGCCGTTTCAAGTTTCAGGTAATATAGCTTACTAAACAATAACAATTTACACAAAAAAGATTTTAAACTAAAGTTTGTTTTTTTGTAACATGAAACCTGAAACCTGAAACTAAAAACTCAGTACTTAATAAAACACAAGTTCTATATTAATCTACATACCTAAGAAAAAATGGACATTACCCGCGGGGGGCAGTTTTTAGTAAAAGAAACAGAAAGCAGTAGTGTTTTCACGCCCGAAGATTTTACAGCCGAGCAAAAATTAATGCGCGATACCGTAACCGAATTTGTCGACAAAGAAATTTGGCCCCACAAATTGCGCTTTGAACAACGCGATTTTGCACTTACCGAATCCTGCATGCGCAAAGCTGCCGAACTGGGTTTTTTGAGCATTGCTGTGCCCGAAGCTTATGGTGGATTGGGCATGGGCTTTGTGGACACCTGTTTGGTCTGCGATTACATTTCGGGAGCAACGGGCTCGTTTTCGACGGCCTTTGGTGCCCATACCGGCATTGGCACGATGCCTATTTTGTTGTACGGCACCGAAGAACAAAAACAAAAATACGTACCTAAACTCGCTTCGGGCGAATGGTTTGGCGCCTATTGCCTCACCGAACCCGATGCCGGTAGCGATGCCAACTCGGGTAAAACCAAAGCTGTTTTGAATGTCGAGGGCACGCATTACCTGATTACCGGTCAAAAAATGTGGATTTCGAATGCGGGATTTTGTTCGTTGTTCATCGTCTTTGCACGCATCGAAAACGACAAAAACATCACCGGTTTTATTGTAGAAAACAATCCGTCCAATGGCATTTCGATGAACGAAGAAGAACACAAACTGGGCATTCGCTCCTCTTCTACCCGTCAGATGTTTTTTAGCGAAACCAAAGTGCCGGTAGAAAACATGTTGTCGGAGCGTGGCAGCGGATTTAAAATCGCGATGAATGCACTCAATGTGGGACGCATCAAACTAGCTGCGGCCTGCCTCGATGCCCAACGCCGACTAAGCAGCAAATCCATTCAATATGCCAACGAACGCATCCAATTTGGTACTGCGATTGCGCAATTTGGCGCCATTCGTTACAAATTGGCCGAAATGGCGACCAATTGTTATATAGGCGAAAGTGCGGTGTATCGCACGGCCAAAAGCATCGAAGACCGAATTGCCTTGCGCATGGAAGCAGGAGAATCTCACCAAGTGGCTGAACTGAAAGGAGTAGAAGAATTTGCGATTGAATGTTCGATCTTGAAAGTAGCTGTATCCGAGCACGTACAACAATGCGCTGACGAGGGTATACAAGTATTGGGTGGCATGGGATTCTCAGAAGATGCACCTATGGAAAGTGCCTGGCGCGATGCCCGAATTGCCCGCATTTACGAAGGTACCAACGAGATCAACCGAATGCTCAGTGTGGGCATGCTCATTAAAAAAGCAATGAAAGGCCAAATTGAATTGTTGGGACCAGCCATGCAGGTGCGTGACGAATTGCTTGGCATTCCCTCGTTTGAAATGCCCGATTACAGTGCGTTATTTGCCGAAGAAAAAGTATTGATGCAAAACCTTAAAAAGGCCTTCCTTTTGGTGGCCGGATGTGCGGTACAAAAATTTGGTACCGAACTCGAAACCCAACAACAATTGGTCTTGGCCGCCGCTGATATTTTGATTGAAATCTATATGGCCGAATCGGGGCTGTTGCGTACCGAAAAATTGGTCAACACGTTGGGTGCCGACAATTGCCAAGCACAAATTGCCATGACGCAACTGTATATTTACCAAGCAGTTGATAAGATTTACGCCAAAGGAAAAGAAGGCATCGTCTCGTTTGAAACCGGCGACGAACAACGCATGATGCTCATGGGCTTGCGCCGTTTTACCAAATATACCAACCCGCCCAATGTTGTGGGCTTGCGCGAAACCATTGCCACCCAATTGGTAGAAGAAAATGGGTATTGTTTTTAATTGATTATCCCGTTTTATAAATCCATTTTATCCCTACTTTAGTACCACAAAATTCAATTCCTATGAAAAAGATTAGTCTACTTGTTTTGATTGTGTTTGGTGTTTTTTTGGCTTGTAAAGGCACCAAAAACTCGAGTGAATCAAAAAGTTTATCGGTGGTTTTTGAGCCCAAAAGCAACAGTGCCGTGAGCGGTACAGCAACTTTCACCGAGAAAAAAGGAGTAGTTACGATGGTGGCCAAAATGGCGGGACTCAAACCGGGAGTACACGCCATTCACATACACGAAAAATCAGATTGTTCGGCTGCCGATGGAAGTTCGGCGGGAGGGCATTGGAACCCTACTTTTAAAAAACATGGCAAATGGGGAATCGAGGAATACCACAAAGGCGATATTGGCAACTTTACCGCCGATGAAGATGGAAATGCGACGGTCACTTTTGCTACCAACGAATGGTGTATGGGCTGTGAAGACACCGCCAAGGACATTTTAGGAAAAGGGTTGATTGTGCACCAAGGTTCGGATGATTTTACTACCCAACCCACTGGAAATGCTGGAGGTAGAATTGCTTGTTCGGGTTTGATTAAATAGGGAATCAGATGATAAATCCGTCAGCATCCGGTTGGATTGATAAGTATTTTTTGGACGAAAAATCGGCTCAAAAACTAGCCGTAAATGCTTCTGAATATTATGTTGCACTCCGACAAACTGGATTTATTTACGGGCACATTGTATCTGTTTCAACCGCTGAACAACTTACGTTAAAAAACTGGCTAACCGACGAAATTTCAAAATTGGCGTTGCTTCATGCCTTGTATGGTGTATATCAATTGAGTTTTCCTGAGAACCATTCATCCCAATTTATCGCCAAAGCAGTTGCCTATTATGACCAGATGCATCCGCAGGGTTTTAGTTGGCTACAAAAAGTAATTCCCACTAGTTCAACCAGCAGTCACCTGGAAAAAATAATAGATGAACGGGTGCAAACCAACGAAAATGTGATCAGTAAAAACTTTTCACACATTGTAACCAATGCCTTGTTATTTGTAGATGTTTTGGCGTTTCGTCACTATTTGACCGCAGGCGAGATTCCCGAAAAATACGTGAAGAAAATGGAGGAAACACTGGTGAGTCTCATGAGTTTGGCGCTGAAAACCAAATCTAATAAATCACCACACGATGATCTACTCATCAAACTATTTGAGGCTTCGGTGCGCTATACCAAACTCGATAAACATGCCTCCTCTAGCTTAGACGCCTTGGCATTTGACTATTTTACCGATCCGTTGGCGAAATATTATTTACTGGATATGGCGGGTTTGGCTTTGTGGAGTGACAGCCAACTCGACAATGAAGAACGGTTTTTCTTGTACCAAGTGGCGCAGCAATTGCAAATTCCAGATGGTTTTGTAGAAAACTGCATGCTCGATACCACTCAATTTATAACGCGCTACAAAAACGAAATTCCCTACTTTAATTATGCCAATCCGGTGAAGCATTTTTATGATCACTCCACCCAATTGGTGACTACGCTCATTCAGCGCAATAAAAAACGCTTGGCCAAAGAAATCTCCGAAAGCAAAGAATTGATGGTGTTATTGGCGCATTCCACGCAACGAGACTTAGACAAAGACGAAAAAAAGAAGGTCAAGAAACAACTGCTTGACATTTGTAAAACAGTTCCTTCGTTGACCATCTTTATGATACCGGGCGGCAGTTTATTGTTGCCGCTTTTGGTGAAATTTATTCCGCAATTGCTGCCTTCGTCGTTTAATGAAAACTTAGAAGACGTTTAGAATTTTAATTGGTATACTTCGTCCAAATCTACATCCGAACTGAAAGTTACGTTCAAATCAGTAACATAACCCGAGTTTAATCCGTAGGCCCAACCGTGTAAATACAACTCTTGTTTGTTGCGCCAAGCCGATTGCACAATGGAGGTTTTGGCCAAATCAAACACCTGTTCTTTCACGTTTATTTCTACAAAAGCATTGAAGCGATCTTCCTCGTTTTCAATCGCATCCAAAAAAGTGTTATGCAAGCGATAAATGTCTTTGATGTGACGAATCCAATTGTCAATAATACCAATCGAATCATTGCCCATCGCTGCTTTAATTCCTCCGCAGCCATAATGTCCGCAAACTATCACGTGCTTTACTTTGAGCACATTTACCGCATAATCCAAGACACTTAGCATGTTCATGTCCGAATGAATCACCATGTTGGCGATATTGCGATGTACAAATACTTCACCCGGTTTGGCGCCAATAATTTCGTTGGCCGGAACCCGACTGTCGGAGCAACCTATCCAAAGTAAGGGCGGATTTTGCCCTTTTGATAAATCACTAAAATAATCCGGATTTAAAGCCAATTGGGATTCAACCCAGGTTTTATTGTTCTCGAGTATTTTCTTGTAAAAATCGGTCATGTACTGGTTTTGTTTAACTGCCATAAAACTACTGATTTTATTTGTATGAATTAAAATGCCCGTGAACTTAAAAAGGAATTTAAAATTCTAGTTATTGCGCAAAAAAAGTAACTTCTCCGTTTGACAAATTATGCATCCCGCCTAAAATTCCAACCTCTCCCGACGCAATTAACTCGTCTAATATGGGACTGCGTTCTCGAATGGAAGCTACTGTATGTGCTACATTGAGTTCGGCTACTTTTTCTACAAATGCTGCATTCGATGAACTGCGGTTGTCAATTTCTGTCCGTTCGTTTTGAATTGCCGGTTGGATTTTGTGTAATAAGCCGGTTAAATTTCCTAGTTCTACCTGATCGCAGGCACCTTTTATGGCGCCACATTTGCTGTGGCCTAAAACCACAATTATTTTTGATCCGGCTACTTTGCAGGCAAATTCCATACTACCCAATATATCTTCGTTGATAATATTTCCGGCAATTCGAATGCTAAAAATATCGCCCAAGCCTTGATCAAAAATCAGTTCGGCCGAAGTTCGGGAATCAATACAACTCAAGATTACGGCAAAAGGATGTTGGCCATCAGAGGTTTCATTGGCCTGTTCCAGTAGGTTGCGATTTGCTTTCAAGTTATTCATGAAGCGTTTGTTTCCATCTTTCAAAATATCGATTGCCATAGATGGGGTTATGGCTGCTTGCATTGCTTTATTTAATGTTTTCATTTGTGTATAATTTTTTAGGTGTTAGATTGAACAAAGACATGTTTGTCTTCTTCGCCGGTTTCTACTAAACCATAGGCTTTTTTAAATCCAACTAATTTTACTTTGATGTGTTTTTCTTTTGAGGTTATTTTTTTGTATTCCTTAATCAAATCCAAGACATCGTGCGCAATGTATACCGTATCGGTAGCATTGATTAAAACTGAAGAATGCTCTGGAATAGACGCTAAAGTATTTTTGATAGCAGCTTTGTTTAAAAAAGAAACTTCTTGTGCCAGGTCAATGTGAATCACATCACCGTCGTGGTATTCTTCTTTTCTAAATTGGTAAGCCCGTTTTAGATTGCCTTTTAAAATAAAAACAATACTGATGAGAATCCCCAAGGCAACTCCTTTTAATAAATCAGTTAGAACCACAGCTAATAAGGTGGCTATAAAAGGAATAAACTGGTATTTGCCCTTTTTCCAAAAATGTTTGACGGTAGCAGGACTCGCCAATTTGTATCCGATTAACAACAACACAGCAGCCAAGGTAGCCAACGGTATTTTGTTTAATAATGTTGGAATAGAAATGACACTAAGGAGCAACAATAGCCCGTGAATAATCGCAGACATTTTTGATTTTGCACCTGCGGTATTATTGGCTGTGGTGCGCACAACTACCGAAGTCATAGGCAAACCTCCCAATAAGGCGCTCAGCATGTTGCCGATACCTTGTGCTTTTAACTCCACATTGGTGTCAGTAAATCGTTTTTGCTTGTCCATTCTATCGGCTGCTTCAATGCAAAGCAAGGTTTCGATAGAGGCCACAACGGCAATGGTAAGGGCAATTACCCAAACTTTTGAGTTGGTAATAGCCATAAAATCGGGCAATACAAAAATGCCTTTCAATTCTTCGACTGAGGTGGGCACAGGCAGACTCACCAAATGCTCTTTAGAAATGGCTAAACTACTGCCCGAACGAATAAAAATTTCGTTGATAATCACACTGACAATTACAGCCACAAGTGCTGCGGGAACTAGTTTTATTTTTTTTAGAAATTCAATTTTAGTCCACGCTATCAATAGTGTTAGAGAAACTAGGGTAATAACTATGGCGCCAACTTGTACGTGACCAATCAGTTGAAAAAGTTCGGAGAAGGAATTTTCATAATCAGGCTGTTTAAAAGCCAAATCGCCTTCGTAATCTTTGTCATATCCGAAGGCGTGGGGAATTTGCTTTAAAAAAATTATAACCCCAATACCGGCCAACATACCCTCAATTACATTGTTTGGGATGTAATTGGACAAGGTGCCCGCCTTAATAAATCCAAAAATTAGTTGGAAAATTCCGGCCAAAAATACGGCAGTTAAAAAAATAGTAAACGTGCCCAAATCGGTAATTGATGTGAGCACAATTGCGGTTAATCCCGCAGCGGGTCCGGAGACACTTAAATGTGATTGGCTTAAAAAACCAACTACTATACCGCCTACAATACCTGAAATAATACCCGAAAACAAAGGTGCTCCCGAAGCCATTGCAATACCTAAACACAAAGGCAATGCTACCAAAAAAACCACTAAACCTGATGCGAAATCAGCTTTGAGGTTTGCAAAATAAGATGTTTTATTTGTCATACCTGTTTAAATTAATTAAATACAAAATGAGTCGCAGCTGCGATCAAAAAATATATATTAAACTAATTTAGGTGGCGGAATGAGGATTTCTCTGGGGAAATTAGTACGTTTTGACTCGTTTGCTGCCGAAATTTTGGACACATTACGAGCATAAAAGAAGGAAATAGCATTGGGCAATTTTGCTTGACTTATATACTCTACCCCTTTTACTTCTTTGGACTCTTTTTCGTTTTCTTCGTCTGAAAAAGCATACGAAACATTTTTATCAGCAAATTTCTTCACGAGTACCGAATAGGTCGGATAGGCGATTAAAGCCAGAAAAAAAACTAATACGATGGAAGCCAAAAATTTCATGTGGCGAAAATAGTAAAACACATGCAGCGAAACATCAAATTAATTTTAATTTAACAACTGTAAAATTGTCTTGTTTGACTATCAGATAAATTGATTGTTTTCTACATTTGCATCAGATAAACTGATCCATGACCATTACCCAACTGCAATATGTGCTCGCCGTAGCCGAATACAAAAATTTTACGCTGGCTGCCGAGAAATGCTTTGTGACGCAACCCACCTTGAGCATGCAAATCCAAAAGGTAGAAGAGGAACTGAATATCCTGATTTTTGACCGCAGCAAAAAACCCATTCAGCTAACCGAAATTGGACAGAAAATAGTTACCCAAGCCAAGAAAATTGTCAATGAGGCCGACCGCATTCAAGACATTGTAGAACAACAAAAGGGATTTATTGGCGGCGAATTTCGATTGGGCATTATTCCTACGATTATGCCCACTTTATTGCCAATGTTCTTAACTAATTTTATCAAAAAATACCCGAAGGTCAAATTGATCATCGAAGAATTAAACACAGAAGAGCTTATAGCTAAACTCAAAAATGGCCATTTGGATGCCGCCATCGCGGCCACGCCCTTAAACGAAGAAAAGATAAAAGAAGTAGTATTATATTTTGAGCCTTTTGTGGCGTATATACCTGAGAATCATCAGCATTTTACAAAAAAAGAAATCGAGATTTCTGATTTAAATCTGGACGAAATACTGTTGTTGCAAGACGGACATTGCTTCAGAGACGGCATATTAAATTTGTGTAAGAGCGCCCATAAAAACGACGACAATCACTTTCAGCTGGAAAGCGGGAGTTTTGAAACTTTAATTAAATTGGCTGACGAAGGGTTGGGAATCACCCTCCTTCCCTACTTGCACACCTTGGATTTGAATGAAAAAAATAAGCTAAAACTCAAGCACTTTAGCGAGCCCAAACCCGCGCGCGAAGTGAGTTTAATTTATCCCAAATCAGAACTCAAAATTCAAATTATTGATGCCTTGCGCAGCACCATTTCGGGCGTTATTAAAGGGGCTATCGTGTTTCAAAACGTGGCCATTGTAAGCCCAACGACCAAAAAATAAGGGAGCATAAAACTCCCTCTTTTTTTTTATGATACAATCTTTAAATATTGTTTTAATTCCGGTTTTTGATTCGTAAAATTAAACAACCACTTTTGCAGTTGTTCGATCTCATAGGGCAATAAACTTTTGCTGGCTTTGCGTAATTCTTTGCAAAATAATGCTTGATCAAAACTCACCCGTTCTAGCGTGGTTCTGGTGTAATCGTATAACATTCGAGACATAGCGAAAAGATTTAGGGGTTAAACGTAATTTCACGTTAAATGTAAATCATACCGTTGAACCTCACAAGAAAAAAAGTAGAAAATTATCGTTATACTACTTATTTAATCGATTAAACGCACTTTTTTTAATTTTAAATAATCTATTTCGTACAATTATTAATTATTAATTTTTCATTATTAATTAGAAATGCTTCGTTGCTCGCAGCATTTCACGTTTGCCCGGAGGTCCTTCCAGTTTTTCGACTGAAAAGCCAGCTGCCAGCATCGAACGGCGCACCGCTCCAGTAGCGGCATAGGTTACCAAAACCCCGTTTGCTTTGAGTGACGCATACATCTTCCTGAAAATTGCATCGCTCCACAATTCGGGTTGTACGCGGTAGCCAAAGGCATCAAAATAAATCAAATTAAATTGGGCTTCATCGGCAATGTCTTGAATGCGCTGTTGGCGTTTGCACAACGAAAAAGTAGGCGAAAGGGGAATCAGTTGTTCCCAAGAACAGCTGTGCATTTGGTCAAATATAGGCGCTTGTGCATCGGCATGCAATTCAGCAACATAATTCATATGCTGCCATTCTTCCGCCAAGACCGGATAGGCCTCTACGCCTGTATAATCAACGGTCAATTGTCGTTTGGGAGATTCCAACAGCGTGATAAACGCATTGAGTCCGGTGCCAAAGCCAATTTCTAAAATGGAAATAGTTTGGTTCTGAAACAAATCCAAGCCGTTTTTGATAAACACATGTTGGGCTTCCTGAATGGCGCCGTGTTTGGAATGGTAACTTTCGTTCCACTCGGGCAAATGAATCGAAGTAGAACCATCGGCGGTGTGCACCACAAGACGTTTCATTTATTGAGCAATGTAGAGTTTTTTGATGCGGCTAATGGGACCTGCACATTTCACCTGATGACACTGAATACATGCATCAACACCTGCATTAAAATGCGCTTGGGCGTTTTTGGGATCTTTGTAAATTTGTGCTTGTGCAGCAATAAATAGTTGCGCTTGTTCTTTAAAAAAAGCGTCGTTCTCGGTGCTGTCCGTCATTACAGCTTGGTGAATCTTCAAGAAATGATTTGGAAATTCACCTATTTTTTCCCCTTTCAAAATGCGCGCTTTGAGTTGTTGATTTTCGGCATACATCTGCTCCATTAAAGCCGACATTTCCGACATTTTGTACATCGTTAATGCATTTTTTTTGGGCGCTTTGCACTCCGGCTTTGCTTCTTTTTGGACGCAACCCATCAAAACCAAAAGGAGTAATAAAAGTGTATATTTCATTATTGTTTCAGTAATACGCCATTGGCTTCAAATGAATACGTCACTTCGGGCGCCACAATGCTATCGATAGCGGCTTGCGATTTACCGGCGTCTTTGGCGTAATGTTTCAGTACTTCGATGGATTCTACGCTCACAAAGGCTTTTCCGTGCACAATTACTTCAGCACCTTTTGAGTTTAACGGCATAAAAAATCCATAATCTTTAAACTTCACAAATGCAGCGTCTTTCTCGGTCAAGGCCAAGTTCATCCAACATCCTTTTTTCTGACATACGTCGTTAATGCTCGAAGTAAACGCCACTTGCAGGGTATCTCCTTCTTTTAGGGTTTGGTATTTGGCAAACATATCGGCTTTTGAAATCGCGCCGTCTTTGGAAATGGAATCGCCAAAGCTTACATAATTCGCCGCTTCAGCTACTGGAGCCACAGCTTCTTTTTTACAACTTACAAAGGCCAAACAAAGGCTTGTTAATAGGATATATTTTTTCATATTTGAAATTTTGTGGGGTAAAGATAATTGTTTCAAGTTTTATGTTTCAAGTTTCAGGTTAAGAATTTCCGCTTTGCTATAAAACTTCAACAACTCCCCTCTTGAGAGGGGCTGAGGGTGTGTTAATTATGTTGTCGGTTGTTCGTATAGAAGATTTAAAGATTAAAAAATTGAATGATTAAAAGATTTCATGTTGTAGTTACAATTTGGTCCCTAGGCGTCGGGATTCATCATTGGTACCGAAGCATCGGGATTAAACCATTCGTGGCTAAAGCTAATCGCTGAGCGCTAAAAGCTAACAGCTGTCAGCTAACAGCTAATTATCAACATTTTCACCCCAACCGCATCAATACAACTTCTAATTTATTATTTTAGCCGAAATTTTAAATTAATTACTAATTTTAGTTTGAATTTAAATCATTAGTCCTTTATAATCAGTGCTTTACGATATAATTCATTCCAATACATTATTTTAAATGAGTGAGAGTACTACTCAAAAAATTGATATCGTAACGGTTCCCCAGTCCAATATAGATTCGGTTGATTTCGATAATTTGTCCTTCGGTTCTACTTTTACCGACCACATGTTGTGGTGTGATTTTAAGGAAGGAAAATGGCAACAGCCGGTTATTAAACCCTATGAGCCATTTTTGCTAGATCCATCGGCCAAAGTTTTTCATTACGGTCAAGCGATTTTTGAAGGCATGAAAGCCTACAAAGACGAGCAAGATGAAGTGTGGTTGTTTCGCCCTGATCAAAATTTTGAGCGTTTCAATCATTCCGCAGTGCGCATGGCAATGCCCGAAGTTCCGGAAGATGTTTTCATGGGTGGATTAAAACAACTCATTGATTTAGATCGCAATTGGGTAAAAAAAGGACTCGGAAATTCCTTGTATGTTCGTCCGTTTATGATAGCCGTAGGAAGTGGCGTAATTGCAGCTCCCTCTAGCCAATACCGCTTCATGATTATATTATCACCAGCCAAATCGTATTATTCGGGAGAAGTAAAGGTGATCATCGCCGAGCATTACAGCCGCGCCGCCAATGGTGGAATTGGAGCTGCCAAAGCCGCCGGAAATTATTCGGCACAATTTTATCCTACCAAATTGGCCAACGAAAAAGGGTTTCAACAAATCATTTGGACCGACGACGCCACGCACACCAAATTGGAAGAGGCCGGCACTATGAATGTGTTTTTTAGAATTAACGATACGTTATATACCGCCCCAACCAGCGAGCGAATTTTGGACGGAGTAACCCGTAAAAGCTTGATAGCCTTGGCCGAAAAAATGGGGATTGATGTAAAAATTCAACCGGTTTTGGTGAGCGAATTGGTCGCTGCAGCCAAAAATGGTAGCCTCAAAGAAGTCTTTGGATCGGGTACAGCGGCAGTAGTCAACCCGATTATTGGATTTTCGTACCAAGACGAATATTTTGAGTTGCCCAAAATGGAAAAATCCATGGCCTTGATGCTAAAAGAAGAACTCGTTCACATTCAATACAATATAGCCGAAGATCCATTTGACTGGAAAGTGAAAATATAAGAAATAAAAAGCGACCTCACAGTCGCTTTTTTTTATTCTTGGTTCAAAATTTTGGTAAAATCTGGTTTAAAGTAATTGGGGCCTTTCATTACTTTTCCATCTTCGCGGTAAATGGGCATGCCATCAGCACCCAACTTACTCATGTTGCTGCGTTGAATTTCATCAAATACGTCTTCTATTTTATGTTGCAAGCCATGTTCGATGATGGTGCCACACAAAATGTAGAGCATATCGCCCAAGGCATCTGCTATTTCGACCAAATCATTGTTTTGAACGGCTTCAAAATATTCTTCGTTTTCTTCTCGCATTAATTCGTAGCGAAGAATTTTTTTAGCAGTGCCCAAATCGGCTTTGGGCGCTTCACTATAGCCTATTGCAAAGGCGGTGTGGAATTCTTGAACGGCTTTCAGTTGTTTTTGCATCTCGGTTGTTTTAATTGATCAACCAAAATAATAACTTTCGGGAACATTTGACTAAATTTGTTCGAAATTTTCACCCCTATGTTTAGTACCGGCCAATTGCTTTTTGCGTTGTTGTTTTTTATTGCCTTTGCAGTAGCTATGGTAATTTCCTACCGAAAAGATTTCAAAATACACGAGATATACTACAAAGGAAATTTCAAAGTCTTGATTGGATTTTTGGTATTCATTGTCCTGTTGTTTGTGATAAAAATTGTGTTTAAACGCTAATTGAATTCACAACATGAAAATCATCAACTACATTTTTCTGCTTTTTCTTTTGGCCTTAGTGGCTGCTACCGTCTATGTGAGCACCCAAAAAAATGAATTTGATCTGCGCGAATCCTACTTTATTCATGCACCCAAAACCCAAGTCTATACTTTTTTGAATGATTGTCGCAATTGGCAAACCTATTCGTATTGGAAACAAGCTGATCCTTCGCAAGCATTCACCTTTCCAGCAAATACGATTGGAGCCGGTGGGTATTGTGAATGGGAAGGAAGCGATGAATCGGGCAAATTAATTACTACCAAAAGTCTCTCCAATCAAATAATTACGCAAAAATTACGCATCAACAACAAAGGAGCCAGTTTCAGTTGGACGCTCAAAGACAGCCTGCAAGGAACCGTGCTCACATGGCAATACACAGGCGCTGTCAACTTTAAAACCAAAGTAGATTATGCGCTGAATGGAGGCGTTACACTGGGAATTCAACGTGCGATGAAAGCCACTTTGGCCAAATTAGACCGAACAATTCTGTACGAGCTCAATACCGTTCGTATAGATTTGCAAGGAGTAACAAAAAAGAAAGGATGTTTCTATTTGAGCGAATCGATCAATTGCAAAACAGCACTCGTCCAAAAAAACATTCGCATTCTGCTCCCGCGCATGCTGCGTTTTTTCAAAAAAAATAAACTAGCCGCAACAGGCGAACCTTTTGTGATCTATCACGCCTATGATTACCCGAAAGGCTACAGTAAAATCTCGGTGTGTTTGCCCGTCAAAGATTCGATATTTACGAGCCCGGGCAGCCAGATTACCTCGGGTGTATTGGCACCATTTAGTTGTTACAGAACTAGACTAAAAGGCGATTATATGCACCTCGCAGCGGCGCGAAAAAAAACAAGGAGCTATTTGGAAAAAAACCATATCCAAGAAAATTTGGCGGTACCTCCTGTTGAAGTCTATACCAAAAGCAGCAGCCAAATTGCCAATCCATCGCAATGGGTAACCGATCTTTATTTTCCTATAAAACCAATTCAACGGGTAATTTCTCCAGTTTCAGTGCCCGACAGCACAGCGACTTTGCACTAAAGAATAAAAATCAGTCGGCCTTTTAAACCTTTTGCAACTAATCTGCTCTCAAGGCAAACCAATTATTTTTTGAACGAGCACGAATTTATACAGGCGCTTTTAGATCCACAAACGCAAAATGTAGCGTTTCAAAAATTAGTAGGACAATACCAAAAACCATTGTATTTTCATATTCGATCCATCGTACTCAATCATGACGATGCCGACGATGTACTGCAAAACACCTTTGTTAAGGTATTTCAGTACCTCAAAAACTTTAAACAAGAGAGTAAATTATATACTTGGATGTACCGTATCGCGACCAACGAAGCCCTATCGCACCTGAGTCAGAAAGCCAAAAAAAACGGACGAACTAGCCAAGAACACCAAGCCTTTGTGATCGATAATTTGGTGGCCGATGTATATTTTGAAGGCGATGAAATTCAACTGAAGTTACAAAAAGCCATTCATGAATTGCCCGAAAAACAACAATTGGTGTTTAAGATGCGGTACTTTAACGAATTGAAATACGAAGAAATGTCCGAAATTTTGGGCACTTCGGTGGGCGCCTTAAAAGCGTCCTACCACCACGCTGTAAAAAAAATAGAAACCTATATGCTAAAAAACTAACTCGATATGAAACCCTTTACACTTGACGAAAACGCAAAACTTCCTTCCGGATTTGTAGTTCCCGAAAACTATTTTGCCCAATTTGAGCTAAAAGATTTCCACACAACCAAACCAAAAGTCCTGCGTTTACGAGCCGCGAAAACCAAATGGACTATAGCCGCAGCTGCTGTTTTATTGCTTTGCACCACCTTTACGGTGTATACCTTTTACCCAAAACCAGCGACCGAGACCGATAGCCAATCGGTAGAAAATTATATATTGCACGACGCCGACATCAGCAGTTATGAATTGGCCGAATACTTGAATGAAACCGAATTGAATAACCTCCGATTATCAACTAACGCATCAAATTAATCCTCACAATTATGAAAAAAATCGTTTTACTCTTGGCAGTATTTTTTAGCCTTCTACTCCAAGCACAACCTACAAAATCAAAGGAAAAAAAAGAAAAACTAAAGGCGATTAAAACTGCCTACATCAGTACCGAACTTAATTTAACACCCGATGAAGCAACTAAATTCTGGCCGATTTACCATGCTTTTGAAGACAAACAGCACGAAATTAAACAAGAGAAATGGAAACGAAACTTGGATGCCAACGATAGCAGTTTGAATGAATTGAGCACTAAAGAAGCGTCGGCACTGCTACAAAAAGTAGTGCATACTGAAGAAGCTACCTACCAAGAGCGCAAAAAATTCGTTCAAAATCTAAAGGAGTTTTTGCCTGCCATTAAGATCTTAAAACTACTGAAAGCAGAAGCGTCCTTTAATCGTAAGCTCTTGCAACAATTTCGAAATAAAAAAGACCAAAACTAATCAACGGGCTTTTATGCTATAGACAAAAATTTAAACACAGTTCAGGCTGTGTTTTTTTTATGCGAATAGTTTTTAAAAATAAAAACCTAAAAAAAATTTATTGTGTTGAATTATAGTAAATTTGTGGACTTTTTTATACCTCATGAGTACGACATCTGCGAATCACAATTTACACAGCAAACTATCTGCTGCAGGCTTATTAATTACCCTAGGAATTATATACGGCGACATCGGGACTTCTCCCCTCTACGTAATGAAAGCCATATTAGGCATGGATTTCGCCATCAACAAAGACCTGGTTTTGGGTGGAGTTTCATTGGTTTTTTGGACGCTAACTCTACAAACTACCCTAAAATACGTAATCATTACCTTGAGTGCCGACAACAATGGCGAGGGCGGGATATTTGCCTTGTATGCCTTGGTGAAACGCACCAAAATTAAATGGTTAATTATCCCCGCGATTATTGGCGGAAGTGCACTTTTGGCCGACGGGATCATAACACCTCCCATTTCGGTTTCCTCTGCTGTAGAAGGTGTTCGAACCTACTACCCCGAAATTAATACTGTACCTATTGTAATCGGAATTTTAGTAATCCTATTTACCATTCAACAATTTGGGACCAAACTCGTGGGCAAATTTTTTGCACCGGTTATGTTGGTTTGGTTTTTGATGTTGGGTGTTATTGGAATTATTCAGATTGCAGGAAATCTAGAAGTGCTTAAAGCCATCAATCCGTATTATGCCTACCATATTTTAATGGCCGATAACGGCATCAATCCCGGAGGATTCTTTGTTTTGGGATTTGTGTTTTTATGTACCACAGGAGCGGAAGCCTTATATTCGGACATGGGGCATTGTGGCAGAAAAAACATCCGCATCAGTTGGATTTTTGTTAAAATTATGCTGATCCTCAACTACTTTGGACAAGCGGCCTATTTAATTCATCACGAAGGAAGTACCTTGCGTAGCTTGGGCGGAAACAACGCGAATCCCTTTTATTTATCGATGGCGAGTTGGTTTCAACCCATCGGAATTGTAATCGCGACCATGGCGGCCGTAATTGCCTCACAGGCATTAATTAGCGGCTCGTTTACGTTGATTAATGAAGCCATGCGATTGAACTTTTGGCCCAAAGTAAAAATTAAATACCCCACCGAATTAAAAGGTCAATTGTATATTCCCTCTATAAACTGGTTGCTATTATTGGGTTGTATTGGAATCGTGTTGCACTTTAAAGAATCGAGCAACATGGAGCATGCCTATGGCTTGGCCATTATTTTATGCATGATCATGACTACCGTGTTGTTGAATTTTTACCTGATCATGAAACGTGTGAATGTGTTGGTCATTATTCCTTTAATTGCCGTGTATCTAATTATAGAATTCAGTTTCTTGTATGCCAACATTACCAAATTTGCCGACGGCGGTTACGTAACACTCATCATTGCAATCGCGCTAATTTCTATCATGACTACCTGGTATTTGGCCAAGCAAATCAGTAAAAATTACACCAAGTTTGTCAAAATAGACAACTACAAAAAAGTATTGGCCGAACTCAGTGTCGATTTATCGATTCCCAAATATGCCACCCATTTGGTGTACATGACCAATGCCAGTCGAACCGACGAGATTGAAGAAAAAGTAATGTATTCTATTTTACAAAAACGTCCCAAACGCGCCGATATTTATTGGTTTGTGCACGTGAATATCATGAACGAACCCTATAACCGCGAATACAAAGTGACCGAAATTATCAAAGACGATTTGTTTCGCATTGACTTCAACTTGGGCTTTCGCGAGGCGACTAAAATCAATTTGATGTTCAAAGAAGTATTGATCGATATGGTAAACAAAGGCGAAGTCGATGTAACCAGTCGCTACGAATCCTTGAGCAAAAACAACATCATTGGCGACTTTAAGTTTGTGTTGTCTGAGAAGTTCCTTTCTAATGACAGTGATTTATTGTGGCACGAAAAAATTATCATGAACACTTATTTCTTGATCAAGAAATTCAGTTTATCAGAAGAACGCGGATTTGGATTGGACAGCAGTTCGGTAAAAATCGAAAAATTCCCGATGGTGTTGCATCCACCCGAGAAAATTGGCCTAGTGCGCATCAAATAAAAAAGCAACACTGTTTCGGCAGTGTTTTTTTTGCCTCCCAATTTAGCTGTTGCAAACCTAGAAAATACGGGCTATTTAACTACCTTTAGCCCCCAAATTAATGACCCATGAGATTACACCGAAATTTAGTTTACACCACCATAGATTCCCTAAACGCGATTTTTAACGACGGCGAATACGCTGACAAAGTAGTGGCACGCGCACTCAAAAAAGACAAACGTTGGGGCAGTTCCGATCGCAAGTTTGTGGCCGAAACCATCTACGAAATTGTGCGTTGGAAACGATTATATGCCGAAATTGCCGAAGTAAAAGAACCCTTTGACCGCGATAATTTGTGGCGCATGTTTGCCGCTTGGGCTGTGTTGCGTGGCTACCCAATTCCGGATTGGCGACAATTGGAAGGCACTCCCGAACGAAAAATAAAAGGTCGATTTGACGAATTGTCCAAAATTCGCGTGTACAAAGAATCGATTCCCGATTGGATGGATGCTTTGGGCGTAGCCGAATTGGGTGAGAAAAAATGGGCCACCGAAATTACCGCACAAAACCAACCAGCCAAAGTAATTTTGCGTACCAATACACTCAAAACAACCAAAGAAAAACTGCGCGCAATCCTCATGGATTTGAATATCGAAACCGAGTATTTAGCCGATCAGCCGGATGCTTTGGTGTTGAAAGAACGAGCCAATGTGTTTTTGACCGACGCCTTCAAAGACGGTTTTTTTGAGGTACAAGATGCCAGTTCGCAGTTGGTGGCGGCATTTTTGGATGTGGCACCTGGCATGCGTGTAGTAGACACCTGTGCGGGTGCGGGTGGAAAAACATTGCACATGGCTTCACTCATGGAAAACAAAGGCCAATTGATTGCCATGGATTTGTACGAAAGCAAACTCAAACAACTCAAGTTACGTGCCAAACGTAACGGGGCATTTAACATAGAATACCGCATCATCGATTCGACCAAAGTGATCAAAAAATTGCACGAAAAAGCCGATCGCGTATTGATTGACGCACCCTGCAGCGGATTGGGCGTCTTGAAACGCAATCCGGATGCCAAATGGAAACTGCAACCAGAATTCATTGACAACATCAAAAAAGTACAAGCCGAAGTCTTAGAAAATTATTCCAAAATAGTGAAGCCGGGCGGTAAACTGGTCTATGCTACCTGCTCTATTTTGCCTTCAGAAAACGAAAATCAAATTAAGAATTTTCTGAAAACCGAAATCGGAAAGGAATTTACCTTTGTGAAAGATGTGAAAATTTTAGCCTCAGAATCGGGTTTTGATGGATTCTATATGGCAAAACTGGAACGCAAATTGGACACAACACCTGCTAATTAATACCCATTACAACCATGAAAAATATTTTTTTATACTCCATTTCACTTATTGGTTTTATTGGTATCGCACAACCACCCGCCGGCTATTATAGCACAGCTATAGGTACAGGATATACCCTAAAAACACAATTATTCAACATAATCAACAACCACAACGACCGCGGGTATTCCGGTTTATACACCACCTACCTCACGTCTGACAAGGATTTTTACTACGAAAACGACGGTACACTTTTGGATAATTATTCTGAAAATCCATTTGGGCCAGATGCCTACAATTTTACTTATGGCATAAACCAAGACGACGGTACCGGCGGTAATAACGAAGGCGAACGCTACAACCGCGAGCATATCGTTCCACAATCGGTATTTAATCAGGCTACTCCCATGTATTCAGACGCCCATTTTGTGGTACCGTCAGATAAAAAAGTAAATGCCCAACGCGGCGATTTACCGTTTGGGAAAGTAGGCAGTGCCAATTGGACATCGCTTAATGGAAGCAAACGCGGCAATAATTTAAATTCTAGTTATTCAGCTGGATATTCGGACATCGTGTTTGAACCCATCGACGAATTTAAAGGAGACATTGCGCGCAACCTCCTGTATTTTGCCACGCGCTACGAAGATGTGGTTGCTGGATTCAACTACGTGATGTTTAATAATACGTCCAATCAGGTTTTTGCTCAGCCCTTCCTCAATATCCTTCTCACTTGGAACCAACAAGATCCGGTGAGTCAGCGAGAAACCGACCGAAACAACGCCATTTATGCGCGCCAAGGGAATCGAAATCCGTACATAGACAATTCAATTTACGTAACTTCAGTGTGGGGACAACCCTTGGATAATAATCAATTTACGTTGTCAGAAGCTGTTTTGATTTATCCCAACCCTTCACATACAAATTGCATTACATTAGAAAGCGCACGGCCAATCAATGAAATTAGTGTGGTAACCATAAGCGGACAATGCATTCAACACCTTGTAAATCCAATGATTTTGGATTCTAAAATTACCTTAACTAATATTCCGGCAGGTTTTTATCTGATTAAACTAAAATCAGATTCGCTCGAAGTAACCAAGAAAGTTTGCTTGTACTAAAAGTGTTTTCGCATTTATACCCAATAAAAAAATCCTCCAATTGGAGGATTTTTTATTTTATAGCTAGAAGAAGTTAATCATTCATCGAAATCAAAAACTCCTCGTTGTTGCGGGTTTTCTTGAAACGGTCGTTGATGAAATCCATGGCTTCAACCGGATTCATGTCAGATAAGTATTTACGCATAATCCACATGCGTTGTAAGGTTTTTTCATCCAACAACAAATCATCGCGACGCGTACTCGACGAAGTCAAATCAATAGCCGGGAAAATACGTTTGTTGGCAATTTTACGATCCAATTGCAATTCCATGTTTCCGGTTCCTTTGAATTCCTCAAAAATCACCTCATCCATTTTAGAGCCAGTTTCGGTCAAGGCCGTGGCGATGATGCTCAACGATCCGCCATTTTCTACATTACGAGCGGCTCCAAAAAATCGTTTGGGTTTTTGCAAGGCGTTGGCATCTACTCCACCGCTCAATACTTTTCCCGAAGCCGGTTGAACCGTATTGTATGCACGGGCCAAACGTGTAATCGAATCCAATAAAATAACCACATCGTGCCCACATTCTACCAAACGTTTTGCTTTCTCGAGCACAATATTGGCGATTTTAACGTGTTCTTGCGGTTCTCTGTCAAAGGTTGAAGCAATTACTTCGCCACGTACCGAACGCTGCATGTCGGTCACCTCTTCTGGTCGTTCGTCAATCAACAACACCAACAAATATACTTCGGGATGATTGGCAGCAATGGCATTGGCAATATCCTTCAACAACATGGTTTTACCCGTTTTGGGTTGGGCCACAATCATACCACGTTGTCCTTTTCCTATCGGTGAAAACAAATCGATAATACGAGTAGAAATAGAACTTCCTTTGTCGGCGATTCTAAATTTTTCGGTAGGAAATACAGGCGTTAAATGCTCAAACGAAACACGATCGCGCACTACTTGCGGGTCATGTCCGTTAATTTTGAGCACGCGCACCAAAGGGAAAAACTTCTCCCCTTCTTTGGGCGGACGCACCACGCCTTTTACGGTATCACCCGTTTTTAAACCAAACAAACGAATTTGTGAAGTAGACAAATAAATATCATCTGGCGAAGCCAAATAGTTGTAATCGGATGAACGCAAAAATCCGTAGCCATCGGGCATCATTTCTAATACGCCTTCGCTTTCGATGATGCCATCAAATTCAAAATCGGCATCGCGAAAATTGGGGCTTTTTTTGTTTTTAAAATTGGGGTTTTGGTTTCCGTTTGGAATATTCTGAGCCTGCTGCTGATTTTGTTTGGGATGCTGCGGCTTATTGTGCTGTGGTTTTATGTCGTGTGAAACTGCATCTGTGGAGGTGTTTTCCTGTTGAGCAGATTCGGAACTTGTGGGTTGATCGGTTATGGGAGCCTGCTCGGCCTGGGCTTTCATCGCTTGTTTTTTCTCGTACTCGGCCTTATTAAATTTGGGTTTTGGCCCACGTTTAGCCGATTGAGCTAGCGGTATTTCAGATTCTGCAGCTTCTGGTTCTGGTTCAACAGCCGAAAATAAAGTATCCGGTGCTATTGCTGGAGATTTGTCGGCGGTAATACGCGCTCTTTTAGGTTTATCATCAACGGAAGAACTGAAATCAGTTGTATCTGGGTTTTGCAAGGCTAAAATTTCGGCAATGAGGGCCTCTTTTTTTACGCCAGCATATTTTATTTTTTTGGACGCTTTGGCAATGTCCTGAAGCTCAGTAAGCTTCATTTCTTTTAATGCAGAAATGTCAAACATGAATATGTTCTTTTAATTAAAATTAGATTGGGAATAATAACGAAATAAGGAGTGTGTTTTTTCTTTTTGAATAGAACCGTACGGCTGTAGTTTGTACGTTTTGTGTTGCAATAATACGAATAAATATTCAGCGAACAATAGTATTTATTTAAAAAGAAACTTTATTTTTGTGGCTCATACCACCTGCATGATACAACGCATTCAAACCCTTTATATGCTTTTGGCTATCCTACTTATAGGAGTTATGCCATTTTTTATTCCACTCTGGAAAACGGCAGCGGGTCCGTTTTATTTTATGCAAGACAGCAGCTATTCAGCCCTAATTGGCCTGAGTGTTTCGTTGCTGCTGCTGAGTATTTTATTTTACAAAAAAAGACAACATCAATTTGTGTTAAACAGATTGAACATGATAATAACGTTAATTTTATTGGGATTGTTTGTTTATCGATCACTAAGTCTATCTGGAGGAACTGCTGCAGTTTCGGAGAAAGGTATTGGGATCTATCTTCCTCTTATTTCTATCGTTTTGTTGGCGCTTGCCAATAAAGCCATTAAGAAGGACGAAGAACTCGTAAAATCTGTAGATCGATTGAGATAAACCTATAAACTTAGTTTATTAGTGCGAAGAAAAACCTGTCCTTGTGACGGGTTTTTTTTGTGCCTATTTGGTGCCCAATTCGATGATTTCTAAGTCTTTAATTTGTGCACCATCAATCACAAAGCGAAGCATGGTGCGCACCTGATGAAAGCCACTTTTGCCTGCCGCTCCCGGATTCATGTGGAGTAAATTGAGTTTTTGATCAAACTGCACTTTTAGAATGTGCGAATGACCACAGATAAACAACTGTGGAGGATTGGCAGCCAATGCAGAACGAATCGCTGGATTGTACTTGCCGGGATATCCGCCAATGTGGGTAATCCAAACCGACACGTCTTCGCAAAAAAATTGGTTGTGTAACGGAAACTCCATTCGGGCCTTGTCATCGTCAATGTTTCCATAAACCGCACGTAACGGCTTGATTGCTTTGATGGTATCGGTAACAGTCAAATTACCAAAATCCCCAGCATGCCACACCTCATCAGCCAAACGCATATACTTGAGCATCCCCTCGTCGAGGTGGCTATGGGTATCTGATAGCAATAGAATTTTCTTCACCGTTTAAGAATTGAGTGCACAAAAATAGGCTTTAATTTAGACTTGAACGCGCTTGAAATTGCCCAAAACTTTACTATTCTACTGTCCTGTGCTTCTAAAATCCTTTGTACATTTACGAGCACAAAAATTAAGCTTTTCGACTTGCGGTATTTTATTCAATTTTCCTACAACGGTACAGCCTATCACGGTTGGCAAATACAGCCCAATGCCCTTTCGGTGCAAGAAGTGCTTAGCCAAGCGCTCCATACTATTTTGGGCTTACCATTAGCCCTTACTGGCGCTGGCCGAACCGATACGGGCGTACATGCCAAGGAAATGTTTGCCCATCTTGACCTTCCGGAAGAAATTGAGACCGAAAAACTCATGTACAAACTCAATGCCTATTTACCCAAAGACATCGCCGTAGCGGGAATATTTGCCGTAGCGCCCGATGCACATGCCCGATTTGACGCCAGTAAACGCACTTACGAATACCACATTCACACCCAAAAAAATCCGTTTTTGGAGCAGTTAAGTTGGTATGTTCAACAAGCGATTGATGTGCCACTCATGAACGAAGCCGCCAAGCAATTGCTCCTGCATACTGATTTTCAGTGCTTTTCTAAAGTGAATACCGACGTGGCCACCTTTGATTGTAAAATTTACGAAGCGAGTTGGACGCTTGAGAACCAGCAATTGGTTTTTACGATTTCGGCCGATCGATTTTTGCGCAATATGGTGCGTGCAATTGTGGGAACCCTAATTAATGTAGGGCTTCATAAAACTACGTTGGCCGAATTTGAGCAAATTATTGTAGGCAAAAACCGCTCCGACGCCGGATTTTCAGTGCCCGCCCACGGCTTGTTTCTCACCGCCATAGCATACCCTTATCTTCCTAACCTACCCGATATTGCCCCATGAAAGCGACAGCCTTTGATACCGAAGTTTTTCGACGCATAATCACCTACACCAAACCCTACAAAAACCGGTATTATGGCGTTATCGCTTTTGCTATTTTTTTATCTTTTTTTGCTGCTTTACGTCCGTATTTACTGAAACAAACAGTCGATTTATACATCAAAACACAGGATGCGCAAGGCTTGCTGTTTTATGTGAGTTTAATGGGCATCGTGCTTTTGGCCGAAGTGTTTTCGCAATACTATTTTGTGTATTGGGCCAATTGGCTTGGTCAGGATATTGTGAAAGACATTCGCGTAAAATTGTTTCAGCACTTATTGAAATTTCGGATGAAATATTTTGACTCCGCTCCTGTAGGTCAATTGGTTACACGCTCAGTATCGGATATTGAGCAAATAGCCAAAATCTTTAGCCAAGGCCTGTTTATGATTATTAGCGATTTACTCAAAATGGTCGTGATCTTGGCTTTTATGTTTTATATGAACTGGAAACTCACCTGGATTGTTGTAGCCGCCATGCCCGTTTTGGTGTTTTTTACCCGCATATTTCAGCGTAAAATGCAATTGGCCTTTGAAGATGTGCGCAACCAAATTGCCCACATGAATACCTTTGTACAAGAGCGCGTTACCGGAATGAAAATTGTACAGCTGTTTCACCGAGAAGATATTGAGGCCGAAAAATTTGCCGCCATCAACGACAAACACCGCAAAGCCTGGATTAAAACCATTTTGTACAACTCCATCTTTTTCCCGATTGCCGATATCATCTCTTCGCTTTCCTTGGGATTTGTAGTGCTATATGGTGGAATTAATATTCTAAATGGCGATCAGTTTACCACCTTTGGGGATTTGTTTTCCTACACCATGTTTATTGGGATGTTATTTAATCCGCTGCGGCAAATTGCCGATAAATTTAACGAGATGCAAATGGGTATGATTGCAGCCAACCGCGTATTTGATATTTTGGATACCCAAGAAGAACTGCAAGAATCGGGTGCCATTGAAGCGCCAAAATTTGATGGAAACATTCGTTTTGATGAAGTGCATTTTAGTTATGTGCCCGGCGAAGAAGTCATTAAAGGCATCAGTTTTGAAGTGAAAGCCGGACAAACCGTAGCCATTGTTGGGGCAACCGGTGCCGGAAAATCTACCATCATCAATTTGTTAAATCGATTTTACGAAATTGACAAAGGCGCCATTTTTATTGATGACATCAATGTCAATGCATTTCGTTTGGGCTCCATTCGCCAACAAATTGCCGTGGTGTTGCAAGATGTTTTTCTATTTGCCGATACGATCCTGAACAACATTACCTTGAATAATCCAGCCATTAGTCAAGCACAAGTAGACGAAGCAGCCAAAAATATTGGCCTGCACGAGTTTATCCTAAGTTTGCCAGGCGGATATGACTATAATGTAAAAGAACGCGGTGTGATGTTGTCGTCGGGCCAACGCCAATTGATTGCGTTTTTACGGGCCTATGTGAGCGAGCCAAGTATTTTAATTTTGGACGAAGCCACCTCCTCTATTGACAGTTATTCGGAAGAATTAATTCAGCATGCTACCGCCAAAATTACCCAAGGCAGAACGTCGATTATCATTGCCCACCGATTGGCAACTATCATGAATGCAGATACAATCATTGTGATGGACAAAGGGAAAATTGTAGAAAAAGGGACGCACGCCGATTTGTTAAATAAAGAAACTGGTTATTACAAAAAACTATACGATGCGCAATTTGTTACCGAAACAACTGATTCTGATGGTTTATAAAAATTCCAATTACTACTAATCAAATAAAAACTAGTTTTGATTTTTTAAATTCAACGTATGCGCTTTTCTAAAACTGGTCTTCTTTACTTTTTATTTTTTGTTTTGCAAACTGCATCTGCTCAACTACTAGACAGTGTTGCAGTTGACCGACAAGTGTTTCAAGTTTCTCCTGAACTCACCTACAGTTACAAAGCCCCAAAAATGTGGGATATGTTTCGGTTTATTCCGACTGATTTATATGAATTAGGAAAATTTACCGTGCAAAAAGAAAACCTGAAATGGGACGGATTGGCGCTGGGATCTACCCTAGTTATTTTGCCTTATGACCAAAAATTAATCGATGAATCGGGTAAACTGGGCGAAAAATGGGGCTGGACCAATGAGACGTTATCCTACAAAAGAATATTTGGACTAGAAGTAGTTCCCACTAGTATTTCGTCGGCAATTTATTATATCGGAAACGGCAATACCACTATGCTCTTGAGCGGATTTTTTTATGCTGTGGGAAAAATAGGCCCCGACGACTACCGGGCGCTGAATACCTCAAACGAATTGGTTGAAGCGTTAATTTCGGTGGGCATCACCACACAAACCATCAAGCGCATTACGGGCAGACAAAGTCCGTTTGCGGCTACACAAGCTGGAGGACATTGGACACCGTTTCCTAGTTTTACAGCCTATTCTAGCGATACCCCCAATTATGATGCTGTACCCTCTGGACACATGGCAACTTGGTTTGCCACTTTCACTATTATTTCCGAAAATTACCCGGAATACAAATGGATCAAACCGGTGGGCTATGGATTGGGAGGTGCGATGGCGCTTAATATGATGAGCGGAAAAGTACATTGGGCGTCAGACTACCCCATTGCTATATTAATTGGTTGTGTTATGGGGAAAAATATTGCACACCGAAGAATCATCAAAACGAGTACCGCTGATCCGGACCTAAAACCCAAGAAAACAACATTCAATACCCGGTACAATTTCAATCGCATTAACAACACCAATGTGGTGGGCGCGACCATTACGTTTTAAATCCAATGAAAAAAAAACTACTATGTTTATTGTTGCTTTTCGCCCTATTTTCTAAAAGTACGGCGCAAAATAAAGCAGTTACCTCGGCCGGAGATATTCTGCAATTTGCAATTCCAGCTGCTGCATTAACTGCAACTTTATTTTGTAAAGAAGACCAAGCAAAACCCACTTGGCAATTCATAAAAACCTTTGGAACAGCGGTAATTACTACTCAAATTTTGAAACAGGCCATCAACAAACCACGGCCCGATGGCGGAAGTTATTCGTTCCCTTCTGGACATACCACCAGTGCTTTTGCGGGTGCAGCCTTTATTCAGCGCAAATACGGTTGGTCCTATGGCATTCCCAGCTATGCGTTGGCTTCTTTTGTGGGGTATTCGCGCGTGCAAGCTAAACGCCATGATACTTGGGATGTATTGGCCGGTGCCTCAATTGGGATAGCCTCTGCCTATATTTTTGCCAAACCCTACCGCGAATCAAAAGTGGGATTGTTATTTGATAAATCAAAAAGTACCTATACCATGGGGTTAACCTACTCCTATTAATCACAAAATAGCGCGATAATTTTCAGCCTTATTTTAGAATTTATCCTTATTTTTGGGCTGCCTAAAAACACATAAACTAAATTAAAAAATACAATCAATATGAAATACGATATCATCGTTTTAGGAAGCGGACCTGGTGGATATGTAACCGCCATTCGTGCCTCACAATTGGGTTTTAAAGTAGCTGTTGTAGAAAAAGAAAGCCTGGGTGGCGTTTGCCTCAACTGGGGCTGTATCCCAACCAAAGCGCTTTTAAAATCGGCACAAGTGTTTGATTATTTAAAACACGCTTCAGACTATGGCTTAACCGTTTCTTCGTTTGATAAAGACTTCAATGCCGTGGTAGCGCGCAGCCGAAATGTAGCCGATGGCATGAGTAAAGGCGTACAATTTTTGATGAAAAAAAATAAAATTGACGTAATTGAAGGCTACGGCACCTTGAAACCAGGCAAAAAAGTAGACGTAAAAGCTGCCGATGGGAAAACCACCGAATACAGCGCCGATCACATCATAATCGCAACAGGTGCACGTTCACGCGAGTTGCCTAATTTGCCGCAAGATGGTGTAAAAGTAATTGGGTATCGCAAAGCAATGACCCTGCAAACACAACCCAAATCAATGATTATTGTAGGTTCTGGAGCCATTGGAGTAGAGTTTGCCCATTTTTACAATTCGATGGGAACTGACGTAACGATTGTTGAGTTTATGCCCAATATTGTACCTGTTGAAGACGAAGATATTTCTAAACAAATGGAGCGTTCCATGAAAAAAGCTGGCGTAAAAATAATGACCAGCTCAAGCGTAGAGCGCATTGATACGAATGGATCAGGCGTAAAAGCCTTTGTGAAAACAGCCAAAGGCGAAGAAGTTCTTGAAGCAGATATGCTGTTATCAGCTGTGGGAATTAAAACCAATATCGAAAATATTGGTTTAGAAGCTGTAGGCATAGCCACCGACAAAGACAAAATTTTGGTCAATGCCTATAACCAAACCAACGTACCGGGTTATTATGCCATTGGCGATGTAACACCCGGACAAGCCTTGGCTCACGTGGCCTCGGCCGAAGGTATTAACTGTGTAGAGAAAATTGCCGGTTTGCATGTAGATCCAATTGATTACGGAAACATCCCCGGTTGTACCTATGCAACTCCCGAAATTGCTTCGGTGGGATTGACTGAAAAACAAGCCAAAGAAAAAGGATACGAATTAAAAATTGGAAAATTCCCTTTTTCTGCTTCAGGGAAAGCCAAAGCCTCAGGCACCTCAGACGGATTTGTAAAAGTAATTTTTGATGCCAAATACGGCGAATGGTTGGGCTGTCACATGATTGGCGCTGGCGTTACCGATATGATTGCCGAAGCAGTTGTAGCTAGAAAATTAGAAACTACCGGACATGAAATATTAAAATCCATTCACCCACACCCCACCATGAGTGAGGCGGTAATGGAAGCTGTAGCCGATGCCTATGGCGAAGTGATTCACTTATAATACAGCATTTCAATCATAAAAAAACTCCGTTCAATTCGAACGGAGTTTTTTGTTTAGTTGAGCAACAAACTAAGCTGAAATTGATTCAAGCACAGTAGAGCTTCTCGAATTCGGCAATCTTTGGCCTTGAAAAAACTGGAGTTTGAAAGCACTTCGAATTCGCCTTTAGAAAGTTTATCTCTATTGGATAGAACTTCTTTTTTGAATGAATCGACCAATTTCAATTCTGTTTCCGGAAGTTCATTCACCCAATTATCTTCAATGAACAACTGGTTAGATTCAAAATCAGCTGGCAATTGTGCCATTCCGATAGTGTGTTTTAGCAGCAACTCTTTTACATTATTGGTTTTTTCAAACCAAGCCAATCGATCAATTTCGCCTTCGGTTGAAAGCGTATCGGCTACTTGTATGTTGGCTAAAGCTCTTAGTTGTTGTTCATATCCATAATACAAAGAAGTGTACGATAAGGCTTCTTCTGTGGTTGCTCTTGGGCTTCTAACCAAAGTAATGAGCATTCCGCAACCTACTACAATTACGATAGTAGATACTATGGTATTTACTTTGGTGTCGGGATTGCGAATACCTGTAAAGAAATAAATGGGTAAAAACAAAAAAACCATAGCCAATAAGGCGCAGACCACAAGCATATTGGCATATGGCCAATGCATCACTTTAAACAAAATCCCCAAACTAATTGACATCCCAGCGGCAATGCCTATTCCGGAGCTCAATTTTACAGAGGTTGCAGCAGTATCTTTTGCTTTTAGTATAAATACAAGTGGTAAAAAAAGTAAACTAAAAAGCAGAATGCTTACCACTAGCATCATCGATGCCCCCGGCCAATGCATAAATTTAAATACCAAGCCCATAACGAGCAATAAAGTGGCAAAACTTCCACTTCGAATCATTGTGTTTTTCATCGCATAGTAATTTTTAAAGGTTAGTAATTGAATGGTTTCTTTTTCTATTTCGGCCAATTCATCTTGGTAAAACGTAGTGATGACTTGTGCATAATAGTCCTCGAAATCACCATCCTGTTCGAGGTTGCGCTCAATAATACAACACACATGATCCAACAGATCGTCCTGCAGTTCAATCCGGCCTATCCCTCGTGCACGAAGGTCTAAGCGAATGAAATCAAGTTGTGTATCGGTGAGCGTATACATTTATAGTGTTTGTGGTTTTAGGTCTAATAAAAAACGAAGCGTTTCCATAAATTCGGCTAGCTCATTCAGTTTTTCTTCTATTTTTTTCTGGCCACTGTTGCTCAAACTGTAGTATTTGCGCAGCCGTTTGCCAATGTATTCAGATTCGGTTACCACCAATCCCTCTGCCTCGAGTGCATGCAAGGTGGGATACAAAGCCCCTTCTGTAATTTGGATGCGATTTGCCGTCAACTCTTTTACGCGCTGGGTAATTTCATAGCCATACATGCGTTTGTTTTGCTCCAATTGTTTCAGCACTATGGTTTTCAAGGTGCCTTTTATTAATTCGGTTGAGTACATACTATTGTTTGTTAGAATAACGCAAATATACATAAGAATATTATGCATTAAACACTAATGCATAAAAAAAGACCTCAAATAAGGTCTTTAAATATTTAATGTGTTAACTTTCAATTACTTAAAATGATATTTAATTTTTCAATGAAATAATCAACTTCTTCTTTTGTATTGTACTGACTAAAAGAAAGGCGCAAAGAAGGATGCATTTGTTCTGCTTCGGATAGAATTTCGGCCAATACATGCGACGGTTTTGGGCTACCCGATTGGCAGGCGCTACCTCTAGAAACAGCAATTCCTTGCATATCTAAAGCAAACAACAACATGCTTTGTTTATCGGTTGCACAAGGAATTTGCACATTTAATATCGTGTGAATGCCTATTTCGCTTCCGTTTACTTTGCTATCCGGAAACTGCTTGGCCAATTTGGCTGTAGCATACTCTTTTAGTGCTGTTATTTGCAGGCTGTGTTGGTCTAATTCGTCGTTGGCCAACTCAAACGCTTTTGCCATTCCCACTAATGCGGGCACAGCTTCGGTTCCTGGACGTAGGCCTTTTTCTTGTTCGCCACCAAATAACAGCGGCAAAACAGGAATTCCTTTTTTACAATACACAAAACCAACACCTTTGGGTCCGTGAAATTTGTGCGCGCTAGCTACCGCAAAATCGAGCGGAATAGCCGAAAAATCTATGTTCAATTTCCCCATTGACTGCACCATATCCGAATGAAAATAGGCTTGGTGTTGTTGACAAATTCGGCTGGTTTTGGCCAAATCGAGTACCGTGCCAATTTCATTATTTACGTGCATTAACGAAACCACGGTGGGAATTTCTTGTGACAAAAGCCGCACTAAATCGCTGTGATCTACCGAACCATCTGCCGCTATTTTCACGAAATCAAGTTGGATATTGTATATTTTTTTTAAATAGTCAAGTGTATGCAAAACAGCATGATGCTCAATTTTACTTGAAATTATTCTTTTAATTCCTAAATCGCGAATTGCCGTGGTGAGCACCCAATTATTCCCTTCGGTTCCACCCGAGGTAAACACAATTTCAGCTGCCGAAACCTTACAGTATTTGGCTATCGTTTTGCGCGCCAATTCTAACTTACTTTTGGCTTGTCTCCCAAACGCATGGGATGACGAAGGATTGCCGTAATCATCTGCCATTACAAGCAGCATTTCCTGGATTACCCGTGGATCTATCGCCGATGTAGACGCATTATCAAAATACACTTTTTTCATAGGTTGTCAGGTTCAATTTTCGAATTGCTATTGTAAAGAAAATTGATTGCTAGTTGTGAATTATTATTCTATTTTTGCGAGGCTAAAGTACAAATTAACTCCCACTTTTTGTATTCTATCCCTTCAACACCTCAGCCGATTATGAAAAAACTATTGCTTTCTCTTTGTTCAATTGCATTACTCAACAGCTGCGACGACGGTGATTTAACTTTAGAAACCATCAATTTTGACAGCGCCACTGCGCAAGAGTGCAGTTTAAACAACGTAGTTTATAAAATAAATGGCAACCAATTGTTACTCATTGAAATTCCCGCAACTAGCCTGCCTTACGAAAATAAAATAGGCGATAAAACTTTTACAATAAATTCCAACAACAAAGTAATTTACCGCGGCTATAACAACACTGTGAGTTCTGCCAGCATTTGCTCCACGATTCCCCCAGCAAGCCCTTCAGTTACCGAAGAATGGAACGCCATTGCTGGAACAATTTCTATACAAACCACAGCTATTTACAGCGCCGCAAACGCGCTAACAGGCGCAATAAAAATTAGCAAATACCGACACGCAATTACCTTCAACAACATCACGTTTGCCAAATCCAACGGCAACCAAGTCTACGAAACATTTGTATTTGGCGACTACGACACCAACGCCACTGCGCTGCCCATGAATTTCAATCCTGACTCAATTCAATTATGCAGTAGCGGCCAAACGTTGTATAACGCGCAATCGGGAGGAATTGAAGGCTTGTATATTCAGAATCTATCTAGTAATTTATTGGACAGTACCGTGTTAGGAATTGCCAAAACGGCGCTCATTAACACCAACAACGAAAACCTGTTAACCTATCGTTTATTCAGCTTAGCACTTACTTTAGGAGGGAATTCAACTTATTTTTGCGCTTCTCCGCTTCCAGATAGTCCGTTGGTGAAAGAAGAATGGACCGGGCAAGCTGGCGTTTCCAATACCAGCGGAATCATCGAAGTGACCACAACCACGAACGGCAGCGGGTATTCGCACAGCATTCACCTGAAAAGCGTCACCTTTAGCAATCCATTAGCCGGAAGCACCTTTTATTACGGCGACGACATTCTAATTGGAACTTTGCTTAGCAACTAGTCTACTCTATTTTTTCTGCTTAAAACCCACCTCTGTGGCTCCTTGGCCGTATTTCTGGTAATTGGCATCCTGAAAATATACTTCTTCATATCGGCCGAGCATAAAATCCAATTCGGCTTTCAGGACACCTTCGCCCACGCCGTGAATAAATACAATTTTTGGAATTCGGTTTTTAATGGCAAATTCCACATGACGTTTGGCCGTTTCCATTTGCAAATTCAAGATTTCATAATTGCTTAAATGCCGCCAACGTTGCACCAATTTTTCGATATGCAAATCAAATTCTGGAGCAGGGATTGCCGCCGATGTCTTGAAAGCTACGGAAGTATTCTTGCGTTTCACCACTTCTTTTTCAGCTTTAACAATAGCTGAATTAAAACTTTTCATTTTGATATCTAAATCACTGGAAACGTTTATTTTAATCAATTCTTTGACAAAATAAGTCATCACAAATCCGTCGGTAGTTTCTACGGTAATTTGGTCGTTCTCACATCGCAACACTACTCCTTCATAGGCATCGTCCAATACGGCTACTCGATCTCCTGGCTTAAACATGTTCTTCTGTTTTTTCTGTTTCTTTACTCGGTGTTTTGCTACTCAATTTCATCATGCCAAACATAAATACCAAAACCAATACGCACTCGATCAAGATAGAACTCGCCTCTTTTGTTGGTTCGTAGAATAACAAACCGGCTGCAGCGCCCAAAACCACTAAAAATCGTATTGTTTTCATGCAAATAATTGATTTAATTTGTACCGGTTTCAAAAGTACTAAACTTTGCTTAGCTTTTGATTTAAACAACCTCATCATGCAGATCGATCGTTTTTTATTGCCTTGTTTAAACAAACAATTATTCGGTATTGATTGTTTAGGTTGTGGATTACAACGTGCTATTATTCATATTTTTGAAGGTAATTTTAAACTGGCATTTATTCAGTTTCCTGCCGTGTATTCAACATTGCTTTTTTTGATCGTGCTTGGGTTTCATTTTGCCGATCAATCCAGGAATTACAGCAAAGTACTAATTGTAACGGCTGTTGTTAATGCAAGCATCATGCTGCTCGCCTATTTTTATAAAATCAATTTAAGTTTATAATCCTATGATCAAACAAAAATTACCCCACGCCAACACCATCTTAATCTTAAGTATTTTATCTGTAATTACCTGCTGCCTGTATGGTGTAGTGGGAATTGTATTGGCTGTAGTCGCGATTCAAAAAGCCAAAAAAGAAGAGCAACTCTATTGGGAAAACCCGGAGCAATACGCCAGTTTAGGAACCGTAAGTGCTGCACGTGTAATTGCCGTGACCGGCCTTATTCTAAGTACTATTTATTTGATATTCACGCTTTACATTTGGATTGTAGTTGGCGAAGATGGCATGGCGGCATTTCAGCAAAACCTTATCGAAAAGGCCCGCTACCAAGAAGAAATGAACCAATAAATAAAGGAGCTACTGGGCTCCTTTTTGGTTAGTTTTCAAACTGTTGCAGCGTCTTTGTTATGATCTGCACACAATCGAGCAGCTGTGTTTCTGTCATTACTAAAGGCGGCGCAAACCGAATGATGTTGCCGTGGGTGGGTTTGGCCAATAAACCATTCGCCGCCAAGGCCACACAGATATTCCAAGCGGTATCGCTTTCGTCGGTATCATTGATCACGATGGCATTGAGCAAGCCTTTTCCACGCACCAAACTCACAATCTTACTGCCTTGTATGTATTCATTTATTTTCTTACGAAATAACTTTCCTAAGTTGCGCGCGTTTTGAGCCAATTGTTCGGCTAACACTACCTCGAGTGCGGCTACTGCAACGGCGGCGGCTACCGGATTTCCACCAAAGGTAGATCCGTGTTGACCGGGATGTATCACTCCCATTACCACATCATCTGCCAAAACAGCCGAAACGGGATAAACTCCGCCAGATAAAGCTTTCCCTAAGATCAACAAATCAGGTCTTGCATAGGTTGATTGACTTTCGCAGGCATGCACGCAGGTACAATTTCCACAGACCGCCAACAACGATCCTGTACGGGCAATTCCCGTCTGAATTTCGTCGGCGATAAACAAGACGTTGTATTGGTTACAAAGTTCCTTTACGCGCAACATATAGTCTTCTGCTGGGGTATATACGCCTGCTTCACCTTGTATGGGTTCGACCAAAAATCCAGCCACATTGGGGTTGTTTTGCAATACCTTTTCTAAGGCATCAACGTCGTCGTAAGGAATAGAAATAAATCCTTCGGTATACGGGCCAAAATTGGTTCGGGCATTGGCATCATTCGAAAAAGAAATAATCGTGGTGGTTCGTCCGTGAAAGTTGCCGTCACACACCACAATTTGGGCTTGTTGTTCGGTAATTCCTTTTACTTCGTAGGCCCATTTGCGGCAAATTTTCAAGGCGGTTTCTACGGCCTCAGCGCCTGTATTCATAGGCAATACCTTATCAAATCCAAAATAAGAGGTGAGAAACTGTTCATATGGACCCAATTGGTCGTTGTAAAAAGCACGAGAAGTGAGCGTCAAGGTTTGGGCTTGCTGCACCATAGCTTGTATAATTACGGGATGGCAATGGCCCTGGTTAACCGCCGAATAGGCCGACAAGAAATCAAAATATTGTTTTCCCTCCACATCCCACACATATACGCCTTCTCCTCGGGCTAAAACCACGGGCAAAGGATGGTAATTGTGTGCGCCATGTTGTTGTTCTAATTGGATGAAATCTGTAGGGGTTTTGGCTGAATGGGTGGCCATGAGGTAATCGTTTAAATTGCTAGTTGTTTATTCCTACTTGTGGAGAGAAATCATCCATTAATGGGACAAAACTACATATTTAATTGCGGAAACAACAAAATTTATACTCGCTTTTATGGGTTTTCAAATTAATTCACAAAATTTTTATTTTTTGAAAACAACTAGTTAGGCATTAGCTTATTTTTGCGCCATGGCAAAGAAAAAAACCGACCGAATTGTATTTGATCACATCGAGATCCTCGACGCAGGTGCCAAAGGTGTTTGTGTAGCAAAAGCCCCAGACGGGAAAATAATTTTTATCCCCAATGTGGTGCCCGGCGATGTGGTTGATGTGCAAACGTTCAAAAAAAGAAAAGCCTACTACGAAGGCAAAGCGATCCGATTTCATTCTTATTCCTCACAGCGTGTGGAACCTGTTTGCATTCATTTTGGGGTGTGTGGCGGATGCAAATGGCAAAATATGAACTACCCGCAGCAATTGGTGTACAAACAAAACGAAGTGAAAAACCACTTGCAACGGATCGGGAAAATTGAAATTCCCGAATTGGACGCCATTTTGGGGTCAGAAAAACAATTCTTTTACCGCAATAAAATGGAATTTGGTTTTTCGAATTCGCGTTGGCTCACAGAAAATGAAATTGATCAGTTGGATACCATTGAAAACAAAAATGCACTGGGTTTTCACATCCCAAAAATGTGGGACAAAATCCTAGACATTACTCATTGTCATTTGCAAGAAGATCCCTCTAATGCCATTCGCAACAGCATCCGCGAATTTGCCAATACCCACGAACTCTCGTTCTTTAATCCCAAAAATCACGAAGGTTTGCTGCGCACGCTCATGATTCGCACTGCCTCAACCGGCGAAATCATGGTGTTAATTCAGTTTTTTGAAGACGACAAAGCTGCCCGAGAATTGCTTTTGAATTATTTAATTGAAACATTTCCAGCAATTACATCCTTGCAATACGTGATTAACAGCAAACCCAACGATACAATTTACGATCAGGATGTTGTGTGTTACAATGGCCGCGAGTATATCTTGGAAGAAATGGAAGGTTTGCAGTTTAGTATCAATGCCAAATCTTTCTATCAAACCAATTCGGCGCAGGCCTACGAATTGTATAAACTCACCCGCGAATTTGCAGGGCTCACCGGCAAAGAAATTGTCTACGATTTGTATACCGGAACCGGAACTATCGCACAATTTGTTTCCAAACATGCGCTAAAAGTTATTGGCGTAGAAAGCGTACCCGAAGCCATTTTGGATGCTAAAGCCAACGCCAAACGCAACAATATTGAGAATTGCCACTTTTTTGTGGGCGATATGAAAGTGGTATTTAACGAAGCATTTATTGCTCAACACGGTCAGCCCGATGTGGTAATTACCGATCCTCCACGCGACGGCATGCACAAAGAGGTTGTGGCGCAATTGCTTCAAATTGCACCGCAACGCATTGTCTATGTGAGTTGCAACTCGGCGACACAGGCCCGAGATTTGGCTTTATTAGACGGACTTTATGCCGTGAAACGTGTGCAACCGGTTGACATGTTTCCGCAAACGCACCACGTAGAAAATATTGTACTTTTGGAAAAACGTTAATCGGCCGCCCATGAACAACTTGAAAAAAATTCCTGTTATACTATTTCTGGCCTTGCTTTGGGTTTCTTCGGGCTGCGAAAAAGACGACATTTGTGATCCAGCTACTGCAACGACGCCCCAATTGGTTATTGATTTTTATGACATAACCAATCCGACTCTCACCAAAAACGTGACCAACTTATTCGTTCTAGGCGAAGGAATGGATACGGGAATTGCATTTAACGGCGTGAACACCATAAAAATTCCCCTAAAAATTACCGCCGATTCTACAACATTTCAATTTATCTTAAACTACGGAAACACCGTAACGCCATCGTTGGTAAATTCGGATGTATTTCAATTTAATTACAGCCGAAACAATATCTATGTTTCTAGGGCTTGCGGCTACAAAACCTTGTTCACCTTAGACGACGCCAATCCCTATGGGTTGAGCGAACTAGACCCTTTGGGCACAACTTGGATAAAAAACATCATTGTAAACCAGTACCAAATTACCAACGAAAATGAGACGCACATTAACGTATTTTTTTAGTCTTTTCTTCCTCGGTCTTGCGATCGGTGCTGACGCACAAGAAGTAAAAAAAGACAGTGTAGCTCCCAAAACCTATCGGTATGGGTTGCGGGTGGGCGTTGATTTGTATAAAGTTGCGCAATCGTTGCGCAATAACAACTACAAAGGAATTGAGTTTACCGGCGACTACCGACTCACCAAAAACTACTACCTCGCGGGTGAAATTGGCAACGAAAACACCACCGAAAATGATTACCTCATAAACTTCACCACCAAAGGTACCTATCTAAAAGCTGGTTTTGATTACAACTTTTACGAGAATTGGCTCGACATGGAAAATATAATTACCGTAGGACTGCGCTATAGCGCCAGTTCTTTTTCGCAGACGTTGAATTCCTACAAAATATACACCACCAACCAGTACTTTGACGAAAACCCCGTATATTCACCGGGTACAACAACCAACGGTTTATCAGCTCAATGGCTGGAAGTTGTGGTAGGCATGAAGGCCAAGGTGATTCAGAATTTCTATTTGGGGTTTAGTTTCCGAATGAATAAATTATTCAGCAACAAATCGCCAGCTAATTTTGAGAATTTGTATATCCCCGGATTTAATAGAACCTATGGCGGCAGTTTTGGTGCTGGGTTTAATTACACCTTATCCTACATGGTTCCGCTGTATAAAAAGAAAGAATTGATTCCGGTTAAACCATAAAATTAATATGAAAAAATTACTGTTTCTTAGCGCATTAGTTGTTCAAACTCTAGGTTTTGGACAAATCCTAAACGGCAATTTTGAGGACGTAAAGCCCAATTTATTGGCCAACAATTGGGGTATTAATTTTTCGGTACCTGTGAGTATCAATGTTGAAACTGGAGAATCCACAACTGATAATATTTGGTTTGGTAGTTGTATCCCGAGTTTATGCAATTCAACCACAGAAGCCTCCGAAGGCAATTTTGGCTTAGAAATTTCGAATGCATTTAATGAATCTCAAAACACAGTAATTCGTGGCGGAGCTCAATTATTTTGGGACAGTACCCAAGACAGTCCCGGCTGGAATCCTGGGGTGCCCCTAGTTGGAAACGAATCTATTGATTGGTATAACTTTATGTACAAATTTATAGCGATTGGAACAGAAATAGCCGAAGCCAAGCTGATTATCCTAAATGAGAATGGAGTTGAAATGGCTAGCGGAATTTCTGATTTAGTAGCAACGGACGATGCTTTTCATTTTATTTCTATACCTGTCACCTATACCGAAACGGGTATTCCTACCCATATGTATGTAGAGTTTACCATGGCCAAAGAAGGCACCGAACCTCAGTATGGATCTCGATTGGTAATTGATGACTTACGTACTGGCTCTTTGTTGCAAACCACAACGTTCGACAACCAGGCATTTACCATTTCTCCAACATTAGTAAAACAAGAAATGAATGTAAATTGGGCCACCAATTTATTGACTGACAATACCTATCAAATTATCAACCAATCCGGTCAAATCTGCCAATCGGGTTTGTTGAACGCCAATCAACAAAACACGCTCGAAGTAGCAGACTTAGCTACAGGAGTTTATTTAATTAAAATTGGGAATACAACGAGAAAGTTTGTGAAGGTGGAGTAATTTTTTGTTTCAAGTTTCAGGTTTCAAGTTTTAACTTTAGGCTAGCGCCTACGTTTTTGTTTCAAGTTGTAAAAATCTAATTTGCTAAGCGGTTTATAATTTTTTCAGTTGATGTGCATACAACTTTAACCTGAAACTTGAAACCTGAAACAAAACTATATCTCCTTCACCCCTTTTACAAAAATCCAACTCACAAACAAACGCTCGCCATCCTTGGTCTTTACAGCTTGAAATTTGGGGCTTAGTAGTGTGCCGATTACAAAGGCTGTAAACGGATTCCAAAATCCGGATAAAGACGAGTATTCGTCCAACAGATATCGAAACAAAATAAACAAGACAGCAAAACTGCCCAGTTGGTATAAAAACGCGCGAAGTTGTAATTTGGTCATACTTATTCGTTTTCGGGTTGTTGAAACTTGGTGCGTTTGCTGCCTTCGTACATTTCGTATTTCACCAAGCGAGCTTCCAAACTTCCGTTAAATAATTTAATTTTTCGAGACGGTTTGAGGCCTACAAACTTCAAAGCTTCTAGATTGGCGGTAATGAACCAGGCATTTGTCCCTGGATAACTTTTCTTTAAGGTATCGCCTATTTCGGCATAAAAACGTTCCATCTGAATATCCAATCGTTCACCATACGGCGGATTAAACAACATGTGCAACGGGCCATTGGTGGTTTTCTCTGTATCAAAAAAGTTGCGTTCTTCGATGCTAATGTAATCCTGTAAATTGGCGTTTTTGATGTTGTCCTTGGCTTTCAATACCGCACTTGGCGCTTTGTCGTAGCCGGTAATCGAATAATGAAACTCCCGAACTTTATTGAGCAATGAAGTTTCGATGGCCGCAAACAAATCGGGATCCCAATCGGACCATTTTTCAAAAGCAAACTCCTTGCGGTTAATGTTGGCTGGAATTTGACACGCAATCATGGCTGCTTCGGCCAAGATGGTTCCACTGCCACACATCGGATCAATAAAATCACCTTGCCCGTCCCAACCCGAAAGGAGTAACATACCTGCCGCCAACACTTCATTTATTGGCGCAATGTTTGTGGCCGTGCGGTACCCGCGGTGATGCAAGGATGCACCCGAAGTATCTAGGGCTACCGAAACTTGGTCTTTGGCAATATGAATGTTGATACGCACATCGGGGTAATCTTTATCAATACTGGGGCGCTCACCGGTTTCGTTTCGAAACTGATCAACTATGGCATCCTTGCATTTTTGGGAAACAAACTGCGAATGCTTAAAGTAATCCGAATGCACGGTGGTGTCAATTACAAAGGTTTGGTGCGGTTGGAGGTAATTGTTCCATTTGATTTTGGCAATGCCGGTATACAAATTCGTTTCGTTGGTGGCTTTAAAATAAAAAATCGGCTTCAGTATTTTGAGGGCTGTACGCAAGGCCAAATTGGCTTTGTACATAAAACCCTGATCACCTTTAAAAGCAACCATTCGAATGCCGGGTTCTACTTCTTGCGCACCCAATTGTTGCAGTTCTTTTGCCAATAGTTCTTCGAAGCCAAAAAAAGTTTTGGCCACCATTTTAAAATTTTCCATCTCACGGTGTAATTGCCTTGTTGTAAAATACATTTTCAGTCGGCAACAATTTGGTTTTATTGAAAATGCTTGGTAAAAATACAGTATTTTTGGGGTTCAAAATACTGTAGTCGCACAAATGTCACAATCGCAACAATCGGATTCAACTCAGCCAGCAACTTGGTTTGCCTCCTGGTTTGACACTCCGTATTACCCTATTTTATACAAAGACCGAAATTACCGGGAGGCGCAATTGTTTATGGATACGCTCACGCACTACCTCAATCTGCCCGAAAAAGCCACAGTACTCGATTTGGCTTGTGGAGCCGGACGACATGCGATCTATTTGAATCAGTTGGGATTTAAGGTAACAGGCATTGATTTATCGGCCAATAGCATTGCCACGGCCCAACGCAACGCCAACACCAATTTGGATTTTCGCGTGCACGACATGCGCCAAGATTTCGGACAATCGTATGATGCGATCTTCAACTTATTTACCAGTTTTGGGTATTTTGAAAACGACGAAGACCATTTGCAAACGCTACTTAATATCAAAAATAATCTAACCGAATACGGCTTTGGTGTAATTGATTTCATGAATGTGAATTACGTCCTCAATCAATTAGTTCCCGAAGAAGAAAAAACCATCGACGGCATTTGTTTTAAACTGAAACGCTACCTGAAGGATGGCTTTATTTGCAAAGAAATTGACTTTGAAGACCAAGACCAGTCCTATCATTTTACCGAAAAAGTACGGGCCTTTACCCTAGCCGATTTTCAAGAAATGATGGATAAAGCGGGCATCTATTTGTTGGATGTATTTGGCGATTACAAACTAAAAAAATTCCATAAAAACGAGAGCGAACGCCTCATTATGATTTTCAAATAATGAATTATGTATTACCCTTCATATCGGTGCTTTTGGGGTATGGTATTGCCCTTTTTCTTGAACCCAAAAACAAGAAAAACCTAAAATTACTCTTGGCCTTTAGCGGGGCATTTTTATTGGCGCTCACCGTATTTCATCTATTACCCGAAGTCTATGCTGCCTCAACTCCTTCTATTGGCATTTTTATCATGCTGGGCATTTTGTTTCAGATCGTGTTGGAAGTTGCGTCCAAAGGTGCCGAACACGGGCATGTACACGGACACGATGCGATTACTCAAATTCCCTGGTTGCTATTCATCAGTTTATGCATTCACGCCCTATTAGAAGGAATTCCCGTGAGCCAACATCCTTCATTGGCTTTTGGAATAGCCGTACATCATTTGCCTATCGCGATTATTTTGGCCACTTTTTTTCGAAAAGGAAATTTGAATGCAAAAGCCTTGTTTGTGTTTATGTTGGGCTTTGCTCTCATGACGCCCTTGGGAACATTTTTGGGAGGATCAGCGCCTTTTATCAACCAATACGCCACCGAAATTACTGCAGTGGTAATCGGAATACTGTTTCATATATCATCGACAATTATTTTTGAAAGCAGCGAAGGGCACAAATTTAACGTTGCCAAAATCAGTGTAATTGTGCTGGGAATGGCACTGGCCTATTTGCTTTAACAAATTAGAATATGCAATTTACAAAGACTACCGAACAAGCTTCCTACTACCAACATTTAGAACAAATGTCGGCACATGAGTTGTTGCTCAACATCAATAACGAAGACAAAACAGTTCCATTGGCGGTAGAAAAAGCGTTGCCGCAAATCGAAATTTTGGTGCAAGAAATTGTAGTCAAATTAAACTTGGGCGGACGATTATTTTACATTGGCGCTGGCACCTCAGGCCGATTGGGAATTGTAGATGCTTCTGAATGTCCTCCAACTTTTGGCGTACCCTTTGATTTGGTAATTGGAATTATTGCTGGTGGCGATGCCGCCATTCGCAAAGCGGTAGAAAATGCCGAAGACAATGCGGCTCAAGCCTGGAACGATTTGAATGCCTATACATTAACACCAAACGATGTGGTAATTGGAATTGCAGCCTCGGGCACAACACCATATGTAATTGGTGGATTAGAAGCGTGCAATGCCGCTGGAATTTCTACCGGTTGCATCACCTGCAATGCAGGAAGTCCATTGGCGCTCACCGCAAAATTCCCTATTGAAGTGGTGGTTGGACCCGAATTTGTAACCGGAAGCTCCCGCATGAAAGCGGGTACGGCTCAAAAGTTGGTGTTGAATATGTTATCTACTGCAACCATGATTCAGTTGGGAAAAGTGAAAGGAAACAAAATGGTCGATATGCAATTGAGTAATGCCAAACTCGTCGATCGCGGTACCAAAATGATCATGGACGAAACGAATGTCGATTATCCTACTGCCGAGCAATTGCTACTCACCCACGGCAGCGTGCGCAAAGCAGTCAATTTTTACCAAAATCAAGAAAAGGCATGAAAACCAACCGCGAAGTTTTAGCACAGGGAATTAAATATATGGCTTGGGCCTTACCCCTATTATTTGTTGGGCCAACATTGATCTATAATGCGTTTATCAACAAACAAACCAATTGGCATTACTTGGTATTGGCCATCGGCATTGGCTGTAGCATTGGCGCTGTATATTTGGCTTTTAAAGGCTTGCAAACCATCATGAAAAGTTTATTTGGATACTAATGGAAGAAGTATATTATTACCAAGAAACATTTACTAAAGTTGTAGCGTTACAGCAATTTTTGACCAACAAAGAATTTGATGATTGTTCGTTTACTAATTGTGACTTTGCCAATAGCCATTTCTCGAGTTCGAGTTTTACCGATTGCGTGTTTACCGACTGCAATTTATCACTGGTTCAACTGAAAAATTCTGGACTAAAAAATGTTCATTTTATAAATTGCAAACTCATCGGGATTGCTTTTCACGAAGCCGATGATTTTTTATTCCAAGTACAATTCACCGATTGTATTCTCGATTTTGCCTCGTTTTCCTACAAAAAAATGCCCAAAACACCCTTCATTCGTTGCAGTTTGAAGGAAGTGACCTTTCAAGGAACACAATTGCAGCAAGCGATTTTTGATGAGTGTGATTTGCAAATGACCTTATTTAATGAAACCAATTTGAGCGGGGCCGATTTTACCAACGCGCGAAATTATTCCATTGATCCCGATTTCAATACGCTAAAAGATGCCCAGTTTTTGGCCAATGGTTTGGCTGGATTATTAACCAAATATGACCTTAGCATTATCCCCTAAATATGAAACCATACGTGCTCCTACTTTGTTTTGCGCTACTTGCCACAAGCTGCTATGAGGCCAACCTGGATTGTAAATCCTTCAGAACCGGCACCTACATTTCTGAAATTAGCATACAGGGCAAAAAACAGAACACCACATCCATTCGTACAGATAAGTTGGTGATAGAAACCTACAAAGGAAAAACCGATACGGCCAGCATTCGGTGGGTGAACGACTGCGAGTTTATCTTAACCAAATTACACCCAAAAAGCATGGCCGAACAGCATGCGGTTTCCATTCGCATAATCAGTACAACCAAAAATTCGTATGCCTTTGATTTTGGAATAGTGGGCAATCCGCACCGCCAAAAAGGAACAGCAACCAAATTAGCAAATTAACACACCATGATCGAATTACTTTCAAATCCAAATGCTTGGATCGCCCTTGTTACCTTAACCTTTTTAGAAATTGTGTTGGGAATTGACAACATTATCTTCATCTCGATTGTTACAGGGAAATTGCCGCTAGAAAAAAGAAAAAGAGCGACCAAAATTGGCATGTTCTTGGCCATGTTTATGCGCATCACCCTATTGTTTGGCATCACGTTATTGATTGCCATGAAAGAACCTTGGGTATCAATTCACAGCAGCTGGATCAGTGCCGATATTTCGGGACAGAGTTTAATTTTATTGCTGGGTGGTTTATTTCTAATTTATAAAAGCACCAAAGAAATCCACGATAAAGTCGACGAAAAAGGACAAGAAGAAAAAGAACTTAAAACTAGTGCTGCGAAGCGATTTAGCGCAGTGATAATGCAAATTATCCTAATAGATTTGGTGTTCTCTTTTGATAGCATTCTAACCGCAGTGGGGATGACCAATGGCGTAGAAGGTGCCTTATATATTATGATTACCGCCGTTGTAATCTCAGTTTTAATTATGATGCAATTTGCGGTACCGGTAGGCACATTTGTCAACAAAAACCCTTCTATTCAAATTTTGGGCTTGGCGTTCTTAATTCTAATTGGATTTATGTTGGTTACCGAAAGTGCTCACATTGCAAATGCTTCCTTCTTTGGCAATCACGTAGATGTGGTGCCCAAAGGCTATTTGTATTTTGCCATCGCTTTTTCGTTGGTTGTTGAAATGCTCAATATGAAAATGACCAAAAAGAAATAAGGATTCTCTTGAAATTTAAAAAAAATGGCGCTACTCTATAGTTAGCGCCATTTGTATTAAAACAAAGTGATTTGTCCGTCTTCGTCGAGTTGAATATCCTCATCTGCTTCACTAGACGTCTGCGTTGGTAATTCTTGTTCCTCTAGCTCAGGGACTTCTTCTACCGGTAGTTCGTATGGCAAAGGCGCTAGTAAATTTACTTGCTTTATTTTATCAGTGGTGAGTTGATTGCCTTGGGCCTTAAATCCTTTTATTGTGATAAATCCTTCTATATCAACCAAAAGGTTTTCTTTTTGAACTCCTTTTACTTTGGTAAATACCACCTCCGCTTGCGGTCGGTAATCGGTAGAAACAACTTCCAACTGTGAATTGGCGTGTTCGGAAATAAAAACATCTTCCTTGGTTTCGTTTTCGACCAAAAAGCGTTTGATGTAATAGCGCTCTTTATCGCCGTCGTAATAAATGGCCGAAATGGGTTTGTTGGGAATCCATTTTTCGAGTACCACCATGTCTTCGTCAAAGTGAGTGGTGAGTTCGGGAATAATAACTTTTAGTTTCCCCGTTTGTGAAATCACTAAAATCTTATCATTGGGTTTAAATTCGCCCAATAATTCGCCCCGGGCATCGGTATTGAGTTTTTGTACTGTTTCGTCAAACCAAATTTTTCGGGGCAATAGTGTCGAAATTCCCTTTTCCTTGATTTCGATTTTTTTGATCGGGTATTTGGTGACCAAATTGCCTTTGGAAGCGCGGCCTTTGATGGCTATCGAAGCAAAATCTAAATCCCATTTTAATTTCTTAATGTTGCCCAATTGACGCAGCAATACGGTGATCACCTCGGCTTCTCCATTGGGGTTGCACGTAAAATACAGCACTTGCGACCCGGCACTTGCATTGGTTAAATCATACAATTTATCGCGGGTTACACCCGACACATTGAAGCGTTTGATGTAGGCAGGCCCTGATTTTCCGTCGCGGTAAATGAGGTTGTAAATGGTGCGTTTGTCGCTTTTGTCAAATATGGCCACGTGAATGATGTCTTTGCCTACAAATTTCTTGTCGTCTACTTTGCATATCATCATGTTTCCGTCGCGCAAAAACACAATCACATCATCAATATCAGAGCAATCGGTTACGTATTCGTCTTTTTTGAGTCCGGTTCCAATAAATCCTTCTTCGCGGTTCACGTAGAGTTTGGTATTGCGCAACACCACTTTGGTGGCCTCAATGTCATCAAAAATGCGCAACTCGGTTTGGCGATCGCGGCCTTTGCCATACTTTTCTCTGAGTTTGGTAAAATAGGCAATGGCAAAATCGGTAAGATTAGCCAAGTCGTGTTTCACTTGCAGGATGTCGCCTTCTAACGCATCTATTTTGTCTTGGGCTTTGTTGCTGTCAAACTTAGAAATTCGCATGATTCGGATTTCGGTGAGGCGAATGATGTCGTCTTCGGTAATGGCGCGTTTGAGTGGTTTGATAAACGGTTTCAATCCGGTATCAATGGCTGAAATTACGCCTTCTTTAGTTGTTTCTTCCTCGATTAAGCGGTAAATTTTGTTCTCGATAAAGATGCGTTCCAACGACAAAAAGTGCCATTGTTCGTCGAGTTCATCCAACTGGATTTCCAATTCGCTTTTGAGCAATTGCACCGTGCGAACCGTAGACAATCTGAGCATGTCAGAAACGCCAATAAATAAAGGTTTGTTGTCTTGAATCACACAACCCAAGGGCGCCACCGAGGTTTCGCAGGCGGTAAAGGCAAAAAGCGCATCAATGGTTTTATCGGGCGAAACACCGGGATATAAATGGATTAGAATTTCAACCTCAGCGGCTGTATTGTCTTCAATCTTTTTGATTTTGATTTTACCTTTTTCATTGGCTTTCAAAATACTGTCAATGAGCGTCGTTGTATTGGTCGAAAAGGGAATTTGGGTAATCACCAAAGTGTTTTTATCCAACTGCCCAATCTTGGCTCGAACGCGTACTCGGCCCCCGCGCATCCCGTCGTTGTAGTTGGTGATATCGGCAATTCCTGCTGTCTGAAAATCAGGGAATAACTGAAACGGTTTGCCTTTCAGGATCTTAATCGAGGCCTCAATGAGCTCATTAAAATTGTGGGGTAATATTTTGGTCGATAATCCCACCGCAATACCCTCGGCGCCTTGGGCCAAAAGCAAGGGGAATTTTACCGGTAAATTATTGGGTTCTGCCCGACGTCCGTCATAAGAAACTCCCCAATCGGTAATTTTGGGACTGTATAATACTTCTAAGGCAAATTTGGACAAACGCGCTTCGATGTATCGTGAGGCGGCTGCACCATCACCGGTAAGAATATTTCCCCAGTTTCCTTGGCAATCAATGAGTAATTCTTTTTGGCCTATTTGCACCATGGCATCGCCAATACTGGCATCGCCATGTGGGTGATATTGCATGGTGTGTCCTACCACATTGGCTACTTTGTTGTACCGGCCATCGTCTAATTCTTTCAGGGAATGCATGATTCGGCGTTGCACCGGTTTAAATCCGTCTTCGATGGCAGGCACCGCGCGCTCCAAAATTACGTAGGAGGCATAATCCAAAAACCAGTCTTTGTACATCCCGGTTACCTTGGTTATGGTGTCTTGTCCCTCATCGGTATGCTCATAAAAATGAGTGCCCGAGGCCGCTTGTCCATCGTTTTGTGGGTCTAAAATTTCTTCTTCGTCCATATTAGTTGGCGTTTATTCTCGCTATTCGGTTTAGGCCTCGGCCAAAGCGTCTAATTCTACTTTCAAGTTGTTGATGATAAATTCTTGTCTATCGGGGGTGTTTTTACCCATATAGAACGACAACAACTGCTCAATCGAGGTGTTTTTGTCTAACATAATGGGATCCAATCGAATGTCTTCGCCGATGAAAAACTGAAACTCGTTGGGGGAGATTTCTCCCAATCCTTTAAATCGGGTGATTTCGGGTTTGGGTTTTAATTTTTCGATGGCGGCTCTGCGCTCTACGTCTGAATAACAATAAATGGTTTCCTTTTTGTTGCGCACCCGAAACAAAGGCGTTTGTAAAATATACAAGTGTCCGTCTTTGATCAGTTCGGGGAAAAATTGCAAAAAGAAGGTAATCAACAACAAGCGAATGTGCATGCCATCCACATCGGCATCGGTGGCGATGACAATGTTGTTGTAGCGCAAGTTTTCCATGTCATCTTCGATATCCAAGGCCGCTTGCAACAAATTGAATTCCTCATTTTCATACACGATTTTCTTGGTCATCCCATAGGAATTCAAGGGTTTTCCGCGCAAACTAAACACCGCTTGGGTATTCACATCGCGTGATTTCGTAATCGAACCCGATGCCGAATCTCCCTCGGTGATAAATAAGGTGCTTTCTAAACACCTTGGATTCTTGGTGTCCATGAGGTGCACGCGACAATCGCGTAGTTTTTTGTTGTGTAAGCTCGATTTTTTGGCGCGGTCTTTGGCCAATTTACGAATGCCCGACAATTCCTTGCGCTCGCGTTCGGCTTGCAAGATTTTACGCAGCAAGGCATCGGCGGTTTCTGGATTTTTATGGAGAAAATTATCGAGTTTGTTTTTTACAAAATCATTCACAAAGGTGCGCACCGAGGGCATTCCTGGTTCGGAGCCCATTTCGGTAGAACCCAATTTGGTTTTGGTTTGCGACTCAAAAACAGGTTCCATCACTTTGATGCTGATGGCACTCACAATTGATTTGCGGACATCGGAAGCTTCGAAACCTTTGTTGTAGTATTCGCGTATGGTTTTGACCACCGCCTCGCGAAAGGCCGCCAAATGCGTTCCGCCTTGGGTAGTGTTTTGTCCGTTTACAAAGGAGTGGTATTCTTCGCTGTATTGCGTTTTACTATGAGTCAAGGCAATTTCGATGTCCTCGCCTTTCAGGTGGATAATTGGGTATTCTAAATCAGATGAGTGGATGGTCTCTTCGAGTAAATCTTTTAATCCGTTTTCAGAAAAATACTTTTCGCCATTGTAGATAATAGTTAAACCATTGTTGAGGTAACAATAGTTTTTGAGCATTTTAATAACGTACTCGTTTCTGTATTTGTAGTTCTTGAAGATGAGTTCATCGGGCACAAAAGTTACTTTGGTTCCTTTGCGTTTGGTGCTGTCTACGATATCTTCTTCTAACACCAAATTTCCGGCATTGAACTCGGCTGCTTTTTGCTTGTCGTCTCGCACCGATTCTACTCGGAAGTAATTGGAAAGCGCATTCACTGCCTTGGTTCCTACTCCATTTAATCCAACCGATTTTTTGAACGCCAAGGAATCGTATTTTCCTCCGGTATTCATTTTAGAAACCACATCGACTACTTTGCCTAATGGAATTCCACGGCCAAAATCTCGTACAGACACCATTTTGTCTTTGATGGTGACTTCAATGGTTTTGCCAGCGCCCATTACAAATTCGTCGATACAGTTGTCAATTACTTCTTTGAGCAGAATGTAAATTCCATCATCAGGAGAGGAACCGTCGCCTAGTTTCCCAATGTACATTCCGGGACGCATGCGGATGTGTTCTTTCCAGTCGAGGGAGCGTATATTATCTTCGGTATATTGATTTTGTTCAAGCATGATAAGCACTAACGAATTTGCGCAAATATAAATTAATGCACCGCACAATCAAAGCTTGCCACACATAAGTTATCAATAATTATATTGACAATTTGACACAGGAATAAACAGAATTTTTTAAAGGAAATTGGCGTACTTGTGCAGCTTCATGTTGAGCTCTTTGGGATTGAAAGGCTTGATAATATATTCGTTTATCCCAATCTGTAAAGCCCGATCTAAATAGCCAAAAGATGCCGATGCCGAAAGTGCAATTATAGGAATCAATTTGTCGGTTTTTCTGATTTCAGCCGTCGCTTCATAGCCATCCATTATTGGCATCGATAAATCCATTAGAATAATGTGGTATTTATTGACTTTAAACTTCTCAATTGCCACTAGACCATTTTCAGCCAAATCAACCTCAACACCCCATTTTTGAATGATTTTCTGAGCAATTTTGATATTAATTAAATTATCTTCAACCAACAAAATTTTCAATCCTTTCAAATTAATTTCTTCGTAGGTATCTTGTATTTCATGCGAATCGATGGTTTGTGAATGAGACAGGATGGGCAAACTCAAGGTGAAATAAAAATTGGATCCTTTCCCAACTTCCGATTCAAAGGCAATTTCAGAACCCAATAAATGCAACAGGCGTTCAGTGATTACTAGGCCCAATCCAGTACCCCCATATTTTCGGGAGGTTTTATTGTCTGCTTGGGAGAATTTTTTAAATATTTTTTTGAAGTTGTCTTTATCAATTCCAATTCCGGTATCCACAATTTCTACTTTGAACGTAGATACTTTATTTAAAAAGGCAATTTGGGAAATCTTAACCTGCACCTTTCCACTGGCCGTAAACTTCAAGGCGTTTGACAGTAGATTATTAAGTATCTGACTGATTCTCAATGGATCACTAATGAGATTCGGAATAAAATTATCGTCAATTAATACTTCCAATTGATTTAAATTTTCGCTGGCGCGCACCTCAAACGATTTGGCAATTTGTAAAACCAACTCTTTAAAATTGAAGTTTATTTTTTCTAGTTCTATTTTACCCGCTTCAATTTTATTAAAATCCAAGATGTCATTAATCAGCAAAAATAAATTTTGGGTAGAATGTTTCAGTGTTTCTAAATTTTCTTGCAAACTCTCGAGCGTATTTTCCTGCTCCATGATGTAGGTGAGTCCAATAATTGCGTTGAGTGGTGTGCGCAATTCGTGACTCATCATCGACAAGAAATCTGATTTGGCTTCGTTGGCCAACTCTGCGTTTGATTTGGCGTCTAGTAACTGGGTTTGGTATTGTTTTTTGAACTCAATTTCTTCGGTAAGTATCGTGAGCAATCCCAGTAAATCATCATCCTCGCTATTGGCGGGACTCGATTCGTTGTCGCTCAATTGCTTGATGGCTTCTACCAATTTGGCTTGAAAAAATTGCTTGCGCTCGAGCTCTTGTTTGATGCGCAAATTGATGGCCGTGTACTCGCGATCATTCAATTTGGCCGATTGTTCAAACAACTCAGCATCTTTGTCGTAATTGATGTAGGTTTGGTTTATAATCGCAATAAAATCATCCATTTCTGGATTTTGCGCAATAAATTCTGGCGGCAAATATTTGGTGATTTGGCGGAGTAAATGGCGATGAATGGGGGGCGTTTTCATAGCAATTACGATTCAAATATGGTAGTAATGGTCATGGTTTGGTTTTGCAAATCACAGCCCACTTTCTTGGTGTTTGGCGTAATTTCGCCGTAGGAATAAAAGCCAAACAAAAGTACATTTTTGCCCAGCACTTCGCGTACAGCTTCAATTTCTTCTTCGACCCGATCACCCAGTACAATTTTTCTGCCCACGCAACTTATTAATAAGGCAACTCGATCATAATCTAGAGATTTCATTTCAGAATTCGTTGCTGCTTTATAGGAAGCATCAATGAGTTTATCGGAGTTGGCTTTCATGAACTTTACCATTGCACCTTCGGGGAGATTTCCGGCAAAAGTCATGGATTTTTCCTCTTCGTCTATTGACAAAATGGTACGAACCACGGGCTCTGATTCGGGAAATTCTTTCATCGAAAGCGGAAAATACAGGGACGATCCGGGCAATTCTTCGGCGTATTTGCCCAAATATTCTTTGTAAATATCCAAGGCATAGCGATCGCCTATTTTGAATACCTTGTTTTTTATAGAAAGCGTAACTTCTCGCTCAGGACCAAAATCGCTCCATCCGCCTTCAGATCCAAATCCAAATTGAAGTCGATTTCCGTAGAATCCAATAATGACTATCGAATTGGTCACCGCGTCACGATCTAGACCAACAATGGTTTTTTCAAACAAATACCCATCACCGGCAATGCCACCAAAAATGGGTGTAGTATAGGAAGTTTCTGCTTTTAATTCTTCAATTAAATCGGTGCCATTCACAAAACTACCTTCAGAAAGTACTAACAAAGCGGTAAGTTCAGCTGTAACCAATTCATTTTTCACCCGTCCGCCCAAATAACTTTTCACATGGGTGGGATCAACTTTTATCTCGATGGCTTTTATGGGCGTATGCTCAAATTGAATGGCCGTAACCACTACTTTTTCTTCAACTAATTTACAGTTGGATATCTGACCCGATGCAGAGGTAATTACTATTGATGCATTGGGGAATCTTTGTTTAAGGTCGGCGTAGGGTTTCAGTGTGTCTAAAGTAGTTCGCTCGGCAAAGGCCAATACTAAATTGGCTTGATCTGCCTGAAAATCAGTGCTCGAAAAAAGTTCTTCTTTGGCCGAATTAAGATCTATAATATATTGACATTGTTTCATCTGAAATACGTTTACCCGGATTAATATGTTCTAAATGTAAAAAAAAATACCTTATTTTATCAATAAGGCATTTATAATGGTGAAGTTTTTCTACTATTTTCTTATACATTGAAGCGAAAATGCATCACATCGCCGTCTTTTACAATGTATTCTTTGCCTTCTACCCGTAATTTTCCGGCTTCTTTTACTTTGGCTTCCGATCCAAAAGTCGAAAAATCCTCGTAGGCAATTACTTCGGCACGGATAAATCCTTTCTCAAAATCGGTATGAATTACGCCCGCTGCTTTGGGTGCGGTATCGCCAATATTTATGGTCCATGCACGAACTTCTTTTACACCCGCGGTAAAATAGGTTTGCAGTTGCAATAATTTATAAGCTGCACGAATTAAAACGGCCGATCCTGGCTCAGACAACCCCATATCCTCCAAGAATACTTGGCGTTCTTCATAACTTTCTAATTCGGTGATGTCGGCTTCGGCGCCTACTGATAAGACAATAACTTGTGCATCTTCGTCTTTTACCAATTCACGCACTTGGTCTACATAGGCATTTCCGTTTACGGCCGAAGCTTCGTCTACGTTGCACACATACAATACCGGTTTGGATGTGATCAACTGAAAATCAGCTAGTAACTCTTCTTCGTCGTTGTTTTGTGGCGCAACTGTTCTCGCCGATTTGGCTTGCAACAAGGATTCGCGAATGCGGTCTAAAAAGGCTTTTTCTACTTGTGCTTCTTTGTTGCCCGTTTTGGCCGCACGGTTCACCTTTTCTAGACGTTTTTCTACGGTTTCTAAATCCTTTAATTGCAATTCGATGTCGATGGTTTCTTTGTCGCGAATGGGATTTACATTGCCGTCTACATGCACAATGTTGTCGTTATCAAAACAACGCAACACATGTATAATGGCATTACACTCTCTAATATTTCCCAGAAACTGATTTCCCAATCCCTCGCCTTTGCTGGCTCCTTTCACCAAACCGGCAATATCTACAATGTCTACGGTAGCCATTTGCACGCGTTCAGGCTTTACCAATTCTTCTAAGCGCACGATGCGCGCATCGGGTACGTTCACTACGCCTATATTGGGTTCTATGGTGCAAAACGGGAAATTGGCACTTTGCGCTTTGGCATTCGACAAACAATTAAATAAAGTTGACTTTCCTACATTGGGTAATCCTACAATTCCTGCTTTCATCGCTATAAATTAGGGTTCTTTAGTTGTTGTGTAAAAACGATTGTCTGTTCAACAAGGTTTCTTCGCTTTCTATGTGGTTTTCATCGGGAATGCAACAATCAACCGGACAAACTGCCGCACATTGGGGTTCGTCGTGAAACCCTTTGCATTCGGTGCATTTGCTAGCAACTATATAATAGATGTCATCAGATACAGGCGTTTGCGCGGCATCGGCGTCTACTTCCTCGCCGGAAGGCAAAACAAGTTTTCCGGATAATTTGGTTCCGTCTTTGTAACGCCAATCATCGGCGCCTTCATAAATTGCGGTATTGGGACATTCGGGTAAACAGGCCCCGCAATTGATGCATTCATCAGTAATAATAATCGCCATACTATTGTATTTAATGGGTATAAAAAGCAGAAAAATAATTTATCCGAACCTCTCCTGAATTCCTACTCGTTAATAACTTAATTTTGCGCAAAAATACATTCAAAACAATTCATATACAACAAAGAAATGGCAGCAAAAGATACAATTCGCGCTTTTGTAGAATTAGGTCAATTTTTGAGTCAATTTTGCAGTGAACCAGCTCAAAAAAACGAGGCAGTTTTGCACAACGATTTGCATTATGATGCTTTTGAGGCACTCATCCAATTGTCGCAGTCACATAACGGCTGGTTTACTCCCGAACACGTACGTTTTGCTCTTGGATCTTGGGCCACTGCCTTGACCGAAGAAAATATAGAGCACTGGCTTTCTACCTACCAAACACCGGTTAAAACACCGAAAACAATTGGCTTGGTTTTGGCCGGAAACATTCCGTTGGTGGGGTTTCACGATCTGCTTTCGGTGTTGCTTGCCGGACATAAGGCCTTGATAAAAACATCGAGCAACGACCAAAAATTATTGCCTTTTCTAGTAGATTACCTGAAACAACTCGATTCGAGTTTGGGTAATCGAATTGTTCTTACCGACGGAAAATTAGAAAATTTTGATGCGGTAATTGCCACCGGCAGCAACAATACGGCGCGGTATTTTGAGTACTACTTTAAAGACAAACCGGCCATTATTCGCAAAAACAGAAACTCGGTAGCCGTGTTAACTGGGGAGGAAACTACTCATGAGTTGGTTGCTTTAGGCGAAGATATATTTCGTTATTTTGGGTTGGGTTGCCGCAATGTTTCCAAGCTGTTTGTGCCAAAAGGCTATGATTTTACTGCTTTTTTTGAAGCAATTTTTGTTTACCAAGATGTGATTCATTACGAAAAATATGCCAACAATTACGACTACAACAAGGCTGTTTTTTTGATGAGCAATTTCAAACTGTTGGACAATGGGTTTTTGACCCTAAAAGAAGATCCAAGCTACGCCTCACCCATTTCGAGTGTGTTTTACGAATATTATGATTCTATAGCAGATATACAACTTCGCTTAGCAGCTGATAATGATCAACTGCAATGCATCGTTTCGGCAGCTAAAATCAACAGCAGTATCCCTTTTGGGAGCACGCAAAAACCAGCGCTTTGGGACTATGCAGATCAGGTGGATACCCTTAAATTTTTACTGACGATTTAGCAATTTCAATGTGTAATGGCAGGCTAAATCGTTTTTGTTGATAACATCTCGCGATTTCTAATAAATAAACTAGAAATTTTCCTCCCTATTTGCGAGATTTGCTCCTTCATTTTTTGAATCTGAAAATTACTTCTATGAAAAAACATAATTATAGCGCAGGTCCTTGCATTTTACCGCAAGAAGTCTTTGAAAAATCGGCTGCAGCCATTCTCGATTTTAATCAATCCGGTTTGTCAATTTTAGAAATTTCGCACCGCAGTAAAGATTTTATTGCCGTGATGGACGAAGCGCGTGCCTTGGCTTTAGAATTATTGGGATTAACCGGAAAAGGCTACCAAGCCTTGTTTTTGCAAGGTGGTGCAAGCATGGAATTTTTGCGCGTTCCCTACAACTTGATGCCCCAAGACGGTCAAGCGGCCTTCTTAGATAGCGGAACCTGGGCCAATAATGCCATCAAAGAGGCCAAATTTTTTGGAGAACCGGTGGTTGTGGCTTCTTCAAAAGACGAAAATTACAATCATATCCCTTCGGGCTATACAATTCCCGAAACAGCCAGTTATTTCCATTGCACCAGTAACAACACCATTTTTGGTACGCAAATGAAATCCTTTCCGAAAACTACAGTTCCTGTAGTCTGCGACATGAGTTCGGACTTGTTTTCTCGCAGTTTGGATTTTAGTAAATTTGATTTGATTTATGCCGGAGCACAAAAAAACATGGGGCCTGCAGGCACTACATTAATCATCATCAAAGAATCCATTTTGGGCAAATCAGGCCGAAGTCTGCCGAGTATGATGGATTATGAGAAACACATCAAGGCCGACAGCATGTACAATACCCCCGCCGTATTGCCTGTATACTCTTCCTTGCTCACCTTGCAATGGTTGAAAAATCTAGGAGGGATTGCCGCCATTGAAAAATTAAACGAGGCCAAAGCTGCTTTACTGTATGCGGAAATTGATAGAAACCCCTTGTTTAAAGGAGCTGCCGCGTTAGAAGACAGAAGTTGTATGAATGCTACTTTCCTATTAAACGACGAAAGTCATACACCTATATTTGATGCCATCTGGAAAGCAGCCGGTATTTCAGGATTACCAGGACACCGTTCGGTAGGTGGATACCGGGCCTCAATGTACAATGCATTGCCGCTAGAAAGCGTGCAAGTATTGGTAGATGCGATGCAAGAATTAGAACGACAAATACAATAAATAGTACCCTTAAAATACATACACATGAAAGTCTTAGCCAACGACGGAATTTCAACTAGTGGAATTCAAGCCTTAGAAAAAGGAGGATTTGAGGTAATTACCACCAAGGTAGCCCAAGAACAAGTGGCCAATTACATCAACACACACCAAATTCCTGTGGTGTTGGTGCGTTCGGCAACCAAAATTAGAAAAGACATTATTGATGCCTGTCCAGGATTAAAAATTATTGGCCGCGGCGGCGTGGGAATGGACAACATTGATGTAGACTATGCAAGATCAAAAGGCATACACGTAATTAATACGCCCGCATCTTCCTCTGAAAGTGTGGCCGAATTGGTGTTTGCACACTTGTTTTCAGGTGTACGATTTTTGCACGATGCCAATAGAAATATGCCCTTAGAAGGCGATCAAAACTTTGATGGTTTGAAAAAGGCCTACGCCAACGGCATCGAATTGCGCGGCAAAACCTTGGGAATTATTGGTTTTGGACGAATCGGACAAGCGACCGCCAAAATGGCCTTGGGATTGGGCATGCGCGTAATAGCTACCGACGGATTTGTTCCCAAAGCTACCATCACTGTTGATTTTTTCAACGAACAAGAACTGGCCTTTGATATTGAAACCATCGAAAAAGAAGCCTTACTCCAACAAGCCGATTTTATTTCTTTGCACGTGCCAGCGCAAGCTGATTATGTAATTGGAAATCCAGAATTTGAATTAATGAAAGAAGGTGTGGGAATTATCAATTGTTCACGAGGTGGCGTAATTGATGAAGTGGCCTTGCTTGCAGCTTTGGACAGCGGAAAAGTGTTGTTTGCCGGATTGGATGTGTTTGAAAACGAACCCACTCCAGAAATTCAATTGTTGATGCACCCTAAAATATCCTTGACTCCACACATTGGCGCCGCTACCCTAGAAGCCCAAGACCGCATTGGAACCGAGTTGGCTCAGCAAATTATTCAATTGCTCAAGTAATCCAAAATAATAGAAAAGCCAACAAAAAAAGTTGGCTTTTTTTATGCGCACAAAAGTGGTTGAACTGCCTTAATCGCTATATTTGTCTAGCATTTTCAAGTCATGAAAAAACTCAAGCAACGTTGGAATGTCACTTCCAATTTTCAACTCACCGTGATTTTTTTGGTTTTTGCCCTTACCGGCTCTGCCTCGGCTTGGCTATCCAAACCCTTGTGTGAAGAATTGGGTATTTCAAAAGAGTTGTTATCTTACTGGTACACGCCTGTTCGTTTGCTTATTATTTTTCCCATATACCAAGTTTTATTGGTAGCCAATGGGTTTATATTTGGGCAATTTACCTTCTTTTGGAACTTCGAAAAGAAACTTTTGCGCAGCCTAAAACTGGGATTTTTACTCCCCAAAGAACCCAAATAAAGCCTCTCTATATTTCAAAAAACTTTGTTTCTTTGTGCAAACCGAACGGCCATGATACAAGCCCTACATATTCATAAATATTACGACCAACTCCATGTGTTAAAAGGTGTTGATTTACACATTCAAAAAGGAGAAATTGTCTCTGTCGTTGGTGCTTCGGGAGCAGGAAAAACAACGCTGTTGCATATCTTGGGCACCTTAGACAAACCACAGAATTCAGCAGAAACCCAATTACTCATCAATGGGGAAAACGTATTGCAGCTCTCGGACAAAAAATTGGCTTTGTTTCGCAACCAACAATTGGGTTTTATTTTTCAGTTTCATCAATTGTTACCAGAGTTTTCGGCACTCGAAAATGTGTGTATTCCAGCTTATATTGGCGGAAAAAAACAAAAAGAAACCGAAGCTGAAGCCAAGCGATTGCTCGATTATTTAGGGCTCTCGCACCGCATAAACCACAAACCTAGCGAACTTTCTGGAGGCGAACAACAACGCGTAGCCGTAGCCCGTGCCTTGATTAATAAACCGGCCATTATTTTTGCCGATGAACCTTCGGGTAATTTAGATACTGCCTCGGCCGAAAACTTGCACCAATTGTTTTTCCAGTTGCGCGCCGATTTTGGACAAACCTTTGTTATTGTAACCCACAACGAAGACTTGGCCAACATGGCCGATCGAAAATTGGTGATGGTAGATGGGAAAATAAGCCACTAATGCACACCACTGACCTCCAATCCTTTCTCGACGAAAAAGCCGCCTATTACAACCAACCGGTTTTTATCGAAACTGATCCATTACAAATTCCGCATCAGTTTTCGGTGAAAGAAGACATAGAAATTGCGGGTTTGTTGAGTGCCACGATTGCTTGGGGAAACCGCAAAATGATCATCCAAAATGCCCAACGCATGATGGAATTGATGGGCAACTCACCCTACGATTTTGTGCGTTCACATACCGATGATCAACTCAAACCGCTCGACAATTTTGTGCACCGTACCTTCAATGGAGTTGATTTTATTAGTTTCATCAAAGGCTTAAACCACATTTACAGCAACTGCGGTGGACTCGAAGTAGTTTTTGCACAACATCAGCAGGACAATTATTTGCACCACAGCATTCATGCATTTAAAAATAAACTATTCGAGATTCCGCACGCCAAACGCAGCCACAAACACGTAGCTGATCCATTGGCCGGTTCGGCAGCCAAACGACTGCACTTGTTTTTGCGTTGGATGGTGCGCAACGACCACAAAGGCGTCGATTTGGGCATTTGGAAAAGCATTCCAAGCTCGTCCCTTTCCTGCCCGCTTGACGTGCATTCTGGTAAAGTTGCTCGTAAATTGGGTTTGCTCACCCGCAGCCAAAATGACTTTAAAGCGGTACAAGAACTCGATGTGAATCTGCGCAAATTAGACCCAATAGATCCAGTGAAATATGACTTTGCCTTGTTTGGATTGGGTGTTTTTGAGAGCTTTTAGCTATTCGAAATAAGTGTAGCAATAACACCTAGAATGGGTTACCTTTGCCCAAAAATTAGTACATGCGCACCTTTGAGCAGTTTCAATTACCCAAATCGGTACAAAAGGCTTTAGACGAATTGGGGTATTCGACTCCCACTCCTATTCAAGAAAAATCATTTTCGGTCATTATGTCGGGCCGGGACATGATGGGAATTGCCCAAACCGGCACTGGAAAAACTTTTGCCTATTTACTCCCTTTACTCAAATTATACACCTTTACGCCTACCCATACACCCAAAATTGTCATTCTGGTTCCCACCCGAGAATTGGTGGTGCAAGTGGTTGAAGAAGTAGTGAAACTTACACAATACATGTCGGTGCGCACGCTGGGAATTTATGGCGGCGTGAATATCAATACCCAAAAAACAGCCGTTTACCAGGGCATTGACATCTTGGTGGGCACACCCGGTAGAACCATGGATTTGGCGTTGGATAATGTGATTCGCTTTGATGAAACCCGAAAATTGGTGATTGATGAATTTGACGAAATGCTCAACTTGGGATTCCGAACGCAGCTCACCGCCATTTTGGCCATGATGCGCATCAAACGTCAAAATATTTTGTTCTCGGCCACCATGACCGACGAAGTGGATGCTGTACTGAACGATTTCTTTGATTTTCCTGAAGAAGTAAGTTTGGCAGCCTCGGGCACGCCGCTCGAAAATATTGAGCAATTGAGTTATGCGGTGCCTAATTTTCACACAAAGATCAATTTGTTTAAACAGCTATTAGCTACCAATGAATCCATCACGAGGGTACTTTTGTTTGTGAACAATAAAAAAATTGCCGATTTACTACACGAACATATTGAGGCCGATTTCCCCGATCAATTTGGGGTAATTCACTCCAATAAATCGCAAAATTATAGATTGAATACCATGGCTAACTTTCAACAAGGCGAGTTGAGAGGAATCATTACCACTGATATTATGGCGCGTGGACTCGACATTTCTGACATTACCCACGTGATCAATTTTGAGATGCCCGAAATGCCCGAATTGTATATGCACCGCATTGGTCGTACCGGCCGTGCCGATGCCAAAGGAACTGCCATTAGCTTGTTCACACCGCGTGAGGAAGAAATGAAGTTTAGCATCGAAGTGCTGATGGAACGCGAAATTGATATCTTGGAACTTCCCGATACGGTAGAAATTTCGACCAAACTCATTGGTCCAGAAAAAGACAAACAGGCCTTTAAGTTTTTGCTAAAAAAACCAAAATTAGACGGCGACGGGGCGTTTCATGAAAAGGTAAAAAAGAACACCAAAGTAAATTTGGGTGGCCCATCAAAAACCAAAAAGAAAACCTCGGGTTCGGTAAATCGGAATCTATTAAAAACGCAAGCACAAAAAAGACAAAAGAAGAAATAATTGAAAAATCATTGTCTTTATTTGCAGTGGATTAGTACTTTTGAAACACTCAAAAAACCAAAAAAACAATAGGTATTCCAATAAAAAATGCATTTTAAACAGCCCGAAATTCTGTACTTTTTGTTTGCATTGGTACTGCCAATTTTGGTGCATTTGTTTCAGTTGCGGCGTTTTAAAACAGCCTATTTCACGAATGTTCGTTTCCTAAAAGACATCAGCACCCAAACCCGAAAAAGCTCCATAATAAAAAAATGGCTGCTTTTAGTAACCCGCCTGCTGCTGCTCACGTGTGTCATTTTGGCCTTTGCGCAACCGTATTTTCCATCTAGCACATCAAAAAAATCCCAACACGAAACCTACATCATTCTGGATAATTCATACAGTATGCAAGCCAAAGGCAATAAAGGCGAGTTGCTAAAGAGAAGCGTCGAAGAACTATTGACGCAGCTACCCGAAAATCAAGTGTTTTCCTTGGTTACGGCCACGGAATCCTATTGGAATGTGACCACAAAATCCATACGAAAAGAGCTGCAACGCCTTTCATACAGCGCGATTCCATTTGAATTAGATCGGGCATTGGCACAAATAAATACCCAAACTTCGGCCCACAAAAAAAACATCTTGCTCATAACCGACGGGCTAAACGTGCAAAGTAAAACGCTCGAAAAAACGGCGGAAGAGAATCAAGTTGCAGTAGTGATTCCAAAAGCAGAAAGTGATAAAAATGTGTCCATCGATACGGTAGTAGTAACCGACCAAAGCGGTGATTTTTATAAAATTGACGTACGAATTGGCCAAGTGGGGCATGCAACAGTAGCTGTTCCTGTGGCGATTTATAACGCAGACAAAGTAGTGGCCAAAACAATTGTAACTCTTAATTCAGCCTCCAAAAACACTGTTTTTACACTACCCAAGCAGCCGTTTCATGGCAGTGTGCGCATTACGGATAAAGGTTTAGAATATGACAACAGCTTGTATTTTACTTTGTCTCAGCCCAAATTTATCAAAGTAATGAGCATTGGTGAAATGGCGAAGAGTAATTTTTTGCGTCGCATATACTCCCCAGCGGAGTTTCAGTACCAAAACCAAGAATTGGCCAAATTGGATTACCATGAACTAGAAAAACAAGATGTGATTATTATCAATGAATTGCAGCAACTCCCGCAGGCCTTGAAAACAAGCTTAAAAGCTTTTTCAAATCTAGGCGGAACACTCATTGTAATTCCAGCAATTGAACCCAATTTGCAAGCCAATTACAGCGAATTCATCAACCTATTTGGGACTTTTCAGTTGGGTTTAATGCAGCAAAATCCACAACTCATTACACAAATAGCGTTTACGCATCCCCTCTACAAAAACGCCTTCGAAAAAAGCATCAGCAATTTTGATTATCCCAAAGTGAACAAGGGGTATATCCTAAATTCAGCCTACCCTAAGGTACTGAGTTTTGCCAATCAGCAGTCTTTTTTGGTGGCGGTACCAACAGCCAATGCTGCGGTATATGTGTTTAGTTCGAGTATTAATACGGCGAATTCAAATTTTCAACAATCGCCACTCATTGTACCCACCTTTTATTCGATGGCTGCCTTGCATCAAAAAACGACGCAACCGTATTACACCATTGGTGAGGCCAAACAACTGTTGGTTGAAACTAAATTGGGAAAAGAGGAGTTGTTGACAATAAAAAATCAAACAACGCAGTTTATCCCCATTCAACAACTACAAGGTCGTAAAGTAAAATTAGATTGTGCCGACTACCCTGCACAAGCTGGTAATTATGGTCTATTCAATCGTGCCGAAAAAATAGAAAACATCAGCTTTAATTATACGCGCAGCGAGAGTGAGGGGTCGGCTTCAACCCAATCGCTAGACCAACTCGAACAAGGCAGTTCTATTGAATCTGTGCTCGATGCATGGAAATCAAACACAAACGAATCGGATTTAGCCAAATGGTTTGTACTTTTGGCCTTGATATTTTTACTGCTTGAAGTGTTTATCCAAAAATTTGTCTCATGAAAATTGTACTCAAAAACGCCCAAATTGTTGATCCAACTAGTTCGTTTCACCAACAAAATGTAGATGTAGAAATCACCAACGGCATCATTACCCAAATGGGCAATTCACTGGCTTTAGAAGCTTCTACCAAGATGATCGAATTGGACAATTTACACCTTTCACCGGGCTGGTTTGACAGCAGTGTTTCCTTGGGCGAACCCGGGTTTGAAGACCGCGAAACCATTGCTAATGGACTCGATGTAGCAGCAAAAAGTGGGTTTACCGCCATTGCCTTGCAACCCAATACTTTTCCCGTGCTCGACAACCAAGCACAAATTCAGTTCGTAAAAAACAAAGCACAAGGGCATGCAACCGCTTTGCATCCTATTGCTGCCTTTACCAAAGAAAGCGCCGGCAAAGACATGGCTGAATTGTTTGACATGAAAAATGCCGGAGCGATTGCGTTTGGCGATTATGCAAAAAATATAGACCAGGCCAACATCCTAAAAATTGGCATGCAATACCTGCAAGATTTTGACGGTTTGTTGTTGTTGTTTTGTCAAGACCCCAGCTTAAAAGGCCAAGGTATTGCCAACGAGGGCCTACACGCTACCCGATTGGGCATGAAAGGAATTCCGAATTTGGCCGAAGATATACAAGTGGCCCGTGCCCTATTTATTGCCGAATACACCGGCGGTAAAATTCATATTCCAACGTTATCCTCAGCCAAATCGGTGCAATTGATACAAGAAGCCAAAGCCAAAGGAATTCGCGTAAGCTGCAGTGTGGCAGTGCATCAGTTGGTCTTGAATGACAGCTGTTTGGAACAGTTTGACAGCCGTTATAAGGTGAGTCCGCCCTTGCGATCAGAAGCCGATCGATTGGCCTTGATTGAAGGCGTGTTAAACGGCAGCATCGATTGCATTACCAGCGACCACAACCCTATTGACATCGAACACAAAAATGTTGAATTTGATCTAGCCAAAGACGGGACTATTGGTTTAGAAAGTGCTTTTGCAGCCTTGCAAACAGTATTGCCACTAGCGGTTATAATCGAAAAACTAACTGCAGGAAAAGCAATTTTTGGATTGACACCCTCACACATAGAAGTGGGTGCACCGGCAGAACTCACCATGTTTAATCCTAAAGGAAACTGGGTTTTTGACCACGAGCACATCCGTTCTAAATCTAAAAATTCAGCTTTTATTGGACAAGCCATGAAAGGTACTGTCTATGGTATTTTTAACCAAGGTAAGTTGCGTCAAGCATGAATAAAAAAATAGAAGAGGGCAAAACCGCCGCAATTACCAGTTATATTTTACTCGTCGGAGTACTCATTGCCTTGTCGATGAATTCAGATTCCAAAAATTCATTTGCTTCGTTTCATATTCGGCAAGCGCTGGGACTATCGGTTACCTTTGTTTCACTGGGTTTATTGGTGAGTAATTTTGACAACTATATGATCAGTTCGGCCATGTGGATTTTTGTTTCTGTATTGTGGGGATATGGTATTTTTAGTGCGATAAAAGGCGAAACTACTCCGGTTCCCTTGGTGGGTAAATTGTTTCAATCGGCGTTTAAATCAATCAGCTAATGACTGCAATATCTACCTATTTAGTTCGACCACCCAAATTGATTGTAGATAAAAATCCGCTGCTCTTGTTGTTGCACGGCTATGGTAGTAACGAAGCCGATTTGTTTTCGTTTGCTGCTGAACTTCCCGACGAATATTACGTAATCTCCTTGCAAGCGCCCCACGATATGCAGTACGGCAGTTATGCGTGGTATTCCATCAATTTTGATGCAGATGCAAGCAAATTCTCTGATTTGGGTGAGGCGCGTACTTCCCGTAATCTCGTGATCTCCACCTTGGATGATTTGCAAAAAAAATATCCCATTGATGTCCAAGCAGTTACCTTAATCGGATTTAGTCAAGGTGCTATACTGAGTTATGCATTAGCATTATCCTATCCGGACCGCATTCAGCGTGTAGCGGCCTTGAGTGGTTATTTGAATACCGAAATCGCTGCAGCTGATTATGAAGAAAATAACTTTGCTAGCTTACAAATTTTCGCTTCACACGGCACCGTTGATCAAGTAATTCCGGTTGAATGGGCGCGAAAAGCTCCAGCTTGCTTAACGGCTATGGGCATCGCAATAGATTTCCACGAATACCCCGTAGGCCATGGCGTATCTCCTCAAAATTTTTATGATTTGCGGCAGTGGTTGGTCGCTACTCGGGTTGGATAAACACCACTTTCCCTTTATAAATTAGTTTGGCTAATTTGTGTTGCGTCTGTAATTCCCAATCTCCATTGGTATATTTTCCTGTTGACAGCTGCGTCAGGATGAGCGGTTGTTTTTCGAGCAAGGTGAATAATTCTGCTCGTTTGGCTGAAGCATCCATCACTACAAAAGCGCTCATGCCATTGGGTTCTACAGGGTCTAATCGCATTCCCACTTCAAAAATGCGCACACATTCCTCACGGAGCGCCGACCAGGTATAACCAGCAGAGGTCTTACAACCGTGGGAATCTTCATCTGATCCAACAGCTTTTGGAGCGACCGTTTTTGTTTCAATTGTTTCAGGCGCTACGGTTTCGGCTTTTTGATTGCAAGACCAAATTAGCCATAGGCTGAGCAAAAGGGCAAACTTTTTCATCTTATTTTTGATAGATTACCGTTTGAATTATTTCAAACGAAATGCTTTCATCTTCGTTTACAAAATACTTGAGCAACACTTCTCCCCAATACTGTCCATCGTTGTAATCGGCAATAATCCAACGGTGGTTCAAAATTTTCACCTTATTGATAATGAATTTTTGGGCGCCTATTTGGTCTTGTCCGGTGTACGGATTTCCTTTGGGATCTTGGTTAAAATCGAATAATTTTTCGGTGACATACGGTATTAGTTTCTCGTAGGCAATGAACTTTTCGTTTTGCGTGCCCTCAAAATAGTTTTGAGCATTGTCGTTGTGTGCTAATGAAAAATAATTGGCGTCGGCCAACTGGGATTTCATCGTACTGATACTATCTTGGTAACGCTTGGTGTATGTATTGTTTTGGGCTTTTGTAAATGCCAATTCTTTCGAATAATACATGTATGTAAATACAGAAAGTAAAACCGAAATGATCGTTGCGTATAACAGAAATGATTTTTGCATAATATATTAAATTGTGATTTCTAAGTTGTCGTATGCTACATAAACGTTGGGGGGCAACTTTTGTTGTATGGCATCGTGAAAACCAAACGCATGGCTAATGTGAGTGAGGTAGGTTTTTTTGGGTTCTAGCAACGAAATAAATTGCAAAACCTCTGCTAGATTAAAGTGCGAATGATGCGGCTCTTCGCGCAAGCAATTCACCACCAAAACGGAAAGTCCTTTGAGTTTGGCAATTTCCTCAAGTTCTATGGTTTTGACATCGGTGAGGTAGGCAAAATCATCTATTCGATAGCCAAAAACTTGTAGGCCTGCATGATCGGCATTAATTGGAATTGCAATTTTATTGCCTAAGGCAAACGGAACATGAACTTCTACAGGATATAGGATTACAGAAGGTGCGCCCGGGTACTTGTCTTCCGTTTCAAAAATATAATCAAATCGGCGGGCTAAGTTGGCCAAAACCCTGGCATGTGCATAGATAGGTACACCACTGGTTTTGAAACTAAAGGGGCGAATATCGTCTAAGCCAGCTGTATGATCAGAATGCTCGTGGGTATAGAGGATGCCGTTTAAACTCGGGCAGTTGGACGCCAGCATTTGTTGGCGAAAATCCGGTCCACAATCAATCACATACGAATACGAATCCCAATGAATCCAAACCGACACACGCAATCGTTTGTCTTTTGAATCGGTACTAAGTGATACAGGATGTGTGCTCCCTATTACGGGAATTCCTTGTGAAGTGCCAGTACCTAAAAAATAGACTTTCAACGGATATATTTTTCACAAAAATACTATTAATTCGCTTTTAGCAACTCTCTATTTTGTTAACTTTGCGGCAGATTTACTAAAAATAAAAATGGGAACTGAAATAATTTTAAAAGGCGACAAAGTAATCGAAAAAATTCCTTCGATAAAAGACAAAGCGCTTCGCATCAATCTCAACGAAAACATCTACGGAACATTTGCCGAGATTGGCGCAGGTCAAGAAACCGTTCGTCATTTTTTTAGATCAGGTGGATCATCTGGCACCATTGCCAAAGCGATGTCTGCCTATGACAAAGACTTTAGTGATGCAATTTATGGAATAGAAGGCGATGGACGCTACGTAACAGAAAGCCGTCTTAAAAAAATGCTGACCCACGAAGTTGATTTGATTGAAAGCCGTTTAAGTCGGGAAAAACACCCCAACAAAATGTTTTTTAGTTACGCCAATACAGTAGCTACAATTGATTTTGCCAAGCAATTTAAAGGCCACGGATGGGTAGGAATAAAATACCAAATTGACCCCGAAGAAGGCTATAACGAAATTATTTTACACATTCGGTTCAAGGAAACCGATGCCAAACTGCAACAAGAAACCTTAGGAATTTTGGGTGTAAATCTAATTTATGGCGCCTATTACAAATACAACGATCCCAAAAAAATGTTGCGGTATCTATATGATCACCTCGATAAAGACCAATTGGAGATTGACACCATTAACTTCTCAGGTCCTCGTTTTGCCGAAGTGGACAACCGATTGATGAGTTTACAATTGGTAAAAAATGGCATGACCGATGCCGTGATGTTTAATCCCGAAGGACATAACATTTTACCCGCTTCTATTTTGTACAAGAAAAACATATTAGCCCTTCGTGGAAGTTTCCGTCCGGTTACTTTGGTCAACATGGATATGTATAAAAATGCCCATAAGATGTTCTTGGAGGAAAACAAAGTTGACAAGGACAATACCTTGGTTATTGTTGAAATCACCTTGTCAAACTTGCGATCTGAAGGCGAAATTGACGAACGAGATTTTATTGACCGAGCCAATTTACTGTGTTCGTTAGGGCAAACTGTAATGATCTCGAATTTCCAAGAATACTATAAAGTAGTTGAATACTTCTCGAATTATACCAAAGCCAGAATGGGATTGGCCATGGGCGTAAATAACCTGGTTGATATTTTTGACGAAAAATACTACCGTCATTTGAGTGGCGGAATATTAGAAGCTTTTGGAAAATTATTTTACCGCGATTTAAAAGTGTTTTTATATCCTATGCTTGACGAGGATGGAGTTACGATCATTAATTCTGAAACCCTTAAAGTACATCCGCGCATGAAGGAACTCTATAAGTTCTTTAAATTTAACGGAAAAGTGGTGGATATTGAAGATTACGACAAAGACAACTTAAAAATTGTATCACGCGAGGTATTAAAAATGATCGGGAAAGGACAAAGTGGATGGGAAAGTATGTTGCCTCCTGGTATTGCCGAATTAATTAAAGAAGATCGCTTATTTGGCTATGATCCAGCCAATTTTAAATCCTAATTGTTTCTCAACTACATAAAAAAAGCCAAGTAAACTACTTGGCTTTTTTATTGTTATTTTAATATCTGACTGGCGTGTGTTTTGGTTTTTACCTCTGAAATCACTTCGTCAATTAGGCCATGTTCATCAATTACAAAGGTGGTACGGTGTATGCCATCGTATTCCTTACCCATAAATTTTTTGTGACCCCAAACTCCAAAGGCTTGAATAACGGCTTTGTCTTCGTCGGCCAGTAAGGGAAAAGGAAATTCAAATTTGTTTCTAAAATTAGCTTGTGCTTTGGCGTTATCGGCACTCACGCCCAACAAGGCATAATTATTGCTTTCAAATTGCGCAAAATTGTCGCGCAAATCACAAGCTTCAGCTGTACATCCTGGTGTATTGGCCTTAGGATAAAAAAATACTACTAATTTTTTTCCTGCATAATCGGCCAATTGGTGTCGGTTTCCGTCTTGATCTAAAGCCGAAAACTGTGGCGCCTGATCTCCTTTTTTTAATGTTGTCATAGTAAATGATGTGGTTAAATTGTGCGTAAATGCTTAATTTTACGGAGCTAAAAATACAAAAATGACCAAAGCCGAACGGATAACATTTGTTATAAATACGTTAAAAGCCCATTACCCAACTATTCCCATTCCCTTGGATCACAAAGATCCATACACCTTATTGATTGCGGTTTTGCTGAGTGCACAATGCACCGATGTGCGGGTAAATCAGATTACGCCTTTGCTTTTTGCGAAAGCTGACAATCCCTATGACATGATCAAATTGAGTGTAGAAGAAATTCAAAATATCATTCGCCCCTGTGGATTATCCCCCATGAAATCGAAAGGAATTTTTGGCCTGTCTCATATTTTAATCGACAAACACGACGGAAAAGTTCCCGCCAACTTTGAAGACCTAGAAGCCCTTCCGGCTGTGGGACATAAAACAGCTAGCGTAGTGATGGCCCAAGCTTTTGGCGTTCCGGCTTTTCCGGTAGACACGCATATTCACCGACTTTTGTATCGTTGGAATTTCAGTAACGGAAGCTCAGTGGTACGAACAGAGAAAGATGCCAAGCGCTTGTTTCCAGAAGCCCTATGGAACGAATTGCACTTGCAAATAATATGGTATGGCCGTGAATATTGCCAAGCTCGAGGCTGGGATTTAAACAAGGATATCATTACCCAAACCATTGGAAGAAAATCGGTCTTGCAAACCTATTATAAAAAAACATCCCGATAAAACCGGGATGTATTACGTTAGTTTGCAATCAATTCGAAGCTATGTTTACCAACTTGGATAAAGCGAAGTGCTTTGGAGTAGTTTAATAAAAAAGAAATTGTTTCTTTTTTGGGTTTCATAGGGATTGCTGCACGCATTTTTTTAGAGTAAATTTTCGCCATAGACTAATTTTAAAATTGTTTAGTACTACAACGACAAATTTTACTTTATAGTATCAATTTGTTAAAATAATTTGATGTTTATCAATTACTTTACGCATATTGAGCAACGCATAACGCATTCTACCTAGTGCCGTATTGATACTCACGCCTGTTAATTCGGCAATTTCTTTAAAGCTCAAATCTTGGTACATGCGCATCATCACTACTTCGCGCTGGTCGGCAGGCAATTCTTGGATGATTCGTTTCAGATCTTGTTCCACTTGCTCGGTAATCAACTGATTTTCTATCGTTAACGACTGATCAGACATAATCGAGAAAATAGAGAACTCTTCGGTTTCACGAAACATTGGCATTTTCTTATTTCTGCGAAAATGATCAATAATTAAATTGTGTGCGATACGCATTACCCAAGGTAGAAATTTCCCTTCTTCGTTATAGGAATTAGATTTTAGGGTTTTAATGACCTTGATAAAAGTGTCTTGAAAAATATCGTCGGTTAAATCTCGATCTCCTACTTTGGAGTAGATAAAACCATACAATTTTGATTGGTGACGGTTAATTAATACAGACAAGGCGTTTTCGTCGCCTGCTATATAACTTTTAACCAATAATGCATCAGGGGTGGGAACATTAGCCATACAATTACTTTTAAGATTAATTAAATACGAATTAAATCGGTGTAAAAGTAATTTTCGGGTATAGGCAAATGGGTGTTTAGAATTATTGAATCAAAAATAATGCATTACAAAAGAAATATCCAAACAATCTTGTAATTATTAAATATATTTTATCTTTTTAACATATTAGTAGAATTATATGTTAGTATTTTAACAATTTTATCAAACATATATCATTAAGAAATAACTGGAGAGGGTTTTTTGTGCCGATTTATTGGTATACTTTGATGTAATCAATGGCAAACTGTTGAGGAAAAATAGCGTCATCAACTTCCGGACCGCCAAATTTGCCTCCAATAGCCATATTAACAATCACATAAAATGGTTGAGCAAAAGGCCAATTATTTTCATTTTGACTGGTTGGCTTGTAGACATATACTTGTTGGTTGTCTACAGAAAAAGCAATTTGATTAACATCCCACTCGATGGCATAGACGTGAAATCCCTCTTCTATAGTAGGAAAAAGGGTTTTCATGGTATTGATAGTTTCCCCGTGACTTTCTTGAGTGTGTATCGACGTAAAAACCTGATGAGGCGCTTTCCCGATGAATTCTAAAATATCAATTTCCCCGCATTTGGGCCAACCCACTTGTTTGATATTTGATCCCAACATCCAAAAAGCAGGCCATATTCCTTGTCCCGTAGGCAATTTGGCACGGGCTTCTATTCGTCCGTATTGAAATTCTTTTTTACCTGCGGTAGTAATGCGTGTAGAAGTATAACGATCTCCGTTTTTACGCGCGGTAATGATGAGCTTACCGTCTACGATTGTGTGATTGGTTTTGGTGTATTCTTGGCGTTCTTCGTTGCCCCAGCCACACAAATTTGGGCAACCGTTGCCCAATTCAAAATTCCAATCGTTTTCGTTAAGCAGTTGGGACGAAAAATTTTCTTCCCATACTAATGTACGTTTTTGGGTTTGTGCATACGTATGAAATCCTACGCTACACATTAAGAGCAGTAAAAATATATTTTTCCTCATTAGTTTTGATACTGAAAGGATGCTTCTTGTGTCTCTGCCGAATTGGTTCCGATGTACACCTTAAATTCGCCAGCTTCGGTCTCCCATTTTCTGTTTGCAGTAAAAAATTGCAGCATTTTTTCGTTTAGGGTAAATGTAACCAGCTTGCTTTCGTTGGGCTGTAACTCAATCATTTCAAATCCTTTTAGTTCTTTGGTTGGACGCGTGGTACTTCCTACCAAATCTTGAATATACAATTGCACTATTTCTTTTCCTACTCTAGAACTGCTGTTTTTTACGGTTACTGTAGCTGTTATTGCACCCGTTTTGGACACCGAATTTGAACTTAACACCACAGGCGAATACTCAAATTTGGCATAACTCAATCCAAATCCAAAGGGGAATTGCGGACTGTTTTTCTCGTCCATATAATGGGACCAAAATACACTGCTTGGATCGTTTGTAGACGGTCTTCCCGTATTTTTACGTGCATAATACAAGGGGATTTGCCCTTCACTTCTCGGGAACGTCATGGGTAGTTTACCACTTGGGTTGTAATCTCCATATAAAACTTGGGTAATCGCATTCCCACTTTGTGTTCCCAAATGCCAAGCTTCTACAATAGCAGGAATATGTTCGGCTGCCCAAGGAATTACTAAGGGACGACCATTTTGTAATACTAAAACAATATTGGTATTTACTTGATAGACTTCTTCCAACAAGGCTTGTTGCACGCCCGGTAAATCTAATTTTGAACGTGAACGGCCTTCACCTGATTGCAAACCGTGTTCGCCCAAGACCATAATTACCACATCGGATTGTTTGGCCAAAGCAATCGCTTCATCAAAGCCAGTGGTGTCGGTTTCGTTAATGTTGGTTTCTGAACCAAATTCAATTTTTCCGTAAGCCACTTCTGCGCCTTTGGCGTAAGCAATTTGGTTGCCTGGAATGGCTTTTAATCCCTCTAAAACTGACACAGCCGTATTTTCATCTGCAGCAATTCGCCAGCTTCCTAATGGACTGGTTTTATCATTGGCTAAAGCACCAATTACTGCAATTCGCTTGCCTGTTTTGGGCAAAGGCAAAATATTTTTTTCGTTTTTTAATAACACGATTGATTTTTTGGCCACATCCAATACGCCTTCTTGAAATTCAAGTTTTCCAACTGTAGCTTTCTCATAGGCTTCGTCACAGTATTTATACGGATTTGCAAATAATCCCATTTCAAACTTCAATCGAAGAATGCGCGAGGCTGCATCATCTATAAGTGATTCGTTAACCTTGCCTTCGCGAACGAGTTGTGTCAACTCGGCCACATAGATATAGGATTCCATATCAATATCTGAGCCTCCTTGAATAGCAGCCAAGGCCGCTTCTTTTTCGTTGGCCACATAGCCGTGTGTAATCATTTCACGCACAGAGCCCCAATCGGAGACCACAAATCCTTTGAAATTCCAATCGCCTTTTAACACCTCACGTTGTAAGTATTTACTTGCTGTGGCTGGAATTCCGTTTAACTCATTAAACGAGTTCATAAAGGTGCGTGCTCCTGCATCAACCGCAGCTTTAAATGGGGGGAAAATTACATTTTGCAATACGGTTTCAGAAACATCGACGGTATTGTAATCTCTGCCAGCTTCTGCAAATCCATAGCCTGCAAAATGTTTGGCACAGGCCAAAATAGTTTTATTTGTATTAAAATTAGCTCCTTGAAATCCTTGAACGCGTGCTTCTGCAATTCGACTTCCCAAATAGGGGTCTTCGCCAGCGCCTTCCATTACTCTTCCCCAGCGGGGATCACGCGCTACATCAACCATAGGCGCAAAGGTCCAATTGATCCCAACAGCTGCCGATTCTTCAGCCGCAATTGCTGCTGATTTTTGAATGGCCGCCAAATCCCAACTAGCCGCTTCGGCCAGAGGAATTGGACTGATGGTTTTGTAGCCGTGTATAATATCAAAGCCAAACAAAAGTGGGATATGTAAACGTGACCCTTCCACTGCCAATTGCTGTATTTTTCGGACATTTTCGGCCCCTTTGATGTTGAGCATTGATCCTACCCAACCTTTTTTCAGATGCTCGTATTTTAAAGCAGCTTGTCCATCACGAGGAGAAGGCCCAGTAAGATCCCAAAAACCATTGTATTGATTTAATTGACCAATTTTCTCCTCTAAAGTCATGAGTCGTAATAACGAATCAACTTGAGTGTCTAGACTGGACTTGACTTTTAGGTTATTTACGGCTACTGATTTAGGCGCACTACACCCCCACAACACAAGCACGGCAAACAATCCTATACTTACAATTTTTTTAATCATTTGGTTTTTGTTACAACAACAATAAGTAAAACTACTTTGTTAATTATTGGCTATTGATAGACTCTAATGTAATCAACTTCCATAGACGCTTCACTAAAATTTGGGTCAATATTTCCGCCAAAGGTTCCTCCCATCGCTACATTCAGAATCAAAAAGAAATCGCTGTTAAACGGCACCGAGCCACTATTGGCAAAAGAGTGAAACAAAGCATTATCAACATAAAATTTAATTGACGCTGGAGTCCACAATACTTTATAGGTATGGAATTGACTTGCTACATTTGAAACTAAAGTTGTATTGGTATTAGCATTTCCACCAAAATTACCCGGAAAATGTAAGGATCCATGAATTCGATTTGGATCATAGCCACGGTGCTCCATAATATCTATCTCTCCACAGGCTGGCCAAATATTGGTCGCATAGTTTTGTCCCAACAACCAAATTGCAGGCCAGGTTCCGGCACCTACAGGTAGTTTTGCTCTGCACTCAACTTTACCGTAGGTGAACTCAAATTTATTTTCTGATTTTAAACGGGCTGAGGTGTAATTTGAACTTCCAACACTTTGCGCTTTGGCGGTAATTTTCAAGGTACCATTTGATACGATAGAATTGGCTGCATTATTCGTGTAATACTGCGCTTCATTATTTCCCCAACCTCCAGCGCCATTGTCGTAGGACCATTTGGTAGCGTCAGGTGCACCGTCGGTATTAAATTCGTCGGCCCAAACTTGGTTGGTGTAATCGGTTACTTGATCTTCAACCGGTTTAATGGTTGTGAATGTATGGTACCAAGCGCTAGAGAGCGGTGCGCCCGATGGAGTAAACGCTTCTTGAACTGTACGAACCACCATACGTGATGGTGATATCGACATGATTTCATAGGAACTTTGCCCTACATAAAAACCCATAAATCCACCCTCAGAGAACGTCATCATAGTTCCTCTTTTCTCGCTTGGATTGGCCAATGATTCTGATGGAGTGAGTGTGACATTTTTCACACCCGTAACTTCAGGTCCTGAATACAAATTACACGCATCTACATACTGGTGACTATTGGCTTGTCCTACAATACTTAGAAACTCACGATTGATTAATGAAGTACCATAATTTTTAAGTTCATACTTAAGGGTATTGCCTTCTTTAGAAAAGATTAATTCGTCGTCATACAAACAATTGGTAAATTGATTCCACGGATCTGATTCGTAATAATTAGGATAAAAATTAGTAGCATTGTCGTCACTGTTTAATCCAACTCCCAAATGTCCGCGTTCTGAAGCTGACCAATACCAAATTTTTGAGGTTCCACCGGTAAGGAAATCGACTGCCTCGTCGTCGGTGAAATTAAATAATACAGTAACTTCAACCGTAGTATTTGTAGTCACTCCACCACGACCTGAAGCCAAAACAGTTACTAAATAGGTATGTAAACCTGGTGTAGTGAATCGTTTAAGATAAATGCCATTTGGTTGGTTTTTCTCTGTTCCATCACTAAACATATATTTATAAGAAATGGCATTATTAGCTGTAGCCGTTAGCGTAACCAAACCAGAACCATCTCCATTTGGATGGTCTGCGTCTTGTCCTTGAACGGCAACTTGTACCTGTAAATTTGAAGGTTGGTCAATATTGCCAAAGCCCAACTCACTTTCCTGGCAATTTACCAAAGTAAAAAGTGAAAAAGCAACTAGAATTTTGAATAAGATTTTTTTGTACATGATGTTCAATTTTAATTCGTTAAGCATTGTTAGGGATTAATTGGCTTGAATAATATCGTCAAAGTAATAAGTGCTTGCGGATGTTGATCCAAAATCAAAAAACACCACCACTCTTCGGTAATTATTGGCATTATTAATACCATTAAAATCAAAGGTTAATTCTTCCCAAGCATTGGCTACTGTAGTAGTAGCATCTCGTTCTATATTGGTAGGGTCAGGATTTCCTGCATTTAAAATCTCCAATTTTAATTTCACGGTTTTACCCACCGCTGGCGACCAAACTTTCATTTTTATTTTCTTTTGAACGGCAAAATTTATAGTGCCATCCATTAAGATACTCGATCCAGCCCAAACTTGTGCGCCGTTTACTTTTTCAAATTTACCCACTTTGGTCGAAGTGTTGATGCCGTTGCTTTGTGGATTATTTACCACCGTTGTGGCTGCCGATCCAAAATCAACAAAGGTATAATTTAAAGTGGGAGATTGAAACGTAAGTGGCAAGCCTAATGCCTCAGCGCCCGAAGATTGTTGGATGTCATCAAAGTAATAACTCAACCCTACTCCTGGGTTTCCGAAGTTGAAAAATAAGACAATTTTTTGATAGGTATTGGCCGTGTTGATACCCGTGAAATCAAAGGTGAGTTCTTGCCATGAATTGGCGGTAGTGAGTGTCACATCGGCTTCTTTAAAAATAGTGGCGTCCGCAGCATTTTCTACTTTCATTTTTACCACAATTCCTGCCTGTGGTGAATACACCTTCATTTTAATTTTTTTCAATACCGAAAAATCAATCGGCGTTCCTACTTCTAAGTAAGAACCTGCCCATGTTTCAGCACCTGCAGTTTTAGTGAGTTTGCCCACTTTGGCACTACCGTTTGCAGCATTTACAAATGGATTGGCCACTACAGTTGAGTTGGCGTTTCCAAAATTCATGAAAGCATAATCCAAACTTGTGGATTCAAAATCAATAGGCAACAAAATCGGATTAGAAATTACAACATCGTGGGTTTGCTCTGCAAAAGCAGATCCGCCACTCAATGCTCTTACCACCACGGTATAAGTACCTTGTGTAGCATACGTATGCGTAATGGTTTCACCTTCGTTAAAGGCTACTGGAATTTCATTGGCTATATCACCAAAATATACCTGAAAAAAGGTTTCCAAATTGGCAGTTGCAACAACTGAGACGCTCATATTATCACCTGCAACTGGGGTAACGGTAGATTGTAAATTGGTTGGAGTTACAAAGGTAACGGTCAATTCTTGAGTGGCTTCAGTTCGCTTTCCGTTTAAGGTTGTCCCTACCACACGAACTTGAAAAATACCTTCGGTGTAGGTGTGTGTAACCGATTGTCCTGGATTTACAATAGCAGGCTCGGTAGTTGTATCACCAAAATAGATTTCGTATTGGGTAACCCCTTGACCTCTTGGAGTGAAGGTTACTTTACCGGAATTGTCTTGGGCTATGGTCATCAGGGCCGAGATGTTTTCGGGTGCCCCAATGGCAGTTAAATCTACTTCATTTACCTCTGTTGAACAATTAGTAAGTAGACTAAGAACTGCTAATGCGAGGAGTAATTTTTTCATTTTTCTGTGTTTTATATAATTTAACTAGTAACTATGAATTAATTGTAACCAGGATTTTGTTGCCAATTGCCGTTTGAAAATTGAATTTCTTCTATTGGTAAAGGAAATATATCGTTTTTACCGGGAGTAAATCCTTCTATTTCGGCTGCCGCTTTTCCGGTGCGCACCAAATCAAAGAAACGATGTCCCTCACCTACCAGCTCTACACGACGTTCAGCTAATATTAATTCGGTGAGGTTTGCTCCCGATACAATTGGCGCATCGTGGTTGCTATCTCCAAAGGCTCTGCGACGCACTTCGTTCAAGTAATTTCTGGCTTTGGTATCATCAATTCCACCGCGATTAAAGGCTTCTGCAGCCAGTAATAATACATCAGCATAACGAATTGCACGGTAATTATTTGGATTGGTCAAATTTTGGTCACCAATATTTGCATCACCCAATCGAGGAATGTATTTGCGGTTATAAAACCCCGTGTGTTTATATCCTACACCATAGGAAGCATTGTTGGCAGCAGCCCAGGCTACAATATCCAATATAGCTACATCTTTTCTTCGATCGCCTAATTCAAAAGCATCAACGACTTCTTGACGAGGCACATTAAAACTATATCCAGATTCAAATAAGGGGCCTGAATAGTTACGAATTCCACTAAAACCAACAGCGACATTTCCTTCGCTGCATTGCAAGCAATCAAAACTAGCTCCTTCTTGATCGGTGTATTGCACTTCAAATACCGATTCGATGTTATTTTCACCGTTGTTTTCAAAAATAGAATTATAATCAGCAACCAACGCGTAATCACCAGAGTTGATCAAATCTTCTAATACATTTGAGGCATCAACATATTTTTCTTGGTACAAATATACTTTGCCCAACAAGGCTTGAGCAGCTCCTTTGGTCGCTCTTCCTTTGGATGGATTTTCACCTTTTGTTTTTAAATTGGCCACTGCATACTGCAAATCGGCTTCTATACTGGCATAAACATCTTGTACAGATGAACGTGGAACTCGTGTTACATCATCTACAGAAAAACGCTTGTCCCCGTTTAAAGGAATTCCACCAAACCATTTTACCAATTCAAAATGGTAGTAGGCACGCAAGTATCGCGTTTCACCAATCACTTGTGATTTGTTGGTGAAATCAGTTTTGTCTTTAAACTCCATGATGTAGTTGCAACGTTGCACACCGGCAAACATCCAATCCCATACATTTTTCAATTGTGGATTGGCTGGCGTATGAATCATGTCATCAATTTGTTGCATGCCGATCACATCAATGGCGCTTTCACCTCCTGAAGCGGTGTTGTCTGAAGCAATTTCTCCCATCATCACATTCAAATAGGTAGAATGCAACATGTCATAGGCACCAATCAAGGCCTGGTTGTAATCCGATTCAGAATTGAAATAATTCTCGGAGTCAATAGAGTAAGGTGCTTTTCTGTCCACAAATTCGTCCGAACAGGAAACCACTACAGCAGAACTAACTGCAAATAAAATAAGGGTATAAATACTGTATTTTTTCATCGTCTTGTAGATTAAAAGTTAAGATTAAGTCCCAGAATAAAAATTTTGGGAGAGGGGTAAAATCCGTAATCGATTCCGCCACCAATAGCTGCTCCATTTGATCCTGTTGGGTCAAATCCACGGTATTTGGTAAATGTAAACGGATTGTTTACACTCGAATACAAACGCAATTTGCTGATGCCTACTTTTTGCGATACGCTGTTGGCAAAAGTATATCCCAATTGAATATTTTGGATTCTCAAGAACGAAGCATCTTCTACAAAATAATCAGAAAACAAATTGTTGGTGGTGGCTTCGGTGGTTACACGCGGCACAGAATTGCTGGTGCCTTCACCCGTCCATCTGCCCAATACATAATTCATTTTATTCAAGTCAGAAACCGAACGTTCGTAGTTGCGCACCATTTCATTCCCGATAGAAGCATAGGAATAGGCAGCAAAATCAAAATTTTTATAATTCATTGTCAAGTTGAACCCCATGGTGTAATCAGCCAAAGGACTTCCTACTTTGGTGCGGTCATTCAAGTTGATCACGCCATCGCCGTTTACGTCTTTAAATCGAATGTCTCCAGGCTGAGCTACTGCACCCAATGCAAGTTGGGTAGGGTGTGCATCAACTTCGGCTTGGTTTTGGAAAATGCCATCGGTTTGTAATCCGTAGAAATAACCGATTGAATAGCCTTTTTCCATGCGCGCAATAGGCTGCTGGCCTACGCCAAATGATCCGCTTTGTAACACTCCTGTACCATTATTTACTTTGGTTACCATGTTGGCAATTGTGGTAATGTTGTAATTTACATTGAAAGAAAAATCATTTCCAATTTTTTGGTTCCAACCCAACGACATTTCATGCCCTATATTGCGCGTAGAACCTGCATTTACCGTAGGAGGATAGCCACCAGGACCACCTACACCAGTAATACCAGATACTGGCAAACCGGCAATCAATAAATCTTCACGGGTTTCTACAAAGTAATCGTAGGTAAAATCCAATTTATTGCTAAAAAATTTCAAATCAACACCAGCATCAAATTTTCTAGCATTTTCCCACTTTAATGCTGGATTGGCTAAGGCGCCAATAGCAACACCTGTAGTTATGGTATTGTCAAACACATAGACTCCTTCGCCATTCAAATAGCCGACGTAGCCATTGGATGGAATTTTATCGTTTCCTAATACACCATAACTAGCACGTACTTTCATGAAATTAATGGCTTTAAAATCATCCATAAATCCTTCTTTTGACGCTATCCAACCTGCAGTTGCTGAAGGAAAATAGGCTACCGCATTTTCAGGTCCAAATTTGGTTGACGAATCACGGCGCATCATACCCGAAAACAAATATTTACCGTTGTAATCGTATTGCATGCGCAAAAAGTAAGAGTTCAACCGATCATCATAGGTGTACGAGCCGACATCGCGCGTAGTAGTTGCACCGGTTGCCAAACTGATGTCGGCAAAATCCCAGGAATTGTTCGGGATATCATAACCCGTGGCAAACAAACCGTTGCCCCATACTTTGGAGTTAGAAGTTCCAAAGACCCCAGTAAAGTTGTGGTTATCCAACAGTGTTTTTTTGTAGGTGAGGTATAAATCCATTACATAACTGTTGTCATTGATGGCGTTTTGATTTACCGAACTGCGGGTTACATCAAATACTTTTCCGCCGTAGCTGACGCTTTTATTGAATGTTTTACCCTCGGCATTAAACGTGTTGGCTCCCACACGAGTGGTGAGATTGAAATCTTTAGCAAAAGCATAATCTAAAGTGACTACTCCGCTGATTCGTTTACCGTTGTAATCATTGAAAGTATTGTCAATTTGTGCCAACGGATTAATTACCTCAATACCAAAACCAGGCGTACTTGGCACTAAAGTGAAGTTGCCATTTGTATCTCTTGTTGTTAAAGTTGCTGGGGTATTCACCGCATTAAACAATACCGAACCCAAGCCATTTTCGTTCAAGGATTTGCGGTTGATAAAGACATAATTTACACTGGATTGCAATTTTAATTTGTCATTTAAATCGGCGTTTAACGACATCATGACGGTGTTGCGTTTAAAACCCGATTTGTCTGATCCTACTATACCACTTTGTGTTAAATCAGATCCGCTCAACGCGAAATTTATTTTTTCTGAGCCACCAGAGACACTGATATCATGGCTTTGCATCGGCGCAGCAGAATTAAACACCTCATTTTGCCAATCGGTTCCAGTTCCTAATCCAGAAACATTAGGGTAAGGCAATGGTTTTCCTCCATTAGCATAGCTTTCGTTGAGCAATAAAGCATATTCCGTTGCATTGAGCAAAGACAATTGTTTGGTTGTGCTCTGCGAACCAGTGTAAGAATTATAACTGAAGGCGGTTTTGGAATTGCGTTTACCCATTTTGGTTTTAATAATCACTACCCCATTGGCTCCACGTACACCGTAGATAGCTGCTTGGGCATCTTTCAAAACGGTAATCGACTCAATATCGCTCGGATTTAAAATACTTGGATCAGAAATATTTCCGTCTACTATATATAATGGTGAATTGTCCAAGTTACTCTGCACTCCACGAATACGAATATCCAAACCAGCTCCAGGTGCACCCGATTGTGAAGTTACGGTAACCCCAGCCAGTGTTCCAGTTAAGGCTTGCTCTATTTTAATTGGCTTTAGTTTATCTATAGTCTTGGCATCTACTAGACCTACAGCTCCGGTAATGTCTTTCTTTTTCTGTGAACCATACCCAATCACAACAACTTGTTCTAGCGATTGCACGTCTGATTTGAGTGCAATAACCAAATTGGTATTTGATTTGTTGATTTTGATACTGCTATCCTTGTAGCCTAAATAGGAAAAAACAAGGGTTGATCCTGCTGGAACTCCATTTAAAACAAAGGTTCCATTCAGGTCAGTACTGGCCGATTTGCCTCCAGAGGAAACTACATTTACACCCGGTATTACAGCACCCGATTCAGCATCCTTAATTGTTCCACCCACATCATAGTTTTGGGAGTAACCCAAAGCTGAGATAAGCAAAACGAAATACAATACAATTTTTGACTTCATGTTTTTGTTAATTTGTGAGTTTTAAAAGTAGTGTAGTTTGTATTGGAATCTTCTTATTTAACCACAACAAAAAACATACACGTGTTAATTTATTTTTAATCCCACTACAACACGACTAAAACAACCTTAATCATTTGTTATTACTAGGATACTGCTTATTCTACTGCTTCTTTACATCAGGTAAATTTCATTTTTATTCGGTATTTTGTTGTGGTAGTGTATAGTTTAACATTGGGATATTAAATAGACAAAATGTATTCAACCAATCCTTGATCGTGCGACAACTCCATTTTTTTGCGCAAACGATATCGTTTTATCTCAATACTTCGAACAGATATATTTAATAAGGGTGCAATTTCTTTGGAAGATAAATTCAAACGCAAATAGGCACACAAACGTAAATCATTTGGGGTAAGGGAAGCATGGGCTTGTTTTACTTTCTTCAAAAAGTCCTTGTCGGCGGTGTCAAATGCCTCTTTAAACACATTCCAGGTATCTTCTTCCGAGATGTTTTTGGTTATGGTCGAAATTACCGATTTTATACTGCGGTTGCCATCATCTGAGGTTTTTTTCAAATCCTCTTTAATCACGGCAAGCAATTCGTTTTTCTTGATGAGGCTCATGGTTGAAACTGCCAATTCACGACTCTTGTTATCTACGTCTTGCGAAAGCTGTTCGTTGCGCAATTTCATGAGCTGTTGCTCGTTTTCTAGTTCTTTAATTTCCAGCAACAAATTATTTTCTTCAATGAGTTTTTCCCGTTGCTTTTGATAGAATTTTTGGTAGGCTCGGTTGATGAAATGGGCAATTACAAAGGCAATTAACAAATACAAAATCACAGCAATATTAGTGGCATACCAGGGTTTTGCAATCGAAAACTTATATTCGGCAATGTTGTCTGGAGACGAGTTGGCAATTTTAGCCCGCACTCGAAACACATAATCACCCGCTGCTAAGTTTTTAAAATTAACCGTTGGTTTGGCACTCCACTCACTCCACTCGTCTTGAATTCCCTCGAGTGCATATTGGTATTCGGCATTGATGTACTTGTTGTATTCGGGAACGGTATAGCTGAAGGTGATGTTATTTTCTTTGGCGCTAAAATCACCTTCTTCCGAAATGGAACAATTGATGCTATTCTCATTGAGTTGGTTGATGGCCACATTGGCAAGAGAAACACTGTAATTCTTGAAACTCAGATCGTTAATATTGATGGTGTAGTAGCCGTCGGTGGTGCCAATCAAATAGACTGAATTGTATAGCTGTGAAATATTCTCATAGCCAGACATCGAATTGGTGAGTGATGACGGAATAGGAATAGCGTTCTGTTTAAGATTGTAACTCAATTTGTTGAGCGTGAAATAATGAATGTAGTTCTTAGAAAACAACCATATTTTATTGGATTGATCAACAATCATATTGCCTGATGTAAATTCATCTTTTTCAAAAATCGCACTCAATTGCTTGTCTTTTTCAAATTGCTTGGTTTGCTGATTGAGCTTTAGAATCCCATCTTTGTAGGCATAATAAATCGTATTATTAAATTGGGTTAAACAGGCGTTTTTACCCTTACTCGGTGTTTTGTAGGTATAAAATGCAGAGGCTTTGTGCAGTGTTTTTTCCAGTTGCATTCGAAACACACCTTTGTATTCATGACTAATGTATAGCTCGAGCTTGGGCGTCAATTCAAAATATTTGGCGGAGTAATCAAATCCTGCAACTTTATTGCGAAACACCCATTGGTTATTTACTTTTTGTAAAACCGAAATCCCGTAATAATTTCCTTGCAACAAAAGCGAATTTATGCCCTGTAAAGGTTCAAACTTCCAGGTTCCAGACTGAGAAAAAATGAGTTTGGCCGAATTGGCTACTACAACAAAAGTACCCGAATCGTGTCCACAAAACAGTGTGCCTTCATAACTAAACAAGGACCACACCTGCCCTTTCGTGCCGGGTATAAACTGAAATTGTTCGTTGGAGTTGTAGTTTTTGCAAAACAATCCTTGGTTGGTTCCAATGTACAATTTGCCTTGAAACAATTTGGAAGTGTATACGGTACCCAAAATTCCGGTATCGTCAGAGAAACTCTTTACCGGTGATTGTAAATTAATGCAATTGATGCCGTTGTCTAAGCCAATCCACAAATTCTTATCGGCATCTTCAAACAAGGACAAAGCCGTATTGTTGCTAAGCCCTCTGTTTTGAGTGATGTGGTACTTAATTTTCCCTGCACTACTCAATACATATATTCCATTGGAAACTGTACCAATTGCAAAATTTCCATCAGACAATTGGGTACTGCTATAAATGCTGTTTTGGGCAAACACGGCATCTGCTTCAGTTTGGGATTTGGAGAGCGTGTTGCCGGTGAGTTTATAAAAGCCGTTGAAATGCGTGAGTATCAATAAACCGCTATCTGTGGCAATGATGTTGCTTATTTTGTTGCTTTGAAGCACAGGATGATTTGAAATTAACTTGGACGAGCCATTTTCAATTTCAAATAAGCCCTCGTTCATGGATTGAAAATAAACCGCAGCATTGGTTTTAAAGGCTTTGGTAATGATTGATTTGCTGCTCACAATTTTGAAGCCGCCTGTCTTGGTGTCATAAATATAAATGCGATTCAACGATTGGAAAAGCACCCATTGGTCTACGCTAAGTATGTTCCAAAATTGCTCGTCGTCGAGAATTTTAGATTTAATTTTATCGCTCAATGAAGTATACTGCAAACGGCCATTTAGTTGGCGTTTCCAATACCCAAATTCCATATAACAGCCCGTGTAGATTTTTTTGTCGATCACTTTTACCGATCGCATAATGGTTTCGTTGGGCGTGGGATACAAAGTCCAAGTGGAACCATTGTATTCTAGGAGTCCATCATTATTAGCAAAAAACAAGAAATGATTACTCCCTTGCGAGATCATCCAATTTTGGTTTCCCGCATTGTAAGCCGTTGGTGTGTACTTTACAATAGGTGGTAATTCTTGCGCATTTGAATCAACTGAAAAGATCCAAAAGCAAGTAATCAACACAAAATGAATGATTTTTCTTGTTTTCATTGTTTTAAATTTCTTGGGTAAGATACACTTATTGTGAAAAAAAAGCACGCTTTTATCAAACGTGCTTTTCATCAAATTAACTGTATTTTGGGGTATTCTTTATTTTTTAACTAATCTAGAAGTAGCTGTTGATCCTTGAACATTTACTTTAACAACATATACACCAGCTTGTAAATCAGCGATATCAAGTACTACTGAATCTGCATTCGGGTGAAATTGTTTAATTTCTTGACCAATTAATGAATAAATTGAAACAGATTCCATCGCATTTTTAGCAGTAATGGTTACTGTTTCTGAACTTGGATTTGGGAACATTTTTACTTCAGCTAAATTGAATGAAGTAGAAGCCAATGGCGTGTTGCTGAAATAAACATTGTCAACAAATACGGTTCCTGCTCCAGCTGGATTTCCTGAGAAAATTAGTTGCGCGATGTGCGCTCTAGAAGTTAAACCTGTAAAGCTAGACAATGGAATGTCGTATCCGTTCCACTCGTTCAAAACTGGTGTGTAAGACAACTCAAATTCTGTATCATCGTTCGGCGTACCTTGGTAAACACCATTTGCACCAAAATCAACCAATTTAATACGGAACGTAGTCATGTTTGGTGTCCAAGCATCCACGTGAAAATACTGCATATTGGTAGCATTGATTTGGCTGGTTACAGTTTCAACACCTACAAAATTTAACGCAGAGTATTTTTTAGTATCATTTCCTGCAATTTGTAAGTCAGTTAAGTTAGCCGAAGACCAAACGGTTCTCCATGTATCTACCGCTACATTGGTGTAGGCATTACTAAACATAGAAATTACAGATGCAGCAGGACGAGTTGGCGTTGGTGCAGCCGTCATTGGCTCATTTGGATTTGATGTAGGTACATTATGAAAGTATACGTTATCAATATAAATAACTCCAGCTGCATCAGGCAAACCTGAGAAAATTAACTGTGCAATATGACCTCTTGTTGTTAATCCACCAAAATCAGCCAACGGGATTTCATAGCTATTCCATCCATTCAAAGTAGGTACATAGGTAATTTCGTGTTCTACGTCGTCTCCTCCAGCAAAAGCTCCATCAGCACCAAAATCAACCAATTTCACACGGAAAGCAGTCATGTTTGGCGTCCAAGCGTCCAAGTGAAAAGTAGTCATTGCTGTAGCGTTAATTGGGCTAGAAGTAGCTTCTATTCCTACAAAACTCAAAGCTGAGTATTTTTTGGTATCGTTTCCTGCAATTTGCAAATCTGTTAAGGTAGCGTTAGACCAATCGGTTCTCCAAGTATCTACTGTTACGTTGGTGTAGGCATTGCTAAACATCGAAACTACATTGGCAGCCGGACGAGTAGGTGTTGGTGCAGCAGTAAGGGGCTCCTGAGGAGTAACTGCATTTCCTGCTACTACTACATTCCCTAATGCAGCTTCTTGCGCAGGGTTGGCATTCAAACCTTTGACAGTAAAACCATATTGCACCACTAAACCAGCTGGAATAGCAGTGTCAGTTGTAATGCTAAACGGTTGTCCAGCAACTAAAGGAGCAGAAACAAATACATCGGTAGAATAACCGGTTGCAGGATTTAATCCTTTGATAAAGGCAACCGCTGTATAGGCAGAGTTTAAGGTGTTGCTTGTTACGTTACCCGTAAAAGTTAGCACTTGACCTGCAAGTGTATTGTTTTCTACAAAGGTGTTTCCTTCAAATATTTTGTTTCCAACAGCTCCACTTGACCAATACGGATCAGCGGCATTGTAGGTGTTGTAGTTTGGATACAAAGTAACCGTGTTGGCACCTGCATTGACCACCGATTTCATATCGGCTAATCCCCAACCACTTCCAAACTGAAATGTGGTTCCATCAGTTAAAAAGACATTGGCATAGCCTGTCCACAAATCAGCTCCGTTTACAGAAACTGAATTTTGAGCAATTCCATTTTGAATACCCACGAAGGAGCAAAAAAATATGGCAACTAATTGTAAAGTTTTTTTCATTTTTTTTAATTTTTTGATTTCTACAAATGTACAACAGGAATGCAAACGATGTAGTAAGCAGCAGCTATATAAAAACTATACACCTTCTATTTGCAAAACCTAAAAGCAAATAAAGTAAAAACATATTGAATATCAAGCAGATAAAAAACATTTAACAGCTGTTTGATGTAAATAGATTGGCCATGAATCATTAATTGTGTTGTGGTAGTGTTGTAGTGCACTATTTCGTTTTCGAACAACGCAAGCTATACAAGAGATCGGTGTGCTGTATTTTTTTTGTTTATGGTTAATAAAAATATGTAAAACAAAAAAAGCACGTTAAACAAACGTGCTTTTAAGAACTTGTAGTACCTATACTTTTATTCCTTAATCAACTTGGATGCAACAGATTTACCATCTTGTGTTTGAACAACCAATACATAAAGGCCATTGTTTAGGTTTGCAATTGAGAAATCAGCCTGCATTCCAGACACGTTTTCTTCATATACCACCTGACCTATTGTTGAATAGATTGTAATTTTTTGCATCGTGTTGCTCATGTTAAGATGTACACTATCGGTTGCAGGATTTGGAGAAACTACTAGATTTGCCATTTCGTTGGATGCCGTACTAAATGGCAAATCCAATCGAATGTCATCAAACAAATAGTACTCACCCGTGCCGATTACCCCAAAATTAAAAAACACCACTACTCTTTTGTAGTTATTAGCCGAATTGATACCAGGAAAAGTAAAGGATAATTCCTGCCAATCATTTGCCACTGTGGTCGTTGCATCAACTTCAACATTGAATGCGGCATTGGTTAAATTTTCTAACTTTAATTTTACCACGCTGCCCACTTGGGGTGCAAACACTTTCATTTTAAAGGTTTGTGAAGCTGAAAAATTGATCGCTGTACCCAATTCAATAAAAGAACCCGACCATTCCGGACCATTGTTCTTTATCAAAATTCCGGCATGTGCCGATGTATTGATGCCCAACGGATAAGGATTGTTTATTACAGAAGTGTCTGTGTTGCCAAAATTGGTGAAATTGTAATCTAAACCAGCAATTTCAAAATCCAAAGGCAATTCAGGTTTAATAATTTCTGGACCAAAGGAGATTCGATCAAAATAACACACATTATCAGAAGTTCTCGCTTGGAAATCGGGAAAAATAATAATTTGGTCATTGGTCTCTCCAATGCGGCTTGAAAAATCAAAGACTAATTCTTCCCATTGATTTACTTGGGTATTGGCCACTTTAATTTCGCCCGTAGACGCATTGGTTGCCGAGGCAAATTTAATACCCACATCACTAATCACTGATTTATACACTAGGATGCGTACCGTGCAATTACTTGCTGTAATTACATAGGATCCTAAGGCGGACGGACCCGGAACTGGTTGCGAACCAGGGTGTTGATTTTCTACACCGGCAAAAGGAGCGCCAGTTACTAGTGTGGTCATTTTGGCTACAGTAGCCGAGGTATTTATTCCGGTAGTAGACGGATTACTCACAAATTCTAATGGCGTATTTGTCCCATTTTCGAATACTTTCCAAACCCAAGCAGCACCTTGCTCTCCGGGTTCAAACGTGATTGGACCATTTTGTGCCCAAGTAAAAGCCGATACCAATAAAACGATTATTTGTACAATTTTTTTCATAAGTTCTAAAATTTAGTTTATCAAATATAATCCATCTGTGTTGCACAAATGAGATTGCGTTGTATATAAAAACTATACAAAACTTTATTCGATAGAATCCTGTGCAATAATCTACCCAAATAAAGACTGCTTTTTCTATATTTGCCTGCCTTGTTCAAAAGGTATAATTTACATGAAAGCAGCTGAACATTTACTTCCTAATCCCAAGACACATATCCTCATCAAAGGAGCGCAGGTGCACAACTTGAAAAACCTGGATGTGAACATTCCGCGGAACAAATTGGTCGTCATCACGGGACTATCAGGCTCGGGAAAATCGTCATTGGCCTTTGACACCTTGTATGCCGAAGGGCAAAGGCGTTATGTAGAAAGTTTATCCTCCTATGCCCGCCAATTTCTCGGGCGTTTAGATAAGCCAAAAGTGGAGTACATCAAAGGAATTTCACCGGCGATTGCAATCGAACAAAAAGTAAACACCACCAATGCGCGCTCTACTGTAGGCACCTCCACCGAAATCTACGATTACCTCAAATTACTGTTTGCCCGCATCGGAAAAACCATCTCCCCTGTTTCGGGACAGGAGGTAAAAAAAGATACCGTGGCCGATGTAATTGCTGCCGTAAAAGAATTGGAGTTAGACAGCCGTTGGTTGCTTTTGGCACCCATTCATTTGGAACAAGGCCGAAAAATTGAAGACAAACTCAAGGTATTATTACAACAAGGTTATGCCCGAATTTTATACCAAGGCGAAACGGTGCGCTTGGATGAACTGCCTGAGCTGAGCTTTAAACTAGCTGATTTATATCTAATTATTGACCGTATAGTCGTGAAAGACGATGAAGGCTTCTACAATCGCTTGGCCGATGCCGTGCAAACCGCCTTTTTTGAAGGAAAAGGAGCTTGTGTTTTGCAAGAGGTTTCCACGCAAAACAAGCATCAATTTAACAATGCTTTTGAATTGGATGGACTCGAATTTATTGAGCCCAATGTACATTTGTTTAGCTTTAATAATCCTTATGGTGCTTGTCCGGTATGCGAAGGTTACGGCAGCATCATTGGAATTGACGAAGATTTAGTAATTCCAAATACCGCCTTGTCTGTCTACGAAAATGCGATTTATCCCTGGCGAGGCGAAAGCATGGGCTGGTACCGAGACCAGTTGGTCAATTCGGCGTATACCTTTGATTTCCCCATACACAAGCCTTATTTTGAATTAACCGAAAAACAAAAAGAGCTCATCTGGTTAGGCAACAGTCACTTTCAGGGCTTACACGAGTTCTTTAGAGAACTGGAAGAAAAAAATTACAAGATTCAAAATCGGGTGATGCTTTCACGGTATCGCGGCAAAACCAAATGTCACGCTTGCAAAGGCAAGCGCCTGCGTCCAGAAGCTTTATACGTAAAAATACAGGATAAAACCTTGGTTGATTTGGTCGAAATGCCCATCGATCAAGTAGTCGAATTCTTCAAAAATCTGCAACTAAGCACCTATGACGCTCAAGTTGCCAAGCGATTATTGGTAGAAATTACCAATCGTTTGCAGTTTTTACTCAACGTGGGCCTTCCCTATCTCACGCTCAACCGAAATTCGGCCACCTTATCGGGCGGAGAATCCCAACGCATCAATTTGGCCACTTCCTTGGGTAGTAGTTTGGTGGGTTCGATGTATATTTTGGATGAACCGAGCATTGGCTTGCACCCCAAAGATTCCGAACAACTCATCCAAGTATTGTTGGCCTTGCGTGACCTGGGCAATACGGTTATCGTGGTAGAACACGACGAAGACATCATGAAAGCCGCCGATCAAATTATAGACATTGGTCCCGAAGCAGGTTCATTTGGAGGCGAATTGGTGGCCCAAGGCAGTTTTACCGAAATCCTGCAAGCCGATTCGTTGACTGCGCAGTATCTGAATGGAAAATTAGCCATCGAAGTACCCAAAAAACGCCGGAGTTGGACGTCCTATGTTGACATTATTGGCGCGCGCGAACACAACCTGAAAAACATCGATGTGCGGTTTCCTCTCGAAGTACTCACAGTAATTACGGGAGTTTCAGGCAGCGGAAAAAGTACCTTGATTAAGAAAATATTGTTTCCTGCTTTGCAAAAGAAGATCGAAGGCATGGGCGAAAAAGCCGGTCAGTTTACCGATTTACAAGGCTTTTACCATAAAGTACACCACATCGAATACGTAGATCAAAACCCCATTGGGCGTAGCTCGCGATCGAATCCGGTTACCTATATTAAGGCCTATGATGACATCCGGGATTTGTTTGCCAAAGAAAAACGATCCAAACTCAACGGCTTTCTGGCCAAGCATTTCTCCTTTAATGTGGATGGTGGACGCTGCGACAGCTGCAAAGGCGAAGGGGTAATAAACGTTGAAATGGTGTTTATGGCCGACGTGCATTTGCCTTGTGAAACCTGCAACGGCAAACGATTTAAAAAAGAAGTCCTCGAAGTGCAGTTTGAAGGCAAAAACATCGATGCCATATTAACCAGTACGGTCGATGAAGCCATCGCATTTTTTAGTGCACACAAACAAACCAAGATTGTACAAAAATTGCAACCCTTGCAAGACGTGGGCCTCGGCTATGTGCAACTGGGACAATCTTCTTCTACACTATCGGGTGGCGAAGCGCAACGCATCAAATTGGCCTCTTTTTTAGTGAAGGGAAACACCAAAGAAAAAGCGCTTTTTGTATTTGATGAACCCTCTACTGGCTTGCATTTTCACGACATCAACAAACTTAAAGCGTCTTTTGATGCCTTGATAGACAAAGGACATTCAATCATAGTAATTGAACACAACCTAGATTTAATTAAATGTGCCGATTACATCATTGATTTAGGCCCTGTAGGTGGCGAAGAAGGTGGTTATTTATTGGCCACTGGCACACCCGAAGAAGTAGCAAAAAACCCGAAATCAGTTACGGGCAAGTACTTGAAAGATAAATTATAAGCCTATTTTCTTAAAAAGCTTGTGTGCCACCTCGTTGATATCTTCAGAAATCTTGAGCTTGTAGTTGAGTAACCCATACACCAGCGTAATCAAAATAGATTTGAGTGCAATACTCACTATTGGATGAAAGTCAAAATCCCAAAAGTAGAACGCCAAAAACACGCCAATGATGATGGCAAATGATTTCAGGGTATTTATGGTGAAAGGAAATAACTTCATTTTCTTGACCACAAAAACCAATTTAATAGTATTGTAGATAAACACCGAAATCAAGGTAGCCAATGCAGCCCCGTCAATGCCGTATAAGGGGATGAAAATCATGTTGAGGCCAATCATCAAAAACACCAACAACAAGCCAAACGACAGCACCCATTTGTAGTATTTGGTGTTCAAAATAATGGCGTTGTTGTTTCCTAAAATCACGTCATAAAACTTAGACAGCCCGATTAAAAAAACCACCAAAATTCCACCCGAATATTCGCCCGGAATCAATTGGTAGAGCATTTTGATGTTCAAAAAAATACCCAACATCACCAAACCGCCTATTACTTGAAGCGTGATGGCGCTTTTTTTATAGAGCACATTCAGTTCTTTGAGTTTATTTTCACTCATCAACTTAGCGGTAATCGGATAAATAATTTGCAACATCGCCCGACTGGGCACCGCAATGACTGTAGCAATAAAAATCGCCACCGAATACAAGGCATTGCTACTGATGTTTTCGTAGGCCGGAATCATCACTTTATCAAAATCCATGAGCAACATCGCGACACTGCCCGACAAAATGATGAACGACGAATAGAACACGATTTCCTTAATGTTGTGCGGTACTTTAAATGACAGTTTGGGCATGCGCACATACATGGCAAAAATTTTCATGGCGATGAGTTGCAGCAAATAGGCCAAAAATAAGCCGTAGATAAACTGATCTTTGGTTATCCAATCCCAATGCACCGCAAACAACAAACATAGTATCACCACACGCACCAATACTTCGCTTATGAAGTTCCCAAACACCGATTGCATGTGCACCTTCACCCAGGCATAAAAAATCTCAAAATAACCCATGCAAATCCCGATAATCGGAATGAGCCACAAAAAGGGCTTCACCTGCGGGTTTTCTTTCAAGATGAAATAAGCAATTTGGTCATAACCCAAAAACGTGATGGCTGTAATAGGCACAATTAGAAACAAAGGCAAGACCAGCATGAAGTTCATGAACTTTTCGCGTTCAGCTTCGGTTTGGCAACGCGAATAAAAACGAATGAGCGTACTGTGCACACCAAATGCCATGAGCGGCATCATGATGTTGGCAGCCGAAAGTAAAAAAGCGACCATGCCATAATGGGTTTTACCCAAAAAATTAGTGTACAAAAACAAGGCATTCACTGCGCCTATGGCAAACCCAAAATAGGTAACCAGGGTGTTTTTAATTGATTGATTGATGACAATTCCCATAGCCTACTTATAAATTGGTCAACAATTGGGCCAATTGTTTGGTTAAATTCTTGCGGGCATATTTTTCTATTCCATGCGGACTTACTTTCAGGTTTCCAGCTAAATAGTCGGAGTAACAACTGTGAATATAGGCCTTTACTGCCGCTTTTTGATTATAGGTAAAGAAAGCTCCCGTTTGGGTTTCGGTAATTATCGAAGCAAAATCAGAACCTGCTGGTCCCATGGCTAGAATGGGTCGGCTAGAAACCAGGTATTCAAACAGTTTTCCTGGCAAAATAAGTTTGGTGTCGGGGCTGTCAATTTCAATCAGCAACAATACTTGGGATTCTTTCTGAAACCGAACCGCTTCTTGGTGAGACACATACCCAAAATCGTGCATATAATTGGCCAAGCCATAATGGGCAAGCGCATCTTTTATTTCTTGGCTAGTTGTTCCTATAAAATTGAGTTGCAAATGCTGCGCTAAATCGGGCAGTTCTTGGAGCAATTCGGCCAAGGCTTCCCACAATACAATCGGGTTACGTGCCGATAAAAGCGAACCGATGTGTGCCAAACTGAATTTGGCATCCAACTGCAAACTGGGTTCAGTGGAAATGTCGTAGCCGTTGGTTATCACTTCGATGGGGCGCGTAGTGATTGATTCAAACTCGGTTTTGGTGGTGGCACTCGTTACGATAATGGCATCGGCAGCCTGCAAAACCTGTTGTTCTAAGCGTTTGTGTTTGCGTTGGGCCCAAGGTAATAATTTTAAAGCTTTGTGGTAACCAATAGTAGTCCATGGATCTCGAAAATCGGCCACCCACTTGATGCCTAATTGTTGTTGCAAAGCCAAACCAATTAAGTGCAAACTGTGCGGGGGTCCTGTAGTAATGATCGTATCAATCTGATTGGATTGACAATACTCTCGTAGATACGTGACCGATGGTTTCACCCAAAACACGCGGGCATCGGGTATAAATAGGTTGCCCCGAACAAACAGGGCTATTTTTTCTATAAAAGATTGTTTTTTGTATGATGGAATAATCCCGGCACTGATGTTGTTGATTTTCTTTTTCGAAAAAAACGAAGCCAAGCCGTAGGGTTCCAAAATGGGTTGTTTGAGCAGGGTTAACTGATCTGAAACTTCGGCCAAGAGTCCTTCATCGACAATGGGATAGGTCGGGTTTTGCGGCACATAGACAATAGGTTCAAACTGAAAGTCGGGTAAGTATTTTACGAATTTCAACCAACGTTGCACGCCTGGGCCGCCCGCCGGTGGAAAATAATACGAAACGATCAGGACTTTTTTCATCTAGTGTTCCTTGGGTTCAACAGGGCTAAACCAACTTTTTCGTCGTTCGACGTACAAGCCCAATGCGATTAGCAGCAACATACCTCCCGAACTATACAAAGCAATGGTACTTCCTTTTTGCACCACTTCGGGCTCAAATTTAAAGTCGATGCGGTGCGTACCAGCTGGAATTTCTAGCGCACGCAACACATAATCTACGCGAATGTGTGGTGTTTTCTTGCCATCAATGTAGGCATTCCAACCGTCGGCGTAATACATTTCAGAAAATACAGCCAATCCATTCTGTGTATTTGTTGATTGGTAGTGAATGGCATTTGACTTATAATCAACCGCTTGAAGAGTAGCCGTGCTGTCTTTAGCAAATTTAACTGCCTGTAACGCCTTTCCAAATTCGGTTTTGTTGACTACAGCTACTTCTTTGGAATTAAAATTGGTAAGGGCTTTCATCTCGGCATCGGCAGTATTTACCCATTTTACCGACGAAACAAACCAAGCATTGCCATTCACGTCCGGATTTTGCAAAGGCAGATCGTTGCCCTTCTCGTCTGTTTGAATGAGGTATTTCACGTTGAGCATATTCAAAATCTCCAAGTTGTTTTTGGCAATTTGGTAATCAAATAATTGTTGCATGCGACGGGGTTTGGCAGCATGGTAACCTCCAATTGAATGGTGAAAATAAGAAGCGCGGGAACTTGACATATTTCCACTCACTTCAAACACGCGATACTGCGAAGTGTCTTGCAAAATTTGGGCATCAGCCGGAGTTTCTTGAAAAGGCATTTCTACTTCGCGGGCAGCCAAGAAATCGTCACTGCTCACGTAGTTTTTAGCGATAAAAAACAAATCGGCCACCACCAAAAATCCTACAGCTAGCACAGCGGTTTGCGAAGCCATTTTATTTTTCAAGTAAAACCAAAGCACTGCAGCCGCAGCGGCAATAAAGGTAAACGAACGCAACAAATCGGCTTTGAACAAGCTTCGTCTATCGGCCTTTAGTGCATTCATGAATTCTGGGCCGTAATTTTTGGCATACATGTAGTCGGCTCCGCCGGAGTAGGAAAAGAAACTTTTACTGAAAAACAAAAGCGTCAGCAATCCCAAACCGGTAGCTGCAGCATAGAGCAATCCTTTTTGCTGTTTGTCTTTATCGGCCATAAAAAAGGCTTGCAAACCCATAATGGCCAGCGCAGGCAAAGCCAATTCGAGCAACACTTGTATCGATGAAACCGCACGGAATTTGTTGTACAAAGGCAAATTATCGATACAAAAATTGGTCAAGGCTGGAAAATTTTTGCCCCATGATAAAAACAACGACATCAGTATTCCGGCCAAAAAGGCGTATTTTATTTTGCGTTTATCTACAAATAAGGCCAACAACGCCAAGAAAAAAACCACTGCACCAATATAAGCCGGAGCAGCCACAATGGGTTGATCACCCCAATACAAGGGCAAACTGTTGGCAAAATCGGCAGCTTGGGTTTCGGGAACGCCTTGCCCAACAACGTAATCGTAGGTTTTGCATTCACGTCCCAATTTTTCGGAATTTGATCCACCAAATAATCGAGGGGAAATAAGGTTAAAACTTTCGGCTAATCCATAGCTGTATTCGGTAATGTAGGTATAGTCAAGCGGATTATTGTTGGGCGCTTTTTTGCCTGCAGATGTGAACGTCAACTCACTTTTTCCGCGGGTTGAGTAATTAGCATATTCGGCAGTGGCCAATAAATTGGTGGCATTAGCTCCAATGGCAAACACAACAGCAACTACAAAAACGCCCAGGGATATAAACAGCGGTTTGTAGTTTTGCTCCCGAAAATATTTTACGATAAAATAAACCGTAAATACCAGCAACAAAAAGATGAAATAATAGGTCATCTGAAAGTGATTGGCATTAATCTCCAAGGCGGCGGCCAACATGGTGAGGATTCCACCCACAATATAACGCTGGCGCAACACCAATAAAAAACCAGCCAATAATAAGGGCATATAGGCGATTGCATGGGCCTTGGCGTTATGGCCAACGCCTAAAATCACAATCAAATAGGTAGACAATCCAAAGGCGAGCGCACCAATAAAGGCCTTGAGCGGATCTATTTTTAAGACCAACAACAAAACATAAAACCCAATGAAATACAAGAACATATAATCGGCGGGCCGAGGTAAAAAACGCAAAAGATGGTCTACTTGGCTGATGTATTCGTGCGGGTAATTGGCTCCCAATTGGTAGGTGGGCATGCCTCCAAATGCCGAATTGGTCCAATAGAGTTCGGCGTTATTCGCTTTTTTAAAATCTATTTGTTCCTTGGCCATGCCGGTGTATTGTACGATATCAGATTGGAATATTTTTTTGCCTTGCAAAACGGGATAAAAATAAAGTACTGCAAAACAAACAAAGCCCACTAGGGCCAATAGATGCGGATAAAACGATTTGAGTTGTTTCATAAATAAAGAAATCTGCGGTATAGTAAGGCTCAAAAATAGGGAAAATAAAGCTGCAAATAGGCGTAAAAAAAAGGTCCTTAGTCGACCTCTTCAAAATCGATGTATTCGCCAACTTTTTGGGTGGATTTGGGGGTGGATTTTTCTTCTGATTTAGGCGCCGAATTGGGTGGTGTTTGCTGATAGGCCGTCTGTTGGTTGCGCATATTCTCACTGGCTTTTTCGACTACTTTTTTTAGAATTACAGGTAAAAAGAGGCGTGCTAAAAACTTGAATGCATAATAAAACACAATGATATACATTAAGGTGCGCAATAACCCATTGAAAGAAGCCGTATCCATGTAGAAAATTTTTCCAAAATTACTAAATCACTTTGGGAATCTTTCTAAAATAAATGATAAAAAACACTACTTTTGAAAGGCTTTTTTTAGAACCCTAATTTGCTCGTTTTTATGCTAATTTCCAATCGTTTTTTGCCGCTTTTTTTATTCATCTATACTGCTTCCTGGGCTCAATTTACCGACGTCATCAACTCCAATAGACCGGGGCAATCGATGGCGGCGTTTTCTGTAGGGAAAACCATTATTCAAACCGAAATGGGATTGGAAATGGGACGTGAAACCTACTCCAAAAAAGACTACAAAGTAGCCAGTCAGGGCGGAGAAATTGCACTGCGTTACGGAGCCATTTTTGAACAATTGGAATTTTATGGCAGCGTGAACTACCAAAAAGAAACCTACACCGACTTAATCACCAACCTAGATAAAAAAAGCAGCGGGATTCAAACCGCACAAGTAGGTGCCAAATTTATGGTCTACGACCCCATGATGAATTATGAAGAAAAAATAAATAAATACAGTTGGAAGGCCAATCATAAATTCAATTGGCGACAATTTATTCCGGCCATTGCTCTATATGGCGGCTTGACAATCAATAACGACGCCAATTTTAAAAGGCCCTATACTGTGCCCCAAAAAAACATCACCGGACTAAAGGGCATTCTGCTCACGCAAAATCAATTTGGTCGATTTGCCTTGATTACCAATTTTGGCATTTCCAATTACGGCCTTGCCAACTATGAATCTGTAGATTATGTGGTGAGTTTAACCCGAGGCATAAATGACCGCTGGTCTATTCTACTCGAAAACCAAGGCTTCAACAGCAAAGTTTACCGCAACACTTTATTTCGTGCCGGTGGTGCCTGTTTATTGGTCGAGAATTTACAAGTTGATGCCGCCCTAGCGAGTAGCGTAACCAACGAACCGGGACAGGTGATTGCCAATCTGGGCTTTTCCTGGCGATTTGACGCCAATTACAGCGAAGTGATGCTGCGCATTCCCAAAGAAAAAAAGAACGGGAAAGGCGGAAAAGACAGCACGAACAAAAAAGACAAAAAAGACGACTCCAAGACCAAAGTGCGCACAGACGGCTTTGACAACAGTTCGCGCAAAACAAAGTAGCCCATGATTAGCATCCGCGAAGCCAAGACCAAAAAAGAACTGAAGCAATTTATCTTGTTTTCATTTGATTTGTATAAAGACAATCCCAATTGGATTCCGCCCCTAATTCAGGACGAACTAGTCACCTTTGACAAAAGCCAAAACCCGGTTTTTGAAAACGCTGAAGCCTATTTTTATTGCGCGTATAAAGACGAAAAAATGGTGGGCAAAGTGGCTGCAATCATCAATTGGACCGAGGTAAATGACTTGGGCAAAAAGAAAGTCCGTTTCGGTTGGTTTGATGTAATTGATGACATCGAAGTGACCAAAGCCCTACTCGAAAAAGTTTACGAACTAGGCAAAAAGCACAACCTAGAAGAAGTGGAAGGTCCGATGGGATTTTCGAACATGGATAAAGTAGGCTTGCTCACCGAAGGCTTTGAGCACATAGGCACCATGATTACGTGGTACAACAACCCGTATTATGTGACGCATTTTGAACAATTGGGTTACGTAAAAGAAAAGCAATTTTTAGAAAGTGTATTTCCTTTTGCAAACGTGAAACTAGAAGTATTTGAGCGCACCTCCGACTTTATTTGCAAACGCTACCAACTCCGGGTCATGAATTGCAAATCGACCAAAGAAGTCCTGAAATATGCCGACCAAATGTTTGATTTATTTAACGAATGTTATACCAAATTGTCTTCGTTTGTGCCGATTTCAGCTGCCCAAAAAGAGTTTTTCAAGAAAAAATACATGGGCATGATCAACCCCGAATTCATCAATTTTGTATTTGATGCCAACGACAAAATGATCGCCTTCAGTATCATTATGCCTTCACTTACGGAAGCGCTCAAAAAGGCAAACGGACGCTTATTTCCCTTTGGCTGGTACCATTTGTGGCGGGCCAAAACCAAAACAAATTCCATCTTGTTCTACCTTATTGGCATTCATCCTGATTACCAAAATAAAGGCGTAACGGCTCCGATGTTTATCGAATACTTCAATGCTTTCAAGAGATTTGGAATTGAAACCTGCATTCGCACACCCGAACTAGACGAGAACAACGCGATCCATAATTTATGGAAGACGTTTGATCCGGTGATTCATAAAAGGAGATGTACGTATATAAAAAAACTGTAGGTTTTTTTTAGTTTCAGGTTTTTTTCTCGGCTGAAGCCTCACAATTTGTTTCAAGTTTCAGGTTGTAATAGTATTCTAAGAACAAAAATGAATACAGTAAATAGTATACTAAAACTTTTCTTAGAACGAACTTGAAACTTAAAACTTGAAACCTGAAACTAAAAACTAAAAACTACGAAACATCCACCGTAGTCTGAGCAGCAATAGTTTTATAGGTGCCATTCACTAATTTTTCGCGAATGGCTTCAAAGGCAGACAAGGTTTCGTCGATGTCTTCTAAGGTGTGAGAAGCCGTTGGAATCATGCGCAATAAAATAATTCCTTTGGGGATAACCGGATAGACCACTATAGAAAGGAAGATGCCGTAGTTTTCGCGCAAGTCATTCACCATAATCATCGCTTCGGGAATGGATCCTTCTAGGTATACCGGCGTAATACAGGTATTGGTGTCGCCAATATTAAACCCACGACTGGTTAATCCGTGTTGCAGAGCGTGCACGTTTACCCATAATTTGTCTTTGATTTCTGATGATTTACGCAACAACTCCAAACGCTTCAATGATCCTATCGTTTGGATCATCGGCAAGGCTTTGGCAAACATCTGCGAACGCAAATTGTATTTCAAGTAATCAATAATGTCTTTGTCAGCGGCAACAAAAGCGCCAATATTTGCCATCGATTTGGCAAAGGTTGAGAAATACACATCAATTCCGTCTTGGCAACCTTGCTCCTCACCTGCTCCAGCTCCTGTTTTTCCTAAGGTTCCAAAACCGTGCGCATCGTCAACCAATAAACGGAAATTGTATTTTTTCTTCATTTCAACAACTTCCTTCAATTTGCCTTGTTGGCCACGCATGCCAAAAACACCTTCGGTGATAAACAAAATACCTCCGCCCGTAGTTTCGGCTAATTTTGTGGCACGCTGTAGATTTTTTTCCATACTCTCCACATCGTTGTGTCGGTAGGTAAATCGTTTGCCACTGTGCAAGCGCACGCCGTCAATAATGCAAGCATGAGCATCCACATCATACACAATCACATCATTTCTCGTAACCAAAGCGTCGATGGTTGATAAAATACCTTGGTACCCAAAATTCAGCAAATAGGCTGATTCTTTGCTCACAAATGCAGCCAATTCTTGCTCCAATTGTTCGTGGTATTGGGTGTGTCCACTCATCATGCGCGCGCCCATCGGGTAGGCTGCCCCGTATTGTATTGCCGCATCGGTATCGGCTTGGCGTACTTCGGGATGATTGGCTAAGCCCAAGTAATCATTTAAACTCCAGTTCAATATATTTTTGCCTTGAAATTGCATTCTCGGCCCTAATTCTCCTTCTAATTTGGGAAATACAAAATAGCCCTCAGCTTGAGAAGCCCATTTTCCTAGTGGTCCTTTGTTGTTCTGGATGCGTTCAAATAAATCTTTTACCATGGCGAATGTTGTGAATAATAGCGTTGTAATCCTTGAATTTAGGCGCAAAAATAGGGCTAAAAAAGCAAAGCAAAAAAACTTTGACTAAATAAATATTCACAATTAAATCGACTCAATTGTTGGCATCTAAATTGAGCTTCTATCTTTGCAAACAAAATTCACAACAGATGAAAATTGTATTTGCTTCCAACAATCCCAACAAACTAAAAGAAATTCAACTGCTTCTTCCTAGCGCGATAGAATTGGTGAGTTTGGCCGATATTGGTTGCACAGAAGACATCCCCGAAACCGCCGAAACCATAGAAGGAAACGCGATTTTAAAAGCCGATTACGTGACCAACAACTATGGTCTTAATTGCTTTGCCGACGACACCGGATTGGAAATCACAGCCCTGAATGGCGAGCCTGGTGTATACTCGGCGCGGTATGCCGGCGAACAAAAAAGTGCCGATGACAATATGCAAAAAGTGTTGCAAAACTTGGCTGATGCAACTGATCGATTGGCGCAATTTAAAACGGTAATTGCCTTGAATATAGAAGGGCAACAGCACTTATTTACAGGGATTGTAAAAGGAGAAATTATACAAGAAAAAAAAGGAAGCAACGGATTTGGCTATGATCCTATTTTTCAAGCAGATGGCCATAAAAAAACCTTCGCCGAACTCACGCCTATAGAAAAAGCTAGCTGCAGTCATCGCGGAATAGCGGTTCAGCAACTGATAAAGTTCTTAACAACGCAATAAACGCTATTTTCTCTTTCAAAAGTGGCTTGACAGCGGTATACAAATTCTATCTCAATTCTAACTTATATCTAAATTACTGATTTTCAATTAGTAACAAATTAGATTATCTCACTTATTAGCCCTACTTTTGCCCCAAATTTTAAAAACAAAGAATGAACAAATTTGAACAATTAGGTCTGAATGAGTCGCTACTGCTGGCGATCAAAGATCTAGGATTTGAGAATCCGTCAGAAGTGCAAGAAAAAGCGATTCCAATACTATTGGAAAAAGACACTGATTTAGTTGCTTTAGCACAAACAGGAACAGGGAAAACGGCAGCATTTGGCTTTCCGCTGATTCAAAAAATTGATGCTGAAAACAGAAGTACGCAAGCCTTAATTTTATCTCCAACCCGTGAATTGTGTTTGCAAATCACCAACGAGATCAAACAATACTCCAAATACGTAAACGGATTGCACACGGTGGCAATCTATGGCGGGGCCAGTATTACCGATCAAGCGCGTGACATTAAACGCGGTGCACAAATCATTGTAGCTACTCCTGGTAGAATGCAAGACATGATCAATCGAGGATTGGTCAACATTAAAAACATCAATTACTGTATTTTGGACGAGGCCGATGAAATGCTAAACATGGGCTTCTACGAAGACATCGTTTCTATTTTATCAGATACCCCAGACGACAAAAGCACTTGGTTATTTTCGGCAACCATGCCGGCTGAAGTAGCGCGTATTGCGAAGAAATTCATGCATGAGCCCGCTGAAGTTACTGTAGGTACCAAAAACTCAGGATCGGCAACCGTATCACACGAATTTTACTGTGTAAATGCCCGTGATCGTTACGAAGCGTTAAAACGCCTGGCCGATGCCAATCCCGATATTTTCTCGGTGGTATTTTGCCGCACCAAACGTGACACCCAAGCGGTGGCAGAAAAATTGATTGAAGATGGATACAGCGCTGCAGCTTTGCACGGCGATTTATCTCAAGCGCAACGCGATGGTGTAATGAAGTCGTTTCGTGGACGCCAAATTCAAATGTTGGTTGCCACTGATGTAGCTGCCCGTGGAATTGACGTAGAAAACATCACACACGTAGTAAATTACCAATTGCCCGACGAAATTGAAACCTACACCCACCGTTCAGGTCGAACTGGACGTGCAGGTAAATTAGGGACATCTATCGTAATCATCACGAAAAGTGAATTACGTAAAATTTCGTCTATTGAGCGCATCATCAAACAAAAATTTGAAGAAAAAACAATCCCAAGTGGAATTGAAATCTGCGAAATTCAGTTGTTGCATTTGGCCAATAAAATCAAAGACACCGAAGTCGATCACGAAATTGACAACTACTTGCCTGCCATCAACGACGTGTTGGACGGATTGAGCAAAGAAGAGTTAATCAAGAAAATGGTGTCGGTAGAGTTTAACCGATTTATCGCCTACTACAAAAAGAAACGCGATTTATCAGGCGAGAAAGGCGATCGTCCAGAACGAGGATCCGAGCCAAGAGAAATTCGCGCAGGAGATCCGGTGCGTTATTTTGTAAACATTGGTTCACGCGATGATTTTGATTGGATGCAATTGAAAGATTTCTTGAAAGAAACCTTAGACTTGGGTCGTGATGACGTATTTAAAGTAGACGTAAAAGAAGGGTTCTCTTTCTTTAATACAGATGGCGAACACACCGATAAAGTAATGAGCATTTTGAATGGCTTTAGCTTAAACGGACGTCGCATCAACGTAGAAATATCCAAAAACGAAGGCGGCGGCGGAAGCAGTAGCGGACGAAGAGACCACAACGGAAGAAGTTCTGGTGGTGGATTTGGCGGCGGCAGAAGCGGCGGCGGTGGTGGATTTGGACGTGAACGCAGCAGTGCGCCTCGTGCTGGCGGCAGCGGTTTTGGACCAAAAAAAGAAAGTGGATTTGGTGGACGCAGCGAAAGCCGTAGCAGCGGATTCGGATCAGATCGTCCTGCACGACGTTCGGATGCTCCCAAGCCAGAAGGATTCAGCTCTAGAGCTCCTAGACGATCGGAATCTTTTGGCGATAGCCCTCGTCCGAAACGCCCTAGAAAAGACTAACTTTGGTTTGTTAATTTTCTACTAATTATAGCTTAGGCTACCCAATATCTTAGTTCGTTTTAGTACTTTTAGGCCTTCTAAAAAACAAAACATGCGGTATTGGGTAGTCTTTTTTTTTATGTGTTTTTCAGCCGCTCTAACAGCGCAAGAAATTGACACTCCCAAAAAAGTTTCGGGGATTATCCTCAACGATAACAGCAAAACACCCATTGAGAATGTCAATGTGATCAACCTCAATAAAGTGTTAGGTACCGTAACCAATGCCAAAGGCTATTTTGAATTGGACGTTTCTGCCAATGACACCTTACACATTTCCTATATTGGGTTTCAGTCGCTCAAAATTCGAGTCACCAACGACTGGATCAAAAGCGGTAAAACCAATATTCAACTCACGGAAAAAGCGATTGCGCTTGAAGAAGTAAACATCATGCCCTATTACCTGACGGGCTATTTGGAGGTAGACACCAAACTCATTCCTACAGCCGAAAATTACCGCTACAGCATTTCGGGTTTGCAACAAGGCTACGAAGCCGGCGAAAGCTCTCCCAATGCCCTTGGACGCGTGCTCGGTTCCATTTTTAATCCGGCTGATATGCTCTACAATTTCTTCGGAAAAAAATCGGTAGAATTGAAGCGATTAAAAAAGATGAAAAAAGACGACACCGTGCGCAACCTCTTGGAATCCAAATTTGATCGAGAAACTTTAGCCGTTTTATTGGGCGTCGACAAAAAAGAAATTGCCGAAATCATGCAGCGTTGCAACTATTCGGAAGCGTTTATTAAAACCGCCAATGATTTGCAAATCATGGATGCCATTAGCGAATGCTACGAAGAATACAAGATCCTCAAAAAGAAATAATTAGCCCTTTCGTTCGGCAAAATACCGCGCCTCAATTCGCTTGATGTCTTTGATGGTATTGCGTGACCAATCGATACGTTTTTGTAAAATCTCTTCTTCCTTTAGTTGCCAATTTAAATCTGAATGATGCAAACGGCTCATCAAATTTTGAATGATAATCGCCGCCGATACCGAAATATTTAAACTTTCGGTAAAGCCTCGCATTGGAATTTTTATGAAGCCATCAGCTTGATCTAGTACTTCTTGTGACAAGCCATCGCGCTCGGTTCCAAAAAACAAAGCGGCCGGCTGCGTAATATCAAAATCATCCAACAAACAATCATTTTCGTGCGGCGTGGTGGCAATAATGCGGTAATTTTTGGCTTTTAAATCCTGAATGCATGCGGCAATAGATTCGAAACGATTGACATCGACCCATTTTTGGGCACCCATGGCAATTTCTTTGTCGATGCTTTTGCCAAATTTTTCTTCGACCACATTCAATTGTTGAATCCCAAATACCTCACAACTGCGCATGACGGCACTGGTGTTGTGCAACTGAAAAACATCTTCAATCGCCACCGTAAAATGATTGGTACGTTGGGACAACACCTTGAGAAACTTCTCTTTTCGGGCATCGGTGAGGAATTCTTCTAAATAGGCCAAGTAGTCGAGATCAGGCATAGATTGTTTAATTTTGGTAAAAATACAAAAAGCCCCTCCCGAATTATGAAAAAAAATATCGTGGTATTGAGTGGCGCCGGGATGTCGGCCGAGAGCGGCATCTCGACTTTTCGGGATAAGAATGGGCTATGGGAAAACCACGATATTATGGAAGTCGCCTCGCCCGAAGGCTGGCGCAAAAATCCGAAATTAGTTTTGGAATTCTACAACCAACGTCGCCGTCAATTGCAGGTGGTTTCGCCCAACAAAGGCCATGAACTATTGGCCGAATTGGAAGCCCAATTTCAACTACAAATTATTACCCAGAATGTAGACAATTTGCACGAACGAGCCGGCAGTACTCGCGTGTTGCATTTGCATGGCGAATTGACCAAAGTACGATCGATTACCGATGAATATACCCTTTACGAACACCAGGGTGATTTGCATTTGGGCGATACCGATGTCCATGGAAATCAGCTGCGCCCGCACATTGTTTGGTTTGGCGAAGATGTTCCCGCCCTCGAAGAAGCCATCGTGTTCACCCAACAAGCCGATTTATTGTTGGTAATTGGCACTTCGCTGCAAGTCTATCCGGCAGCTAGTTTGCTGCATTATGCCCCAGTAACCGCTCCATTGATTTATATCGATTTGAATCCGGCAAGTTTGGCGGGCATTCCCAATCCCACCACCGTGATTGCCAAAACAGCTAGCGAAGGACTCAACGATTTTCTCGAATTAGTATACCAGCTTGTGGGAAAGTAAGGGCTATTTTTTAGTTGGTTTGCCTTTTATAAACCTCAGCAATGTCTTATATTTGCGGCTTATTTTCAACACACTACACTATGGCTACACTACACGAATTGAATGCCGTTTCACCGATTGACGGAAGATACAGAAGCAAAACCGAATCGCTTTCGGCCTATTTTTCAGAAGAAGCCTTAATTCGCTACCGCGTGTTGGTAGAAATTGAATATTTCATTGCTTTGTGCGAATTGCCCTTGCCGCAATTAGCCGGTGTAAATCCAATTATATTTACCGATTTGCGTCGCTTATATGAAAACTTCAGCACCGCCGATGCACAAGTCATCAAAGACATTGAGCAAACCACCAACCACGATGTAAAAGCTGTGGAATACTTCATCAAACAAGCCTTTGACCGATTGGACTTGGCTCCCTATAAAGAATTCATCCACTTCGGATTGACTTCGCAAGACATCAACAATACCGCAATTCCGTTATCAACCAAAGAAGCGTTTCACAACGTCTATTTGAAATCTTTGATTGCAGTGGTCGCCAAACTCAAAGAAATGAGCGTGGCTTGGGCCGAGATTCCGATGTTGGCACGCACCCACGGACAACCCGCCTCACCTACGCGATTGGGCAAAGAAATTGGTGTGTTTGTAGAGCGATTGGAAGAGCAACTGCGCTTGTTGTTTTCGATCCCGTTTGCCGCAAAATTTGGGGGAGCCACCGGAAATTATAACGCCCATCATGTGGCCTACCCACAGATCGATTGGCGCAAATTTGGAACCGACTTCGTGAGTGATACGTTGGGCTTGCACCACTCGTTTCCCACCACACAAATAGAACATTACGATCATTTTGCCGCCTTTTTTGATGCCCTAAAACGCATCAATACCATCTTGATTGATTTGGATCGCGACATCTGGACCTATGTTTCGATGGATTACTTTAAGCAAAAAATAAAAGCGGGCGAAATTGGCTCCTCGGCTATGCCACACAAAGTAAACCCGATTGATTTTGAAAATTCGGAAGGAAATTTAGGCATGGCAAATGCCTTATTTGAGCATTTATCAGCCAAATTACCCATCTCCCGTTTGCAACGCGATTTGACCGACAGCACGGTGTTGCGCAACATTGGTGTGCCGTTTGGCCATACCCTTATTGCACTCGAAGCTACTTTAAAAGGCTTGAATAAATTGGTGTTAAACGAAGAAAAATTAGCCAGCGAATTGGAAAACAATTGGGCCGTAGTCGCCGAAGCCATCCAAACGATTTTGCGCCGCGAAGGCTACCCAAATCCGTATGAAGCCTTGAAAGATCTAACGCGTACGCATGGGGTGATTAACCAAGCGGCCATTCAGGAATTCATCCAAACCTTAGCTGTTTCTACCGAAATTAAAGAAGAATTACTGGCGATTAGCCCGAGTAATTATGTTGGTATTTAGAAAGTTGTCGGTTTAGATAATTGAAAGATTGAAAAATTTAAAGATTTCGTCTAGAAGTCATAGTTTTTTCCTGAAGATTAGGAATTTCTTATCGACTGTTCTCAGTATATTCGGAAAACTTCCCACTTCCATCTTCCAACTCCCAACTTCCAACTCCCCACTTCCAACTTACCTCGAATAATTCGGTGCTTCCTTCGTAATCGTCACATTGTGCGGATGACTTTCGGTTATTCCACTGGCGGTGATGCGCACAAAACGACCGGTTTCTTGAAGTGTCGGAATATCTTTGGCACCGCAATAGCCCATTCCGGCACGAAGGCCGCCAATGAATTGTTGCATGCTTTCGTTTAATTCGCCTTTATACGGCACTCGGCCTACAATTCCTTCTGGAACTAATTTTTTCACATCGTCTTCCACATCTTGGAAATAGCGGTCTTTTGATCCTTCTTGCATGGCTTCAACCGAACCCATTCCGCGGTAGGATTTAAATTTACGTCCTTCAAATATGATGGTTTCACCAGGAGATTCTTTGGTTCCGGCTAATAAGGAGCCCAACATCACACAATCAGCACCGGCTGCAATGGCTTTGGGAATATCTCCTGTATAGCGAATTCCACCATCGGCAATTACCGGAACGCCACTGCCTTTCAAGGCGGCAGCTACTTCTAATACGGCTGAAAATTGAGGAAATCCTACACCGGCTACAATGCGCGTGGTGCAAATAGAACCGGGACCAATGCCCACTTTTACGCCATCGGCACCGTGCTCGGCCAAATACAAAGCGGCTTCGGGTGTGGCAATATTTCCGACAATTACATCGATACTCGGGAATTGTGCTTTAACTAATTTTAAAACGTTCACTACGCCTTCGGTATGTCCGTGGGCTGTATCGATAATTACGGCATCCACGCCAGCTTGCACTAAAGCGGCAGCACGATCTAAGGCATCAGCCGTTACGCCAATGGCAGCAGCCACACGCAATCGACCAAACGTATCTTTGTTGGCGATGGGTTTTTGGGTCAATTTGGTGATATCTCGAAATGTAATCAAGCCAACTAGTTTATAGTTTTGGTCGACTACGGGTAATTTTTCGATTTTATTTTCTTGCAAAATTCCTTCAGCCTCTTGCAAGGTAGTGCCCACGGCTGCAGTCACTAAATTTTTGGATGTCATGACCTCTGTAATCGAACGACTATTTATTTTTTCGAAACGCAAATCGCGGTTGGTGGTGATTCCTTTTAAAATACCGTGGTCGTCCACAACAGGAATTCCACCTATGCCGTGCTCTTTCATGAGTAATTTGGCATCACCTACGGTAGCCGTGAGCGGCATAGTAACCGGATCGATAATCATGCCACTTTCGGCGCGCTTCACTTTGCGTACTTTGGCAGCTTGTTGCTCGATACTCATGTTTTTGTGCAACACGCCTATTCCGCCTTCTTGTGCCATAGCAATAGCCATCGCGCTTTCGGTAACGGTATCCATCGCTGCAGATACAACGGGTACATTGAGTGTAATATTTTTAGAAAATCGAGATTGGATGCGCACTTCGCGGGGAAGTACATTGGAATAATTGGGAACTAAAAGGACGTCATCGTATGTTAATCCTTCGCCGATAATTTTCGTGTGGTGTGCGTTCATTGCAATTTGAAGATGTAGTTAAATTGCGTGCAAATATAGAGGATTTAATTTAGAAAAAACGAGAAATCCCATATAGAAAAATGAATTTTAATGGTAGACTTTAAAAATCTTGGTCGCCTCGTTGTAGGCACTTTCAAAACTCATGGGGCTGGTGCCTGTTGGTTCTTTTTGGGTGGTGAAGTAGGACAATAATTTCTCGGTGGGCATGTTGCCTGTGAGTTCATCTTTGGCCATGGGGCATCCGCCAAAACCTTGTATGGCGCCATCAAATCTCCTGCATCCGGCAACATAAGCGGCATCTACTTTTTCAAACCACTTGACGGGGGTGGTATGCAAATGGGCGCCAAACTCAATGTTGGGGTATTGGGGAATTAAATGGGAAAACAAATAGGAAATCACCTCGGGCGTAGAGCTGCCAATGGTATCAGATAAGGACAAAATAGTCACGCCCATTTGGGCCAAGCGTTCGGTCCATTCGGCCACGATTTCTACGTTCCAAGGATCGCCATACGGATTGCCAAACCCCATGGACAAATAGGCCACCACTTCTTTGTTGTGCGCCTGTGCAATGTCAAGGATTTCCTGCAAACTCAGTAAGGACTCGGCAATGGTCTTGTGGGTGTTACGCATTTGGAAGTTCTCTGAAATCGAAAAGGGAAAGCCCAAATAGCTAATCTCCGAAAACTGAGCAGCGGCTTGCGCGCCTTGCGTATTGGCAATGATGGCCAACAATTTACTTTGGGTTTGCGACAAATCTAATTGCGCCAAAACCTGGGCCGTGTCTTGCATTTGCGGAATGGCCTTGGCCGACACAAAGCTCCCAAAATCGATGGTATCAAAACCTACCCGCAACAGCGACTGCAGGTAATCAACCTTGCACTGGGTGGGAATAAACTCCTTGATGCCTTGCATGGCGTCGCGGGGACATTCAATGATTTTGATGGGATTCACAGACACGATTTATGGGCTAAGATAAGGCGATTTTTTGATTAATGGCTTTCACCAAAGCAGGACCTTCATAGATAAAACCGGTATACAACTGCACCAAACTAGCTCCGGCTTCGAGCTTTTCTATAGCATCTTCGGCGCTGTGAATACCGCCTACGCCAATGATTGGGAACGCTTTATTGCTTTTCTCAGCTAGAAACCGAATCACTTCGGTGGATCTTTTGGTTAAAGGCAATCCAGATAAACCGCCCATTTCGACTTTGTTTTCCGACTGCAACCCTTCTCTAGAAAGGGTTGTATTGGTGGCAATTACGCCCGCAATTTGGGTAGTATTTACGATGTCAATTATATCAAGTAACTGCTCGTCAGTTAAATCTGGTGCAATTTTGAGTAAGATGGGCTTGGCCTTTACTTGCGCTAGGTTTTTATTTTGCAAGGTTTGCAGCAACTGCGTGAGCGGTTCTTTGTCTTGTAGCGCACGTAAATTAGGAGTATTGGGTGAACTCACATTTACTACAAAATAATCGACCACCTCATACAAGGCATCAAAGCAAATTTCATAATCAGCAGTGGCGGTTTCGTTGGGAGTATCTTTGTTTTTACCGATATTTCCGCCAATTAATACCCCTTTGTTTTGTTGCAAGCGCAACACAGCTGCATCCACTCCCCCATTGTTAAATCCCATGCGGTTGATGATGGCGCTGTCGGCTTTGAGTCTAAACAAACGTTTTTTAGGATTACCGGCCTGAGGCTTGGGTGTGAGTGTGCCAATCTCGATGAAGCCAAACCCAAAATTGGCCAATTCCTGGTACAACTTAGCGTCTTTGTCAAAACCGGCCGCTAAGCCTACCGGATTTTTAAATTTCAATCCAAATACTTCACGCTCCAAACGCGGGTCATTGACTGCATACAATTGTTGACACAGCCACCCAAAGCCTGGAATTTTATGAAGAATACGAATACAAGCAAAGGTGAAATAATGCACTTGCTCGGGATCAAACCAAAACAAGATGGGGCGAAGAAGGAATTTATACATGGAGAATTATTTGCTGGACAAAAGTAAAATTTAATTATTAATTAATAATGAATAATTGTAGATTAAGAGCGGGAAGTGGGAAGTGGGGAGTTGGAAGTTTTCTAAGTATACTAAGAACAAATGATAAGAAATTCCAATATTGAATCCCGACACTTCGGGACCGAAGCTTCGGGAGCAAACGGTGACTTCAATACGAAATCTTTCAATCTTTAAATTTTTCAATCTTTAAATCTTCTAGACCTACCACCTAAATCTGATCTGCAATTCGTTGGCACAACATCGCTACAATTCGTTTGTTCAAATCGCTTTTGTGGTCGAGGTAAAACGGGAAATCTTCTTCGGTAAGGAGTGCCAAGATTAAACCTACTAAAGCATTTCTAAGGGCGATGTCTTTTTGCAGACGCAGTTTAATAAAATTTTCTTGTGCTGCACTTTTTGTAGGAATTTCAGCAGTATGAATTTGTGCCTTAAATAGCGCAATAATTACATTATTTTGAAACTTGAGTATCGGCCGCAGACACTCGTTTTGAAATTGCTCAAGTGGCAATGAACTGCGCGTTGCATCAATGATTATTTCGCTTCGCAGTGCGAGAAGTTGCGCCGATCGTGTCATAGTTTTTATGTTTTGGTAAATGTAGTAAATAAGTGTTCTGCTTGAAGTGAGAAGTTGGAAGTTGGGAGTTGGAAGCGGGAAGTGGGAAGTTTTATGAGTATACTAAGAACAGTTAATAAGAAATTCCAATATTAATCCTGAAGCTTCGGGGCCAAACTGTTACTTCAATAGTCAATCTTTAAATCCTTCAATTATTAAATCTTTCAATCTTCTAGTCCGACAACCGACAACATTTTTTTTACAAATCTGCTCCAAAAAAACAGAAGCTAATTTCTAAAGTTATAGCTTTGCGCGGTTTCTAACTACAACAAAACATGTTAAAAAGAACAACCATTTCGGTATTAATGGCCGTATACAATACCGATTTCGTCTACATTAAACGAGCGATAGATTCGGTATTGAAACAAGATTTTCAAGATTTTGAGCTCATTATCATTGACGACGGCAGCAAAGAAAACAACCGGGAATCGTTGATGCAGTATGTCGAGCAACACGAAGACAAAATTATTTACATACGGCACTGCAACCAAGGACAATCGGAATCAATCAACCGGGGCGTGAAGAACAGCAGTGGAGAATTTATCACGATATTAGACAGTGATGACGAATACAAACCGCATCATTTGAATGCTTGTCTCGCTGAAATCGAAAATTTAGATTTAATTTGTTCAACCACAGAAACCATTGTAAATACCGATGCCGACTATTATGTGCCCGACAAAGATGATGTGACGCAACTCATCCACTTGGATGAAACCGTTTTATTTGGCACCTTGTTTGGTCGTAAAAAGGTGTTTAAAAGCTTGAAATTTAGGAGCGGTTTTGCCGCTGACGCCGATTTTTTTGAAAAAGCCACTTCCCTATTTCAAGTAAAAAAAGTAAATCTCCGCACCTACATTTACCACCGAACCATGCCCAACAGCATTTGTGCTACGCTGATTAAAGCCAATTTGAGTAATGCCCGTTGATTTTCCGCATATTCACAGCAGTAAAAACCTAGTATTGGCTTGCCATATTTCGGGTGTGTATGACGTGAACCGAAATGCCACCTTGGAACACGACCAGTACGAACTTGTGCGCGAATGGGCTGAATCATTGGCCGCTGCCCGGGTGCAAGGCATTCTTTTTCACAATGGATTTTCGGAAGCAAGCTGCAAAAAACATACTACTGATTTTGTATCATTTATTCGCATTGAACACAACCCCAACTATAACCCAAACGTGTATCGGTATTTTGTGTACCGCGATTTTTTGCAAAACCAGTTATCGCAAGTAAACAACGTTTTTTGTACAGACGTTTCAGATGTGGTGTTGGTGAAAAACCCGTTTACTGATCCTTTTTTCCTACAAAACCCGCACGCTATTTTTTGCGGTGATGAACCCAAATTACTGGAAAACGAGTGGATGTTTGATCACGGCACGCATTTGCGCGAAAAAATACTAGACTATGCCGTGTTTGAAGCTAAGTTTGCCAATGAAACACTACTAAATTGTGGAATTATTGGAGCAAATGCTGCCTTATTCTATCAATTTATTGAACAGTTGTGTACGTTTCACGAATTGGGAAATCGCGACAATAAAACCGCATTTACCGGCGATATGGGCGTGTTTAATTTTGTGGCTCGAACACAGTTTAATGCCCAATTGCTGCACGGAGCACCTGTAAATACGGTATTTAAAAACTACGAAACCGAACGCAGCGATTGTTGGTTTAGGCATAAGTAAATGTGGGGAGTTGGGAGTGGGAAGTTGGGAGTTGGGAGTTGGAAGTTTTTGTGGTAGTATACTAAGTACGTCATTGCGAGGAGGAACGACAAAGCAATCTTTTAGCAACACAGATTTTTACAATTTGAGAAATAAAATAAAAAATTTTTGATTATGTGTATTTCTATAATCCGTGTTCAAAAAAACTCTTTGCGTCACGAAACTTCGGAAACAATCAAAAAAAATTCGGGCAATTATTTTTGCAACACAGATTTATATAAATTTGAGAAATAAAATAAATGGCATCAGAAATATTCGTGAATTCGTGGCAAAAAAAATTCATCCGATAATTTAGAATTTTTTAATTGCAGTTACTTTTATAGTATCTTAGCTTCAAACTTATTTATCTATGTACAAACAATTACTTAGTGAAACCACTCAAAAATGGAGTGAACGTTTATTCTTAAAAATTGCTATCGCATCATTTTTGATTCATTTGGCGGTGATTACTTTGGTCAATCTAGATGTAATTCACATCAGTAAATCATCCAACTTTTTTGTAAATCCAATTGCAGCAATCTATACCCCATTTTCATTTATTTTGGTGTACGAAGTATATTTATTGCTCTATTATTTGCCGCGATCACTCACCACTTATATCCATAAACAGTACGAAATTATTCTACTGATTATTATGCGTAGACTGTTTAAAGATTTGGCCAATATTACCATCTCAGCAGATTGGTACACCATAAAGTATGATTTGCAATTTACCTATGACATTGTTACCTCGCTCATTTTGTTTTTCTTGATCTATTTATTTTATGTGGAAAGTAAAAAAAGGGTTGAAACCGTGCACTATTCTGCCGAACAAGAAGAGGGTTTAAATACATATGTAAAAATCAAAAAAACCATTGCTGCCTGTCTTGTTCCCGTAGTTATTCTATTGGCAACTTATTCTTTAGTTAATTGGTTGACGCAAACAATTATTACACTAGAAGAGTCTGATGATTTATTTAAAAACATCAACAACGTATTTTTTGAACAATTTTTCACCTTATTGGTCATCGTAGATGTGCTGTTGCTGTTGGTTTCATTTTTTCACACCGATAAATTTCACAAAGTGATCCGAAATTCGGGTTTTATCATTTCAACAATCTTAATTCGACTATCCTTTAACGTTGAAGGGTTGATGAATAATATTTTGGTAATCGTGGCTATCTTGTTTGGTTATTTTATTTTGGTCATTTATAACAAATTCGAAAACAAGATGCAATTGGAATCTATTGATTGAAAAAAAGTTAAAAACAGAGGCAATCAATTTAGGATTTAGATTTTCATAGCATACGACGAAGGTTTACACCATGGATTTATTTACAAGCGCATCAACCCCTTCAATCAACCAGTTACCGTATGATGGAACGGTTGAATATTATGGTTTGGTTGTAGATCAACCAACTGCCAATCACTATTTTGAACAGCTGTTGCATACCATACAATGGGAACACGATCAGGTGCGGATGTTTGGAAAATTAATCGTGACCAAACGCAAAGTGGCCTGGTATGCCGATACTGATTTTGCCTACACCTATTCCAATCAAACCAAAAAAGCACTTCGGTGGACAGCTGAACTGTTGGAATTAAAAAAACGGGTCGAAGAAATTACCGGCGAACAGTATAATTCTTGTTTGTTGAATTTATACGCATCAGGCAAAGAAAGCATGTCCTGGCACAGTGACAACGAAAAAATGTTAAAAAAAGATGGAGCGATTGCCTCATTGAGCTTTGGTGCTTGCAGACGCTTTTCGTTTAAGCACAAAGTGACCAAAAAAATTGTTTCTTTGTGGCTAGAGCATGGTAGTGTATTGCTCATGAAAGACAGCACACAATCCAATTGGCTTCATCAACTTCCACCCAATACAAAATGTGTAACTGCCCGAATTAACTTGACTTTTAGAACAATTACTACCTCAATCTAATCAGAAAATATTTCTTATGGGTGTTCACATTCGTCTCTTATTTGTATTATTCAGCAGCATTTGTTCGGCGCAGATTGTGTCTATTCCCGACACCTTTTTTAAAGCCAAATTACTAAGTGCTAATACCACAAACCTCATTGCACAAAACTTGTGATGAGCCTAATGGTCATTCCCTTGCTGGCTATGGAATTTTTGGGAGATTTTAGTTGGAGTGTAGCTGATTTTGTATTGGCTGGATTCTTGCTTTTTTTTACGGGTTTGGTGGTGCTGTTTATCCTAATCAAGGTATCCAAACGCAGTTGGCGTATCGGACTAATTTTAGTTGTGTTATTTTTATTGGTACTACTATGGGCCGAACTGGCCGTAGGATTGTTTAACAGCCCATTTGCAGGAAACTAGTCTTTTCACTTTACATTATATTTGTCCTAATCCTAAACATCAAAACATGAACTACAGCTTAGATTATCTAGTAAACGAAGATCACATCGACATTCAAGGCATTATGGATGGCTTGTACTATCCGTTTTATATGGAAGATTGTCGCCACAAATTTGTGAAAGAGGTGTTGCATTTTGACATTGAAGAAGAAGCCAAAAAAGGCATCAATATGGTCTTAACCGGCTATACCTTAAAATTCTTGAGACCACTCAAATCGGGTGATGCATTTCAGGTAAACTGTGTGCTTTTGCGCGACCAAAGTAGCAAGGCTAAATTGCATGTTAAACAAGGCATTTACCTAAATAACAAATTATACACCGAGGCGGTATTTACGGCAACTTGTGTGCCTGCAGCGGGTGGCCGACCGTTTTTGCCTGAGTCGATTATAGCGCTATTGGCTGAAGTCCCTGAACTTGACAAGAACTAATTCTTATCAAAGCATAATTTAAAAAATGAATCCAAAACTCAAGAATAGCTTAATTGGAGGTGGGTCACTCTTTTTGGGAGGCCTATTAAATATGGGAATTATAAGTAGTAGTAGTTATCTTATTCCTCCACCTGCAGGTTCTGATCTCACAACCGAAGCCGGACTTCAAGCTGCGATGCCGCTCATGCAACCCATACATTTTTTATTGCCATTTCTGGCCCATGCATTGGGTACCTTGTTGGCGGCGTATATGGTGAGTAAATGGGGAATTATGCACCAAAAACAATGGGCATTTGGCATTGGATTTTGGTTTCTACTTGGTGGAACGATGATGGTGTTTTCCTTGCCAACTCCGCTGTGGTATGCTGCAGTAGATTTGGGATTGGCCTATATTCCAATGGGGTATTTGGGGTATTATCTGGGATCAGCCAACAAAAATTAATGCACTTCTATGTCCAAAGATTCTAATAGTGCCATCAAGTAAATGGTTTCGTTGGCGTCGTATTTTTCAATACCGCTTTTGTACCATTGTTCGATGATCTGTAGTTGATGTGAATTATAGTGTGCATACTCTATCTCCATTCCAAGCATACCGGCCAACATAAATTCTTCTAAGATTTTGTCGGTCAGGATGTGTTTGGGAATACCCATGGATATTTTTCCGTTCAATCGTTCGTATTCCTCCCGGCCATATTGAAAGCCCGAGTTGAACGCTCTGTTTGATTGATCAACCATATGGTTTTCTACAATGGGATTTAATCCTACCTCGAACCCTTGCATGTATTCTTCACGATAAATGGGGTTATAAAAATCTTCCATATAAGTATTAGTTCTTAAATTCAAAACAAACATATTACCTGTATTTGAAACAAAAAATTATATTCGTTAAACGGGCAAAAAACTCTATAAAAACCACACACCTTGTCGTTAATCGATAAAAGCGCAGGATTTTTTTGGGCTGATGTATAATTTGTTGATTCATTTTATTTAAAAGTTCTGTTCCTACAGCAAATTAAACCGCTTAAATTTGAGGTGATATAATTTATCTCGGTTATGAAAAATACTATTCTCCTTTTGCTCTTGTTTTTGGCTGCCAAATCCTGGTCACAACCAGTTGCTGTATTGGCGGTTAATGATACTCTTCAACACCCAAACTACCAACAATTTATTTATCTAAGTCCAACTACGCCAGTAGATCAAGCCGTTTTTGTGGCCAAATTGAAAGCGAGCGGCAGTTTGAGAAACTTGAGCAATTTGTTTGAGAAACTAAAAACCAAGGCACAAAGCATGGGTGCCAATGCGTTTCAATTTGTAGAATTTACCGCCCAAGACCCTGCGGTTGGCGAACTCACCTTGAACACCTTTTATGCCGATGATGCACTTTTGGACTCCAATTTTGAAGCACTGCCCAAAAACAAACTATTCGTGTTGGGGCCCGACAATTTTCTAGAAACCAAGGTACAATCCTACAAAGTGCAAGGGCAAAAGCAGGAAATTACCTCCGGCCAATACCAAGTTTATGACTTGTCATTACAAGAGGAATTGCGGATAAACAAAGGCGGTTTTACCGGCATGACTTTATTTCTCTCCAAACAAACCAATGGTAATTCCTACTTTTTGAATTTTGGAGGCATCGGACTCGCCGGAGCAGCTGTAAGTACCTATGGCGGCGTTGGTGTTTCTATCACAACCGGAAGCATCAGTCAGGTGGAGCCCAACTTAGCCTTGTTGTTGCTGCAACTATTTACCGAAAAGGACAGCCAGTAGCCTTTTTACTAGCCAATTTTACTATATTCGTCAAACCTAAAAGTCCTGCCCGCTTGGAAAAATGCGGGGGCGATATCCGAAAAGCCAAATGAGTAGGTCTACTTCAAAAAAACTAAACCGTATGAGTACCGCAAACACCGTATTAATGCAACAAGCCCGCGAATCATTGGCAGGCAAATGGGGACCAGCAATTGGCGCTTTTGTCGTGTATATGTTAATCATGATCGCCGTCCAGCTAATTCCCTTTGCAGGACCAATCATTTCTCTTTTAATTGGCGGCCCAATGGCCATCGGATTGGCCACTTATTCTTTGGCTCTGGCCAGAGAAGAGGACGCCAACATCAATCAACTATTTGACGGATTCAACAAATTTGGTTTGGCCCTCGCAGCCTATTTTTTAATGCTTGTTTTCATCGTCCTTTGGATGTTATTGTTAATCATTCCTGGAATAATTGCCGCACTTTCCTACTCCATGACGTTCTACATTATTGCCGATGACGAATCGATCGATGCCATGGAAGCCATTGACAAAAGTAAAGCCATGATGGACGGCTACAAATGGAAGTACTTTTGCCTAGCGCTTCGTTTTGTGGGTTGGGCCTTGTTGTGCATCCTTACTTTAGGAATTGGATTCTTGTGGTTAGTGCCCTATATGCAAGTGAGCAATGCCAAATTCTATGAAGACGTAAAAGCCAATTATATGAATCAACAAGCCGCTCCAGTAGCTGATGTTGAAATTCCAGTTGCTGTTGCAGACGAAGCTACTTCATCTGAAGAAGCAGAAGCCTAAACCAACGTAACCTTTACAATCCCTTAGCTAATTTTTAGATAAGGGATTTTTTTTAGCAAAATCCAACTTCATGAATACACCCAAAACATCACAGTTAAAAAAAGTACTCACGCCTATTCATTTATGGGCCTTGGGCGTAGGCATGGTAATTTCTGGCGAATATTTTGGCTGGAATTACGGCTGGAATTCGGCTGGAACCTTGGGGTTTCTGGTGGCTACAGTTGTTGTAGCGGTCTTGTACATTACGTTTATTTTCAGTTACACCGAACTCACCACCTCAATTCCGCATGCGGGAGGACCATTTGCCTTTGCCTACAAGGCTTTTGGGCCCTACGGCGGACTCATAGCCGGCTATGCCACCTGTGTAGAATTTGTATTGGCACCACCCGCGATTGCATTTGCCTTGGGCAGTTATTTGCATTTTTTATTGCCGGAAATTCCCGTATTGGGCACAGCCATTGGTTGTTATGTAATTTTTTCGCTGATTAATTTTTTTGGGATCAAAGAATCTACGCAGTTTAATCTGTTGGTTACGGTTTTGGCCGTGGCCGAATTGCTGCTCTTTATGGGCATAGTTACGCCTTCGTTTCAACTGAAAAATTTCACCCACAATGGTCTTCCTTTTGGTGTTTCGGGCATCTTTGAATCCTTGCCATTTGCGGTGTGGTTGTTTTTGGGAATAGAAGGATTGGCCATGGTGGCCGAAGAAGTAAAAAACCCATCAAAATCGATTCCAAAAGGATACGGCTATGCGCTGGCTACTTTGGTTTTTTTGGCCATAGGCGTGATGGTTTTAGCCGGAGGAATTGGCGATTGGACACAACTGCAAAACCTAGATTACCCCTTGCCCGAAGCCATAAGCCAAGTTCTGGGTCGCGATAGCCATTGGTCAAAATTATTTACAAGTATTGGATTATTTGGGCTCGTAGCTTCGTTTCACAGTCTAATCACTTCCTATTCCCGGCAATTGTTTGCCTTATCCCGCAGCGGCTATTTGCCGGCCAAATGGAGCGAATTGCATCCCCGTTTTCGCACCCCACATTGGGCCTTGTTGGTGGGTGGATTAGCGGGATTGGTCGCACTGCTCACCGGCACAACTGCACAAGTTATTCTTATTTCGGCGTTGGGCGCCTTGGTCATGTACCTCATCAGCATGCTGAGTTTGTTTAAATTGCGCCAACAACCGCAGTATGTAGCGTCCTACAAAACGCCATTTTATCCCCTATTTCCCGCAATTGCCCTACTGCTATCGCTGCTGTGTTTGGCCTCAATTGTCTACTTCAACCTGCTCTTGTCCCTTATTTTTTTGGCGGGAATGGTCGCGGTAGTAATTGGATTTAAGCTAGTTGGAAATGTAGAAAAAACGGCTTTACTTCGTAGTGAAATTTTAGACGAAGACTAAACCCGAGCTTATGTACCGGTTTACCAAAAATAATATCTCCTTTACATTTCCCGATCTAAAGACGCTTTTGGCCAAAGCAACTCCATATCGTTCGGGCGATGCGCTGGCCGGATTGGTAGCAAATTCCTATACCGAACGCATTGCTGCGCAGTATTGTTTGGCCGAAGTGCCGCTTACACAATTTTTGCAAGAATTGCCCATACCCTACGAAGAAGACGAAGTGAGCCGACTAATTATCGATTCGCATGATGCCCAAGCGTTCCAAATAATTGCGAGTCATACGGTGGGAAGTTTTAGGGATTGGCTGTTGCAACACAGCACCACAACCCAGGAATTACAAGCAATCAAATGGGGGCTCACACCCGAAATGGTCGCTGCGGTATCCAAAATTATGCGCAACCAAGACTTGATGGTTGTGGCCAAAAAATGCATCAATCCTACCCGATTTCGAAATACCTTAGGATTAGCCGGACACTTTTCGTCTCGCATTCAACCCAATCACCCGGCAGATGATCTAAAAGGCATTGGTATTTCACTGATAGAAGGCCTGCTGTATGGCTGTGGTGACGCAGTGATAGGCATCAATCCGGCGAGTGATGATCCCCGTCAAATTGCCCAAATAAACCACCTGCTCAACGATCTCATTCAACGGTTTGAGATTCCTACCCAAGCCTGCGTTTTAACCCACCTCACCACCACCTTGCAACTCATTGAGCAACAAGTTCCGGTTGATTTGGTGTTTCAATCCATTGGCGGAACCGAGAAAACCAACCAATCATTTGGTATCAATTTGTCGATGTTGCAAGAAGGTTTAGAAGCCGGCTTATCGCTAAATCGAGGCAGTGCAGGCAACCAATGCATGTACTTTGAAACCGGTCAAGGTTCGTCCTTATCGGCCCAAGCGCATAGCGGCGTTGACCAACAAACCTGTGAAACTCGCGCCTATGCAGTGGCTAGGAAATTTAATCCGTTGCTGGTCAATTCGGTAGTGGGATTTATTGGTCCCGAATATTTGTATGACGGCAAGCAAATAAATCGGGCTGCCCTCGAAGATTTATTTTGCGGAAAATTACTCGGACTTCCCATGGGCCTAGACCTGTGTTATACCAATCATGCCGAAGCCGACCAAAACGATATGGATTCCATCTTGGTTCAAATAGCCGTTGCCGGTTGTGGCTTTGTGATGGGCGTTCCCGGTGCCGATGACGTGATGCTCAATTACCAATCGACTTCCTATCACGATGTACAAAACACTCAACGTCTACTTGGGCTGAAGCCCGCTCCTGAATTTGCCAGCTGGCTGGAGCAACAAGGTTTGGCTACCGAAATTAATCGGTCGCATCCGCTTATACAGTACCTCAAATGAAAATAACCGATACACTTGCCGTTCTCGCTCATTTACGTGAACTCAGTCCCGCTAGAATTGGATTGGGTCACAGCGGCAGTTCGATGCCTACCGCCGCCAACCTCGATTTTTCGTGGTCCCATGCTGCGGCTCGCGATGCCGTATACACGCTCTTGGATACCGCTGCACTTGCCGAACAATTACAGGATTTATTTCCGGTGCAACTCACCCTCCAGAGCCAAGCTTCCGATCGCGAAACCTACCTGAAAAGACCCGATTTGGGAAAACTACTTCACGAAGAATCAGCTGATATGCTGCAACAGTGGAAAAGTACTTCGAACTATGCCTTGACAATTGTGCTCTGTGACGGTCTTTCGCCACAAGCCATTCAACAACATGCAGCACCTTTTTTAGAACACTTATTCCCTTTGCTTCAGCATGCCAATATTGCCTATGCGCCACTTTGCATCGCTACACAAGGACGAGTGGCTTTGGGTGATGCGATAAGTGAGGTATTATCCAGCCAACTAGTTTTGGTGCTTATCGGCGAACGACCCGGTTTGAGTACACCGCACAGTATGGGTGCCTACCTCACCTATAATCCCTTCTCTGGCATTACCGACAACCAACGCAATTGCCTTTCTAACATTCATGCACAGGGACTTTCCTATGCGTCAGCTGCACATAGCTGTGCCTTTTTGATTCTAGAAGTACTCAAACAAAAATTAACTGGCGTTGCCTTAAAAAACAACAGCTCCTTAGCCGCACTAAAATGACAGCACCCATTGCCTTGATTGGCGCCCTCGACGAAGAAATTAAAGCCTATTTAGATCAGCTTGCGCACACCAAAACTACCCAATGGAACTCGCTTACGTTTTATGAAGGCAGCTTGTTTGGTCAATCGGTCGTGCTAGTAAAATGTGGGGTAGGAAAAGTGTTTGCGAGCTTGGTAACCCAAAAATTGATTGATGCATTTCAACCCAAAGCCATTGTGTTCACCGGAGTGGCGGGTGCTTTAAACCCAACTTATGAAGTAGGCGATATTGTCGTGGCACACGATTGCATACAACACGATTTGAACACCACAGCGCTGGGCATTCCCCGGGGACAGGTGCCTTATACCGATTTTCGCTTTTTTGAAACCGATGCAAAACTCAAAACCTTGGCACTCTCAGCAGAAACCGAGCATACGCTTCACAGTGGACGTATCGTAACGGGCGATCAATTTCTGACCCAAAAAGAATTACACGATTACCACTACCTCACTACTGAACTCGCGGGTGATGCGGTTGAAATGGAAGGTGCCGCAGTAGGATTTGTGTGTGCCGTAAATGCAATTCCATTTTTGCTCATTCGTACCATATCCGACAAAGCCGACGACGAAGCGGGCCAAAGTTACACCGAGTTTTTACCTGTGGTGGCGCACAATTCGGTTGCGGTGATCAAACACCTTTTTAATGCCTTGTAGTCGATAAATCAGATTGATAAATACCACTTCGTTTTCCTTGCCCATGTATATCCAAACCGAGTTCAATGCACTTCGGCGTGTTTTTCATTTAGCACGCATTCGGAAAATTATCCTATTAAAAATGCACGGAAAAATAGTATTTTAGCAGACCCTATTACAAACGTATAAACCCATCTTTTCATGCAACACCTCATTGACCGCTTTATCAGCTACGCCATCATAGACACCGAATCTGATCCGTATTCAGACACGACACCCAGTACAAAAAAACAATTTGACTTGGCTAATTTTTTAGTGCATGAATTGAAAACCATTGGCCTCACCGATGTCACCATAGACGAACGCGGCTATGTCATGGCAACGCTAGAAAGTAATGTAGACCACGAGGTACCTACCATTGGGTTTGTTTCTCATTTTGACACGACGCCCGACTTTACCGGAGCCAATGTAAAACCACAATTGGTGCACAACTATGACGGCGGTGACATTGTATTGAATGCCGAACAAAACATAGTGCTTTCGCCGAGCTATTTTAACGATTTATTATTGTACAAAGGCCAAACAGTGATCACGACCGACGGTACAACACTGTTGGGTGCCGACGACAAAGCTGGACTGACCGAAATTATATCGGCTATGGAATATTTGGTGCAACACCCCGAAATTAAACATGGAAAAATTCGCGTAGGCTTCACCCCCGATGAAGAAATTGGTCGTGGTGCTGATTTTTTTGATGTAGAAAAATTTGGCGCCGAATGGGCCTATACCATGGATGGCAGCCAACTAGGCGAATTGGAATTCGAGAACTTTAATGCGGCCGGATCCAAAATAACCTTCAAAGGAAAAAGCGTGCATCCGGGCTATGCCAAAGGAAAAATGATCAATTCGATGCTCATTGCCAACGAGTTCATCAATGCATTGCCCAAAGGTGAAACGCCTCAAGAAACGCAAGATTACGAGGGCTTTTTTCATGTGCATCATTTGAAAGGGAGCCTCGAAGAAACGGTCTTGGAATTAATTATTCGCGACCACGACGCCACGCTATTTGAACAACGCAAGCAACTCATTCATATCATAACCGCGCAAATCAATGCGCAATATGCGGCACAATTTGGCGAAGATATTGTGATTGCCGAAGTAAAAGACCAGTATTACAACATGCGCGAAAAGGTAGTTCCGGTCATGCACATCGTCGATTTGGCCGAACAAGCCATGCGGAATTTGGGCATTACGCCGCTCATAAAACCCATTCGTGGCGGAACCGATGGCAGCCGTTTATCGTATATGGGATTGCCTTGCCCGAACATCTTTGCGGGCGGACACAATTTTCATGGCAAATACGAATACTTACCAGTTGAAAGCATGCAAAAAGCAGTTGAGGTGATTGTGGAAATTGCCCAATTGACAGCCACTACCAACTTTTCGAAAAAATAAAAAAGAGGGTTTTTATTCCCTATACTCCATAAAAAAAGCAACCGCCAAGGGTTGCTTTTTTTTAGATTAGTCAAAAAAACTATTTGACTTTGTTTAATGCCGCCGACAATTCCATTGAAATAGCCGAACGCTCCATTTTGAGTTTTCCTGCCATGGTTTCAATGATGATCGTGGTATCATTGAGTTCTGAAATTTTGGCGTGGATGCCGCTTTTAGTCACAATTTTATCGCCCACTTTTATATCGGCTTCAAATTGTTTTTCTTGTTTAACGCGTTTTTGTTGCGGACGGATCATGAAAAAATAAATCACGACAAACATTAAAATAAACGGCAAAAATTGTTGAACCTGTTCCATAATAGTAAAGATTTAGTGCCCTATAACACCACTTTGAGGTGTTATAGCAGCTTTGATTGTTAATTGTTCTTTTTGTGCTTTGGTGTTGGTGGTAATGGTCACTGTTTTTTGTTGCATACCCGATTTTCCGGCCGAGTTAAAGGTAACTTTCATTACGCCCGATTTTCCTGGCGCCAGAGGTTCTTTGGGGTATTCTGGCACAGTACAACCGCAAGATCCTACCGCATTGGCAATCACTAAATCGCCGGTTCCGGTATTGGTAAACTTAAAATCATAAGATACTTTATCGCCTGCATTAATTTTTCCGAAATCATGTGCCGACGATTCAAATTGCATCACCGGATATTGGCCATTGGTAACCGCAGGTGCTTTTACCTCGGCGGTAGGCGCCGGTCCAATATTGGCTTCTGGGTTCAATTGATCTTCTGAAACCGCTGGTACATCCTGGGCGTTGGGATCAATTTTAGACATCACGTTGTCATTTTTACAGGCAATCACACTGAGTATAACTACCAAGACTAAAAGTGTTTTGATTTTCATTTTTTTTAAAATTTATAATAAACCTCTTCCTATTTTTTGCATTTTTTTGTTGGCTTGAAATTCCTTGACCAAATTATCTAAAATTCCGTTGATAAAATTACTGCTTTTGGGCGTAGAATATTCTTTGGCTAATTCTAAATACTCATTTAGGGTAACTTTTATGGGAATCGAAGGAAAACGCAACAATTCGCAGATGGCCATTTTAAGTATAATGGTGTCCAATTCGGCAATACGATCTACATCCCAATTGGGTGTTTTATCGCTAAAGTAACCGGCAAATTCTTTTTCGTTTAACACTGTTTTAATATACAATTCTTGGGCATATTCTTGGTCTTCGGCGTCTTTGTATACCTTGGGCAATTTCCATTTTTGATCGGCCGATTGCAAGGCTGTCAATTGCTTCACGATGAAGGTGTTAACTACGGGAATATCATCTACCCAAGTGAGTTTAAGGTCTTCTAGGTAGTCGTAAAGTTTTTCATTGGGCGCAATAACTTCGGTAAATAAGGCCAAAATAAAATCGCGATCGGCAGCAAACGAAGTGGTGGTTTGCTCCATGTAATTTTGGTAAACACTAGATTCTTTGGTGGCCGCCAACAACAATAAAATGTAGTCGTCGTTTAAAATCCATTGGTTGATTTTGCGGTTTTCTATACCTTCTAGTATCGCTTTGCTGTTTGTGAGCAATTGCAACACCGCGTTGTCTACAAACTTTTGATTGGGGGTGCGCTCGTCAGGTGTAGCCAAGTGTTTTTGGCTGGCCAGCGCGAGGTATTCGGCTTCTTTTTTACCCAACTCGATCAAGGCCGAAAGCATTGTGAGGTATAAATCTTGAATCACATCAATGCTGTTGAGCAAAAATCGCTGTTCTTTTTCTACTTGATCAGAACCATTTTGGTGCATCGCATAAATGGTCTGCATCACTTTTACACGGATATGTCTTCTGTTTAACACGGGTAAGAACTTTATAATTTAAGCGCTCAAGATTTGAACGCGGGGCGAAAATAACAATAAAAAAAACAACCAAAAATTATTTGGCTGTTTCTTTTTTCTTTTCTTCAATTCGGTTTTCGGCCAACCACAAAGCAGCTTGGTAGGTGGTTTTATGTTGGGCAGCAGCCAAACTAAATATCTCTAAAGTAGTGTTGTAAATGTTCTCGGTGCGACGCAAGGCTTCTTCTTTTCCGTAGCCAGCAATTTCTCCGTATACGTTGATGATTCCGCCGGCATTAATCAAGAAATCGGGCGCATACAAAATTCCGCGTTCTTGCAAAATTCGCCCGTGCACTTGCTCGATGGCCAATTGATTGTTGGCAGCACCTGCTATTACTTTGGCTTTCAGTTTATAAATCGTGTCGTCGTTGATTGTGGCTCCCAAGGCACAAGGCGCATAGATGTCTACATCGGCGGCATATAAATCATCGCCACGGAAGATTGTAACACCATATTTGGCTTGCAATTCGCTGAGACGCTCTTGGTTGATATCCGAAATTTGTACCTGGGCACCTTCTTGAACCAAATGCATCACCAAGGTTTCGCCAACATGTCCAACACCTTGCACCATAACTTTCTTTCCTGCTAAGTTATCCGAACCAAATTGGTACTTGGCAGCGGCTTTCATGCCCATGTAGACGCCATAGGCTGTAACAGGCGAAGGATTTCCTGAACCTCCAATTGACTCAGAAATTCCAGTAACATAAGGCGTTACTTCGCGAATCAAATCCATATCGGGTGTGGTTGTGCCCACGTCTTCGGCGGTAATGTACCTGCCGCTTAGCGAATGCACATATTGACCAAATTTGGTAATGAGTTCGGGTGTTTTATCCAATTTGGAATCGCCAATTATAACTGCTTTTCCTCCACCCAAGTTCAAACCCGAAATCGCTGATTTGTAGGTCATGCCTCTAGAAAGTCGAAGTACGTCGTTGATGGCTTCCCATTCGTTGTTGTATTTCCACATGCGCGTTCCGCCAAGGGCTGGGCCTAAAACGGTATTGTGTATCCCAATTATTGCTTTTAAACCAGTATCTTTGTCGTGACAAAAAACGATTTGTTCGTGATTATCAAAGGAAAGTTGTCCAAAAACCGGATCAATTTTTTGTAATTCGTTTGCTTGTACCAGCGTTGTAGTCATACGATGAATGGGATTATATTTGCGACTTTGCTAAAAAGTCGTGGCAAAAATAGTATTAAAATCATTATTTCGTATGATTTTACGTTTTAAATAAACATTACGCAATATAATTCCAGTTTCAAGCAAACCCATTCAATTGAGAATGAATCAGAAAAGACCCTTTATTACTAGTTAACCCCCAAGAGAATTGCCCTATTCATGAAAGAACTTTATTATTTAAACAAATATTTCGTAAAATATAAATACAGTTTTTTACTGGGAATTGTGATCACAATTGTGGCGCAAATTTTCTCTTTATTTACTCCCAAACTCATTAGTAAATCGTTTAAAGCGATTGAATCGTATGCGAAAAATAACAGCTCAACGGCAGATATTCAAGCCGAGCTCATTCACAACATTTTACTGGTAATAGCCACCACCATTATCGCTGGTTTTCTTACTTTTTTAATGCGTCAAACCTTAATTGTGATGTCGCGTCACATTGAATTTGACGTAAAAAACGAGGTGTTTACCCAATATGAAAACCTCTCTCAAAATTTTTACAAGCAAAGCCGCACCGGCGATTTGATGAACCGCATTAGCGAAGACGTGAGCAAAGTGCGCATGTATGTAGGCCCGGCGGTGATGTATGCGATTAATACCGCCATTCGATTTACTGTCGTTATTGGGTATATGTATGCCGTTTCACCGAAACTTACCTTATACACGCTACTGCCCTTGCCTATTTTGTCGTTTGCGATTTTTAAATTGAGTACCGAAATTAACAAGCGCTCCACTACGTTTCAGCAATACCTCTCTAAAGTATCGAGTTTTAGCCAAGAAGTGTTTTCAGGCATACGCGTCATAAAGGCCTATTCGCTCGAGGAGCAACAGCAGGCCGAGATGAAAGATTTATCAGAGGAAAGCAAAGTAAAAAGCTTACAATTGGCCAAAGTGCAGGCAGTATTTGGTCCGTTGATGTTGGCCTTGATAGGTGTGAGCAATTTGGTGGTAATCTATTTTGGCGGAATGCTCTATATAGAAGGCAGCATCTCAAGCATAGGAACCATCGCCGAGTTTATTTTGTATGTAAACATGCTCACCTGGCCTGTTGCTTCCTTGGGTTGGATCTCGAGCATGGTGCAAGAAGCCGAGGCCTCCCAAAAACGGATCAATGAATTTCTGAAAATTACCCCCGACATTCAAAATAACAATCCCAACCGCAGTACTATCGAAGGGACAATTGCCTTCAAAAATGTGAGCTTCACCTATGACGACACCCATGTAACTGCCTTGAGAAATTTGAGTTTTACGGTACAAAAAGGCCAAACCATAGCCATATTGGGCAAAACCGGTTCGGGTAAATCGAGTATCATTTCGCTCATCAGTCGTTTGTATGACACTACACAAGGCAGCATAGAAATTGACGGTCAAAATATCAAAGATGTCAACTTGTTTGATTTGCGCAACAGTATTGCTTGTGTGCCGCAAGATGCCTTTTTGTTTTCGGACACCATTAAAAACAACATCAAATTTGGCAACGAAAATGCAACCGATACGCAGGTAATAGCAGCGGCAAAAAAAGCGGTCGTGCATGACAATATCCAGCAATTTGGCGAACAATACGAAACCATTTTGGGCGAACGAGGAATAACCTTATCAGGAGGTCAAAAACAACGTGTTTCGATAGCCCGCGCTTTGATAAAAGATGCCGAGATTTTGCTCCTAGACGATTGCTTGTCAGCAGTAGATACCGAAACCGAAGAGCTCATTTTGTCAAATTTATTGGACTTTTGTAAAAACAAAACCACCCTTATTGTGAGCCACCGGGTGTCCTCAGCCAAAAATGCCGACCAAATAATCATCCTAGAAGACGGCCAAATTATAGAACAAGGAACTCATAATCAATTAGTAAACCTGCAGGGCTATTATGCCGACTTGTATGCCAAACAACTTTCTGAAAAAGATTTAAATTAATTGTTGTTTTGTAATACAATTTTTATCATTTTTGAAAGGTAAAATTCAACTATTGAGCCCGAGATTATGAGAGAACACGACATGTTAGACAAGGAAGAAATTTATTCCAAAGTATTGCGCGCCGGCCGTAGAACGTATTTTTTTGATGTACGTGCCACCAAAGCAGACGATTACTACATTACCATTACCGAAAGTAAAAAATTTACCGAAGAAGACGGATCGTTTCATTTCAAGAAACACAAAATATACTTGTATAAAGAAGATTTTGCTGCCTTTGCCGAGATTTTAGAAGACATGATGGCTTATGTACTGAATCACAAAGGCGAAGAAGTCATCTCCGAACGCCACCAAAAAGATTTCAAAAAAGACTACTACGGCGACAAACCAGAAACCGATTCGGAAACGCCGAGCACCTCTAGTTTTACCGATATTGATTTTGACGATATTTAAAAAAAAAGTCCAGCAAATTAGCTGGACTTTTTTTTATGTACCTATCTAGTAACACGATTACTTTTCAAAATATATCGCTGTATACTGCTTTATCAAAGCAAATGACTTGTCATCCAATTTTGCTTTGTCTTTCATTCGATCTAATATAATGGCCCATTTTGATTCATCAAATTGTTGAGGCTTTGCTAAATCATGGCATTCCACGCATCTTGTATTAAAAAGATCCCTACCTGCGGACTCTGCATCGGTTAGCATATTCATCCGGTTCACTAGGATTTTTTCTTTGACTTTTTCATCAACCGGAATAATATTTCCTTTTGCGTCAAGAGCAACTAAGGCTAATTTGGGCGTAACTGCAGGCGAAACGGATACTTTATCGTACTTGTCAGCGGCTGCAATTTTAGTTTTAGGACTTGAACAAGCCAACAGCAAAGCAGCAATAAAGACAGCTGCAACTTTTTGTTTTAGGTGTTTATTTTTCATTGTAATTTGTTATTGATTTATTTAACATCCATTAATTCCACATCAAAAATCAAGGTTGCATTGGGCGGTATTACACCCCCGGCTCCTCGAGATCCGTATCCTAAGTGTGAAGGAATCACAAAACGGGCTTTGTCTCCCACTTGCAACAACGCAATTCCTTCATCCCAACCTTCGATAACATTGCCCATTCCCAACGGAAATTCGATTGGTTTTTTTCTAGTGTATGAAGAATCAAATACTTTTCCGTTTTCTAGTGAGCCTGAATAATGTACCGAAACGGTTTTGCCATTTTCGGCTTTTTTGCCCGATCCTTTTTGAATCATTTTGTAACGCAACCCGCTTTCGGTTTTGTCAAAGCCTGCTGCTAATTTTTCCATAGCTTCCTCGGCAGCGGCACGAACTTCGGCTTCTTTCTTGGCACGAGCGCCTTCAAATACGCGAAACGCTTCGATGGCATTCCATTTTTGGGCTTCGTCGCCTTCGCGAATAATTTCGATCGAATCAAGGGAATCACCTTGCGCAACGGAATCAACTACATCTTGACCTTCAACCACCTGACCAAAAACAGTGTGTTTCCCGTCTAACCAAGTTGTGGGCACATGCGTAATATAAAATTGCGATCCGTTGGATGCTGGTCCAGAATTGGCCATAGACAAAACACCCGGTTTATCGTGTTTGAGGCTTGGATGAAATTCGTCGTCAAAACTGTAACCCGGTCCACCCGATCCAATTCCTTGTGGGCATCCACCTTGTATCATAAAATCGGGAATTACCCGGTGAAACTTAAGTCCATCATAATAGGGTGTTCCCATAGGTTTAACCTTGTTTTCCAATTGCCCTTCGGCCAAGCCCACAAAGTTCCCTACGGTTCCTGGTGTTAAATCGTGTGTCAATTTTACCACAATAGCTCCTTTTGAGGTATTGAATTTCGCGTATATTCCGTGTTCCATATCGTATAGTTTTATATTGAATAAGATTGCGAAAATAATTAATAATATTTACAGTAGACTACTTAAATTGACCTGTAAGTTGTTGCAATGAAAATTAATCCCGAATAATGATATCTTTGCGAGCAGAAAAATAGTCTTATGCGCATTGATATCATTACCGTATTGCCCGAATTGTTGCGAAGTCCGTTTGAGGCCTCGATCATGAAACGCGCCATAGACAAAGGCTTAGTAGAAGTGCATTTTCACAACTTGCGCGACTATACCACCAACAAACAAAAAAGTGTAGACGATTATCCGTTTGGTGGCGGTGCAGGAATGGTCATGACGGTGCAGCCCATTGATGCCTGCATTACCGAGCTCAAAAGCCAACGCGACTACAACGAAATTATCTACATGAGTCCAGACGGCGAAACCCTGAACCAAAAAATGGCCAATACGATGTCGATGTACAAAAACCTCATCATTTTGTGTGGGCATTATAAAGGTGTCGATCAGCGCGCACGCGATCTTTTTATAACCAAAGAAATTTCTATCGGCGATTATGTATTGAGTGGCGGTGAACTGGGCGCTTTGGTGTTGAGTGATGCCTTAATCCGATTGATTCCTGGGGTATTGAGCGACGAAACCTCGGCCCTGACCGATAGTTTTCAAGACAATTTATTATCGGGTCCTATTTATACTAGACCTGCAGATTACAAAGGACACAAAGTTCCTGAAGTTTTATTGAGTGGCCACGCCGCCAAAATTGACAAATGGCGAGAAGACAAAGCGTTTGAACACACCAAAAATAGACGACCCGATCTTTTAGAATAAATTCCAATTGATGAAATTCCAAACACCAATGCATCATGTTGAAATTATTTGGAATTTGGAATTTGTTTTTTGAATTTTTTAATTACATTTGCGCCCACATTAGAACAACCTCTGGCGAAAACCGTGCATGTTGCTCTGAGTTCAACCATAAGTAAATAAGATTATCATGGCAGATTTAATGAAATTCGTACAAGACGAATTAGTTGCTAAAAAAGACTTCCCTGTTTTCGGAGCCGGAGATACAATTACCGTGTACTACGAAATTAAAGAGGGTGAAAAAACAAGAACACAGTTTTTTAAAGGTGTGGTTATTCAACGTAGAGGTTCAGGAACTACTGAAACATTTACAATCCGTAAAATGTCAGGTGCAATTGGCGTAGAGCGTATCTTCCCAGTAAATTTACCTGCTTTGCAAAAAATTGAAATCAACAAAAAAGGTCACGTACGTAGAGCTCGTATTTTCTACTTTAGAGAACTTACTGGTAAAAAAGCCAAAATTAGAGACAAAAGAAGATAGTTTACTATCACTTCTTCATACCAATAGCCTTCCACTCGGAGGGCTATTTTTTTTGCCAATAAAAGGAATGCAAATTGTCAAATTCATTTTTTAAAGTTGTTTAGCTAACAATTTGATAATTCAATCGTAATAGTGCAAAACTTAGCAAGACCCTTTTTTATAAATACGAAATCGTTTGTTACATTTGCGATCACTAAAATAAACCTAAACTACAAATAATTCCTATGGCAAAAATTAAAGTAGCCAATCCAGTAGTAGAATTGGACGGCGATGAAATGACACGAATAATTTGGGCTTTCATCAAAGACAAATTAATTCTTCCTTACTTAGATTTAGACATTAAATATTACGATTTAGGCATGGAAAGCCGTGAGGCAACCAAAGATCAAATTACGATTGATTCAGCCGAGGCTATCAAAAAATACAATGTGGGCATTAAATGCGCCACCATTACGCCCGATGAAGAGCGTGTAAAAGAATTCAACCTGTCTAAAATGTGGAAGTCTCCTAATGGAACCATCCGAAACATTGTGGGAGGAACAGTTTTTCGTGAGCCAATCATCATGAGCAATGTGCCGCGTTATGTGCAAGGTTGGACCAAACCAATCGTAATTGGCCGTCATGCATTTGGCGACCAATACAAAGCAACCGATACGGTTATCAAAGGAAAAGGAACCTTAACCATGAGCTTCACCAACGAAGCCGGCGAAACGAAAACTTGGGAAGTATATAATTTTGAAGGCGATGGCGTGGCGATGTCTATGTACAATACCGACGAAAGCATCTACGGTTTTGCACATTCGTCCTTCCAAATGGCCTTGACCAAAAAATGGCCGTTGTATCTGTCAACCAAAAACACCATCTTAAAAGCCTACGACGGGCGTTTCAAAGATATATTTGAAGAAGTGTTTCAAGCGCACTACAAAGCTGATTTTGAAGCCAATGGAATTATTTACGAACACCGGTTAATAGACGATATGGTGGCTTCTTGTATGAAATGGAGCGGCGGATTTGTATGGGCTTGTAAAAACTACGACGGCGACGTGCAATCGGATACGGTAGCACAAGGATTTGGTTCCTTGGGATTGATGACATCCGTATTGGTTACGCCAGACGGAAAAACAGTAGAAGCCGAAGCCGCTCACGGAACAGTTACGCGTCACTACCGCGAACACCAAAAAGGACGCGCTACCTCAACCAATCCAATTGCGTCAATTTTTGCTTGGACCAGAGGTTTAGAACACCGTGGTAAATTGGATAATAACCCCGAATTGATCAACTTTTGCCACACCTTGGAGCAAGTGTGTATCGATACGGTTGAAAGCGGGAAAATGACCAAAGATTTGGCCATGTTGGTAAAACCAGAAGGGCTAACCAGCGCCGATTACTTAACCACACAAAATTTCTTGGAAGCCATTCGCGAAAATTTGGATCACAAACTAGCCTAATCCTTTCGGTAATTTATACAAAGGCAATTCAGCAATGGATTGCCTTTTTTTGTAGAAGGATTAACAGTTGTTGTGCGCGTTTATCTTGAAAAATTTCTCAATTTTGCAGCCTGAATTCACGAATATGAACTGGAAATTACTTTATTTATTTGTCTTGTCATTTGTAACGACAGCCAACTTTGCCCAAGAAAAACGGATCTTGAGCGGAACAATCACCGATGCCAAAAGCAACGAAACCCTAATTGGCGTGAGTATTTATGACGAAGAATCCAAAAAAGGCGTCTCGACCAACGAATATGGATTTTACTCCCTAACGCTTTCTGCTGGAACCCACACCCTTAGATTTAGCTCGGTGGGATACCAAAACGAAATCTTGACGATCAATTTGCAACAAGACAAGAAAAATAATGTAGCACTCGTTCCTTCGCAAGAACAATTACAAGAAGTTGTGGTGACCGATAGCCGCAAAGCAAGCAATATTCGCAAGGCCGAAATGAGTGTGAATAAATTGAGCATGTCTACCATCAAAAGCATGCCAGTAGTATTGGGTGAAGTCGATGTACTCAAATCGATTTTGTTGCTGCCTGGCGTGACCAATGCCGGCGAAGGTTCATCTGGATTTAATGTGCGCGGCGGCGGTGCCGATCAGAATTTAATTTTACTCGACGAAGCAACCTTATATAATTCTTCGCATGTTTTTGGGTTTTTCTCGGTGTTTAACCCCGATGCGATCAAAGATTTAAAATTGTACAAAGGCGGAATTCCCGCACGCTTTGGCGGACGCGCGGCTTCGGTTTTGGACATCTACCAGAAAGACGGAAACAGCAAAAAATTTCACCTCAACGGAGGAATCGGATTGATTACTAGTCGAATCTTGGCTGAGGGTCCAATCGTTAAAGACAAAGGATCTTTTTTAATTGGCGGTCGAGGCTCATATGCACATTTGTTTATGAAATTATCCAAAGACCAAAAAGATAATGCTGCCTATTTTTATGATTTGAACACCAAATTGCACTACCAATTAGACAGCATCAACCACGTATATGTGTCGGGGTATTTTGGCCGCGATGTGTTCAGGATCAAGAACCTATTTGAAAACCAATACGGCAATGCAACCTTTAATTTGCGTTGGAACCATTTGTTTTCCAATAAATTATTCTCCAATTTTTCAGCTATATACAGCGAATATTATTACGGCTTAAACCTTGATTTCATAGGGTTTCAATGGGATTCGGGCATTAAAAATTACAACTTCAAATACGACTTCAAACATTATTTGTCAGACGCCATAAAATTGAGTTACGGAGCCAATGTGATTTATTACGATTTCAACCCCGGCACTTTGCGACCTAATGGTGCAGAAACGGGGATTAATTTCCGGCAGCTCGAAAAGAAAAAGGCGCTTGAACCTGCCGCATACCTCGAAGTCGAACAACAGCTGGGCAGCAAATTGACCGTGAATTATGGCCTGCGCTACAGCGCCTTTTATCGTTTGGGTGCCGCCAATATTCGCACCTACGCCAACAACCAAGCGGTAGTATACAACGCGGAATTGGCCATTTACGAAAAAGCAATCCCTACCGGAAGTATCTACTACGCACGCAACCAAACCATTGCGCAATATGCCAATTGGGAACCACGGGCGGCCCTTGCTTTTCAACTCAATGATGATGCATCAATTAAGGTCAGTTACAACCGCATGGCACAGTATTTACAACTCATTTCCAACACCTCTTCGCCTACGCCTTTAGACATTTGGATGCCCAGCGATTCCTTTGTACAACCCCAACTGGCCGATCAATGGGCGGTGGGCTACTTCAGAAATTTGCGCAACAATCGCTATTCGCTCGAGGTGGAATCCTATTTTAAAGTAGTGAAAAACCGCATCGATTACATAGACGGCGCCAATTTGATTGCCAACGATGCCATCGAGCAAGTAATCTTGAATGGTAAAATGCGTTCGTATGGCTTGGAACTGATGTTGCGTAAAAATGAAGGTCGACTAACTGGCTGGATCTCCTACACCTTGTCGCGTTCGGAACAGCAAACTCCTGGTAGAACCGCTGTAGAACCGGGTATCAACCAAGGAAATTGGTATGCGTCGGTCTATGACAAAACCCATAATTTGGCCGTGACCAGCAGTTACAAATTCAACGAGAAATGGAATTTTAGCGCCAATTTTGCCTTGCAATCTGGCCAACCGGTAACCTATTCGAATGGGCAATACCAATACCAAGACATTACCGTGCCCATATTTGGATTGCGCAACCAAAACCGTTTGCCTTTGTATCACCATTTAGATTTATCGGCATCACTCATTCCTGCTTCCAACAAAGGCAGATCCTGGCAAACGGAATGGGTGTTTAGTATTTATAACGTGTACAACCGTTTTAATGCAGCCTCCATGAGTTTTAGACAAAATCTACAAACCGGAGTCAACGAATCGATACAAACCTCCATTTTTGGAATGGTTCCCGGCGTGAGTTACAACCTTAAATTTTAAATTGATGAAAAAGATAATAGCCCTACTCCTACTTTCTATTTTGGTATTTTCAAGCTGCGAAAAAGTAGTAACCGTTCCACTCGAAACAGCGGCTCCCCGCTTGGTTATTGACGCCTCGATAGCCTGCGTTAAAGGCGTTCCGGTGAGCACCCAAACCATTAAACTATCTACTACAGCGCCTTATTATGCATCGGAAGTTCCAGCGGTTTCGGGTGCCAATGTATCAATTAGTATGGCCAATGGAACAGTATTTGAATTTGCCGAAGTGAACCAAACCGGAGTCTACCAATGCACCAATTTTGAAGCCACAATAAACACCGAATACACCCTACTCGTAAATTACAGTGGACAAACCTATACGGCTACCGAAAGCCTTCAGGCGGTTCCCGTGATTGATAAAATAGAACAAGAAGAACAACCCAAAATTGGTGGAGGTGGATTCACAATCGACATTAAAACCTTTTTTACCGATCCGGCGGATAGTAATGATTTCTATTTGGTGCGCGTAAATACGAATCGCACAGCTATACCCGAATACTCGGTAACCGATGACGCGTTTTTTCAAGGCAACCAAGTATTTGATTTTTACCGCAACGAAGATTTAGTTCCTGGTGATGTGGTAACCATTCGATTGGGACGCATTTCGCAACGCTACCACAATTACATGAAAATTATTACTTCTTTTTCTGGTAATAATGGCGGAGGACCTTTTTCGTCACCACCGGCAACCGTGCGCGGAAATATTGTAAATACAACCAATCCCGATTTGTTTGTCTTGGGGTATTTTAGCCTAGCCGAAGTGGTGAGCCAAACGTATACGTTGGAATAATTAATCTTTGATGAGGATAATGCTGGCTTTAAAACCGGTAGCCAAGTTCCATTGATTGGCCGAAATCAATTGACTTTTTTCGTCATAGATTTGAAATTCGGCGGTATTCGGACCAGATTCGCCTTGGTTTATGGCTTCAAAATCAACTTTATTGAATCCTTTGATGAGGCCCAAATCGATGCCCCGGTAATCGCCGGTCAAGAAAATGCGTTCTATCATAATTCTTCCATTCACCCAAATGCGGATTTCGTCGCCGTCTATTTCACCAAAATCACGGCAACTGATGCGCACCGTTTCAGCTTTGGACGTAAACTCCCCTAAAAATTGGTTTTTTCGATACACCCGAAAGTCATCGCCTTCGGGCTTGCGGTTGAGTTTGTCTTTGTAGACATCACCGGGATTGGTAAAGGAATTGGGGTTGGTGAACTGCATGCTATTTTTTTCTAAAATAGAAGACGACTTAGATGCTGCGGGTAATTTGGGCGAAAAAACAGAAGGACTAAACACCTTGGGTGCACTTGTAGATGGCATTGCAGGTATGGCATTACTGGGATTCGTGAATTCGTATTGCGCCCATACATTGGAAGCAAACAAACACAAAATCACTACTAAACCATACTTTTTCATAGGCGAACCGGAGAATAAATTATATTTCGATTGGCTAAAATAATTCATATTCTACCAACGGCCTTGCTTTTATATTTATTTTATCATTTTGGCAGTTGGCGAATTAGGATTGCCTTTTTGTTGGGGATTATATTTGTAAATTAGCCGGCCAAACAACCCAATTTTGTATGCAATTCGAAGTCGTATCTGACTATCAGCCCAAGGGCGATCAACCGCAAGCGATTCAGAAACTCGTCCAAGGCATCATGGCCGGCGATGAATTTCAGACCTTATTGGGCGTAACCGGCTCAGGAAAAACATTTACTGTGGCCAATGTAATCCAAGAAGTGCAACGCCCAACTTTGGTCTTGGCGCACAACAAAACCCTGGCCGCGCAATTGTATTCGGAATTCAAGCAATTTTTCCCGAACAATGCCGTGGAATATTTTGTTTCCTACTACGATTACTACCAACCCGAAGCCTTTATGCCGGTAACAGGCGTCTTTATAGAGAAAGATTTATCGATTAACGAGGAGCTAGAAAAAATGCGCTTGAGCACAACTGCTTCCCTCCTTTCGGGCCGACGCGATATTTTGGTGGTTGCTTCTGTTTCCTGTTTGTACGGGATTGGAAACCCAATCGAATTTCAAAAAAATGTGATTGCTATTGCACGTGATCAGGTAATTGCCCGCACGAAATTGCTGAAACAATTGGTGCAAAGTTTGTATTCGCGCACCGAAGCCGAATTTAATCCGGGCAGTTTCCGCATCAAAGGCGACACCGTAGAAGTCTATCCCAGTTATGCCGATGATGCGTTTCGGATCCACTTTTTTGGCGATGAAATTGAAGAAATTGAGCGCTTTGATGTAAAAACCGCAGCGGTAATTGAAAAGTTTGATAAATTGACCATCTACCCGGCCAATATGTTTGTGACCTCGCCCGATGTACTGCAAAATGCCATCTGGGAAATTCAACAAGATTTGGTGAAACAGGTGAACTACTTTAAAGAAATTGGCAAACATTTGGAAGCCAAACGCCTAGAAGAACGCACCAATTTTGATTTGGAAATGATTCGCGAATTGGGCTACTGCTCGGGCATTGAGAATTATTCGCGCTACTTAGATGGCCGAGAAGCCGGAACTCGACCATTTTGTTTGCTGGATTATTTCCCCAAAGATTTTTTGATGGTAGTAGACGAAAGCCACGTGACTATTTCCCAAGTGCATGCTATGTATGGCGGCGACCGCAGCCGTAAAGTGAATTTGGTCGATTACGGATTTCGCTTGCCTGCAGCCATGGACAACCGACCCTTGAAATTTGAAGAGTTTGAAGCGATGCAAAACCAAGTGATCTATGTATCTGCCACACCTGCCGATTACGAATTGCAAAAATCGATGGGCGTAGTGGTTGAGCAAGTGATACGGCCTACCGGACTGTTGGATCCGATTATCGAAATTCGTCCGAGTTTAAACCAGATTGATGATTTGATT
>CAMCVA010000004.1 GCA_945879625.1 Flavobacterium psychrophilum
TTGGTGAATGCCGAGCGTTACATTACCGAAGAACTCAAAGAATACGAAAATAAAATCCTCGGCGCCGAAGAAAAAATATACCAATTGGAAGTCGCACTTTTTGAGGAATTGGTGCAATGGACGGCAGCTTACATTCAACAAATACAGCAAAATGCAGTTGTAGTAGCCCAATTGGATTGCTTGGCTTCGTTTGCGCAATTGGCCCAAGAAAAAAAATACGTGCGCCCCGAATTGCACGAAGGGCTTGCGCTCGACATCAAAAATGGGCGTCACCCGGTAATTGAAAACCAATTGCCTGTGGGCACTCCTTATATTGCCAACGACGTCTATCTCGACGACCAAACCCAACAACTCATCATGATTACCGGACCCAATATGTCAGGTAAATCAGCCATTTTGAGACAAACGGCTTTGATTGTCTTGCTGGCGCAAATGGGTAGTTTTGTTCCTGCCGACAGCGTGACGATGGGGGTCATTGATAAATTATTTACCCGCGTGGGCGCTTCCGACAACATATCGATGGGCGAATCAACCTTTATGGTAGAGATGAACGAAACCGCCTCGATTTTGAACAATATTTCGGCCCGTAGCTTGGTGTTGCTCGACGAAATTGGCCGCGGAACCAGTACCTATGATGGCATTTCAATCGCTTGGGCCATTGCCGAATACTTGCACGAACATCCGGCCAAGCCCAAAACCTTGTTTGCCACGCATTACCACGAACTCAACGAAATGAGCGCCTTGTTGCCGCGCATCAAAAACTATAACGTTTCGGTCAAGGAACTGAAAGATAATGTGTTGTTTTTGCGCAAATTGGTGCCGGGTGGCAGCGCACACAGCTTTGGAATTCACGTAGCCAAAATGGCGGGCATGCCACAAACCGTATTGCTCAAAGCCCAAAAGTTGTTGAAGAAACTAGAAAAAAACCATTCGGGGGACGAACTCGCAGGGCTTTTGCCCAACAAAACAGACATGCAAATGAGCTTCTTTACGCTCGACGATCCCTTGCTCGACGAAATCAAAGACGAATTATTGTCGCTCGATTTGGATAGTCTAACGCCCATTGAAGCACTCATGAAACTCAACGAAATTAAGCGCATGCTTACCAAAAAATAACCGCATTTTTCACTAACAAATAGGCTGTCAATTGATTAAAAAAATGCCGTTTTATTTTTTAGGAAAAGGCTTGCAACTTTGAATTAAAGTATTAAATTTGCCTCCGCTATTACAAACAGATAGCGACGTTCTTTTACACAAGTCATGCGAAAATAGCTCAGTTGGTAGAGCGCGACCTTGCCAAGGTCGAGGTCGCGGGTTCGAGCCCCGTTTTTCGCTCCAATATCCGCTCGGATGGTGAAATTGGTAGACACGCTGGACTTAAAATCCAGTGAACAGCAATGTTCGTGCGGGTTCAAGTCCCGCTCTGAGTACAAAAGCCCCTAATGAAAATTAGGGGCTTTTTTGTTTGGTATAGTTTTAAGTTTATAGTTAACGGTTTACAGTTGTTCTTAGTGTATTTTCCAATTCAAAAATCACAAGTCAACAATCGTTGATCGTTAATCAACACCCGTTCTTAGTATAGACCTCTTTCGACTTTACGACTTAAGACTTTACGACTCTTATCTAATACATCACCTGCTGCTTCCCCTTATTATTCCAGCCCGCTTGATTGGCATATTTTACAAAGTAAATTTTCAGATCAGCTTGGTTGGCATATTGCACAAAATAGACGCTTTTTTCGGCCTGGTTGGCGTAATCGGTAAAGAACCATTTGCCGTCGTTTTTCCCGGCTTGGTTGGCATAGCCTACTTTGTATACTTTTAAATCGGCTTGGTTTTCGTAATCGGTTACAAATACTTTTACATCAGCCTGGTTGGCATAAGCCACCGAAAAAACTTTTTGGGCTTGGCTAGGAAGTGTAGCTAGAAGAAGTGTTGCGAATACTAATACATACGTTTTCATATCAATTAATTTAAGGTGAGTGATACTTTTTGTCCTTCGGCAGAGCGCACGTTAAACACCGAACCGTCGGCAAACAACAAATATTGTCCTTTGATGCCCATGAGTACTCCTGTAAAAATAGGCGTTTTTTCTAAACTCAAAGAAGTGATGCTTTTGGGATACTGCAAAACAGGGTAGTCTAAGGCACACAATTCAGGAATGGTTGTATCAAAATAGGGTTGCACCTCGGCTGGCAGCAAATCTTTTATTTTGTTACGCTCGGCTAACAAATCAACCGAAATCACATCGTTGGTGAGCATTTTGCGCCAATTGGTTTTATCGGCATAGTGATTTTTGAGCGCTACCTCGGTAATTCCGGCCAAGTAGCGGTTGGGAACCTCAACAATAGGCAAGGCCATTTCGGCGCCTTGATCGATCCATCGGGTGGGCATTTGCGTGCCGCGGGTTACGCCAACTTTTATCTCACTCGAAACGGCAAAATACACCAAATGTGGCTGTAGTTGTACACGGGATTCGTAGTCCAAATCGCGGTCGGCGATGCCCAAATGGGCGGTACTGAGTTCGGGTTTCATGATCCAATCGCCTACAGCCGGACTTGAACTGAAGCAATCGTAGCAAAATCCTTGGCGAAAAATTTTCTTGGGCGATTTGCAATTTAAGCATTGGTAGCCTGTTAAAGCCAGGGTAATTTCTTTGTTTAGCAATTGGTTTACATGCATAAATCCCGAATCAAACACCATATAATAATTGATGGGGCTGCCCAGTTCGGTTTGCATTTTGGTGAGTACGCCTTCAAATGTCATATGCGGTGAGGTTTGGATTAGGGTTTTAAACAAAAATTGCTATTTTTGGTAAAGTTATCATTCGTCTTGCAATTTTCATAACCTCTAACCCAGAAACATGCCGTTTCCTCTCCTAAATTCGATTGCTACCTGGGTTTTAAAACAACGCATTCACCAAATGGAGTTGTTTTTAAAATACCCCAACGAAGTGCAGGAAGAGTTGGTTATGAAGCTCATTCGCAGTGCCGAAAACACGCAAGTGGGCCTGCAATATGGCTTTGAATCGATAAAATCGTATGCCACCTTTAGCGAACGGGTGCCGGTTTCGAGCTACGAAGACTTGGAACCCCTCATTCAACAGACGCGCAACGGAGCGCAAAATGTATTTTGGCCTACGCCCATCAAGTGGTTTGCCAAATCGAGTGGAACTACCAATGCCAAAAGCAAATTTATTCCCGTAAGCAAAGAAGCACTAGAAGATTGCCATTACAAAGGCAGCAAAGATTTGCTTTGTTTGTACTTGAACAACAACGAAAATTCGGAAATGTTCTTGGGCAAAAGTTTGCGCCTGGGCGGGAGTTCGCAGATCTACGAAAACAACAATACTTTTTTTGGCGATCTCTCGGCCATTCTCATCGAAAACATGCCCATTTGGGCCGAATTTAGTAGCACGCCCAGCAGCAAAACTTCGTTGATGAGTGAATGGGAAACCAAAATTCCGGCTATTATTAAAGAAGCACGAAACGAAAATGTAACCAGTTTTGCCGGCGTTCCATCCTGGATGTTGGTGCTCTTGAATCGAATTTTGGAAGAATCGCAAGCGGGCAATTTGCTCGACATTTGGCCCAACTTGGAAGTGTATTTTCATGGCGGTGTGAGTTTTGATCCCTATCGTGCGCAATACCAGCAATTGGTTCCCAAAACCGATTTTAAATACTACGAAATCTACAATGCCTCCGAAGGATTTTTTGCCATACAAGACCAAAACTTCTCCCACGATTTGTTACTAATGCTCGATTACGGAATTTTCTATGAATTTATACCGATGGACAGTTATGGCACGCCACAGCAACACGTAGTTCGTTTGGCCGATGTGGTACTCGAAAAAAACTACGCCATTGTAATTACCACCAACTCGGGCTTGTGGCGTTATTTGGTGGGCGATACCGTGCGATTCACCTCGCTCAATCCCTACCGCATTCGCGTAACCGGACGCACCAAGCACCACATTAATGTATTTGGCGAAGAATTGATGGTAGAAAACACCGACAAAGCCTTGAGTCTTGCCTGCGAACAATTGCACTGTTCGGTAAAAGATTACACCGTGGCGCCTGTATTTATGAAAGGTAAAGAAAAAGGCGCCCACGAATGGATGATCGAATTTGAAAAAGCACCCGCCTCAATTGCCGAATTTGAGCACACGCTCGACTTGCATGTGCAAAGCATCAACTCCGATTACGAGGCCAAGCGCTACAACAACATGACGCTCAATTCGCTAAAAATAAATGTAGCGCGTTCCAATTTATTTTACGACTGGCTCAAAACCAACAACAAATTGGGTGGTCAACACAAAATTCCGCGCTTGTCCAACCAGCGGGATTACTTAGAAGAACTACTCGCTCTGCAAGCCTAAACTACAAATGAAAAAACTAATCGCATTTATCCTACTGCTAATATTCTGCAGTTCCTGTGGACCGAGGCGGATGAAATGTTATGGCAAACGCTGTGTGATTTTGCACAAAACCGAAGTCACAAAACCAATCCCATCTACTCACAGCTAAATCGAATCAATTGAAAACCAAACTGTATCTTTCTATTTTCTGTGTGGGCTTTTTTTGGGGCACAACTTTTTTGGGCATCCGCATTGGCGTAGAAACCATTCCTCCCTTTTTGGTTTCGGGCATACGCAACTTGTTGTCGGGCAGTTTGATTTTGTTGTTTTTGATTGCAACCAAAAAAACAGAACGGATTCAGTTGCATCATGTTGCACGAGCATTGGTCTTGGCCTTGTTGATGATTGTAATTGGCAACGGATTAACTACTTATTCCGAAAAATACATCAGCAGCGGCTTGGCTTCTTTACTTTCTACCTTATCGCCTTTGGTGGTGTTGCTGTTCAATTTGGCCTTGGGCTACGAAAAACTTTCGCTTAAAACCATAGCCGGAATTTTTCTTGGGCTATTTGGGATGTATTTACTCTACGAAAACAACATGTCCGATTTCATAAAACCCGAATACCGCGAGGGTGTTGGCGCGCTGCTATTGGCCATCATTGCTTGGTCAGCTGGGACTTTGGTAACCAAAAAAGCCAAAGTAAATCCGCTGGGTATGCTGATGAATGTGAGTATGCAAATGCTTATTGCCGGCACTATTTTGTGTGGTTTACACCTGGGAACAAATGGCGCAATTGACTCAAGCCACTGGAGTAACCGTAGTATGTTGGCCATTGTGTACTTGGCGCTTTTTGGATCAGTGGTGGGCTATGTGGCTTATAGTTACCTCATGACGCAATGGTCTTCTACCCGCGTCACCGTTTTGGCCTATGTAAATGTGGTGATCGCCTTGTTTTTGGGCTGGCTCATTTTGGACGAAACCATTACCCCGCGAATAATCTTGGCAACCGCTGTAATTGTGAGTGGTGTGGTTCTCGTGAACTATAAAAAAAGGGCATAAAAAAATCCCAATTTGCATTGGGATTTACTAGTTAGGAGGCAATCTCCAATCGTTTCAATAAATTTTTATTGAGTGCTTGTTCGGCATAGACTTGGTCAATGTGCAACGCCTTATCGTCCGAGCTCGGCAAATCATACATGGCATCGGTTAAGATGGCTTCGCATAAGGATCGCAATCCGCGCGCACCCAATTTGTAGGCTAAGGCTTGATCGACAATAAAATCTAAGGCCTCATCCGAAATGCTAAATTCTACCTCATCCATGGCAAACAATTTTTGGTATTGTTTGATTAGCGCATTTTTGGGCTCGGTGAGAATGGCACGCAAGGTTTCACGATCGAGCGGATCCATGTGGGTAAGCACCGGCAAACGCCCAATGATTTCGGGAATCAATCCAAAATCTTTCACATCTTTGGGAATCAAATATTGCAGTAAATTGTCTTTGTCAATGTTGTCGGCATTTTTTGAGGTGCTGTAGCCGACCGCTTGGCGATTGAGTCGTTTGGAAATGATGCGTTCAATGCCATCAAAGGCACCACCAGCGATAAACAATATGTCTTTGGTATTCACTTCTACAAATTTCTGATCGGGGTGTTTGCGTCCGCCTTTTGGGGGAACATTCACCACGGTGCCTTCGAGCAATTTCAACAAGGCTTGTTGCACACCTTCGCCCGAAACATCGCGTGTAATGGAAGGGTTATCGCTTTTGCGGGCAATTTTATCTACCTCATCGATAAACACAATGCCGCGTTCGGCTTTGGCTACATCATAATCGGCTGCTTGCAACAAACGGGTAAGGATGCTTTCTACGTCTTCGCCCACATAACCGGCTTCGGTCAATACAGTGGCATCCACAATGGCCAAAGGGACATCGAGCATTTTGGCAATCGTTTTGGCTACCAAAGTTTTTCCGGTTCCTGTTTGACCAACCATCAAAATGTTGCTTTTTTCAATCTCCACCTCGTCGTTCAACTCTTGTTGCATCAAGCGTTTGTAGTGGTTGTACACAGCAACCGCCATCACTTTTTTGGTTTGGTCTTGGCCAATCACATATTGGTCCAAAAACGCGCGGATAACTTTGGGTTTTTGCAACACCAAATCAGCCGATTTACCTGCATGAGTTGATGATTTTAATTCTTCTACAATAATGCCGTGGGCTTGCTCAATGCATTTGTCGCAAATGTGCGCGTCAATGCCTGCAATCAATACCGCGGTTTCTGCTTTTTTACGTCCGCAGAAGGAACAGTCTAAACTTGGTTTTGCCATTGGTGTTTTCTTTGTTTCAAGTTTCAGGTTTCAGGTTAATTCTACTTTGCATGATCCATTATAAACCAAACAAAACAGTAATCAACTGAAAACTTAAAAACCTAAAACATATTTAAATTTAAGCAACGATTTTGTTTTTTTGTGTCAATTTCGTTTCAACCTGAAACTTGAAACTTTAAACCTGAAACAAATCATCTTCTCAACACTTCATCAATCATACCGTATTCTTTGGCTTCGTCGGCAATCATCCAATAATCGCGTTCGGAATCTTTGAATACTTTTTCAAAGGTTTGTTTCGAATGCTGCGAAATAATGTGGTACAACTCGTCTTTCAGTTTGAGCATTTCGCGCAAGTTGATTTCCATATCGGTGGCTACACCTTGTGCTCCTCCCGACGGTTGGTGAATCATTACACGCGAATGTGGCAAGGCCGAACGTTTGCCCTCGGCGCCCGCGCACAACAAAACCGCTCCCATTGAAGCCGCCATTCCGGTACAAATCGTGGCCACATCGGGTTTGATGTACTGCATCGTATCGTAAATTCCCAAACCGGCATACACGCTTCCGCCCGGAGAATTCAAATAGATTTGAATGTCTTTGCTGGCATCTACGCTTTCTAAAAACAACAGTTGGGCTTGCACAATATTGGCAATTTGGTCGTCAATACCTGTGCCTAAAAAGATGATGCGGTCCATCATTAAACGCGAAAAAACGTCCAATTGAGAAATGTTCAATTGACGTTCTTCTATAATGTAAGGAGTCATATTGGTGGGCGTCATGGCTTGTGTTAATTTGTCAAAATACAAACTGTTTACACCATGGTCTTTGGTCGCAAATCGCTTAAACTGCTTCACCATTTCGAGCGAAGCTCTGGGGTCTTTTCCGTAGTTCATCTGATAAAAAATTAGGAATGATAAGATAATTAGATAAAAAAAGCGCCAAAATCGATTAGGAATTTGACGCTCAAAGATAGTATTTTTCGATTACATTTCGCCGTAGGAGGCTTTGATGAAATCGTCGTAATTCACTTCCTTAGTTTTGGCTTTAATTTCGGTTTTGAACAGGTTGAGCATTTTTTCGCTCATCACCTGATCTGACAATCGTTTCACCTCTTCTTGGTTGGATAATACACGCGCCACAATGCCTTCTACTTCTGAATCAGAAGGATTAACTTGGCCAAATTGTGCCATTTGTTTTTTGATCAACACACCGGTATACGATTTCAAATCTTCAAAGGTGATTTGCAATTTGTTATCGGCCATGATTTTGCCTTCGATTAATTGGTAACGCAAGCCATTTTCTGAACGCGCATACTCGGCTTCTGCTTGTTCTACAGAAAGCGGCGTTTCGCCCATGGTTTGGATCCATTTTTTCAAAAAGGCAGCGGGCAATTCAAATTTGGTATTTTCGATTAAAGATGACGTTACATCATTCAAAAACTTTTGATCGGCTTGGGTGGCAAACTGCTTTTCGGCATCTTCTTTGATTTTGGCTTTCACCTCAGCAATTGAACTTACTGCGCCTGCCCCAAATAATTTATCAAAAAACTCTTGGGTTAACTCGGCCAATTCGCTGGTGGTCACTTCTTCAATGGTAAAATTAACATCAATAGCCAAACCGTGCACGTCATCATGCGAAACTTTCAAGTAATCCATCAATTGATGGTCATCGGCAAAAAGCCCTTTGGTGTTTACGGTAACTACATCGCCCACTTTTTTTCCTATAAATTGAGCTGCTGTTTTTTTGTCTTTCAATACATCTAAGGTCAGTTTGGCTGGGCTGTCAATGCCTTTTTCGGTATTGGTAAAGGTTCCCGAAATATCGTCCCCTTCGGTAATGGTTACTTTTGAAATCATTTTGCCATATTGTTTGCGGATGCGCACCACTTGCTCTTCTACCATTTTGTCGTCGGCGACGATGGTATATTGCGTGAGGTTTTTTACTACATCCAACTTTACCGAAAATTCGGGAGTTAAACCCAATTCAAAATCAAATGAAAATTCCTCGTCGTCCCAGTTAAATTCATCTTTTACAACGGGTAAGGGATTGCCCAAAATATCAATTTTTTCTTGTTGCATGTAGCGGTTCAAGCTTTCTTGGATTACTTTGTTTACCTCTTCCAACAATACTGTTTTTCCGTATTGTTTGCGAATTAAACTCATGGGCACAGCGCCTTTTCTAAATCCGGGTACCGAAGCAGTTTTTAGATGCTTTTCTAGTACACGTTCTACATTTGGCGAATAATCGGCTTTGGCTACGTGAAGTGTGAGTACGGCGTTTAACGCATCTACATTATTTCTTGTGATTTTCATTTGGTTACATTCTAAATTTGGGTGGCAAAATTATAACTTTTTGGCTACGCAGCCAAGTTTTTGACTACTACAATTAGTCCTTATTATTTTGGGTGAGTGAATAGGTGAGTGATTGCAAAACCGAAAGAATAATACTGAAAAATACGGCAGTCCAAAATCCATCGACCACAAAACCGCCTACAATTTTGGCGCAAAAAATGATCAGCAAGGCGTTTATGACCAATAAAAATAATCCCAACGTAAAGATTGTAACTGGCAACGTAAACAAAATAAGCAAGGGCTTCAGAAAGGCATTAAGCAAAGACAAGACCAAAGCTACGAGCAAGGAGGTGGTGAAATTGGTTACCGTTACACCGGGTAAAAATTCGGCGATGAGTAAAACCAATAAAGCAGTAGTAAATAGACGAATGAGTAATTGCATGTGTTAGGGTTTTAAAAATTTGGAGGTAATGGAATAAAATAGTGCCGGATTTTCGGCGTGCAACCAATGGCCCACTTGGGGAATAGTTTGCAATTGGGCTTGCGGAAAATGACAGACAATTTCGGCCCAATCGGCCTCCAGAATATACTTGGAATTGCCGCCACGCACAAACAAGGTGGGCGAATCAAAATGTGCCGATGCAGGCAATGCAACACCAACTTGTTCTATTTGGGCAATTAATACCGGCAAATTAAACCGAAATGCCAGCTGTCCGGGCGTTTGCCAATACAAGTTCTTCAACAAAAATTGGCGTGTACCAAAATCGGGAATATACGGCTGCAGTTGCACATCGACTTCATTGCGTTGCGGCTGGGTGCTAAAATCGATCGCGTTTAAACCGGTTAAAATTTCTTGGTGGTGTTGAGCATAGTGCTTGGGGCCAATATCGGCCACCACCAATTGAGCAACCAAATCCGGATATTGAGTAGCCAATACCATGGCCAATTTTCCGCCCATCGAATGGCCAAGTACCGAAATAGTTTGCAAGCCATAATGACTGCAATAGTCAAGTAGATCTTGCACCATGATTGCATAAGAAAAAGCTGCGTCGTGAAAACTGCGGCCATGGTTGCGCAAGTCAATCAAATGTACTTCAAAACCCATGGCTGCATATTGCGTGCCCAAGGTTTTCCAGTTGTCAGACATGCCCAAAAAGCCATGCAAAATGAGCAATGGTTTTCCTTGGCCTTCAATTTTTGAATATAACATCATAGGGGTGTAGAAATAAATTTAGCGCAACAAATCCAAGTATTGGTTAACCACCGATTCCAATCCCATATACAAGGATTCGGCAATGAGGGCGTGACCAATGGATACTTCGAGTAAACCCGGAATGTTTTCGGCAAAAAATTTGCAGTTTTGCAAACTCAAATCGTGTCCGGCGTTGATGCCCAGCCCCAATTCATTGGCGAGTTTGGCCGCTTGTATGTAAGGTTCTATGCCCGCAAAATTGCCCAAACTGTAGTGGTGTGCAAAAGCTTCGGTGTACAATTCGATGCGATCGGTTCCTGTCTTTTGGGCGCCTTCAATTATCTTCAAATTGGGATCGACAAAGATCGAAGTGCGAATGCCATTGCGTTGAAACTCTTGAATTACTTCGGCCAAATAAGGTTGAAATTGTATCGTATCCCAACCTGCCGAGGAGGTAATCGCACCAATAGCATCGGGCACCAAAGTAACTTGGGTGGGTTTGCACTCCAACACCAAATCGATAAAATTGTGCTGCGGATTGCCTTCTATATTGTACTCCGTGTATACGATGGGTTTTAACTCCCGCGCATCTTGGTAGCGAATGTGGCGCTCGTCTGGACGCGGATGAATTGTGATGCCGTTGGCGCCAAATTGCTGAATATCAGCCGCTACTTGCAGTAAATTGGGCACATTTCCACCGCGCGCATTGCGCAACGTAGCAATTTTATTGATGTTTACACTGAGTTTGGTCATGCGAAAAAAATTTGACCACAAAAATACAAACTTAAAGCCGCGTAGGTTGTTTAAAATTGATTATTTTGCAGGGCCTTAGTACATGCATCCATGAATCAAATTCAAGACTATATTCACAGCGATTACAAAGCCATTCGCCCCAACGAAGACCTAGCCAGTGTGCAAGATTTTTTTAATGAAATGGGTTTTTCTCATTTTCCAGTTGCTGATGATTTGCAGTTTATTGGCTCACTCAATGCCGAAGATGCCAGCACCTTTGACGCGACTAAATCAGTGGCCGATTACCGCTATATTTTGGAGCAATTTTATGCAAAAAACAGCATGTCTTGGTTTGAAGTATTTGAGGTAGCTACCAAAAATCAGGCTTCGATTATCCCAGTTTTGGACGAACAAAATCAATACATAGGGTATTATGAAATGGAAGATGTTTTGCAGTTCTTTCAAGATACACCGCTCATCAAAGAAGCAGGAAGTATTTTGATGATTAACAAAAGTCTACAAGATTATTCCTTGGCCCAAATTAGCCAAATCGTAGAAAGCAACAACGGCAAAATTTTGGGCTTATTTATTTCAGGTTCAGCCCATTCAACAATTGAAATTACCCTGAAATTGGCCTTGGGTCCCTTGAATGAAATCATCCAAACGTTTCGCCGATACAACTACGAAATTGTTTCCCAGCACCAGGAAGATCAATACATTACAAATCTAAAAGAACGCTCCGATTACTTGGACAAATACCTCAATATATAACGCACACTCGCTATGAAAATCGCTATATACGGACAATTTTACCAAAACAGCACCGAACCCATTATTCGGGATATCTTTCAGTTTTTTACCCAGAAAAAAGTAGAATTAGTGGTGGAGCATGATTTTTTGCATTTGCTCAACGAGAAAGAACTGCTTGACGAATCGTTTGCCACCTTTCAAAGTCATGCCGATCTGGACGCCAGTTTTGACATGCTACTCAGCATAGGCGGCGACGGAACCATCTTGCGTGCCATCACCTTGGTGCGCGACAGCGGGATTCCGGTTTTGGGCATCAACGCAGGCCGTTTGGGATTTTTGGCTTCGGTACAAAAGGAAAATATTACCGATTTTTTGCAATTGGTTATTGATAAAAAGTACCGTATTTCTAAACGCAGCTTGCTTTCCCTAAGCTGCAATCCGCCAAATGCAGCAATTGACAGTTTGAATTTTGCGATGAATGAAATTTCAGTAAGTCGAAAAGACACCACCTCGATGATTACCATTGAAACCCACTTAAATGATGAGTATTTAAATTCGTATTGGGCTGATGGCTTAATTATTGCCACACCCACCGGATCTACTGGCTACTCGATGAGTTGCGGCGGTCCCATCTTAACACCCGAAGTAACCAGTTTGGTCATTACACCCATTGCTCCGCACAACCTGAATGCGAGACCCTTGGTTATTCCCGACAATACGCGTATTAAATTAAAAGTTTCTGGCCGGGAAGACAATTACCTCGTTTCCTTAGACTCCCGAATTGCATCGGTTCCAAACGCGGCTGAATTGACCATTGAAAAAACTGCTTTTCAAATTAACATGGTCGAAATTCCACACGAAACCTTTTTGAAAACCCTGCGCAACAAATTGATGTGGGGCGAAGACAAAAGAAACTAATCGGCAACCCTTGATTTGCATACTAGAACCGTGTATTTTTCGTTAAGAAAACACGCTGCATCAAGTATCCTACAATTATTTTCAACTTCCTGAAAATCTAATTCGTTAGTATACGCTTTACGTAGGCAGAATTAGTATATTTGCACGCTATTTTTATACCCATGTACGCACGAATATTCGTTCTATTTATTTTGCTCTTCGGCCTTTCGGCATCGGCTCAAATTTATGAGATCGGTGGTTTTTTGGGCGGTAGTAATTACATTGGCGATATTGGAAAAACGACATACATAGCCCCCAATGAAGGTGCCTATGGATTTTTATTTCGATGGAATAAAAGTGCCCGTCATTCCTGGAGAATATCCTACACCCAATCAAAAATTTCCGCCAACGATGCCGATGCCACCGATCCATCTCGCGTGCAACGAGGCTTCTCCTTTGTAAATGACATAAAAGAAATTTCGGCTGGGCTAGAATTTGATTTCTTTGATTTTGACCTGCACGATTACAAACCCAAATTTACGCCCTATGTGTATACGGGTTTGAGCTTCTTGAGTTATAACGGCTTATTTTTTGTAGGCGGACAAACCAAATACGATACCACACATAGCGCCCTGGCGTTACCGATGACCTTGGGGATTAAGGGCAGAATCTTTGATAATTTTGTGCTCGGATTTGAATCGGGGGCTCGGTATGCATTTCAAGACGATTTAGACGGCAGTAACCCCACGAATGACAACCTGAGCAGTGCTCGATTTGGAAATGTTACCAGCAACGATTGGTATGTTTTTACAGGATTTACATTAACCTACACCTTTGGAGACAAACCTTGTTTTTGTTCGAATTAATCCATGAGTATGCTGAGCCACATCAATACCGAAAATTTACCCAAACACTTGGCCATCATCATGGACGGCAACGGGCGTTGGGCAAAACAGCAGGGTTTTTTGCGGGCTTTTGGTCACGAAAACGGAACCAAATCGGTGCGACTCACGGTAGAATGCTGTGCCAAATTGGGCATCGAAAACCTCACCTTGTATGCCTTTTCTACCGAAAATTGGAACAGACCCAAAATTGAGGTTGACACCTTGATGAAATTGCTCATCAGTTCCTTGAAAAACGAGTTGAGTACCCTGACGCAAAACAACATCAAACTGCAATCGATAGGCAATTTGGATTTGTTGCCACAATCGGCACAAAAGGAGTTGAAAAGTGTGATGGAACAGACCCAAAACAATACGCGAATGACCTTGACTTTGGCCTTAAGTTATGGGGCTCGAGAGGAACTTTTGCAAGCGATAAAAACGATCAGTAGTAAAGTTAAAAATAATATAATTTCAACCGACGCTATTGATGAATCAATTATTAATGAGCATCTTTACACGCACAATTTACCTGATGTAGATTTGCTAATACGAACGAGTGGGGAGCATCGAATCAGTAACTTTTTGTTGTGGCAAATTGCCTACGCCGAACTGTATTTTACCGATGTTTTATGGCCCGATTTTAAAGAAGAAGATTTATATGAGGCTATCCTTAGTTATCAAAAAAGAGAACGTAGATTTGGAAAAACAAGCGAACAAATTAAATAAAATTTTAGTGTTACATAAACCCCTCCTTATTTTATACGCCCTTTTCTTTGTTGGATTTTTTGGCGCACAAGCGCAAGACCGAATCCCTTTTGATCAGGGAACAAAGTACTTTTTAGGAAATATAAAAGTGACCGGTAAAATAAGCTACAACGAACAAACGGTAGTTACGTTTGCGGGCTTAGAAAAAGGACAAGAAGTGACTATTCCCGGCGAAGAAATTAGCAACGCCATCAAAAAATTAGGAAAATTGGGCTTGTTTAGCGAGATTGATTTTTATGTGAATAAAATTGAGGGAGACAGTATCTTTTTGGAGTTAAACATCAACGAATTACCCAAATTGAATGAGGTAAAAATTGTTGGGGTTAAGAAAAGCAAAAAAGAAACGCTCATCAAAGACAACGCACTTACCAAAGGAAAAATTGTCAATGAAAACCTCATTACCACAACCAGAAACTACATCGAAAACAAATACCGCAAAGACGGGTTTTACAATACCAAAGTAACGGTTAGCACCAAAGCCGACACAACCCAAACCAATCAAGTTAATATGTTGATTTTTATTGACAAGGGAAATAAAATCAAAATCAATTCGATTGGATTTACTGGTAATGTCATGTACACTGAAGCACAGCTCAGAAATCGCATGAAAAACACCAAACAAAAAAATGTAATTCGCATTTTTAAAGCATCCAAATACATCAAGGACAAATACAAAGAAGACTTGGTGAAGGTGATTGATAAATACAAAGAAAACGGCTATCGTGATGCCCGTATTGTGAGTGACACGCTTGGTTTTACCAAAAACAAAAAAGAACTTACACTCAAAATAAATGTTGAAGAAGGCAGAAAATATTACTTTGGTAATATTAAATTCCTAGGAAATACCATTTACCCCGATCGCGGTTTGCAACAAATGTTGGGCATCAAAAAAGGCGACACATACAATGGGGTTTTGCTTGAAAAACGAATTGCAGATAAAAGCAAACCCGATGGCGATGACATCACCAATTTATACCAAAACAACGGCTATTTATTCTCAACCATTAATGCGGTAGAAGTAAAAACTGCCAACGACACCATCGATTTTGAGATCCGTATTGTAGAAGGTCCTTTGGCCTACTTCAATAAAATTACAGTAGTAGGAAATGACCGCACCAACGACAAAGTAATTTACCGTGAATTGCGCACCAAACCGGGTCAAAAATACAGCAAGGAAGAGTTGGTACGTACCATTCGTGAAATTGGTCAATTGGGTTTCTTTGACCCAGAGGCCATTGATCCAAAATTCAAAAATGTAGATGCAGCGGCGGGCACGGTTGATATTGAATATAACTTAGTAGAAAAAGGATCCAGCCAAATTGAATTACAAGGTGGCTATGGCGGCGGCGGATTCATTGGGACTTTGGGACTGTCGTTTAATAACTTCTCGGCCCGAAACCTATTCAAGAAAGACGCCTACAAACCCTTACCAATGGGAGACGGACAGAAAGTTTCGCTGCGTTTGCAAGGAAGTTCTTTTTTTCAGACCTACAGTATATCGTTTTCTGAACCCTGGTTTGGCGGCAAAAAACCAATACAATTTAGCAGCTCGATAGCCTATAGTAAACAATTTGCTGCCAGCAGTAATTTTGGAGGCATTGACAAGAGTAAAAACTTCAATATTTTTGCCATTTCATTAGGTTTGGCCAAACGCCTGACTGTTCCCGATGATTTCTTTGTGTTGTCTAACGCCTTGAGTTTTCAGTTTTATGACCTAAATAACTACAACACGGGCTTATTTACTTTTGGAAATGGTTCATCTCGAAATTTGGCCTACACCATAGGAATCAGCCGAAACAATAAAGGGGTAAATCCAATCTACCCGACCTACGGATCTGAGTTTAGTATCACCGGTAAATTTACACCCCCTTACTCTGCTTTTAACGGGGTTGATTATTCCAATTTAGGTTCATTAGAACCCTATAAATTGCGCAACGAAGGCACCACACCTATTTTGAGTCAGGATCAAACCGAATTCATTTTACCTGGAGAATATATTGACGACAACGGAAACCGGGCACTTGATTTTCAATCGGCAGCTATTGACCAAGGTAAAGTTGACCAAGAAAAGTTTAATTGGTTGGAGTACTACAAAATCAAATTTAAAGCCGACTGGTATACCAAGATTTTTGACAAATTAATTTTGCGTTCCTTAAGTGAATTTGGGTATTTAGGCAGTTACAACAACGCAAGAGGCTTGGTTCCATTTGAGCGCTTCTTTGTGGGCGGGGACGGATTGGCTAATTTTGCCCAAGACGGTCGAGAAGTGATTCAATTGCGTGGCTATCCAAACAACTCGATTTCTTCGCGCGATGGCGGACCTATCTACAATAAATTTTCATTAGAACTGCGTTATCCCTTAACCTTAAAAGCAGCAGCATCTATCTACATGCTTACTTTTGTGGAAGGCGGAGCAGCCTACAACAATTTTAAAGAATATAATCCGTTTGTGTTAAAACGATCAGCTGGTGTAGGATTGCGTATTTTCATGCCTGCCTTTGGATTATTGGGGATTGATTTTGGGTATGGATTTGATCCACTCACCGGTTCTACTCAACCAAATGGTATGGAAACACATTTTATTATTGGCCAACAATTTTAAAAAATAACTGCTATATTTGGCGTGAATTACACCATTCAGGATATGAAAAAGTATATATTTCTCTTACTCATTAGTTGCTGGTTTGCACAACCAATTGCCGCACAAGGTCGTTCGGTGAAAATTGGATACATTGACATGGAATATATCTTGCAAAATGTTCCTGAATACAGTGAAGCAAAAAACCTGCTGGAACAAAAAGCCCAAAAATGGAAGCAAGAAATAGAAGTCAAAAAAATTGCGATCACCAAACTCAAAGAAAGCCTTAAGGTAGAACGCGTGTTGCTCACCAAAGAATTGATCGAAGAGCGCGAAGAAGAAATTACCTTGCAAGAAACCGAATTGATGGATTACCAACTGAAGCGTTTTGGTCCAAATGGTGATTTGATTGTACAAAAAGCGGTACTTACCCAACCGGTGCAAGACCAAGTTTTTAATGCCGTACAAGACATTGCCGAAGCCAAAAAATACGATTTTATATTTGACCGTACCTCTGAATTGACGATGCTTTTTGCGGCCAAACGCTTTGATATCAGCGACCAAGTAGTGCGCAAATTGGCTCGGTCTTCCAAACGTAATCAGTTGACAAAAAAACAGCTAAAAGAAGAAGAAGCGAAAGAAGCAAAAGAAGATATGGTTGATGAGAGTTCCAACCTCACTGAGCGCCAAAAGAAACTCGACGAGCGCAAAGCGGCTCGAGAAAAATTGGTAGCCGATAGAAAAGCCGAAGCCGAAGCCAAACGCAAAGAAGCCGCTGAGAAGAAAAAACAAGCCGCCGAAGCTAAAAAAGCAGGAACTACTGCTCCGGCAACTGAAACTCCGGCAACTGAAGCGCCTAGCAATGCAGCACCAAATAACAATAAAGGAGCGACGAACACAGCGACTTCTGCGCCAGCAGCTGCAACGCCAGCCACACCAAATGCTCCAGCAGAAGCAGCAACAGCAACAAAATCAAAAGAAGATCTAGCAGCCGAACGTAAAAAAGCTATAGAAGATCGCCGTAAAGCATTAGAAGAGAAAAAACGAAAAGCCTTAGAAGAGCGCGAAGCAGCTCGGAAGGCGAAAGAAGCAAACGCAAAACAAAATTAAATTCACTAATTAATATTTAAACACAATGAAACAAATTAAAACTTTAGTACTCGTTGCACTGGTATATATGAGCAGCCTTGTAACTGTAAATGCGCAAGCAGCAAAAACAGCCCATGTAGATGTGAGCGAAATTGTATCTAAAATGCCTGCCATGTTGGATGCCCAAAAACAATTGGAAAAATTGAGTGGCACCTATGACACCGAATACAAAACGATGGTTGAAGAATACCAAAATAAATTAAAAAAATACGAGCAAGAAGCTACGACTGTAACAGATGCTGTAAACGAAACACGTTCAAAAGAAGTGCAAGACATGCAAAAAAGAATTGTGGATTACAGAGACAATGCACAAAAAGAATTGCAACAAAAAGAATCAGATATTGTAAAACCAATCATGGATAAAGTGAAAGCTTCTATTCAGAAAGTGGGTAAAGCCAAAGGATTCCAATATGTGTTGAATTCAGAAGGTTTATTGTTGGCTGATGGTCCAAACCTTACTGCTGACGTGAAAAAAGATTTAGGATTCTAATTCACTCCTCTACTAATCATCGGCTCATTGTGAAATTCATCTCACAATGAGCCGATTTTTTTTACATTTGACTCATGCACAACAACCAACCCATAGGCCTTTTTGATTCAGGCATCGGCGGCACTTCTATCTGGCAAGCCATTCATGCGTTATTGCCCAATGAATCGACCATCTACTTGGCCGACAGTGCACATGCTCCCTATGGCGAAAAATCAAAAGAAGAAATTCTTGCCCTCAGCAAAAAAAACACCGAATACCTTCTAAATGCTGGCTGTAAACTTATCGTAGTGGCATGCAACACCGCCACAACCAATGCGATAAAAGAATTAAGAGCCTTGTATGACGTGCCTTTCATTGGCATTGAACCCGCCATTAAACCGGCGGCCTTGTCCTCAAAAACACAGACAATTGGCATCTTGGCGACCAAAGGAACACTCAGCAGCGAGTTGTTTAATAAAGCAGTAGAAGTATATAAAACCACAACCATTATAGAGCAAATCGGTCATGGATTGGTCGAATTAATTGAATCTGGTCAACTTGATTCAGAAGAACTGCAGGGAAAACTCAAAAGGTATTTGGAACCCATGATAGCGGCCAATATAGATTATTTGGTTTTGGGTTGCAGCCATTACCCCTATTTGATTCCAGCGATAAAAAAAATACTGCCTGCACACATTCAAATTATCGATTCGGGCGAAGCGGTAGCCAGACAAACCCAAGCGGTACTGAAAGAAAAAACCGGTCTACACGACAGCAGTAGCGCTACGCAAGTGTTTTATACAAATACCAACCCCAACATATTGTCAGCGTTATTGGATGCTAATTGCACGGTAAAGCAATTGGACTTTTAGTTTATTCCTCGTCTTTAAACCAACTCGAATACATCACGTAATTGGTTGAAATGCGGGCAATTTCGCCAGCAAAATCAGACACATTAAGGTCTTTTACTTTTTTGGCTGGAATGCCAGCATAGATGGTTCCCGATTCGACCACCGTGTTTTGGGTCACGACTGATCCGGCAGCAACAATAGAATTGGATTCTACCACACAGCCATCCATTACAATGGCGCCCATACCAATTAATACATTGTCGTGAATCACACAGCCGTGTACAATGGCATTGTGGCCAATAGATACTTTATTTCCAATATGGGTTGGGTGTTTCAAATAGGTGCAATGAATCACCGCGCCGTCTTGAATATTTACTTGGTTGCCTATAGTAATTTGGTTTACATCGCCTCGAATTACGGCATTAAACCAAACGCTACATTCTGCGCCAATAAGTACATCACCTACTATAGTGGCGTTTTCGGCTACGTAACAATCGGACGGAATTTGAGGCGCTTTGCCTCGCACTTGCTTGATGATCATACCAAAAAAAGTCCCGAATGAATCGGGACCATATTTATATTAATTAATAGCCGGACAGTTACAGTGGTAGCGTTCTGGCTTGCAAAATAAATTCATTCCTAGGGTGATTTGATGAAATCCACCGTTATCAAAATTAACCGCTCCCATTAAACGAGAATAGGTGTAAGACAACATATAATCTTGAAAATTCACACCGACTATTGGGGTTACCATTTGCAATTTTTGGGCCTTTACACTGCCACTTACATTATCTACATATTCGGCACCGTCTAAACTTTGACGGTACGACAAACCTCCCCAAATTTTACCAAACTCCATGGCCTTGTACATTTTAAGATTCACGTCTAAGGATTTTTCTTTGGTTTGTTCAACCATCTGCAACATTACGGAAGGCTCCCATAATAGGGCGTCTTCTTGACCAAAGGTATAGCCTGCATTGAAGATGATTTTACGGATGTTGTCATTTTCAATTTCAGTATATAATGAACGTCTGGTTTCTATCGCGTTTTTAACAGTGGCGTGAAAATAGAATTCTAAATAGTTATAGGACATTCCAACATCCACATTAAAATAAGAATCTCTTTGTATAGTTCCCGCAACAATTGGATCGTATTGATACGGACCTAGAAATTCGGTTTCATCTAAAACACTTTGCACCAATCCCCCACTCATACCAAATGACAATTGATTTAAATCAACTTGGTCTCTAGAAAACATAATGTGGTGTGCATAGGTCACTTTAAATCCTTTTTGCGAATGGTATCCGTTTCTGTCGTTGTATACAATAACTCCCGCGCCAGATTGTTCTCCAATTTTACCGTTGTAACTCAAGGTTTGCATCGCTGGTGCATTGGCAGTTCCAAACCATTGTTGACGTCCTGTAACTCTTAACTTAGCACAATTGGAAGCCCCAGCCATAGAGGGATGTAGTAAATAATAATTATCAGATAAATAGTCAGAATATACCGCAACTCCTTCTTGCGCAAAGCAGAATTGGCCAACAAGAATAACTGCTACTGCTACTATTTTTTTGAATTTCATAAACTTAACGTTTTAGTGCAAAATGGGACTTAAATGTTTTATCCTCGTTGTTCTCTTTGTAATACACAACAAACCAATAATCAGTTGCGGGGAGGTCTTTGTTGTTGAAGGTTCCATCCCATCCTGGATCAACTGGACTCAGTTGTTTGATCAATTTTCCGAGTCGGTCAAAGATATAAATTTTTGCAGTAGCTTGATTGCCCAATTCAAAAATATTCCAGGTGTCGTTATAGGTGTCGCCATTGGGTGTAAAAAATTGTGGGAAATTAAGTAATTCTACTGTATCGGATAATTCACCACATTGATTCAAGTCGCGAACCGTAACCGTATGTGTCCCTGTAGATACACCCCCAAATACGTTCGAGGACTGAAAGTTCCCGTCGTCAAGCTGGTATTCATAATTACCCAATGGCAATACGTAGGCGTAAATAACTTGGGCGTCTGCAAAATAGGCCGATGTTTCCAAAACTAAAGATTCAGGCTTGGGCATTAATACTACTTCGGCTGAAGCTATCCCCGATTGACAGCCGGTGATTAAATCGGTAATTTCAACGCCATATTTGTCGGGAGTGGTTGCCATATAAGTCGCAGCTGTTTCCGGGAGTACAGTAGTGGTATTATTAGAAAGCGAATACCACTGAAACGAATAATCAGTTGTAGCTAACATCGTGTCTAATTGCAACGGATTGAGTACTACACCCGAAGCATCCACGCAAATTGCTCCTCCTTGAATCTGAACAGTTGGCAATGGATTAACCACAATAGTAATTGAGCCAGGCAGACTAGGACAATCTAGCGTCAAGGCAACAACCACTTGGTATGTGCCGATTAGGTCTAACTGGGCCGATAAAATAACTGGATTTTGAAAACTCGAGGTATATCCATTTGGACCTGACCAACTGTAGGTGGCTCCAGGAACTGTTGGTGTTGTTAAATATAACGATTCATTCACACAGGCTACATTACATGCTGCCGAAGGCGTTGCAGGTATTGTAGGTGCAGGAAGAATTGTAAATACACTGTCTAATGACACACAGCCTGTAGCTGTATTTTTAACTAAAATTGAATAACTCGTATTTGGCGCTAGACCTGCAAAAGTCAAACCTGATTGGTAGGTTATTCCGCCATCAATACTGTACTCCAAGTTGGCTGCTAAAGGAGAGTTAATCGTAATTGTTCCCGTAAGAATTGTACAAGTTGGTTGTACAATTGTAGCTGAAGCTGAAGCTGGATTGGCTGGAATTGGATTAACCAAAACCGCGGTAGGTGCAGAAATACAACGCGTTGTTATATCCCGAACCGTAATAGTAAACGTAGTGTTGGGTGCTAGTCCTGCAAAGGTTGCAGTCGATTGGTAGCTGGTGCCGCCGTTGATACTGTATTCTACGTTGGTGCCCAAAGGCGATGAAACTACGATAGTACCTGTGGGCGTGATGCAATCCGGTTGAAAAGTAACACTAGCTGCAGGCGCAACAGGTCCGGCCGGCAGCGGATCAACAGCAACCGAAACAGGCACTGAGGTACAACCCGAAACCGTGTTGCGCACCACAATCGAATAACTAGCATTGGGCGCCAGGCCAGTGAATGTTGTACTGGATTGAAATGTAGTTCCGCCATTGGCGCTGTATTCTAGCGTTGCTCCAAGCGGCGCGGTAACCACAATCGTTCCGGTGGGCACCGTACAAATGGGCTGAACAGTTGTGCTCGCTGTTGCAGCAACAGGAACTGCCAAAACAGGGTTAATAGTTAGGCTTGTCGCGGCCGAGGTACAACCGGTTACAGAATTGTAGGCCGTGAGCGAATAGATCGTATTGGCTGTTAATGTAGGAAAACTCAATGCACTTTGGTAGGTTGCTCCGGCGTCTAAGCTGTATTGCAAATCGGCTCCTACGGGTGAGGTTAAAGTATAACTTCCCGTTGTAACCGAACAAGTTGGCTGAACTAAAGTCCCCGCAGGTGCTGTTGGATTGGCTGGAATGGCATTCACCACAAAAGCCGTAGCGGCAGATACACACGAAGTTGTCGTGTTACGCACGGTTATCGAATAGGTTGCATTGGGCGCCAAGGCAGCAAAAATTAGTCCTGGTTGGTTTGTCGTTCCGCCGTCAATGCTGTAAACTAAATCGGTGCCGAGGGGCGAAGTCAAGGTAATTGTAGCGTTGGGCACCAAACAATTGGGTTGGGTAATGCTTCCAATCGGAGCAGCAGGGCTAGTTGGCAACGCGTTAATCGTATAGGGTGTGGCCAGCGAAAGACAACCCGTATTCACATCGCGCACGGTAATATTGAAGGTCGTATTGGGTGCCAAACCAGCAAAAGTAGTACTCGATTGGTAGCTTGTACCGCCGTTGATGCTGTATGCTACGTTGGTACCCAAAGGCGATGAAACTAGGATAGTACCCGTGGGCGTGATGCAATCCGGTTGAAAAGTTACACTGGCAGTAGGCGCAGCAGGTCCGGCAGGTAACGGATCAACAGCAACCGAAACAGGCACAGATGTACAACCCGAAACCGTGTTGCGCACCACAATCGAATAACTGGCATTGGGCGCCAGGCCAGTGAATGTTGTACTGGATTGAAAAGTTGTCCCGCCATTGGCGCTGTATTCTAAAGTCGCTCCAAGCGGTGCGGTAACCACAATCGTTCCGGTGGGCACCGTACAAATGGGCTGAACCGTTGTGCTCGCCGAAGCAGCAGCAGGAACTGCCAAAACAGGGTTAATAGTTAGGCTGGTCGCAGCCGAGGTACAACCGGTTACCGAATTGTAGGCCGTGAGCGAATAGGTTGTATTGGCTGTTAATGTAGGAAAACTCAATGCACTTTGGTAGGTTGTTCCGGCGTCTAAGCTGTATTGCAAATCGACTCCCACGGGTGAGGTTAGCGTATAACTTCCCGTTGTAACCGAACAAGTTGGCTGAATTAAAGTTCCCGCCGGTGCTGATGGATTGGCTGGGATAGCGTTAACAACAAATACGGTAGTAGGTGATATGCAAGAAGTTGTGGTATTGCGTACCGAAATCGAATAACTCACATTGGGCGTCAACCAAGGAAAGTTCACCCAAGGCAGATAGGTCGTGCCGCCATCGATGCTGTATTCTAAATCAGCCCCTACAGGGGAAGTCAAAGCAATTGTAGCGGTAGTCACCAAACAATTGGGTTGGGTAATGCTTCCAACCGGAGCAGGAGGGCTAGCTGGCAACGGATTAATGGTATAGGGTGTGGCGGCCGAAAGACAACCCGTATTCACATCACGAACGGTAATGTTATAGGTAACATTAGGCGTCAATCCGTTAAAAGTTGCACTCGATTGGTACGAAGTGCCGCCGTTGATACTGTAGGCTACGTTGGTGCCCAAAGGCGATGAAACTACGATAGTACCCGTTGGCGTGACACAATCCGGTTGAACAGTTACACTAGCAGTAGCAGGCAAGGGCACGCCCAAAACGGGATTCATTACTCCTGCCAACGGTGCCGAAGAACAATTGGATGTCGTATTGTGCGCCAAAATTTGATAGGCATAGCCCGAAGGAACCGGATCAAAAATAGGGCTAGCCTGAAAGGTAACGCCGTTATCAATACTGTATTCTAAATCAATTCCAATAGGCGCTGTGATTGTTACCGACCCTGTAGGAACAGTACAAGAGGGCTGAACTACCGTTATAGTTGGGGTAGCCGGAATTAGTGCAACAGTAAGCGGGATTGTTGGTGCTGAATAGGCAGGACAAGTTCCGCTAGCCGCTAAATCATAGTGAACAGTATAGTTGTTGGGTGTACTCGTACTCGGATTAATCGCTCCTGTAGACGGATCAATAGTAAGTCCTGGAGGAGTAGCGCTGTAGATTCCTCCGGTGGTTACGTTGGTGGTGATGGGCGTATTGGTTACATCTGTACAATAGGACAATTGAGGAAATGAAATTGTTCCCGAAGGAGTTGGGGTTACATTTATTTCAAAGGGTCTCACCGTTTTACAATCGGTTACCAAATCTAATACGGTTGCCCAAATGGTGGTAGGTACCGAAGTGATGTTATAATTTGCCCAATTGGCAAAAGGAATCAAACCGGCTACACCACCTGACATGGCATCAGCCAAATTGGAATCGTAAAAACTCACCTCATACAAACTAGCATCCAAAGCATCCAAAATATAATTGGTTTGATCGATATTCACAGCATACGGTGGAGCGGCGCTAGTACATAAGGTAATATCCACTGGCTCTTGTATGGGCGCTTCCAATCGATATGAAATCAAAATATCATCGGTAGCCAACAAACATCCTGTAGGTGTGTACACATTTAACGTATAGGTCCCTGGGGTGAGAGCAACAGGAGGACTAGATGGAACTGCGGGAAAGTTTGGGGTAGTTTCCCCTGGAACAGCTACCCCTTCAAAATCCCATTGATACACATTGGTAGTTCCAGTGGCAGGCAAACCGGAATTGATCGAATTGATTGTCCCAAAACAAAGTGGTAAAGAAGGTGTGCCAGATAGATCAGACACCACTAATTGCAAAGGCTGAATCGTAAAGTTTTTTAGGAAAACTGCCGAATCATAGGCGTTATCAGAAACATTGCCAACGGCCAATTTAATGTGATACACTTGTCCACATTGCAGTGGAGCATAGGCCCGAAGCGGCGTGGTAAAACCATCATATTGTATGCTAGCATTGGCAACCGGAGTGTTTCCAGTGCCATTATTCACATAATAGGTGCAGTATTCGCAAGGGCCTGCATTGGCTGTTCCGTTGTTTACATTATTGATGGTGATAGGAACAATTGTAGAAGGAATCAACGCAATATTTTGGGCATTGCCACTATAAATTCCTGTAATTCCTGGTCCGCGCAAGAAAAATCCAAAGGTGTCGTTAAACGACGTATTAGCAAACTCAGGGTATTCTTCAGAGGCAAAAACATAATCAAAATTGAGTTCAGAACCGGTAGCCACAAAATCAAACTCAATCACCGACACATTGCGGACGGTTTGTCCACACAACAAGGCCAAATCGACATCGTTTTGAGTTGGGGTTGCTGTAGGTTGACTTCTACTTCCTAAATTATTAGGGCCCAATGCCAGTTGTGCATTTCCGGTAGAAAGCAACAATCCATTTGACAACCCTAAATTGGTGGGATTAAAATTGGTCGTAAATTTAGCAATCTGGTCTCTAATCACTGTGCCAGGAACGCCATTAAACAAAATGTTATAGGGTGTAACTCCGGGACCCACTAATGAATTTTGCACCAATTGAATGGGTGTAAAAGAAGTGTTATTGACTATTAATTGCGCGTGAGAAAGGAGCGAAAAAAAGAGTACCCCTAGTAAAATATATTTTTTCATGCGTTAGGCAAACGTTAAATAAAATTATAATTTCTCAAATATAATTATTCCTGAAAATAACTTTGTTAATTTCGCAAAAAATACATCAAAATGCTTCATTTAAAAGTAGTTCCTACCCAAAACCCTGCAATCATAAAGTTTGAATTTCCCGATTTTATCTCGCAGAATCAAAATTTCGAATTCAAAAACATAGATGAAGCAGGCCACTCCCCGCTCGCCAAAAAATTATTTTATTTGCCCTTTGTAAAAACCGTATATATTTCCGGAAATTTTATCGCTTTGGAACGCTACAGCATTGTAGAATGGGCCGATGTGCAAGACGAAGTAGCCGCGCAAATAGAAGCCTTTATCAACCAAGGCGGCGTGATCTTGGATGCCGAAGCATTTGCAACCAAAAAATCAGCGGTAACGGTCTATGGCGAAACCACGCCCAACCCAGCTACCTTGAAATTTGTAGTGAATAAATTAATCACCAAAACCGCCCTCGAATTCAAAAACATCGACGAAACAAAGGCCTCACCTTTGGCCAAAGAATTGTTTACTTTTCCATACGTGAAAGAGCTTTTTATCGACGAAAATTACATTTCGGTATCCAAATACGACAGCTACGACTGGAATGAAATTAGCGTAGAATTGCGCACCTTCATTAAACAATACATCGAAAATGGCGGACCCATTGTAGACGAGTCACAACTCGAATTGGAACCTAAAGTAGAGAAACAAAAAATTGAGCACTTTGACCAATTGGACGTCACCTCGCAACAAATCATCAACATTTTAGAAGAATACGTAAAACCAGCGGTTGCTGCCGATGGCGGTAATATATTGTTTGATTCGTATGACGAATCCGAAAAACGCGTCAAAGTAATTTTGCAAGGTGCTTGCAGCGGTTGCCCCTCCTCGACTTTCACCTTGAAAAACGGAATTGAAAACATGCTCAAAGACATGCTCAAAGACGAAAACATAAAAGTTGAAGCCATCAACGCCTAAGAAATTCGCCCATTTCCAAATTTAATTCCAGCCCAGTCATGAACCAATTGGCACAAGAAACAAGCCCCTATTTGTTACAACATGCCAACAATCCGGTGCATTGGAAGGCCTGGAATCCCGAAACGATTGCTGAAGCCCAAGTGAGCCAAAAATTGCTGATCATTAGCATTGGCTATTCGGCTTGCCACTGGTGTCACGTCATGGAGCACGAGAGTTTTGAGGATGAAGAAGTGGCCCAATTGATGAACGACCATTTTACAAGCATTAAAATTGACCGCGAAGAACGCCCCGATTTGGATGCCATCTACATGAAAGCCCTGCAAATAATGACCGGGCAAGGCGGATGGCCTTTAAACATTATTGCACTTCCCGATGGTAGACCAGTTTGGGGCGGCACCTATTTTCGAAAAGCCGATTGGATGGCATCGTTGCAACAACTGCAAGACATTTATACCACACAGCCCGACAAAATGCACGACTATGCCCAACGCTTGCAAACCGGGATTGTACAACTGAACGAACTTGCAATTTCAACGCCTCTTGAACAATCGGTAGAAAGCCTTTTTCCGTTGGTTGAAAAATGGAAAAAAAGTTTCGACCACGACTATGGCGGCATGGCCCGTTCGCCCAAGTTCATGATGCCCAACAATTATGCTTTTCTGTTGCGGATTGCCCAACTTACTCAAGACCAAGCACTCGCAGATTTTGTGCAACTCACCCTCACCAAAATGGCCTATGGCGGATTGTTTGACACCCTGCGCGGTGGATTTTCACGCTACAGTGTAGACGAGCGCTGGCACATTCCACACTTTGAAAAAATGGCCTACGATAACGGGCAACTACTACAATTGTATGCCCAAGCCTATTCGCTACAAAAAGATCCGTTGTACTTGGAGGTGATTCAAAAAACAATAGGATTTATTATTGCTGAATGGACCTCGGCCGAAGGCGGTTTTTACAGCGCTTGGGATGCCGATAGCCAAAATGCTTTGCATGAAATGGAAGAAGGTGCCTATTATGTGTGGACCAAAATTCAAATAGAAAAACTCGTTGGTGCCGATTTTAATCTATTTAGCCAAGTATTCAACCTCAACGAATTCGGGCATTGGGAACACGAGAATTACGTGCTTATTCAAACAAATTCCTTAGAAAATATTGCCACTGCAAACGGACTCACTGTATCGCAACTGCAGACCAAAAAAGCAGGCTGGGAAAATACACTATACCAAGATCGCTTGCAACGCAGCAAACCCGGGCTGGACGACAAATGTTTGTGCTCTTGGAATGGCTTGCTTCTGAGCGGAATTTTAGCGAGTTATCGAGCCACGGGAGACGAAAGTTATTTGAAATTGGCTCTGCAAAATGCCCGGTTTATCGAACAACGATTGTGGCAAAGTGAAGGCAATTTATGCCACACCTACAAAAATGGGAAAGCCAGCATCAACGGATTTTTGGAAGATTATGCGTTTGTTATTGCAGCCTTTCTGGATTTATACGAAACTACCTTTGACGAAAAATGGCTGCGACACAGCAAGCAATTGACCGACTACTGCTTGGACTATTTTTATGAAGAAAGCCGTGGATTATTTTCGTTTACCTCGCGCTTGGACCCCAAATTGGTGAGTGCTCATTTTGAGATTGAAGACAATGTGATTCCGGCATCCAATTCGGTCATGGCTAAAAATTTATGGCGTTTGAGTACTTTTTTTACTCACACACATTACCGTACTATCGCCACACAGATGATTGATTTGGTTACCGCAAACGCCGATTACCCTTCGGCTTATTCCAATTGGCTTGACGCCTTTTTAAACTTGCTCCCCAACCAAGTTGAAGTGGCCATTTGTGGCCCAAATGCGCTTGAATTTGCTCAAAAATTACACCCTCTATATTTGCCCAATGTATGCCTAGCTGCTACCGAAGTACCGTCAAACTTACCCTTTTTGAAGGACCGATTTCAGGCGGAGCAAACACAGTTTTACCTCTGCCAAAACAAGCAGTGTGAGTTGCCTTATACGGATTTTGAGGCCTTTGTAAAAAGACTGTAAGAAGCCTAGCTCTGTTGGGTTTATTTAGTAATTTTGGCACACAACATTTTATTCCATCTGCCTTATGAAAGACACCATCAATATCACATCTTTACACGATTACTTGTTGTCATTATTGAATTTATTACTGGATTATTCACCCAAATTGATTGCGGCCTTGTTGCTCTTTTTTGTGGGAGGTTATGCCATTCGATTTATCAACAAGGTATCGCGAAAATTATTACTCAAACGGGAGGTTGAACCCACGCTGGTGGAATTTTTATGCAATGTAATTTTCTGGGGTCTGCGAATAGTTTTAATTATTGCGGTAATCTCCAAATTAGGCATTGAATCGTCTTCGTTTGTAGCCATTTTGGGCGCCGCCGGATTGGCTGTTGGTCTTTCATTACAAGGTTCGCTCTCCAATTTTGCCGGAGGAATTTTGATTATATTGTTTAAACCTTTCAAATTGGGCGATACCATCTTGGCCCAAGGCGTGGAAGGCACCGTGGTTGACATTCAAATTTTTGTCACGCAACTGCAAACGGATAACAACCAACTCATTTTTATTCCCAATGGCTCCTTGTCCAACAACACCATCATCAATTTTTCGCGAAAAACTACCCGCCGAACCGACCTGTTCATGACGTTGTCATATGATACGTCTATTCCGCAAGCCAAAGCACTTATTTTGGAAGTTGTGAGCCAAAATCCAGCGGTATTACTAGATCCAAAACCAATTGTAATAATCAAAGAGCTCTCCGAAACCGGAATTAAAATTGCCATTCGGGCTTGGGTAAAAACAGCCGATTATGCAGCTGCGACCGATCAAATTCTAGAGGCTTGTTTGCTAACATTTGCCCAACATAACATCAAAACTCAGCCGTTTACACGCACTGAAAACATACAAACTACTTCCTAAAATGAAAAAAATAAGTGTTTTTTTTAGTTGTATGATAGCCGCAAGTATGTTCGCGCAATTCAACGGCTTTAATATGAAATACGAAGTGCTTGATCCGAGTACCGCAGGCAAAATATTTCATAACCCCATAAAATCAGCCAATAAGCCCGCCGGACAACCCTATATAAACACAGCGTTTCAATGGGCAAAAATTGAGCGCGTCAAACAAAAAGCGTTGATGCGTTTTAATGTATATGCCGACGAATTTGAATTCATTAGCCCCAAAGGCGATACTTTGATCTTGGATAAATTGTCTGATTTTAGCCCCATCGAATTTCCAGATGCTGGCAGCAAATATGTATTGACCACCTATACCACGCGCAACGGAAAAAATCATACCGGTTATTTAAAGGAAGAACATACGGAAGGCGTCTTTACTCTGTACACCCAAGACAATATTATTTTTTACGAAGGAAAAGAGGCCAAAACTACCTTAGAATCTGCACGTCCGGCAAAGTATGCCAAAGGCGAAGCACGTTATTTTCTAAAAAAAGAAAAAGCTGGGATATTTGAATTTCCAACTTCAAAAAAACAACTTCTGGATTTATTTCCAAGCCAAAAAGAAGCCATTGATTTGTATTTCAAAAAAGCAGCTGTCAATTTGAAAGACCAAGCAGATCGGATAAAATTGGTGGTTTTCCTGAACAGTTTATAGCTGTTTTTTGGGTGTAGTGCCCACAAAATCCTTCAAGTAAAATGGCTCATAATAAGCCACATCTTCAAAATCTTTTTCAAGAAATTTGGCATAGCCCATCGCCACCATGTTCTTGGCAGAAGGATAAATTACGGATGGCAGGAAATGGAAATTGGGTTGTTGCAAAACCGACTGCACTTTGGCCTGGCAATCGCCCACAAAATAAAGTTGCTCTTGAAATGTAGTATAGGATTGCTCATCAAGAATTTCAGCTTGCACCTTGCGAATACATTGGCCTTGCGCAGTATACATCGCGCTGTATACTTCCATTCTTCGGGCATCCAACATCGGAACGAGTAGTGCCTCTTTGTTTTCTACTTGCACTTGCGCTGCTAAAATAGCTAAGGTATCGAGCGCAATTAAGGGAATATCTAAGGCAAAGCAAAGTCCTTTGGCTGCCGAATTACCAATACGCAAACCGGTATAGGAACCTGGACCTTTACTCGCCGCAATGGCATCGAGTTGAGTAAACGAAAGCTGTGCATGTTGCATCACTTCCTGGATAAACACATGTAATTTTTCGGCGTGGCTGTAGCCGTCAAGTGCAATTTCTTGAACACAAATGAGTTGATCTCCTTGCGAAAGCGCTACTGAACATCGCTTGGTTGCGGTTTCGATATGGAGAATGTATGCCATTATTTTTTGTCGGCAGGAGTTTTAGCTACCGAGATTTTATCGCCCGAATTCAAATCTTTGGATACCGTGGTATATGGCCCTACAATGATTTCATCGCCTTTGGCCAATCCTTGAATTACTTCGATATTGGTGTCGTCTTGTATGCCTGTTTTGATTACTTTGATCACGGCTTTTGCTCCTTTTTTTACAAACACACATTCCATTTTTTTATCGCTTTTCGATTTGATGGTTTGGTCAGCCGATTCGTCTTCTACAACAATTTTTTTAACGGGCGTGGTATCGGTTTTAATTACTACCGCGCTAATGGGCACACCAATTACTTTTTCTTTGCGCTTGGTTATGATGTCAACAGTAGCAGTCATTCCGGGGCGAAATGGCGAATAACTTGCCGGTTTTCCCGCTACCAAATCAAGGTAAGACTCTTTGAGAATGCGCACTTTTACTTTAAAATTGGTTACCTGATCGGCTGTCAAGGTGGTGCTGGCCGAATTGGATATACTGGTTACAAGGCCTTTAAATTGTTTTTTCATATAGGCATCTACCTCCACTTTGGCTGAATCGCCTACATTAATTTTTACAATGTCGTTTTCGTTTACATCGACTTCAACTTCCATATTGTTTAGGTTGGCCACACGCAACAACTCGGTTCCGGCCATTTGCTGAGTTCCTAATACGCGCTCACCCAACTCTACATTCAACATCGAAATGGTTCCATCAGCTGGTGCATAAATAGTAGTTCGTCCCAAATTGTCTTTGGCTTCGCTTACAGTAGCCGAGGCGCTTCGCACGTTGTAATAGGCCGATTGTTTATTGGCTTTGGCCGATTCGTAGGCCGACACGGCTTTGTCCCATTCTGACTTCGAGATAATTCCTTTGTCAAACAAGGTTTTGTTTCGGTCGTAACTGGCTTTGGCTTCGTTAAAGGAAGCATCAGCTTGGCTTAGTCCTGCCTTTGTTTGCGACAGACCAGCCACCGTTCGGTTGTAGCCAGAAGTATATAAATCGGGATTAATTTTTACCAACAAATCTCCTTTTTTTACCACCTGACCTTCTTTGATGGGCAGCGCGATAATTTCACCCGAAACTTCAGACGATATTTTCACTTCAATTTCCGGTTGAATTTTACCAGTTGCCGATACGGTTTCTATAATGGTAATTTCATTGGCTTTGGCCACCTCCACTTCGGTTATGATTTCTTTGGAGCCCAACAGTCCCATTTTGGACAGGGAAACAAGCGCTACGATTACAACAACTGCAACACCAACAAGGATATAGGTCGTTTTTTTGGTCATGATTTATGGGTTTGTAATGATTGGAATACCAAAATAATATTCGACAATCTTGGTTCTAAAAATGTAATCGAATTTGGTACGCACCACTTCTGATTGCGCATTGACAAATAAAGTTTGGGCTTGATTGTATTCAAAGGTGTTCATCAGGCCAACATCAAAACGTTCTTTGGCATAGGCAAAAGCACTGCGGCGTGCATCCAAAGCAGAAAGCGCAGATTCATAGGAGTTGTACGCGCCTTTTGCATCAGTATAGGCGGTATATATAGAGCGCTCCAAATCTAGTTCACTTTGAGAATAGGCTATTTTTGTACGTTCGAAAGCAATTTTGGATCGCATTACGTTATTCTTCACCGCAAATCCACTAAAGATGGGCACATTGAGTTGAATGCCAAATTGGTGTCCTTTGTTGTTGCTAAATTGATCCATAAAAGACAAAGGACCGCGTGTACCGATCAAGTTTCCCGTGTTGTCAAACAATGGAATGTCGGCATACGAAATTCTGGAATTAAATCCGTAAAACCCTTGAATAGTAGGCTGATAAGCTCCTTTTGAAATAGACACTTCTTTTTCGGCAACCGCCATATTGGTTTTGGAAATTTTTAATTCAATGCGATTTTCTTTGGCTTTGGCAATTATTGCTTCGGGAGTCTGAAACATGACTTCACTTTGCTTGGCCTCGAAATCCCCTTCGGCAATATCAAACGACTGAAAGTTGTCGAGTTGTAACAATTGGGCCAAACTCAATTTGGAGATAAGCAAGGTGTTTTCGGCAACAACTACCTTTTGCATATCGGCGGCAACGGTTGCTTTGCTGTCTAGCACATCGCCTCTTGGCAATGCTCCGGCATCGACGAATTGTTGGGTGCGCAGGAGTTGTTTTTCGCTTATCGCCAACTGATCCCGTTGCACGTTTAGATTCTCTTTGTTGAATACTATTTGTAAAAAAGCATTGGCCACGTTCAAGCCAATGTCGTCTTTCATTTTCTCTAATTGGTACTGACTGGCCAACAGCGACAACTTTGCCTTGCGGAATCGCTGCTGATTTTGAAGCCCTTTGTAGATGTCTATTCCTACATTGGCCCCTAAAGAGGTAAATTGAGTTGTTTGATTTTCTAAGAGGTTGGTCGTGATATTTTGATTTAACCCGACATTCCAACTGTGCGAGGTATTGGCACTGGCCGAAGGTAAAAAAGCGCCAAATCCGGCCGATTTTTCTACTTGTGCCGATTGCACATCGAGCTCCGATTGCTTTACACTAATGTTGTGTGACCAAGCGTAATTTACACAGGCCTCTAAGGTCCATTTTTGTTCTTGAGCCGAAACAATTGTAGTTGCCCAGACTAGCAAACACAGCAATAAAAACCGTTTTTTTACCATACCCTTTACTTCTTTTTAAAGTGCTGCAAAGGTATCATAGTAATTGCATTTTTTTTTTAAATGTTTGTTAATTTTTTAGTTGTATTGGCTGAAGTTTTACCACATATTTGGCAGTAGATTATCCCTATTTTAAGTTATTTTTGCGCTCAAAATCCCGTATTATGAAAGCACTATTTACAAGCTTATGCGTTGCCTTCTTGGCGTTCACTTTGTCTAACTGTGGATCAGCCTCAAAAATAGAAGCGCTAAAGCCCACCGCCGACAATGCAGCTCCTTTGTTCTACGACGCGGCTCCTTCCTACATCAACATGCCCATCAGCATCAAACTGCAAGATGTAGAAAACCAAATTAACAAATCGTTGACGGGTTTAATTTATGACGACAACACCATCACCGATGATAACCTCGAAGTGAAAATATGGAAACAAGCACCCATTCAAATTCAAAATGAAGCCGGCAAAATGAAAACGGTATTGCCCTTGAAGGCCCAAATTAAATACCGCATAGGGACGTCAAAACTCGGAATCGAATTGTATGATACCCGCGAATTTAATTTTAATGGGGTGATTACGTTGGTGAGTGATATTCACATGGCCAATTGGAAACTATCCACCAAAACCGAATTCCGATCGCTCGACTGGAACGAAAGTCCTTCGGTTTCAGTTTTTGGAAAAGCAGTGCCTATTACCTACTTAATAAACCCTGCAGTAAAATTATTTAAAGCCAAAATCGAAAAAACCATTGACAATGCTATCGCAAATGCAGTTGATTTCAAACCCAATGTATTGGCGGCTCTTGAGAAAATTACAACGCCCTTTGAAATGAATAAAACCTACCAAACTTGGCTCAACATTACGCCTCAGGAATTGTATGCCACTGATGCCCAACTGCAAAAAGAAAACATTTGTTTTGATTTGGGATTAAAGTGCGTCATGGAAACCCGAATTGGGCAACAACCGCTTTCAAAATTTGACAAAAACAAAATAGCGCTCAAAACCACAGCCAAAATCCCCAATACGGTTGCGGCCAATGTAGTGGCGGTATCAACTTATGACAACGCCTCGCGCCTGATGACCGCCAACTTTAAAGGCCAAGAATTTGGCGACGGGAAAAAGAAAGTAACCGTGCAAAATGTAGCCCTATGGCACAAAGAAGGCAAACTCATTATAGCCTTAGATTTATTGGGAAGCGTGAACGGAACCATCTATTTGTCGGGTGTGCCGCAATACAATCCGGAAAACAAAGAAATTTTCTTTGCCGAATTGGACTACGTAATTGATACCAAAAGTAGACTGATGAAAACAGCCAGTTGGCTTGCGCAAGGGTATATCTTGAAAAAAATGCAAGAAAGTTGTCGCTATTCTATACAAGGAAACCTCGAAGAAGGCAAACAAAACTTAGTGAAGTACATGAAAAACTTTAGTCCCATGCCGGGTGTTTTTATCAACGGCAACTTGAACGGATTAAACTTCGAGAAAATTCAACTCACCAATCAGGCTTTATTGGCTTTTGTGAAAATTACGGGCGACGTAAAAGTATCGATAGACGGCATAAAATAAACTTAAACTTGTCTGTTTTTGCGCATCCGATAAATTATAAAACCGATCAAGCCTACTAACAAATAAGGCATAATCATCAGGTAGACAATGCCGTCGTTGAGGGCTTCGGCTTTACTGCTGTCGCCTTCTGTTTCGATGGCTGCTCTGCACATGGCGCATTGGGCAATTCCTTTTGTAGTGAATAGGAAAAGTAGAACTACTGCTGCTTTTGTAACTTGACTAAGACGCATAATAGGGCGCAATCATCCAATATACTATCACACCAGTAACGGCAACATACAACCAAATCGGGAAGGTGATTTTGGCGATTTTCTTGTGTTGATCAAAGCGAGCCGACAAGGCGCGGACATAGGTGATAAGCACCAAGGGAATGATGGCTATAGACAGGATAATATGGGAAATTAATAACCCAAAATATACTAAGCGAAGTGCGCCTTCCCCGCCATATTTGGTTGATTCGGTGGTCATGTGGTAAATAACATACATCACCAAAAACAAAACCGACAACACAATGGCCGAGGTCATTAATCGTTCGTGAACTACTCGGTTGCCCTTTTTTATTGCCATAACGGCAGTGACCAAAACTACCGCTGTAAGCGCATTAATACCCGCATAAATAGGCGGTAAAAAATGCATCGGTTCTACGTTGTAACCCAAATCACTTAATTTGACATTAAACAAAATGGCGACAACCACCGGTATTAAAATTGATACGATGACGATAAACGTCTTTGATTTTTGTTCGATTGTTTTCGTTTCCATGCTTACTCTTGTACTAATAGTTGAATATCTTTTTGAATGTCTCTCAAGCCTTCTTTGGTAAGGCCGTCGTAATATAAAATAGGGTTGCCATATTGGTCTTTTCGGCAACGAATAAATCCTTTTTTGTCAATTAAGGCAAACAAACCCGAATGCTCGAATCCGCCTTGAATTTTAGGATTTTGACCGGCATATATATTAAATCCTTTGTTGGACAAATCAAATATATAGGCTTTATCGCCTGTAAGAAAATGCCAATTCGATGACTTTACTCCCAACAATTTTGAATGCTCAAGCAAAACCGCTGGGGTATCGTTCTCCGGGTTGATGGTGATCGAGGCAATACCAAAATTGGGGTTGCCAAAAAATTTGTTTTGAATGTCCAACATATTGCGATTCATAATGGGGCAAATGGACGGACAAGTAGAAAAGAAAAACTCCAACACATATACTTTGCCTTTGTAATTGGCATTGGTAATGGTTTTATTGTTTTGATCGGTGAGTGAGAACCGTGGCGCAGGTCCAATTTTTACAAGCGCTTTACTCGATTTGCCCGTGCTAATGATATCTAAACCTGCTCCTTTAACTGTAGTGCCAGTAGAAATTCTATCAATAATATTGGGAACGGCGAAAATTCCGAATACCAATACTACAAATGAAATGCCAATATAGGAGGTTTTTGAGGCCATACTGAATTACGTTAATTTTGACGATTTGCGTTATTGCGTTTAAGCGCCAGTCGGTACTCTGCAAGAATTACCTTCACATCATCTGTCATTTCGTTATACACATCGGATGGCGAAAAAGCATTGTAGCCCTCTTTGTAATCTTTTTGATCTTTTCGGCCGCGAAGATTTCTTTTTTTGTCAATGATGTACACAAAATTACTACCGTGATCGGACTCCAATTTCCCTTTTAGTTTCAATTGGGCAAAATAGGCATTAATTTCTTCCTTGGGCGCAAACACAAAAAACCATTTTGAGGTGTCTGACAAACTTTGCAATCCTTTTACCAACACCTGCACGTCCTGTTCTGTTCCGATAGGAGCAATGGTTACAATTTGAAAATCGGTAAAGTCTTTATTCTTTAGGTATATTTTTTGATTCAGATTGAAATAGTTGCCTTTGCGCTGCAAGACATGATCACCTGCAAATGCGAGGATTGTAATTTTATTATTTAAGGTAACTGGTTTTCCGTCTAGGGATTGCCATTGCACAAGATCGGGGACAGCTGGTGTGACAGTAGGTAAAAACATAAATTTATTGACCCCTGTTGCAAAGAACAGGTAGGCAACTATAGGCAGAATAAATAAAGTTATAAGGACTGCGTTTTTTTTCATCAGACAGGAGAAATGAGACACAAAAATAAAAAAAGGCACGCCAAAAGCGTACCTTTTTCTTGTTAATTTATGGGATTAAAAATTCCATTTAATGGTTGCGTTTTTAAATATTTCGAAAACATAATCGGCCTCTATTAATAATATAAATAAGAGGTATGAAATCAAGAAGATTACAGGAGCAACTACTGCCCAACGCAAACCGCTTTTTTCGCCTTCCATGTGCATAAATGCCCATACAATATAATACGCTTTAAAAATAGTAAGGATGATGAATATCCAATTTAAGAGGTTCATGCTTAAAAAGTTATTCATGTGTAAGGCTTCAGGCTTCACAATTCCTAAGAAAACTTCTACCGTAGTGACTACCGATAAAAGTCCAAATACAAGCCAAATTCGTTTGGTATTAGATACGTGTTCGTGTGACATAATAATCAAATCAAAAAATTAAACTAAATAGAAGAATGTAAATACAAATACCCAAACTAAATCTACGAAGTGCCAATACAATCCAACTTTTTCAACCATTTCATAGGTTTTGCGTTTTTCGTATGTGCCTAATAGGACGTTAAAGAAAATAATGATATTAATGATTACGCCCGAAAAAACGTGGAATCCGTGGAATCCGGTAATGAAGAAAAAGAAATCGGCAAATAATTTACTCCCGTATTCGTTTCTAGTTAGATTGGCTCCTTCTACAACCAAGGCCGCATTGGCTAATCGCTGCTCTGAAGCGGCGCGTGTAAGTATCGTTTTTTGTTTGTTTTTGCTTAGTTTGTGGTCAACTGTTAGATCTTTTTTGGCTTCATCATCTTTGTAGATGGTTTCGATGCGCACTAATACTTCTGGATGCGCTTTGAAACCAGCTTGAACTTCGGCCACAGAAAACGTAGTCAAAGTTGGTTCATCCATAAACCATTTGGCGTTGCTGCGTTTCAGTTGTTCGCGCTCTTCTGGCAATTGCACGGCAAAATCTTCTAATTTAACGCGTTTGCCGGTATTGTCCACAAATTGCAACAAACTTCCTCCTTTGGTTTCGATTGCACCGTATTCTCCGTGAATGAAGTTTTTCCATTCCCAGGCCTGAGAACCTACGAATATTAAACCTCCAATAATGGTCAAAAACATATAGAACGCAACTTTCTTTTTGTTCATATGGTGCCCGGCATCTACTGCCAATACCATAGTAACCGAAGAGAAAATCAAGATAAAGGTCATCAATGCCACATAATACATCGGCGCTGTCACCCCGTGCATAAACGGAAAGTGCGTGAACACCTCGTCTGGCAATGGCCATGTTTGAATAAATTTAAATCGTGAAAAACCATATGCAGCAAGGAATCCAGAAAAGGTCAAAGCATCTGATACGATAAAAAACCACATCATTAATTTGCCATAACTTGCTCCTAATGGCTCGTTTCCGCCGCCCCAAGTATTTTCTTCAGTGTTTGCAGTTGTAACTGTCGCTCCCATAAAAAGTAATTCGTTAAAAAGTTCCCAAATTTACGTTTTTTTCTTATTTAAAGAAATTTAAAAATAAAAACAAATAGACCCACAATAAGTCAAGAAAGTGCCAATACATCGCACCTAGCTCAATTCCAAGGGTTTGAGATGAATTGTATTTTTGTTTAAAATGATTATAAATTATAACTAAAAGTGAAAGCAATCCACCCAAGAGATGCAATAAATGGGTAACCGTAACTACATACAAAAAAGTAGTTGTGATTGAACTAGCACTTCCGGTGAAATAATACCCTTGTGCAACGATTTGCTGGAACCCAATAAATTGAAAAACAAAAAACAAAATCCCCAAAAGCAAGGTAGCCCACAATAACTTGGTCGTGGCAGTACGTTGGTCTTTTTTAATTTGTTTTTTGGCCAAATGAAACGTCACACTTCCCAAAAGGATAAGCAAAGTACTTACATAAAAGGCCGAAGGCAACTGAAAATCGCTGAGCCAATCCGGTCGTGATTTACTCACCACAAAGGCGCTGGTCAATCCGGCAAACATCATGGTCATACTGAGCATAGCAAACAAGAGCAATAATTTATACGAACGCTCTTTGCGCGCCTTGTGCTCTTCCCGAGTCATTTTTTCTTGTTTCATTATCTTAAAAATTTATCAGCAATATAGAGTAATTGCAAAAGGGTTATATACGAAACACTCACCAACATAAGGGTTCTGGCTGATTTGGCTGTTCGTTTTTTATACAGTTGAATCGCAAAATACAACATCCAAAGCCCGAGCAAAAATACAACTACTGCGGTAATTGGCGTTATAAAAAGTTGTCCAGTTAATCCCAAAACAGGCAATAAGGAGGCAATAATTAACCAACAGGTATACAAGATGGTTTGCAAGGCCGTTGAGGTGTCTTTTTTTCCCGAAGGCAACATGTAAAATCCGGCTTTTTCGTAGTCTTCAAACAAAAACCAACCGATGGCCCAAAAGTGCGGAAATTGCCAAAAAAACTGGATTAAAAACAAGGTGCCGGCTTCGATACCAAAATTGCCTGTAGCCGCAACCCAACCCAACATAAACGGAATTGCACCCGGAAAAGCACCCACAAAAACTGCCAACGACGTAACCGTTTTTAGCGGGGTATAGACGCTGGTATACAAAAAGATAGAAATTGCCCCAAACATCGCTGTTTTGGGGTTGATCAAATACAATAAAATAAGTCCGATGAGTGTGAGTAAACTGGCCACAAACAAGGCGTGATTGGGCAACATTCTGCCCGATGCAACCGGTCTGTTTTTGGTGCGATCCATCAGGGCGTCGAGATCTTTTTCGATTACCTGGTTGAAGGCATTCGAAGCACCCACCATGCAGTAGCCTCCAACAGCGAGCATGATCAGGGTAACTACCGACAAATCTTGGTAACCGGAGACACCCAAAAGATAGCCAGCAACAGACGAAAAAACAACACTAATGGCCAAACCTGCCTTGGTAATTTCTTTAAAATCAACTGCCAATTGCGCAAAGGAAAAAGAGTTTGTTTTGGGGATCATGCCGTGTCTAAAAGTGCCGCAAATATAGGAAATCCCAACTGGAATTTGTGGGCATATTTTATTATTTTTTACCGATTAAATTTGGACTAATAATCAAAATACCAATTAAAAATATCGGCGCGAAGACCTACACTAAACCAGGTGGTTCGCTCTTTAAAATGCAATGGTGTATCCACCAAAGGATTGAAGTTTCGGTAAATGAAACTGCCAAATAATTTGAGGTTTGTCGCTGGATTAACCAAATAACCGGCCTGAAAATCGGCAATGAGCACGGTAGTTTTATTTCCTTGTCCTATCACCACTCCAGTATTGGCGGCTCGTTGTTCGTCATAATCGCGGTAAATGTTGCTGCCGTAATTTAGGGTATTATCAGCGGTGTTAAAATCCAATCCGCGCAGCCCGTAGGTGAGTTTTCCGTCAGCAAAAAAACGACGCTTGTAGTACCGCGCAATAAAGATGCATTCCTTGAAATTGCCTCCCCATTGGTGACCTAAACTTTGGTTGGTGTGGCCGTAATTGGTCAAGGGATCGCTGTGCGAATACACATACGGACGCACGTGGTTGTACTCGACTTGCAAAAGCAAATGCTCAATATTGAACGCGTTAAAATACTTAATCCCTACTTGGTACCCGTATTTGTTTTTCCAACTATTATCTCTAGCTTTAATGTCCTCCAACGAAAATTCATCTAACAAAAATTGGCCATACAAATTGAGCTGGTTGTTCAACTTGTATTTTCCCGTAAGCCCCAACAAGGCATTTCCTGTTCTTGCTGAAGAAGAAAACTCAACCGAACGATAAAAAATGATGGGGTTAAAGAAACTCATATCAAACCCACGGCCATTGGTATTGGCCCAAATTACCGATTCAAAAAATCCGATATTCAAGCGTTTGGATGCATTCCAACTCAGGTAATGATTGGCTAAATATTTGGTGGCGTAGGTGCGTTCTAGCGTTACTTCTGGGCGAACATCCTTCAGGAACATATAGGTGTTGGTGTACTGAATCTTCCAGAATTTAGTATTCAATTTAAAATAGGGATACGGACTCACCCCATCGGTGGTAATGAGTGATCTATAGCCGTCACCTACAAAATTTCGGCCATAGCCACTTTGAAGGGTAAAAAAATCGGCAGGTGAATACGTCAGAGTTGCTTCGGCCAACGGCATATCATACCCATTGGTTTTAAAAGCTTTGGCAATCCCAATTCCAGGAATCACCGCAGGATCACCCCCGGCGGGTGCGATTGATTCGGCATACCGATTAAAGTAATCGGCAAAACGACCTTGGCTCTCAAAAATCGTGGTGCTAAAATTGAGCTGTCTGCCCAATCCGCCTTGCACCTGAACTCCACGTGTGTTAATAAACGTTGAGTTAGACACTTTTGAAGCGCTTTTCCCCAACTGAAAATCGACAATGGGATTCACACTAAACCAATAATTTTCTCCCTGAATGGCAGCCATATTCTCGTTAAACAACTTGCGTCCCCACCACCCTTTTTTGGCAATCAAGAGTTGTTGTTTTTCATTTTCTACACTAAAGTATTTTGACACTGCGCTATAGGTGAACGGCTTGATGGCCGTGTGATTATTGGAGCCCACTTGATTCAGGGCAGCATCAAAATGTGCATAAAAGGAATGAGAAAACGGAATAGACAATTGGCTTTTGTACTCGGGATTGCTGTAGTTGGCATAGGTAATCTTTTCGTATTCCTGCAATTCGTTGTTGCGGTTTTGGTAGTAATTCTTGGCTGCAGCATCGGCCAATTTTTGCGCTTCGGCAGCCAAATCGGCACTGCTTTTTAAGGGAATGGCGAGTTGCAAGGTATACTTGGCAAAGGTAGGGCGGCCATTGTAACTGGCAGGACTCACCGAAGGAAATTGTGCAAAACAGGCTCGAGTGGCTGTTTCTAATGCTGCACTTGGGCTGTCAATATACAATACCGCAAAATTTCCACTTTCATTGACTTCAAACAAAACCGTAATCGAACCCTTGAAGAGCGGATCCTTGGCCTCGGCCGGCAGTTCTATGTGCGAATAAATAAAATCCTGCACAAAATCGGTAAAACAGCGCTCTTGTTGGGATTCATCAACCGAAACACAAGTGGCCGGGCGTGGTGCCAACTGGCTGTTTTGACGAACCAATTGAGCCTGGACAACCAAGCAAGTAAAAAAGGCTAAAAGAAGTAATTTTATTTTCATAGAATTGGGAGATAAAGGACTTAATAGGCCAAATCAGTTGCTTGATCGTGGGCAATTTGTTTGGCGGCCGAGGTGCCAATTCGCTTCACGCCCAAACGAATCATGGCTACTGCATCTTCATAATTGCGCACCCCTCCCGCCGCTTTTATAGGCAAAGGGAATGCATTTTCTAACATCAAAATTATAGATTCTTTGGTTGCTCCATTGGGCTCGTTTTGGGGCGTTACATAAAAACCCGTAGATGATTTAACAAATACCTGCGCATAGCAATCTTCTTTAAAGTTGGCAATCACCACATTTTTAATCAAGACCGTCAGCTGAATGAGTTGATGCGGGGTTAATGCAGCTACTTCTATAATCCATTTCACGATTTTATGGTGCGACATCCCCAATTGGGTTCCGGCTAAAATCTCTTTTTTTACCAACTCCAGATTTCCTGCTTTGAACGCTTCATAATTGCACACAAAATCCAAATCATCGGCGCCATTATCTATGGCGAGTTGCGCCTCGGCCAGTTTGGTTTCTAGCGGGGATTGCCCCAACGGAAAATCAATCACCGTGCCAATCGTTACTTTTGAATGGGCTTGCGCAATCAGTTGCTTGGCCAATGGCACCCACTCCGGCCGAATCATGATGAGTTTAAAATCTTCATCAACTGCCTCTTGAATGTTTGCCTGCACCACCGCAGCATGTTTGGCGGGAGTCAATTGGGCTTGGGCAGCTGTTTTGAGGTAGGTCGCGTCGAGGTAGTTTTTGATATTCATGCGATAAAAATAAAAAATCCCACCGAAGCGGGACTATAATTGGGTAATAAAATCAGGTTTTTAAATTGGTAAAATGAATAGTCAACAATACAACGCTAAGCGCTACTAGGGCTCCGCTGGTATTTGCCAACACATCAAACACGTCTGGATTTCGGGAAGTGGTGAGATAGGCTTGGGCAAGTTCGATGAAAATTCCAAACAAAAGCGATGCAATTAGAACCCACTGGGCAACTGCTATAGGCTGAACAGTTTTTTTATAACCGTAAATAAACCACAAAAAGGCAAACAAAAAATGAAAGATAAAATGCACGTATTTGTCTACGCCTTTCACCCCAATTCGCGGCAAATTTGACCCATTCATCAAACACAAAACAGCCACAAAAACTGTCCATCCTAGTGCCGACCAAAAATAGATCGATTTATGCGCCAATAAGGTTTTTATACTCATCACTGGAAAGTAATTCATCGTACTCGGCCACATCCGCTACTTTCACTTTGATCATCCATCCGTCTCCGTAAGGATCTGAATTTACAGTCTCGGGGGCCGTTTCTAATCCTTCGTTAAACTCAATAATCTCGCCTGATAGAGGCAAAAACAAATCAGAAACTGTTTTTACCGCTTCAACCGTGCCAAAAACTTCGTCTTTTGCCAAAGTTTGGTCGAGGGTTTCTACTTCCACATAAACGATATCACCCAATTCTTTTTGGGCAAAAGCGGTGATTCCTACGGTTGCAATTTCGCCGTCTAGGGAAACCCATTCGTGGTCTTTGGTGTATTTTAAATGTGCTGGGATATTCATGATGTGCTAGTTATAAAGTTTGGCAAATGTATTGTTTCCAACAGAGTTATTAAAATGTTTTGTGGTTAATTTCCGAAATTATAGCGCAGGGTAAATCCGCCGCGAATATTGGTAATGGGGAACGAGGTGGATATTACGGGTTTAGAAAACGAATGATCGTAATAGAAAATAGCCGTAAAATTTTTACTGAACGCATAATCTGCGGTCAATTTGGCCGACCAAATGTTTTGACCGCCCGATAGCTGGTTGTTGTTGTAGTCCAAGTAGCGCACAATCGTTTGGCTGTTTCTGTAGGAACCATCTACTTTTATGTTAATGTCGCTCTTGATTACACCCGTTGGATTATCGGCCAATTTTGAGGAGAAAATCACGTCTTTAATGCGGTAACCCAAACCAACTACATACTCCACTCCTTTTACTTCGGTGAGCAAGTTGTTGTCAAAACTCAACGACAAGGCGCGGTCTTTTTTCATTTCGGCCAAAATTTTGATCGAGTTTTTCAACTCAAAATCTACGCGCATCAACGGACTAAATTGCTCCACCAAATTCACATTCGAGATGAGTAATTTATTGTAGAGATTTCCACCCGCATCGACGTTTAGACTGCCGTTGGGTAAATAACCCGAAGGCGCTTTGTCAAACTCAAAATTGGAGCGGAACGAATTTAAGGTATAGGTCGCTTTATAACTATTTTGGATCGAGAATCGTTTGAAGTTTTCTTTAAAGAACGTATAGCGCATCAACCCGCTGTACTTAATAGTCCAGTTGGGAATGGGAATGTTTCTGAAGGCGTCTAATGAAATTCCTTTGGCTTCTTCGCCTGCAGACTTGCCTACAAAACCGGTGTAGGCTGCCAAAAACGAGGGCAGTAATACCGCCTGACTGTTTTTTCCGAAGCCCACTGGATAACCCACATTGGCGGCATAAATCGGATTGGTCAAATCGCTGTAGGCGCCCTGTCCGTATACAGGAATTGGATTGGCGCCATAAAAGTTTTCGGCCAAACGATTGGCAATAATGAGTCGGTTGTTGCGGAATTCCTCAAAGGCAGAAGAGAAACTTTCGTTGCTCGTTTGGAAGGTCGTTTTGAACATCGTAGTCGATATAGAATAGTTTCCAAACGTATAGGGCGAACGCGAATTGTACACGCCATCGGTCACATCATATTGCTCCGAATAGTTTTGCACATAGGTGCGATCGGCGGTTAAATCTATTTTAAAATCCGGGAACAAATCTACGTTGGCGGTAAGATTCAAGGTTCTCGAGGTGATTTGCGTGAAGTTTTGGTTAAAGTTCGGATAGGTAGTCAACCAGCCGTTTTTGGCCGCTTCATAACGCACGTCATCTTGTGATCCAAAAATAAATCCTAAGGTTGGCTTGGACGAACCAAAAAAGCCCAATCCAGGTGTATAACCCGGCAAAACGGTTCCTCTGTTTTCGGTATAATTCGCTTGAATGTTGCGCACCGAGGTTAATACCCCGATTAATCCATTCATAAACACGCTGCCTTCGTTGGCTACTTGCGGCGCGGCATTGGCCACTTTTTGTCCCGGCTTGGGCGCAGTGGTTGCTGCGTTTTTTGCGGGTGCTTTTCCTTTGTTTTTGGACAAGCCAATGTATTTGTAAAAGGAATCCATGTTGAAGGTGGTATTCAATTTATGGGATGCCGCATTCTGAATGGTATTTCCTAAGTTGTAGGCGGTTCCGTCCTCGGCCACAAATTGCGAAAGCGCCAAAGAGGCACGTTGCCAATTGTAATCGCCGGTATACGAATAGGTTGATTTGACAAAACTTAAAACCGGAATTTTGTTGATGGGCAAATCATAATTAATCACAAATTGCTGCGAATGCTGATTGGGGTCGCCCACATCCCAATAATCGTCCCAAATGGTTACCGTGTTATCGGGCTCGTTAAACTCGTTCAAGTAGTTGCGGACAATATTGCTAGAAGTTGCGCTGTAATTAAACTTGAGCGATTTGGTCATGTTGTAGTTGAATCCGTACTGGTAATTGAACAAGAAATTACGGCGATACAACGGATCTAATGGTATACCTTCTACATCAACCTGGCGGAATTGTTGCTTGTTAAATTGACGCAAAATCGTACTGCTAAAGTTAATTGTGGAGGGCATATAATTAAAATTGACATCGCGCAAGAGTTTCCAATACTCGCTTTTCTTGAACAACTTGCTTTTCTTAAATGGCTCCACTGGTTTGGGCTGAATGGTAAACGAATAATCAGCGGTGGTGCGCACTTGTTGGTCTTTATAACTTTCAATTTCGTAATTGTGTCGATTTACCTCGTTATAAGAATAGGCTAAGGTTAAATTCTCTGGGTCATAAATGCGCACTTTTTGTTTTTCAGAACGCTCTTTGCGCACCCCGATAAAATTGATGCTTTGGCGTTTGGTGTAATCAATCGCGCGGTTTTTGATGTTGTCACGCTCATTGGCGTCAGCGGTAATGTCAAGCAATTGTTGCAAACGAATATCTTGCGAAAACGGATCGTATTCGGGGGTAATGGTTTCTTCGCCTATGGCATAATTAAACGGCAAAGTGATGTTCCATTTTTTGGGTAAGAGTTTACCTAAACTCAAATTGGTTACAATGTTGTATTGCTGCATGTCATCGCGACTGCGTTCGTTGGGTCCTTGTTCTAGCGTTCCAAACCCAATGGTACTCATTTTTCCGGTGGCTGAGACTGTGGCAAAATCGGCGATATTTCCATCAATATTTACAACCGCAGCCATCCCGCCTTGGTTGTCCATGTCAGACAAACGCAATTCATTAAACCAGACTTCGCCACTCACATCTCTCGGAATTAAAGTACCGCCCGAAGGATCTGTTCCGCCAGTCGTGTTGTTTTTTATTCCCACCATCAAGGTTCTTACCAACCCAAAATTTGGATTTCCGCGCACCCCAAGTTTCAATTTGGCCGGACGAGCCGGATCCAATTGGTTTTCCATTTGGTAGAAAATTTCATTGGGCAATACCGGTGGATTCTGACGCGATAATATTTTAAGTTGGGTTAATAATTCCAATTGCAAATCAATGTTATTCGCTTCTGGCCAAACCAATTCGGGTGTATTGGCTCCCGCCGCCGAAACCTCTAGTGGAATTTCAATTTGATAAAAGTTTTCGGTAAAGTCATTTCCGAAACGGATGAACCCCACCATTTCATTATTGGCTACAGGCGCCGGATCAGCCGGTAAGGCTTCGGCATGGATGAACATTTTCAGTTTTTTAAACTGGCGCATGTCGACACTAATGTTTTTAAATACCGCACGAGAATCGGTAGTTTCTAGACCGCGCACACGCAATGCCAACGATTGTTCGTTTTGGTTAATGATCGAGTTGTTGTTGTACAACTGCTCGCGCACTACGCCCGGAGGAGAAACATATTTAATGGGCGAACGTTGCGAATTTTCCTGAATATTCACCGTCTCGATATCAAAGTCAGTACCGTCTAAGGCATTGGTTTGGTCGTCTTCGGCATCCAATGATTTCAAGTAACGACGCCATTCGCCACGCACCAAATCTAAGGCACCAAAACGCACGGTAATGTCGTTCTCAAAGTCGGTCATGTAGATTCGCATAAAACGGATAGATCGAAAATCAGAGATCGGGCCTACTTTGGTTTCAAATTGGGTAACCGGAATTTTAAACTGCAACCAACGGGCAGGAGTAGTGTCGCCGGCAGTGGCTCCCGGAGTTTGTGCTACGGTTTCCATTACATTGGTTACATAGGGCGAAGTACCCACGTTCATGTTGGGTTGCAAATCAATGTGGTATTCGTAGTAGGCATTAAACCCGTCCATGGTATTGTCGCGGTTAATGTCTTCTACATCGGGCAAAGTAGAGTTTCCTCTATTTGCATCTGTTACTGTTACGGGTGAATTCCCTTGGGTTCCGTTGTAATTTTTATACCGTTCTATTAATGATCCTGTGGCATTTAGATAAAATTGGTAGTTGTCTGCCGCCGGGTCGGGCAAACTGGCAAAATTGGTGTAAATCGAAGCTTCACGATTATCTGGTAATCCATCAAGTCCGATGTCCTGTACCTGACGGTTGCCCTCGTTGGTGTCAAACGCATACAATAATGATTGGGAAACGGGTACTTCACCCCAAGGCGTGCTATAGGGCGCCAAAGTTGAGCCTACTTCGGGCAAACCATTTTCGAATTGTTTACGGCCATCCTTCAAAATATCTTCCGAGATTGAACCCAAATTGAAAAAAATTTTACCGGGATTGGCTAGTTCTTGCGGAGTTAATCCATTACCGACATACGGATCCAATAACCAAAATTGAATGTACTCTACATTGCCTTGCTCAAAATTGGTGGAGTTTAATGAGCGCGTAATTCCTCCAAAATTGTCTTTTGGATTGGGCAATTCATTGGTGCCAGAGGCTAACGGGTTGTTGTTATACGGCCCGCGTTCTTTGGGATAATAGGTCATGTCAAAGGTATTGATGACCTGACTTTGCCCAACGGCGATATCAGTATTAGGATATAATTCTTGACTAAAAATACGACGGGTTTTGTTTAAGGAAATGTCATCAACCGAAATACCCGAAGGTCGTTGGGTATAAAAAATAGGGTCAATGCTGTACCAACTCAATTTGGCACGCTTCTCGCCATACGGCAGGCCTGCTGTGTTTTCTCCAAATTCTTTCAAGGTAGTAACCGGCGTAGAACTCAAGGTCCATGACGTGGATGAACGCAAATCAATATTGGATTGGGAACCCTCAAAATCATCCACATAAATGGTGGCTTCTCCGCCAAATTGATCGCCTTGCGGTTTTTCTGGCTTTAAAAAAGCAACTTCTCCTCTAAACGAAAAATTAGAAGGTACATCAGTATCTATATTCGGCAGTTTATTTACCAAGCGCGTTAGAAAGGGTACCTCGGTAGAATAATTAGAATTCAATCCATAAATGGTATTGTTCACCGATTCTTGTCCGTAGGATGATTTTGACGTCAGTGGTTTTTCGGTCATTTTTAAGAACGTTCCACCCACAACAAATTTCTCAGAGAATTTATGCTCTACATTAAACCCCATAAAACGACGGGTTTGCTGCCCGAAAGTCGAGTTGTTCTCTACCGAAACTTCAATTGGCGTATTCGAAGCTTGCAAGGCAGGATCCAAAATTTGCACCCGGCCCGCTTGGTAATTGACGCTGTAATCGACGCCTTCTACCAAAATACGTCCGCCTGCAGTAACCACTACCGATCCTTTTGGCACATTAAATGCCCCAATCGGGATGCCGTCACCACCAGTAGATTTGAATTTACCTTTCAGTAAATACTTGTTTTTGGCACTTTCTTGCAAGGCCGTGGCTTGGGTTTGATCGTACATGGTTTTAAACACATACTTGCGTTGGTTGTCGTTATAATCGAGCAATGACGTTTGACTGCCTTCGTAGTTTTCGGTGTCGCTTAATCGCAATTTGTTAAAAATCAATTTTCCAAACGGCTCTACGGCAGTGAAAATAATGCGGCCATTTTGCGGATCAACCGTGAGGCCTGGCATAAAATCAAAAAAACCATCGCCCCCAACTTGCGGATCATTGGTAGAATTTAATTTATCGAGATTAAACACCTTCAACAACGGTGTTTCGGACAATCTATTTTCAGGCAACGGATTAGCAGGGAAAGCAGTTCCTTCAACCGGCTTAATGTAATTTAATGGCGAAGGATCGGCATACAGAATGTTGAATTTAAAATCGTCTTGCTGCAACTGATACGCACCCGGAATTTGGTAGATATTTTTCATCATCAAGTTCCAAACGGGCGCAATGACGTTGGTTAAATTGCTCTTCAACATTTTTAAGAGCAAGGTTTGACTAGTAATGGTAGGTTGTCCGGTGTTGCCGTTGGTGGTTCCTACTTGGGTAGCATCAACTCCGTCGTTTCCAAACTCCCCAACTTGGTATACTTGGTCGCCTATGGTATATTGATAGGCCACGGCCAAGACCTCATCGTTGGCCAACTTTTGTTGCAACGAAATGTACCCCAATTGTTGGTTAAAGGAAAATTCGTTTGTATTTAATTTTCGGGCGTTTTCTAGTTTGGCAAAATCTTGTGCTTCTACGCCAACAACACCAGTAAATCCTTGGCCTGCAGTAGCAATTTCACGTATTTGGGAATTCAAATATCCGCCGCCCGTTGTAATTAAACCCGGATCGTATTTGTTGTTTTTGTTGTCTACAGGCGAATTGGGATCTGCCAAAAAGAAGCCCGCAGTGTTGGGTGTGATCACCACTTCTGCATCGGGAAGAGTAGGAATTTGCGCTTCTCCTAAATCTTGCAGGGCAATGATGTTTCGCAAATTATTATTGGTGGTGGTAATGCGGTTTTGGCGATTGGTAACCCATACTTCTAGACGTGTAATTTGAATCCGGCTGTCGATAAACGGATAATTTTTTAAGGCCCCGTCGTATTTGTTTCTAAAGTACTGCGAAAGAAAAAAGTGTCGATCCGAATCGTAATCTAAGGCAAACAATTCAAAGTCTTGGATGGTTCCGCCGCCTTGTGCCGTTACCGATTTGGTTTGCGATTTTTGCTCGGAGAAAATTCCCGTAACGCTGGTTTTTCCAAATTGCAAGAGGGCTTTCACCCCAAATAAACTTTGTGCGCCGCGGATCAATGAACTGTTGAGTGGCATGCTCACGTTTCCTACTTCTATTTTTTGGACGATATCATCTTCTGTAGGCGTGTATTCTAATTTGATCGCATTCTGAAACGCAAAGGTAGATTGAGTGTCGTAGTTGGCCGTAACTTGCAGTCGTGTTCCTACTTTTCCCATCAAACTCATGCTGATGCGTTGGTTAAAATCAAAGGTAGTTGCCGTGCGGTTGCGGGGAGAAATCGCGGGATTATCGAGTTTGGTGTAGCGCATTCCCAAATCTATTTCTACTGATCCGGTGGGTTTCACATCGATGGTGTTGCTCCCAAAAATAGAGCTAAAAAATCCGGAATTCACATAGTATCGCGGCAATAAATCGCGTTTGGCTTCTTCTGATCCCTCTTTTTTACCGTCCATCGCATCGCCTTTCTTTTTGAAATAGTTGCGCATGGATTCGCGTAAAACCAGTTGTTCGTATTCTTTGGGGGTTAAAATAATGGGGTAACTGATATTAAATCCCTCTACCGAACTGGTATACACGTAGCGATCCGTCACGGGATCATAGGTGTAGGCTTCTAACACACTGGGCGGATTTTTGATTGCCAATTTACCCAGGCTGACTCCCGTTTTTATTGAATCTTCTGGTTCGTCTTCTTCTTCTTCAGTTACTTGGGCATGAACTGCCGAACTGCACAAAAAAACAAAAACCACCAAGGCTTGTATAAGTTGATTTCTAAAGATATATAGGCCGCTTTTTCTCACAAATTACAAGTTTTTAAGGGCTAGTTTTATTAAGGCTTCAACTGTTGCCTCTGGCGATTCTTTGACCAGTTTATCCATTACTTTTTCTGCCAATTTTCTATTAAACCCTAAAACTTCCAAAGCAGATAACGCTTCGTCTTTGTTTGTATTGTTTGAAACGAGAAAAACATCGTCAATTTGATAGATTTTGGCTACTTTGTCTTTTAAATCGAGGATGGCGCGTTGGGCCGTTTTGAGTCCGATGCCTTTGATCGATTGAATAGTTGCCAAATCACCCAAAGCCAGCGCTTGAATAATTTGTTTTGGTTCTAATGAAGACAGCATGGTTCGTGCAATTCCGGCGCCAATTCCGGATACCGACAAGAGCATTTTGAACAACTCCCGCTCTGATTTTTCTACAAAACCAAACAAGGAATGGGCATCTTCTTTAATTTGAAGGTAGGTGTATAATTTTACAAAATCAGTAGAAGGCAACAAAGAAAAGGTGTGCAAAGAAATGTGAATGTGATACCCCACTCCACCGCAATCAATGACTACTTCTGTGGGTGTTTTTTCTACTAATTTTCCTTGAATGTGTGCTATCATATGTATTGTAATCGTCCCAAATATAACAAAAAAATGCAGGCTTTAGCCTTCTGTTATTGGGGTTTTAAATTGCGTTTAATTCACGAAGTCGTTTGGTTTTTTCTTGCGCATCCACTACCGCTACGGCAGCCATATTTACCATCTCTTCTACGCTGGCACCAAGCTGGAAAATATGCACCGGCTTGGCCATTCCCAACATAATTGGGCCAATAGAATCAACTTTGTACAATTCTTTGAGTAATTTGTAGGTAATGTTGGCCGATTCTAAGTTAGGGAATATCAAGGTATTTACTTTTTTGTCGGCCAATTTAGAGAAAGGGAATTTCTCTTTGAGCATTTCTGAATTCAAGGCAAAATCAGCTTGAATTTCTCCATCCACAATCAAATCGGGCTGTTCTTTGTGCAAATAGGCAACTGCTTCGCGCACCTTGGAGGCACTGCTGTCGGCAGAGGAACCAAAGTTGGAAAACGAAACCATCGCAATCACGGGTTCCATTCCAAACATGCGGACTGTTTTGGCGGTCATCAAGGCAATTTTGGCCAAGTCATCAGCCGAAGGATTGGGGTTGATGGCCGTATCCGACAAAAACATCGGACCGCGATTGGTCATCATCATGTTGGTGGTGGCAATCAAGGAAATTCCAGGGGCCTTTCCGATGAGTTGCATCATGGGTTTTGCTACTCCCGGATAACTGCGAGAATAGCCCGTAACCAAGGCATCGGCTTCGCCTTCGTTGATCATCATAGCCGCAAAATAATTGCGCTCCCGCATCCATTTTTGGGCGTCCAACAACGAAATACCCCGGCGTTGTCTCGATTTCCAAAACAAGTCGGCATACCGCAATCGTCTAGCGTCTTCTTCTTTGGTTTTTGGATCGTAAATGGGTACATCGGCATCAAATCCCAACTCGGCTTTGAGTTCCATGATGTGCTCTCGATTACCCAATAATATGGGATGCGCAATGCCTTCTTCATATACAATCTGTGCCGCTTTGAGTACAGCCAACTGATCGGCTTCGGCAAAAACTAGCCGTTTTGGATCGGTCTTCGCTCTATTAGTAAGCAAGCGCACCATTTTGTTGTCAGAGCCCAAACGTTCCAATAATTCTTCTACATACTTATCCCAATCGTAAATGGGGTTGGTCGCTACGCCCGAATCCATAGCCGCTTTGGCTACCGCTGGGGCTACCATGGCGATCAATCGGGGATCAAAAGGTTTTGGAATAATATAATCGCGGCCAAAAACCAATTTGGTTTCGCCGTAGGCAATATTTACTTGTTCGGGTACCGATTCTTTGGCTAAGGCAGCCAAGGCTTTTACGGCAGCCATTTTCATGGCTTCGTTTATTTTGGTGGCTCGCACATCGAGCGCCCCTCTAAAAATATAAGGAAATCCCAACACATTGTTCACCTGATTTGGATGATCGGAACGGCCTGTAGCCATAATGATATCTTTTCGGGTGGCAATCGCCAAATCGTAGTCTATTTCGGGCACCGGATTGGCCATCGCAAAAACAATAGGGTCTTTGGCCATGCCCAATAACATCTCGGGGGTCAATATATTACCTGCCGACAAACCCAAGAACACATCTGCGTCTTTCAAGGCAGCTCCCAATGAAGTGCCTTTTATATCTTTAGAATACCGACGTTGCAGATCGGACAAATCGGTTCGATCATTTGACAACAAACCGTCTTTGTCAAACATGATAATGTGCGCCGGATTCACCCCTAGCAACACATATAAATTGGCACAGGCCAAGGCAGCAGATCCTGCTCCTGAGACTACAATTTTTACTTCTTCTATTTTCTTTTCGGCTAATTCTAAGGCGTTCAACAAGGCCGCTGAGGAGATAATTGCAGTGCCGTGTTGGTCGTCGTGCATTACCGGAATATCCAGTTCGGCAACCAAACGTTGTTCAATTTCAAAAGACTCTGGAGCTTTGATGTCTTCCAAATTAATTCCACCAAACGTAGGGGAAATGTTTTTTACAGTAGCAATAAAGGCATCGATGTCTTTGGTGTCGATCTCAATGTCAAACACATCAATGTCGGCAAAGATTTTAAACAACAAAGCCTTGCCTTCCATAACGGGTTTAGATGCTTCGGGACCAATATCCCCCAAGCCCAACACCGCTGTTCCGTTGGTAATTACAGCCACTAAGTTTCCTTTGGCTGTGTATTTGTATACATTTTTGATGTCTTTGGCAATTTCCAAACAGGGTTCGGCAACGCCAGGAGAATAGGCCAACGACAAATCGCGTTGGGTTGCATATTTTTTGGTAGGAACCACTTGAATTTTACCCGGAGTGGGTTTGGCGTGGTATAAAAGGGCTTCTCTGCGTTTACTTGTACTCATGGGATTCTGGGATTTCATTCCAACTGACAAAGGTAGGAGTATCATTTAAAAATGGAAGTAATTAACCATTTCTTTTTGGCAAAACAGCAAGTCCGTACGCCTCTCTGAACTAACTAATTTACTGTATATACAAACGTTTGAATTGCGTGTGCGGGAATTAGCTGATTTACCGCCTGGTCTTTTACATATAAATAATACGAAACTGCTGCGTCGCTAGAATTCATAACCACAGTAACCAAGCTGTTGTCTGGATTTTGAAACGAGGTGGTAAGCAATTGGCTTCGACTGGCCACGCTGCTAATGCGCTTGGCATTCGGTTGAATAAATTTAGAAAAGTGCCCAATGTAAAAATAAGAAGGGGTGTAAATCAATTCGTCTGTTTTGGTATTGGCATGAATGGGAGCAAAACAAAAATTACCCACGTGATTTGGTCCGCCTTGTTCATCGAGTAAAATATTCCAATCGGTCCAAGCCACAGTGCCGTTATTAAAATCGTGAATCATGGATGTGCCATACTTTTCTCCGTTGCTCCAAAATTGATATTTTTCTGCGTTAAAGGCTTCGGCACAGCCCTCGGTGAAAATTAAATTTTTGGTGGGATAGGCCTCGTGCACTTTTTTGACATTCTCATACATTTGTTGGCCTCCAGACCAGTTTTCATACCAGTGAAACCCCATTCCCCAAGCATATTTTGCAGCTTGTGGATCATCAAATATAGTAGCCGCACGCTGAAACATCAGGTCGCGGTTATGGTCCCACACAATAATTTTCTTGGTGCCCAAACCTGCTTTTTCTAGTGTAGGCCCCAAGTTATTTTTCAAGAAATCACGCTCTTGCTCGGCCGAATAAATACACGATTCCCATCGCTGTTTGGCCATCGGTTCATTTTGCACAGAAATTCCCCAAATTGGTACGCCTTCTTTTTCGTAGGCCTGAATAAATTTAACAAAGTAATTGGCCCAGGCTTGGTAATATTCAGGTTTTAAGGAACCTCCTAGCAACATATCTCCGTTTGTTTTCATAAAGGCAGGTGGACTCCAAGGCGAGGCATAAAGGATTAATTTGTCGGCCGTTTGCATGGCTTTTTTGAGGAGTGGAATGCGAAACGTATTGTCGTGTGCAATAGAAAAAGAGTTTAACTCGGCATCGCCTTCGGATACGTAGGTATAACTGCCACTCGAAAAATCACAACTGTGTATGTTGGTCCTGGCCAACGTATAGCCAATGCCCTTGGATTTTGAGTAATAGGAATCTAAAAACTCTTGCTGTTTTTTTGGCGACAACACGGCAAATACTTCGGCACTGGCATCGGTTATCGCGCCACCAATTCCCATAAAGGTTTGAAATTTTTTGGTGGGATCGACAAAAACACAAATTTGGGTTTCAAAGGGTTGACTCGCTGGAGCAAACGATGCTATTGCAGAGGCAGACAATCGTTCGTTGGTTTCTTTTGCTGTAGTGTAAACCTGGACAGTTGATGCTGTTATTTGCTTTTGACTCCAAGAAAAATGAGCACAAACTAACAGCAGAATAATATATAATTTTTTCAAGGTAACTCGGTATTTGTGAGGCGACGAATTTAGTGAATTAATATGCTAAATGAAGATTCAAATCCTAGAAATGATTGCCAATGAAAAGGCATTCCGGTATAATCAAGAACCAGTTAACAATTTGCTCATACGAACCAAAGAGCGAAGTTTCAATTAGGTTCCTTTCAAAAAGTCGATGTTTCGTTTGATCCCTTCCCACTTGGTTCTTTTGAGTGGGGAATTTTTGGCTAGAATCCCAAACGTTTCTTGGGTAATTTCTTCCCAATCTTTTTTGGTAAAGGACAACAAATCTGGTGTAGGCTGAAATGCGGGCACCGCGTGTGGTGTAGAAAATCGGTTCCACGGACACACATCTTGACACACATCACAGCCAAAAATCCAATCGTTCCATTGGCCCTTCATTTCTGTTGGCATTTCGTTTTTGAGTTCAATGGTGAAGTAAGAAATGCATTTGCTGCCATCGACCACGTAGGGCGCAACAATAGCTTGGGTGGGACAGGCGTCTAGACAGGCCGTACAGGTACCACAATGATCGGTGGTGGGCGAATCATAATCCAATTCGAGATCGACAATCAGCTCGGCAATAAAATAAAAAGAACCCACTTGCTGGGTAATGAGATTGCTATTTTTTCCTATCCAACCCAGGCCGCTTTTGGCTGCCCAGGCCTTGTCTAAAACCGGTGCCGAATCGACAAAAGCACGGCCGTGTACTTCGCCAATTTCGTTTTGAATAAAAAACAACAACTCCCTCAATTTATCCTTGATGACCTCGTGGTAGTCTTGTCCGTAGGCGTACTTAGAAATTTTGTATGAATCTTCAAGCTGGGAAGTTTCTGGGTAATAATTGAGCAGCAAGGAGATTACGCTTTTGGCTCCGTCAACCAACAAATTGGGGTTTAAGCGTTTGTCAAAATGATTGGCCATATAGGCCATTTCGCCGTGGTAATTCTGGTTTAACCAACGCTCCAACCGCGGGGCTTCGCTTTCTAAAAAACCAGATTTAGCAATGCCACAGGATAAAAAACCGAGGCGTTGGGCTTCGGATTTTATCAATTGCGTGTGGTTTGATTTGGTCATAGCGGGGAGTGGGAAGTTGGAAGTTGGAAGTTAAATTAGTTTTAATAACTTCTATTTTACTTTTTGCTTAAAGGCCACTGTCATATTAAGCAAGTCAAAAGAATCTTTATAGAGTTTATCAAATTGAACATTATCAATATAATTTCTCCTTTTGGCTTTATGCAAACAGGTAACAACTTCAGCAATTGAGCGTATTGAGTACCCTAAAAATCGTTTATATTCAGCAGATGACTGTTCAATAGAACCTTCGGATATGTTTAAAGCAATAGAATCAGAGGCACGTAATAATTGGGAGGATAAATTATAAATTTCATGTTTTGGAAAGCTTTTAGAGATCTTGTAAATTTCTTCACCAAAATCCATTGCTTTTTGCCAAATAAGTAATTTTTCAAATTTAAAACTCATAGTAATGATGAACAAAATTAGAATGAAACTTCCCGCTTCAAACTTCCCACTTCAAACTCCTTAAAACAATCCCCCTTGCGCTGCAGGACGACTAATGCCCAAATGGCGATAGGCTTTCTCGGTAACTTCTCGGCCCCGCGGTGTGCGCATAATGAAACCCTCTTGAATTAAAAAGGGCTCGTACACTTCCTCTATGGTTTCGCTGCTTTCTGATACGGCCGTGGCCAAGGTTGACAAACCTACTGGACCGCCTTTAAATTTATCAATAATAGTGCGCAGTATTTTATTGTCCATTTCGTCGAGACCATGCAAATCGACATGCAGCGCTTCTAAGGCGTACTTGGCGATCTGAATGTCGATAGTTCCGTTTCCTTTAATTTGCGCAAAATCGCGCACCCTGCGCAACAAGGCATTGGCAATACGCGGTGTGCCTCGACTTCTGCCTGCAATTTCGATTGCGGCCTCCATAGAAATGGGCATTTTTAATATGGCTGAACTGCGCTGCACAATGGTGGTGAGCAGTTCGGTGTTGTAATATTGCAAGCGGCTTTGGATGCCAAAACGAGCACGCATCGGGGCAGTTAACAAACCCGAACGTGTAGTTGCCCCTACCAAGGTAAATGGATTTAGATTAATTTGAACCGTGCGCGCATTGGGACCTGATTCAATCATGATGTCAATCTTGAAATCTTCCATAGCCGAATACAAATATTCTTCGACTATAGGACTCAGCCGATGAATCTCATCGATAAACAACACGTCGCGTTCTTCTAAGTTGGTGAGTAAACCGGCCAAATCTCCGGGCTTATCTAGCACAGGTCCTGATGTGATTTTGATGCCAACTCCTAATTCGTTGGCTAAAATATTGGCCAAAGTAGTTTTGCCTAGACCTGGAGGCCCGTGAAACAAAGTGTGATCTAGTGCTTCATTGCGTTGATTGGCTGCTTCAACAAATACTTTGAGGTTGTCTAAGATTTGTTCTTGCCCTGAAAAATCATCAAATGATAAGGGGCGCAACTTTTTTTCAAGATCTAACTCTTCGGGATTAAAATTGGAATTGGTGGGATTTAAATGCTCGTTCATGAAGCAAATATAGGGAAATGTGGTGGTGAAATAAAAAAGCCTTCCGTTTAGGAAAGGCTTAGTTTATATTAGTGATGTAATTCTTCTTCACCCGGTTTCATCGGGACGTTTTGCGGAACAAAATCATCATCATGACCTGGTTTGCTGTAATCATATGGCCAACGGTGTACGTGAGGAATTTCTCCAGGCCAGTTGCCGTGCATGTGTTCTATTGGAGCCGTCCACTCTAAAGTATTCGATTTCCATGGGTTTTGTATTGTTCTCTCTCCATAAAAAATGCTGCTGAAGAAATTATATAAAAACACCAACTGAAATGCACCTCCTACTAAAGCAAATACAGTGATAAGGACATTCACGTTTTGTAAATCATCAAAAAGCGGGAAATTGGTATTGGTGTAATATCTTCTAGGCAATCCGGCTAATCCGATGAAATGCATGGGGAAGAATACGCCATAGGCACTAACAGCTGTTACCCAAAAGTGAATATACCCTAGGTTTTTGTTTAACATTCTTCCGAACATTTTTGGAAACCAGTGGTAAATTCCAGCAAACATTCCGTAAAGTGCTGAGATTCCCATTACCAAGTGAAAGTGAGCAACCACAAAATAGGTGTCGTGTACGTTGATATCTAATGTACTATCACCCAAAATAATTCCAGTTAATCCTCCGGTAATAAAAGTTGAAACCAAGCCGATAGAAAACAACATGGCAGGATTTAGTTGTAAATTCCCTTTCCACAACGTAGTGATGTAATTGAACGCTTTTACCGCAGATGGAATAGCAATTAATAAGGTTGTAAATGTAAATACAGAACCTAAGAATGGGTTCATTCCCGAAATAAACATGTGGTGACCCCAAACTATAGTAGATAAAAAGGCAATTGCTAATATAGACATGATCATGGCACGGTAACCAAAAATTGGTTTACGGGAATTGGTTGCAATAACTTCTGAAGTGATTCCAAGAGCTGGCAACAAGATAATGTATACCTCAGGGTGACCTAAGAACCAAAATAAATGTTCAAACAATACAGGCGAACCACCTTGGTAATGCAAAACTTCTCCGGCAATATAGATGTCTGACAAGAAGAAAGATGTTCCAAAACTTCTATCCATTATCAATAACAAAGCAGCTGATAATAATACAGGAAACGAAATAACACCGATAATAGCGGTTACAAAAAATGCCCAAATGGTAAGTGGCAAACGCGTCATCGACATCCCTTTTGTGCGCAAATTGATTACCGTAACGATATAATTTAATGATCCCAATAGAGAGGCTGCAATAAAAATGGCCATAGATACCAACCACAAAGTCATTCCGGCTCCTGATCCGCTAATGGCTTGAGGCAAAGCGCTTAATGGTGGATAGACTGTCCAACCGGCAGAGGCTGGTCCTGACTCTACAAATAATGAAATAACCATGATAATACTAGACAAGAAAAACAACCAATACGAAATCATGTTTAATAGTCCAGATGCCATATCGCGTGCACCAATTTGTAGCGGAATTAATAGATTACTAAATGTTCCACTCAAAGCCGCTGTTAGAACAAAGAATACCATAATAGTGCCGTGAATAGTCACTAATGCTAGATATCTATCATTTAACAAAACACCGTTAGGTGCATAACTTTCACCTAAAAATAGTTTAAAAACTTGAAATGACTCCTCTGGCCATGCCAGTTGCAATCTAAATAAAAGTGAAATTCCTACACCAATTACACCCATAATGATACCAGTAATTAAATACTGTTTAGCAATCATTTTGTGATCAATAGAGAAAATATACTTGGTTACAAATGTATCTTTATGGTGGTGTTCATGATCATGATCGTGTGCGTGATCGTGTGCGTGATCTAGAGCTTCTGCTGACATAGGATATAGTTCTTAAATTAATGTATAATATTATTTTACAAGTGCAGCCATTGTTGTTGGCTTTACAGCCAAACTATCTACAGGTTTAGCGACGCCATTTTCGGGAGCTGGTGCAGCAGCTGCTTGTAATTCTTCTTTGATTGATTTTTGTGTAGCCAACCATTTTTTGTAGTCTTCGGGCGTATCCACAACTATCTTCATTTGCATGTTGTAATGTGATGCGCCACAAATTTTATTACAAAGCAACAAATAATCAAAGGTGTACGGGTCTAAGGCAGCTTCACCTTTGGCCACTAATAGTAAACTTTTCTTTGCTCTAATGGCATTGATATTAGCCACCTTCTCTTGCATAAATTGCATGTCTCTCATTTGCTGAGTAGTGTAGATGGGTTCAAAAGCAAATTGAGTAACCATACCCGGTACACAATTCATTTGTGCTCTAAAGTGGGGCATAAAGGCCGAATGCAAAACATCTTGCGAACGCATTTTGAATAATATCTTTTTACCAACTGGAAGATGCAGTTCGGTTACCACTTTATCATCTTGTGCATTTGGATCTCCTGCATCAACTCCTAATGCGTTAACTCCATCAATGTAACGCACATTGGCTTTCCCTAACACATTGTCTTCTCCAGAATATCTTGCTTTCCAGTTAAATTGTTGTGCATATAATTCGATCTCGACAACATCCTCGTCTTCATCAACAAACATGATGTTGGTCCAAGCATACAAACCGTATAAAATTAAACCAGCCAAAACGATAGCAGGAATAATACTCCAAATGAATTCAAGTTTGTTATTGTCAGCAAAATACAAAGCTGTATTTGTTTGTTTTCCCCGGTATTTGAAGGCAAAATAATGCAAAAAAGCTTGCGTGATGGTTTGTACAAAAAATATAAGCACCCATGTAATATTCATGAGACTATCTACCATAGCTCCATGTGCAGAAGCCGGTGTGTGCAATACCAAACCGCCCCATTTAAGTAAACCATAAATAGTAAACACATAAATAAAAGCCAAGAAACCAAACATGAGGTATCCTTGCACATTGTTATCATTATCACTAGCAACTTGAGAATTCGATTTAACACCAACTTGCGTTAGATCAAATATCTTCGTCAATTGCCATAAAGCAACGGCTAATAAAATTAAAACTGTAATTACCAACAAACTTGTCATCTGTTTTTACTTTAAATATTAATAATGAAAATGTTTACTTTCTTCAATGAAAGGATTTCTTTTTGGGAACAAGGGGGCTTTTGTTAATGCAGTAAATACAACATAAATAAATAAACCAAGGAAAAAACATAAAGCTCCTAATTCTGGTATTCCTATAAACCACTGATCTCCAACGGTTGCAGGCATAATCATATTAAAGAAATCAACATAGTGACCAAGTAGAATAACAGTTCCGGCCATAACCAATACCCAGGTTATACGCTTGAAATCAGTATTAATTAAGATTAATATAGGGAATACAAAATTCATGACAACAGCGCCAAAGAAGGGCAAGTTGTACATCTCAATACGCGTTACAAAATAAGTAACCTCTTCTGGAATGTTCGCATACCAGATTAACATGAATTGAGAGAACCATAAATAGGTCCAGAATACACTGATTCCAAACATAAATTTAGCCAAATCGTGAATGTGACTGGTGTTGACGTGCTCTAAGTATCCTTTGCCTTTCAAGTACAACGTAACCATACAAATAGTTGTGATTCCGCTTACAAAGAAGCTAGCAAAAACATACCAACCAAATAATGTACTGAACCAGTGTGGATCAAACGACATGATCCAATCCCATGACATGATTGATTCTGATACAATAAAGAAGACCAAAAACATGGCCGAAATATTAAAGTTCTTTTTGTAGTAGCTGTTGTCTGTAGACTCGTCTTGTGCCAAACAGTTTTTGCGTGAAAAATAACGGTATAAGTTCCATCCGGCTAAGAAGATAGCGGCACGAATAATCCAGAAGGGGAAATTTAAATAACCCGCTTTATTTTGAATTAATTTATCATGGGCCACCACTTCTGGATCTAACCAAATGAATAAATGGTTGAGATGAAGTCCACAAGCCACTAGTAGTAAGAAGAAAATTACTGATCCCCATGGTAAGTAAGCTGTAATTCCTTGCATTACTCTAAAAAGTACAGGCGACCATCCCGCTTGAGCCACTTGTTGAATGCCATAGAACACTAGAACTCCTAAAGATATCAATAGAAAAAAGATACAAGCCACATACAAAGCAGACCAGGGTTTATTTTGCAATTGGTGCAAAACGTGTGTGAGGTGTTCTTGGTGTGCTGCGTGGGCATCTCCGTGAGCTGGAGCTGCTTCGGCATGATGTGTCTCAACCGGCGCTACTGCAGCTGCAACAGTGTCTACAGCAGTAGAATCGTGTGCGGCATGAACGCTATTGGTTGCTGCTTCTGTTCCCGCTTTGGCTTCAGTAGCAGGATGCGATTGCGTCTCAGCATGTACTGCAGTTGCTTCATGTTGACCATGTGCATCAGCAGCGAGTATTTTCTCAACGTCTTCAATATTTTTTGGAGCGGTTAAAAAACCATACCCTAGCCCAAGAATACCAATAATCATTAGTACTAGTGAAAAAGTTTTTAGTTTACTGGAAAATGTATACATATCTATTCAGATCAGTTGGTTCGATAATTATAATTCGCTTTTTAATTTTAACACGTACTCAGCAAGAATCCATCTTTCGTGTGCACTCAATTGATTCGCGTAAGATCCCATTGCATTCAAACCATAGGTTTGAACGTGAAAAATACTACCTGCAGTAATGGTAGGTCTGTCTTTGTAACTTGGAACACCTAAATACTTTCCTTGGGTTACCAATTTACCTTTTCCGTCTCCAGCTGTCCCGTGGCAAATAGCACAATAGATATCATATAATTCCTTTGCTTTGTCTAGATCAACTGCTGCAGAATCAAGGGGCGATTTTAGGTTAGCTTTGGCTAAATCATAGCCAGCTGTTGTGTTTGGATAGTCATACACATCCTGCCCTCTTTTGATTGATCCATCAACTGGTAACTGCCCTTCTTTGCCGTTTTTAAACGCTTGTGATTCGCCATAGGTTTCATAGCCTACTGGTTCATACATATTTGGCATGTACTGGTAATTAGGCTTCGATTTGTTGTGACAAGACGAAACTAACACAGCAAAACTCACTAAAAGGCTTATTTTATATACACTTTTCATAGTTCTAATTAATGCTTTTCAATTACTTTAACTTCTACTGCACCAGTAGCTTGGAAAAAACTTACCAATTCTGTTTCGTTATCGTGTATGGCAACTTCCATCAAAAAATGATCGTCAGTTGTGCGTACATCTGGGTTTTCGGCTTGTTTAAATGGCCATAATCTGCTTCTCATGTAAAAGGTAATTACCATTAAGTGTGCAGCAAAAAATACGGTCATTTCAAACATAACCGGAACAAAGGCAGGCATGTTTTGGATGTAGGTAAAACTTGGTTTTCCACCAATATCTTGCGGCCAATCTTGTATCATAATGTAGTTCATCAACCAAACTGAAACAGACAAACCGATACAGCCATATATAAAAGCGCAGATAGCCAATCGAGTTGGAGCTATGCCCATGGCTTTATCCAATCCGTGAACCGGAAATGGTGTGAATACTTCTTCAATGTGATGATGTGCAGCACGGGTTTTCTTTACCGCGTCCATCAAAACATCATCGTCATTATAAAGGGCGTAAATAACTTTATTACTCATGATGTGAATCTTTATTTGCTTCTCTTTGTTTTTTATAATTTTCTCCAGATGTTTTCAAAATTGTTTTAACCTCTGCTTGTGCAATTACAGGGAAAGAACGAGCATATAACAAGAATAAAACAAAGAAGAAACCAATCGTACCAATGAATATTCCAATATCAACAAAAGTTGGGGAAAACATAGTCCAAGAAGATGGAAGGTAATCGCGGTGTAAAGAGGTTACAATGATTACAAAACGCTCAAACCACATTCCGATATTTACTACTATAGAAATGATAAACGAGAACATAATGCTGGTACGCAATTTTTTGAACCACATGAATTGAGGCGAAAACACATTACACGTCATCATCGACCAGTACGCCCACCAGTAAGGACCGGTTGCTCTGTTTAAGAACGCATATTGCTCGTATTCTACACCCGAATACCAAGCTACAAATAACTCGGTGATGTAGGCAACACCTACAATAGAACCCGTAATCATAATTACGATGTTCATTAATTCGATGTGTTGAACCGTGATATAGGCTTCTAGTTTAGATACTTTTCTCATGATGATTAGCAAGGTGTTTACCATTGCAAATCCGGAGAATACTGCTCCAGCCACAAAATATGGAGGAAAAATCGTGGTGTGCCATCCCGGTATTACCGAGGTAGCAAAGTCAAAAGATACAATGGTGTGCACCGAAAGTACCAGCGGGGTAGCTAAACCGGCAAGAACCAAGGAAACCTCTTCAAAACGTTGCCAATCTTTTGCTCTTCCGCTCCATCCAAAACTCAAGATGGTATAAATTCTTTTGGTAAAAGGAGTAACAGCTCGGTCACGCAACATGGCGAAATCAGGCAATAATCCCGTCCACCAAAATACAAGTGAAACAGATAAATAGGTAGAAATTGCAAATACGTCCCACAACAAGGGCGAATTAAAGTTTACCCACAAAGAACCAAATTGATTTGGAATAGGCAAAACCCAATAGGCCAACCAAGGACGACCCATGTGAATAATTGGAAATAAACCCGCTTGAATTACAGAGAAAATAGTCATCGCCTCTGCTGAGCGGTTAATCGCCATTCTCCAACGTTGACGGAATAACAACAATACTGCCGAAATTAACGTCCCAGCATGCCCAATTCCTACCCACCAAACAAAGTTTGTGATATCCCAGGCCCAACCAACTGTTTTGTTTAATCCCCAAGTTCCAATTCCGGTAGAAATGGTATAAACTATGCAACTAACTCCCCAAAGGAAAGCAGCTAAAGCGATTGAAAATACTATCCACCAGTGTTTATTTGCTTTGCCTTCAACAGGTGCAGCTACATCAACGGTTACATCGTGATATGATTTATCACCTATAACTAAAGGTTTTCTAATGGGTGCTTCGTAGTGAGACGACATAATCCTTTATCTTGTTTATTAATTAATTTACGAATTTCTTACTTTAACGTGGTAGAATACATTTGGCTTAGTTCCTACATGCTCCAACAAATGATACATTCTGTCTTCGGCAGCCAATTCGGCCACTTTGCTTTCTTTATCATTCACGTCACCAAATACCATAGCTCCAGACGAACAAGCTTTTGAACAAGCTGTTTGGAATTCTCCGTCTTTGATTGCTCTGCCTTCGTTTTTAGCTTTAAGTATAGTCGCCTGAGTCATTTGGATACACATCGAACATTTTTCCATTACCCCGCGTGAACGAACATTCACATCAGGATTGATAACCATACGACCTAAATCGTCGTTCATATGGAAATCAAATTCGCTGTTTTGACTGTATAAGAACCAGTTGAAACGACGTACTTTATACGGACAGTTGTTGGCGCAGTAACGCGTACCTACGCAACGGTTATAGGCCATGTGGTTTTGACCTTGACGGCTATGTGAAGTTGCGGCTACAGGACAAACGGTTTCACAGGGTGCGTGATTACAGTGCTGACACATTACCGGCTGAAAAGCCACTTGTGGATTGTCGGCAGCTTGTTCCAACTCACCGAATCCGCCTAATGATCCATTGTCTCCAAATAATCCTTTGAAATTTTCTTTTTTCTCGTCGTCTTGTGCAAAGGTATCTTCAGAAGAATAGTAACGGTCAATTCGCAACCAGTGCATATCACGGCTTCTGCGTACCTCTGATTTTCCAACAACAGGCACGTTGTTTTCGGCGTGGCAAGCAATAACACATGCGCCACAACCTGTACAAGCGTTCAAGTCGATTGATAAGTTGAAGTGATGCCCAGCTGATCGGTCAAATGATTCCCATAAATCAACTTTGGTTGCTTCAACTTCTTTGTGATCCAAAGAAACCATCGGAACTACGTTCCACTCTTTGGCGGCTTTTGTATTGAATATTTCTAGGGTAGTTTCTTTGATAATATCCCCTCTACCCATTAATGTTTTTTGTGATTGAACACAAGCAAATTCGTGCTCGCCATTGGCTTTTGCAATGCTAACCGCTTGCACGTGATTGAAGTTTTGGTACAAGGCATAGGCATTGACACCCACTTGCATTTCTTCTTTCAAAGCCGCTTTTTTACCGTAACCCAAGGCCAATCCAACCGTTCCATTAGCCTGTCCAGGTTGAACAATCACGGGAACATTAGAAAGTGTAATGCCATTGGCAGTAATGTTGGCATAACTTCCGTTTAGACCACCATTGGCTACATTGTTGTTTTGTAAACCTAATTTTTCGGCATCAGCACGAGATACACACAGGTAATTATCCCAAGACACTCGGGTAATTGGATCTGGCAATTCTTGTAACCACGGGTTGTTGGCTTGTTGACCATCGCCTAAACCTGTTTTGGTATACAAAATTAATTCAAAACCTTTCGCTGCTGATCCGCTAGCTAAAGCCGTTGCTGCTGCTGAATAATTTGCTGCAGCTGCAGTTAATCCACCTGAAACACCAGCATAAACTCCGTCATGCAAAACGGTATTCCAAGATGAACCTGCAACAATTCCTGCCGCCGAAGCTTGCAAGTAATTGTAATACGAAGTTGTATTTCCTACTAACGACAATAAACAATCTTGAAATTGTTTGGTGTCAAAAAGAGGACGAATGGTAGGTTGTTGTAGGGAATAGGTTCCTTTGGTTAAAATCAAATCATTCCATGATTCTAAGTAATGAGGAACAGGTGCTGCAATTGTAGTAACAGAAGCGGTTTCGTCTTCTTTTAAACTAAAGGCTGCAGACGTGGTAACTTTTTTCAAGGCAGCTTCAAAACCTAAAGCTGCGGGCATAGTATAAACGGGATTAACTCCGCTCATTATTAGTGTATGTACAGCGCCAGCTTTCATGTCAGCGACTAACTGAGCTACTTTTTCAGCTGAACCTTTTCTGATTTGGCGTGTGCCAACCGTTGAAAAAGCTTCACTAGCCAACGCTTGATTGATGGCTAATACGAGTAATTGTGCATTTTTATCTTGAATTCCACAAACCAAAACACCTTTAGAACCAGCTGCTTTTAGTTGCTGAGCCGCTTTTTGCACGGCGGCATCACTGGCTGTTTTGGCAGTAGATACACCAGAATTCGTAATGGTATTGTATATAGAAACTAAGGCTTGTTTTTGATCGGCAGCCGTCATCGGCACGCGTTTATCAGCTGCAGCACCCGACAAAGTCATGTTGGCTTCAAATTGATAATGACGTGACATTTTTCCGTTTTTAGGAATACGTCCTTGTGCATAACCCCCATTGTAATTTCCACCTTGCCAATCTCCTAAGATATCAGCTCCGATAGAAACGATTAAATTTGATTTAGAGAAATCGTAATCTGCTAAAGCTCTTTCCCCATAAACGGCTTCAAATGCATCCAACGCAGCCGATTCTGAAACGGCATCGTAAACCACATGTTTGGCAGTTGGGTGTTGAGCAATAAACTCAGCAATAATTTTTTCGGTAGAAGGCGATGCCAACGTACCGGTGAGTAAAACCACTTGTTTTCCTTTGGCTTTTGCCTCAGCTACGCTTTGTTTAAGTTTAGCATCAACATCTGCCCAAGTAGCTGATTTGCCCACTAGCTTCGGTTGTTTTAAACGCATGCTGTCATACAAGGACAAGATCGAAGCATGAGCTCTTGCATTGGCAGTAAATTTGGCGCCAGCAAGGGTATTGTTATCAATTTTGATCGGACGACCTTCTTTGGTTTTAACCAATAGATTGGCAAAATCAAATCCGTCAAAAAAGGAAGTTGCATAATAATTAGCAACACCTGGAATAATTTGTTCCGGCTGAATTACATAAGGAATTGATTTGTGTACAGGGCCTTCGCAAGCGGCTAACGAAGCTGCTGCTGTAGAAAAACCCACATACTTTAAGAAATCACGACGTGTAGTTGACGAATCCGTTAATGCATTCTTGTTTCCTAAAAACTCATCTGTTGGGATTTGCTCAACAAATTCATTATTTCTAAGCGCCTCAACAATAGAACTATTTTCGTTTAGCTCTTCAACACTTTTCCAGTATTTTTTGTTTGATGACATTGTATATAAATATTAGCTCTTAATAAATTTTTTAATAGTGGCATTTGCCACACTCTAAACCTCCCATTTGCGCAGCCGTCAATTTGGTCACGCCGTATTTTTTGGAAAGTTCTTCGTGAATTTTGGTGTAGTACTCATTTCCTTCCATTTTCACTTCGGTTTTGCGGTGACAATTAATACACCAACCCATTGTTAATGGAGCAAATTGTTTTTGGATTTCGTAGGTTTGAACTGGTCCGTGACAAGTTTGACATTCAATTCCAGCTACCGTAACGTGTTGCGAGTGATTAAAGTAAACAAAATCAGGAAGATTATGAATACGTACCCACTTTACCGGTTGTGTGTTACCCGTGTATTTTTGGTTGGCGGCATCCCAACCTACTGCGGTATATAATTTTTGGATTTCACCGTCGTAGAATGCTTTAGAGTATTCAGGAGTTGCAGTCGTATCAGATACTTCGTTGATATTCTTGTGGCAGTTCATACACACATTCAAAGAAGGAATTCCGGCGTTTTTACTTACACGGGCAGCCGAGTGGCAATACTTACAATTGATTCCGTTGCTTCCGGCGTGAATTCGGTGAGAGTAATGTATGGGCTGTACTGGCTCATAATCCTGATCTACTCCAATTTGCATCAAATAGCCGTACACAAAATAGGCGCTCATGAGCAAAAATAAAATGGCGCTCACTAAAACTAAAAATTGATTTTTAGCAAATGCTTGCCAGATGGGAATTGATTTTTCTTTCGCAGCCACTTCAATTCCGTTAGCTTTTGCAATTTTGACCAAGATGTTATTCACCAAGTACAACATCACAATTAACATCAACATGACCAAAGTCAGTGCCAATAAAATTACGTCGTTTGAAACACCGCCTTGATTAGTTTGTGTTCCCGGAGGGGCTGCAGTTGTTGCAGCAACAGGCTCTGCTTTGGGCTCAGAGGTATAGGCAATAATGTTGTCAATATCCTGGTTGGACAACTGCGGAAATGCAGTCATGACGGATTTGTTGTTTTCTTCAAAAACTTTTACCGCTTTGGCATCTCCAGATTTGATCAATTCGGAACTGTTTTTAATCCATTTGTACAACCAGGCCATGTCGTATTTATTGGCAACTCCACGAAGTGCAGGACCCGTAGCTTTTGCGTCTAATTTGTGACATGCCGCACAATTGGCATTAAACAATTCTTTTCCTTTTGCGGCATCGCCTCCAGCTGCTGGAGCAGCCATTGTTGTTGCGGTGGCAGGATCTGCTGCTGGAGCGGTAGGCGCAGGAGTTTGCGCGTAGGAAGTTAAGGAGATGGATAGCGTTAAAGCTAAACTTAAAAATAGAATCCTTGAAATCGAATTATGGTTACCCACTTTTTTCATATTTTGTAATGATTATCGACTAAAAATGGCGTGAATACTCAGTTTTTTACACTTAATTAGAACACCCCTTATTTAAAAACTTGCACAAAAATACGACTTAAGAACTATTCTCAAAACCTTAAAATAGGGTTAAATATCAATTTATATTAATTCTAAATAATTTTTATAGAATGGCATTTTTAATAAATAGTACATTTGCATTAAAATCAAACCATTATGAATTTAGGAACCGTAAAATTCGAAATTTTAGTCCTTTTATTATGCTTCACAAACCCTATAATTAGCCTCGCACAAAGCCAAATAAACGCCCCAATTCAGGATCCTAAAATTGAACGCTTACTCGCCGAAAAAAGAAAAATCAACTCCTCGATTACAATCACCGATAAATACAAAATTCAACTCTTTTCTGGCGAAAATGAATTGGCCAAAAAGACCTTGGTTGATTTTCGAAAAGAAGTCAAAAATTTAGATGCTACCATCGTATTTAAAACGCCTTCTTATAAAGTTTGGATTGGGAATTTTAAATCGCGCATCGATGCCGAAAAAGCGCTTTTTGATCTCAAAAAGAAATACCCAAATGCGTTTATCATTAAGCCCAACAAATAAAAAAAGGCGTTCTATTACAGAACGCCTTTTTTATATAGTACCAATTAGGTAAGACTATTTTAGCTTTTTCTTCACCGCTACTTCTTGGAACGCTTCAATAATGTCTAGTTCTTCGATGTCGTTGTAGTTCTTAATTTGTATCCCACAATCGTATCCTTTTGACACCTCTTTTACGTCGTCTTTGAAACGCTTCAACGTGGATAGTTCTCCTGTAAAAACAACTACACCTTCGCGGATAATTCGAATACGGGAGCTTCTAAATATTTTACCATCCGTAACCATACAACCAGCAATCGATCCCACTTTTGAAATTTTGAAGATTTCTCTAATCTCAGCAGTACCGGTAATTTCTTCTTTCATCTCGGGAGACAACATGCCTTCCATTGCATCTTTTAAGTCATCAATCGCATCATAAATGATCGAGTAATTTCGGATGTCAATTTCTTCTTTGTCGGCCAATTGTCTGGCATTTCCTGCCGGACGCACATTAAATCCGATGATAATCGCATCTGATGCCGAAGCCAACATCACGTCGGTTTCGGTGATGGCACCTACGCCTTTATGAATAATATTGATTTGTATTTCTTCTGTAGATAATTTGGAGAACGAATCTGACAAGGCTTCAACCGAACCGTCCACGTCACCTTTCAAGATGATGTTCAATTCTTTAAATTGACCCAACGCGATACGTCGACCAATTTCGGCCAAGGTAATGTGACGTTGTGTTCTCACCGATTGCTCACGCATCAATTGGGTACGTTTGGCTGCAATCGCTTTGGCTTCTCTTTCGTCTTCAAACACATTAAACTTGTCGCCCGCGGTAGCTGCGCCATCTAATCCCAATACAGAGACTGGCGTTGATGGACCTGCTTCGAGAACCACGTGACCGCGTTCGTCGTGCATGGCTTTAATTTTACCGTGGTGTTTCCCGGCCAACATATAGTCGCCAATTTTCAGGGTTCCATGTTGAACCAAGATGGTTGACACATATCCTTTTCCTTTATCTAAGAACGCTTCTACAACTGTACCTGAGGCTAATTTATTTGAATTGGATTTCAAGTCAAGAATTTCAGCTTCTAACAATACTTTTTCGAGCAATTCTTTTACACCTGTTCCCGCTTTGGCCGAAATGTCGTGCGATTGAATTTTTCCGCCCCAATCTTCTACCAATAAATTCATGCTGGCCAAACGCTCCTTGATTTTCTCCGGATTGGCATTGGGCTTGTCAATTTTGTTGATGGCAAAAATAATAGGCACATTGGCAGCTTGTGCGTGGCTAATGGCCTCTTTGGTTTGCGGCATGATGTCGTCGTCAGCAGCAATTACAATGATGGCGATATCGGTAACCTGCGCTCCACGGGCACGCATCGCGGTAAACGCCTCGTGACCTGGTGTATCTAAAAATGCAATTTTTTGTCCGTTGTCTAGGGTTACGCCATAGGCCCCAATGTGCTGCGTAATTCCACCAGATTCTCCAGCAATTACGTTTTCTTTACGGATGTAATCGAGCAACGAAGTTTTTCCGTGATCGACGTGACCCATTACCGTAACAATTGGTGCTCTAAAGGTTAAATCTTCTGGTGCATCCTCTACCACATGAATCGAATCTTCTAAGTCAGTGGTTATAAACTCAACTTCGTACCCAAATTCATCGGCCACAATGGTCAAGGTTTCTGCATCCAAACGTTGGTTCATGGTTACCATGATGCCCAATGACATACACGTCCCTATCACTTTGGTAATAGGCACATCCATCATAATGGCAATTTCCCCTACGGTTACAAACTCGGTAACTTTAATGGTTTTGCTGCCTTCTTCTATAGATCTTTGTTCTTCGTCTGATTTTTGACGGTGCGTATCTCGTTTGTCTCTACGGTATTTGGCCGCTTTTGATTTGCTGCCTTTACCTTGAAGTTTCTCTAGTGTTTCGCGAATTTGGTTTTTCACTTCTTCTTCGGTAGGCTCAACCTTGGCTACAATAGCCGGACGAGCACCTTTTACAAATCCGGGTCGAGAAGATCGATCTCCAGGTGAAATGGGTGAAATTTTATTTGGATTTGCACCGCCTGGCACGCCCGGACGAACTTCGCCTGGCTTTAAAGGAATGCGTTTTCTTTTGTTTTTGTTGGCATCGCCCGGTTTATTGGGCACAATTTTTGGCTCTTCTTTTTTCTTTTTAGGCTTATTAAATTGAGATAAATCAATTGTCTGGCCGGTCAATGTGGCGCCCGAAAGTTTTTGGTATTGGGTAGTTATTGATTCATCAACACCCTCTGTTGCAGGCACTTCGGTTGGCAAAACAACTGTTTCCTTTACTTTTGAAGTTGCTGTAGCCTCTTTTTTTGGCGTTTCGGCTACTGGAGTTGGAGTTGGTTTCTTCGGGTCTAAATCTATAGTTCCCACTTGTTTTGGACTAGAAACCGAAGCTTTAGCCTTGATAACCTCTAAGCGTTGGCGTTCTTCATCGGCGATGCGTTTGTCTTCAATTTCTTTTTCGCGTTCAATGCGCAAGGCTTCTTTTTCTTTTCTTTTTTCTTCACTCACTTCTATAGAAGCTGCCTTATTTCCCTTGTCACCCGCAAATTCATTTTGTAAAATACTGTATTCTGAATCCGAAATTTTAGCATTAGGATTCGCTTCAATAGCAATTCCTTTATCTTTAAGATAATCTACTGCTCTTTCTAAGGAAATGTTTAACTCCCTTAAAACCTTGTTTATTCGTACTACTCTTTCTTCAGACATAAAAATCTTTTGTTTATCGTAATTTTTGTTGTGTTGCACTAGGGAAAAACGAGTCTAGCTATTGAATTCCTCTTTTAAAATTTTCATTACTTCTAAAATGGTCTCTTCTTCTAGATCAGTTCTGCGCACCAAATCAGCCACATCTTGTTTCAAAATGCTTCTGGCAGTATCCAACCCAATTTTGGCAAATTCGTCAATCACCCAACCGTCAATTTCATCTGAGAATTCTGTCAATTCAACATCGTCTTCTTCTTCGGCAATAATACCTTCACGAATTACATCCAATTCATAGCCAGTGAGTAAACCAGCCAATTTGATGTTATGTCCTCCGCGGCCAATCGCTTTGGATACTTCTTCCAACTTCAAATATACATCGGCGCGCTTGGTCTCTTCGTTAATTTTGATCGAAGAAACTTTGGCAGGGCTCAAGGCTCTGGTGATATACAACTGAATATTGGTTGTGTAATTGATCACGTCAATGTTTTCGTTTCCTAATTCGCGTACAATGCCATGAATACGTGATCCTTTCATTCCCACACAAGCACCTACAGGATCAATGCGATCATCATAGGAATCTACCGCTACTTTTGCTTTTTCGCCCGGAATACGCACCACGTTTTTCACCATAATCAAGCCGTCGAACACTTCTGGTATTTCTTGCTCAAACAATTTTTCCAAGAACACATCTGAGGTTCTCGACATAATAATTTGCGGTTTGTTTCCTTTTAATTCTACATTTTCAATAATCCCACGCACATTGTCTCCTTTGCGGAAAAAGTCGGATGGAATTTGTTTTTCTTTGGGAAGTACAATTTCGTTTCCGTCGTCGTCCACCAAAATTACAACTCTTGGGCGCACATGGTGCACTTCGGCAGTATAAATTTCGCCAATTAAATCCTTAAATTGTTTGTATAAATTGGTATTGTCGTGTTCGTGAATTTTAGAAATCAAGTTTTGACGCAAGGCCAAAATTGCTCTACGACCCAAATCGATCAATTTTACTTCTTCTGAAACCTCTTCGCCAATTTCAAAATCGGGCTCAATTTTACGGGCTTCGCTCAAGGTGATTTCTTCGTTTTCTAGATCTAAATCTTCATCGGCTACAATTACACGACGACGCCAGATTTCCATGTCGCCTTTATCGGGATTGATGATGATGTCAAAATTATCATCTGAGCCAAATTTTTTCTTCAATGCATTTCTAAATACATCTTCTAAAATCGCCATAAGCGTTACACGATCAATTAGTTTATCGTCTTTAAACTCTGAAAATGAATCGATTAATGCTAAATTTTCCATGCCAACTTTTTAATTAAAATGTTACTGTAACAATTGCTTCTTTTATTTCTGAATACGGAATCTGTTGTTCCTTTTGTACGGTTTCTTTGCCTTTCCCAATCTTTTTTGGCTCTCTCGCTTCCCAAGCCAAGGTAATGTGGCTTTCGGTAGCGGCTATTAATTCGGCTTCAATGGTCGAGGTGGCTAATTTTACGATGAGTGTACGGCCAATATTATTCACATATTGACGCACTAATTTTAAGGGGGATCCTACACCAACCGACGCAACCTCTAGCGAAAAATCTTGCTCTTCGCGGTCCAAGTTGTGCTCAATGGCGCGGCTAATGTCAATGCAGTCTTGCAATTGTATGCCCTGGTCGCCATCAAGAGTTACCAGTATTTTATTGGCTTCGTTTACCGATAAATCAATCAAAAACAAATCTGGCTTTTCGTCTAAGCCGGTTTGCAACAATTGATTTACCTTTTCTTTGAATGTCATCATGCTATAAAAAGAGGGAAGCATTGCTTCCCTCATTAATTCGTACGCTATCTATATAACCGTGCAAATATATACTTTTTTTCTACATGACAAATATCATTTATTAGGAAATAGTAAAATTTTACTTTTGATACATAAATTAATAACCCTAATAGTCTTATTGATATGAAAAGAATTTTAGTGCCCACCGACTTCTCCAAACATGCCGAATATGCGTTGCGAGTTGCGGCTCAAATTGCCAAGGAAAACAACAGTGAAATTATGTTACTCCACATGCTGGAGTTGCCACAGCAAGGCAGTGATGCGATTGGCGGCGGAAGCGCCATACCCGAAATCATGTTTTTCAAAAACAAAGCCATCGAGCGCTTAGAGAACTTAATGGATTCCGATTTTCTGAAAGGCATTGAGGTGTCTGAAATTATCCAATTTGAAAAAGCGTTTGAAGGAATTTTGGCCGTGAGCAAAAAAAATAAGGTCGATTTTATTGTAATGGGCTCCCACGGTGCATCTGGGTTTCAAGAATTATTTATCGGATCAAACACCGAGAAAGTAGTGCGTTTTTCTGACGTACCCGTTTTGGTCATCAAAAACGAAACACCCAACTTCAACGCGTCCAACTTTGTATTTGCTTCTGATTTCTCAGACGAGATCAAAGCGCCGTTTGCCAAAGTGGCGGCCTTGGCCAAGACATTCAATTCACATTTGGATTTGGTGATGATCAACACGCCCAACAGTTTCAAACCTACACACGTAGCCGAAAGCATCATGAGCGAATTCTTAAAAGGGTTTAATTTAACCAATTACAGCTCACACATCTACAACGACGTGAATGTAGAAAAAGGCATCCTCAATTTTGCCAATGCCGTAAACACCGACTTAATTGGCATGTGCACACACGGACGCACCGGCTTCTCGCACTTCTTTAACGGCAGCATCAGCGAAGATTTGGTGAACCATGCGGTGAGACCAGTGGTTACTTTCAAAATCTAAATGAGAATCCCGAGACTTCGGGACCAAGCGAAAGCTTCGGCAGAAATGCTATAAAACAAAAAATCCCGCGAGTGGCGGGATTTTTTTATTGCCTTAAATGGCTATTTCAAAATGATTTTCTTGGTGTTTACCAGATTATTTGAAGCATCTTATATTTATATAAAAAACTTTAAAGGTTTTTATTTTTATTTAACATCCCTTTGCTGTCAATATTTGGGTAATTTTCTTCTTTTTGTTTTTTATTAGAATAAATTATACTCCAAAACATTAAAAATAAATATACAGCAAAAATTACGCCACCTACAATAAAAAAACTTATACTCATGACTTTCTTCTTTGACGGATTGCAATTGCAAATAATAAAATTGTACCTGGCCAATGAGCAGAATATAAAGCTTCATCTTGTCTTCCCAAAAGACCCAAGGTGATAGAATATAGCATACAAATGAAGGCTAATAGTATTGGATACCACTTTAAAAGAAATAATTTCATAAACAATTTTAATTTTATCAAAAGTAGTTAATTGGGTGTTACAAAAAAATATTTACAACAAAAAATACATTTTAGTAACGTGTTTTCGCAAATATCAAGTATCTGCATGGCGTCCCTTGAATTACGGGTTCGTTTGTCTTTCTAAAATAATGGTATTGAACTGTTTATTTGATACTAATTTTACCGAATTCAGCATTACTAAAATTGTAGTAAACATGAAAAGTACCCAAAAAAACGTACAATAGTAATGCCCCCAAAGACACAAAGAAACACTGGCTTTCTCATGTTTTAAGGACGGTTATCGTGTGTGAAAAATTGCTGCGTATAGTACTCCGTGACAAAAAAACCCTGTAAAGAATTAACTTTACAGGGTTATTACTAAAAGTTGGTCTACAAGGACTCGAACCTTGAAAGACTGCACCAAAAACAGTTGTGTTACCATTACACCATAGACCAATTCCATAGCTGTTAAGCGAGGGCAAATTTAATACAAATTTTATTTTAAGCAAATAAAACCCCTTTTTTTATTTGAATTCTTGCAGCCCGCGAAAATAGTGCGCTGAGAATAATTTGTTTAGTCTATAAAAGTCAGTGAGATAGCGACAAAATGGGTATAGAAAATTTTGTTAAGGCGCCCTGCGGTACGCAAAAAAATAGTTTCTTTGTGGCGTTCAAAAAAACAGTAGCAGCATGATGTCAACAAACTTCAATTTTACGAAATGGAACACCCTTTTGGGTTGGGTGGCTTTTTTTATTGCCTTAGTTACCTATTCGCTCACCGTTGAGCCCAGCATGAGTTTTTGGGATTGTGGCGAATACATTGCTACAGCAGCCAAATTGGAAGTTGGTCATCCGCCGGGCGCGCCTTTATTTCAGATGGTGGGCGCCTTTTTTGCGCTGTTTGCACTTAATGCCAAACAAATTGCCTTGATGGTGAATATGGTTTCGGTTTTTTCGAGCGCCTTTACGATCCTATTTATGTTTTGGTCATCTACCATGGTGCTGCGCAAAATTTTAAAACGATTCAACAACAATGCCGATTCATCTGAACTCGTCATCTTGGGAAGTTCGTTTATCGGTGCTTTAGCCTATACCTTTTCTGACAGTTTTTGGTTTAATGCTGTGGAGGCCGAGGTATATGCCATGGCTTCCTTATTTATTTCCTTATTGTTTTGGCTGGGCTTGCGCTGGGAACAAGACATGGACACGCCACGCGGCAACAAATGGTTATTGATTATTTCCTTGCTGATAGGTTTGTCTTTTGGGGTGCACTTTATGGCTTTGTTGACCATTCCTTCTATTGGATTTTTGTACTACTTTAAACACCATAAAACCATCACCTTCAAAAACTTCATTGTAGCCAATGTAGTCGTGGTTTCGATCTTGCTTTTTATCTTCAAATTATTACTTCCGCTCACCATGGCCTTGTTTGCCAAAGCCGAAGTATACATGGTCAACGAAATGGGCTTGCCGTTTAACTCAGGCACCATTTTTATTGCCTTGTTGCTCATTGCCTTTTTCTATTTTGGCTTGCGCTATACCCAACAAAAAGGAATGGTGATGTACAACACGTTAATTTTATGTGTCCTGTTTATATTAATCGGATTCTCCACCTGGATGATGTTGCCTATTCGCGCTAATGCCAATACCGTCATCAACGAAAACAAACCTTCTGATGCCGCCGAGGTCTTGGCCTACTACAACCGCGAGCAATATGGCGTGAATCCGTTGTTTTACGGCCCGCAATACACTGATGCTTTTGCTGGCTTGGACGAAGATGAACCCTATCTTGACAAAGCGCCCAACTACGAACGCGATTACAAAACGGGCAAATACCGCATCACCAACAACTACAAAAACGCCGACCAAAACAGCGACAAACGCCACAAAGCCTTGTTGCCGCGTTTGTGGAGTACCGAGCACATCGAAAACTACATTAGCTTCACCAATCCGCCGGAGTTTCGCATCAAACCCGACTATTCAGAAGAAAAGGAACTGGTAGACATCATCACCGAATTCAGAAAAGGATACAGCGCCGGAGAATATGGCAACGAGGAATACATCAAATTCTTGAAAACCTATGGCGAATACCTCATCATCGAAAAACCAAGTACGGTAGACAACTTGCGCTTTATGGTCGAATACCAATTTGGGTACATGTATTGGCGCTATTTGATGTGGAATTTCACAGGCCGTCAAAACGACATTCAAGGCAAATATGACAACCTCGATGGCAACTGGCTGAGCGGAATTCCGTTTGTAGACGAACTGCATTTGGGTTCGCAAGAGAACTTGCCTCAAGATGTAGCTCACAACAAAGGCCGCAATACCTACTTTTTCTTACCCTTACTTTTGGGCATCATTGGTTTGGTATATCACGCCAAACGCGACCCCAAAAGTTTCTATGTATTGCTCTCCTTGTTTCTGTTTATGGGATTGGCCTTAAAAATTTATTTGAACGAGCGTCCTTTTGAGCCTCGTGAGCGCGACTATGCATTAGTGGGTTCCTTCTATGTTTTTGCAATGTGGATCGGCATTGGGGTGTATGCTTTGTATGACTATCTGAAAAATTCACTGCAACCCAAACTGGCCGCACCTCTGGTATTGGGAGGATGTTTGTTGGCTGCGCCGGTATTAATGGCTGCTCAAAACTGGGATGACCACAACCGTGCCAATAAATACACAGCCATTGCAATGGCCAAAGCCTATTTGGATTCCTGTGAACCCAATGCCATTTTGTTTACCATTGGCGACAACGATACCTTTCCGTTGTGGTATGCCCAAGAAATTGAAGGCATCCGCACCGACATCAAAATTGTGAATACCAGTTTGTTTATGACCGATTGGTACATCGATCAAATGAAATGCAAAACCTACAAATCAGATGGGTTACCCATTTCGTTCAGCCACGAACAATATGTGGGTGACAAGTTGGATTATGCGATTTTTAACGAAAAAACCAAAAGCCGTTGGAACATCAAAGATTTGTTGAATTTCATCGGGGATGACGATCCACGCACCTTGGTTGAAATGCGAAATGGCCAAAAAATTCACTTCTACCCAACCAATTTGGCCCGTATTCCGGTAGACACCGCAGCCTACCGCAAATACAACAAAGACATCACGCCATACGATTCGATCGTGCCGTATATTGATATCGAAATCAAAGGACAGGCGATGTACAAAAACCGCGTCATGATGCTGGATGTGATTGCCAACAACAACTGGAAACGTCCCGTGTATTTTACAGGTGGTAGCTTTGGCGATGACGACTACTTATGGATGAAAGATTTCTTGCAATTGGATGGAATGGTTTATAAATTGGTACCGTTCTACACCCCTATTCCCGAAGACGGCAGCACCTTGGATATGGGTAAAATCAATTCTGACAAAATGTACGACATCGTGATGAAATGGGATTGGGGCAATAGCGAACTCGCTTCGGTATACCACGATCCGGAGACGCGCAAAAACAGTATTTCCTATCGTTCTAATTTGGCTCGTCTGATGGAGCAATTGGTAAACGAAAAGAAAATTGACAAAGCCAAAAAAGTAATCGATTTGGCCATGACCAAAATGCCGGTTGAATTGTTTGGCTACTATTCGTTGGTTGATCCGTTTGCAGGTGGCTACTATGCGGTGGGCGAAACGGCCAAGGCCAGAAAATTATTAGATCAGTTGATGACCAAGTACAAGGAAAACTTGTCCTATTATAAAGGACTTTCGGCCAGCGAACAAAATGACATCGCCATTGATATTGTGACCGACATCGAACGCTACCGAGCCTTGCTCCTAGTGATGAAAGACCGCGGCGATTTGGCCTATTACAACCAAAACAAATCGACGTTTAATACCTATAATTCGTTCTTTAAACGATTTGGACGGGATAACGAATAAAACCAAAACAGCGTCTCAAAAGCGCTGTTTTTTTTGCTTTAGGATGAAATTACATTGGATAAAAACACACAGATTCGTTCGGGCGATTGCCCCGGGTTTACTGTGGAAAATACCCAACACCCGCAAAGCCGTTTACCTCACTTTTGACGACGGTCCCACGCCCGAAATCACATCCTGGGTATTGAATCAATTGGATCAATACCAAGCCAAGGCTACTTTTTTTTGTATCGGTAAAAATGTAACTGTTCATCCGGATCTCTGCCAACAAATAAAAGCCAAGGGACATCAAATTGGCAACCACACCCAAACCCACCGCAACGGCTGGGCAACTTCTACCTCAGATTATTTGGCTGATTTTGAAGATTGCAAAAAAACCTTACATTCTGCAGTCAACGAAGAAGTGAAATTGTTTCGACCACCCTACGGAAAGATCGGCTTGCGGGCCTATTCAAACATTAAAAAACAGGGCTATAAAATCGTGATGTGGGATATACTGAGTGCCGATTTTGATTCAGAAACCAATGCTGAACAATGCTTGGCCAATGTACTCAATAACATAGAATCTGGAAGTATTGTGGTGTTTCACGACAGCCAAAAATGTTTTGCAAATTTGCAATACGTCTTGCCAAAAACCTTGGAATTTTTGAAAGGAAATAACTATTGTTGTGAGGTGATTGCTTAGATGTGGTCTTGAACCAAAGCAATAATCGTATTGGCGTCTAGTTCGCCAGATTGTCTCCAAATCATCTGACCTTCTTTGTAGATCATGAGTGTAGGCAATCCTTTGATGCGGAGGGCATCGGCTAATTCTTGATTTTTATCCACATCAATCTTAATGACTTTGGCTTTGTCGCCAAGCGCTGCAGCCACATCGCGAATTACTGGATGCATGGAAACCGAAGATTCATTCCACTCTGTGTAAAAATCGATTAACACAGGAACTTGTGCATTTATTAGTTCTCCAAATTTTGACATAAAACCAAAATATTAAATTTCTCATCCCCTTCGATTAGAGGGAATAGGGTACAAATGTAGCACTTTATACGAATTATGCTACTTTTTCGCCTTTTTTTAGTTGGATGACTGTAATTTCGGGCATTATTCCCACGCGTCCCGGATAGGCATGGAAGCCAAAACCGCGATTTACATAGATGTATTTGCCAAATTCTTCATACAAGCCCGCCCATTGTTTGTAGACAAATTGCGCCAAACTCCACTTAATAACTCCCGGAATTTCGATGCCAAACTGCATGCCGTGCGTGTGGCCAGAAAACGTGAGCTGCACTTTTTTGTCGTGCTTTTTGGTTTCGTATTCCCAATGGCTGGGGTCGTGACTCATCAAAATTTTAAACTCTTCGGGGGTTAAACCTTGCATCGCTTTAGTTAAATCGCCGGCTTTTTTGAAGTTATGTCCCCAATTTTCTACGCCCACCAAGGCCAATTTGTCGTCGCCTTTTTTAATGTATACGTGTTCGTTGAGCAACAGCTGGAATCCGATGTCTCCGTACAAATTTTTAATCGCCTGAAAATTCTCGTCTTTGGCTTGTTGGGAAGGCCAACTGATGTATTCACCATAATCGTGGTTGCCCAATACCGCATATTTCCCCAAGGGATGTGCCTGAATACCATTAAAAATTTCAATCCACGGATGCATTTCTTTGGCGTGGGTGTTTACAATATCACCTGTAAACAGGATTAAATCGGATTGTTGCGCATTCACCAAATCGATGGCGTACTTTATTTTTTCGGGGTTGTCAAAGCTGCCGCTGTGCACATCAGAGATTTGCGTGATGGTCATCCCGTCAAAGGCAGCGGGCAAATCGGGGAAGAAAATGCGTTGCTTAATTACTTTATAATTATACTTGCCAACTGTCATGCCATAAAGCAAGGACAAGAAAGGAATTGCGGCCAAGCCCAACCCAATTTTACTGATAAATGCCCGCCGATTGGGCAAAAAAGAATCGTTGTCGTTTTCTACAAAATACGTTATAGATCCGTGAATAAGGCGGTAAATGTCTTCGCCCAAGAGCACCAAAGTGATCAAAATTTTGGGTACATAAACCAACAGAAAAAGACCCATGGTGTAGAGCGTGTATTTGGTTTGTCCGGTAGACCGATCAAATCGAGAAAAGGCAAACAGCAAGAGCAAGACAATAATCAAGCTGATCCATTGGTAGGCCAACACCGCTCCTCTCACTTTTACCACCGTTTTTACAGCCTGAAAAGCATACCATTCGATGCAAAGCAACACAACAAAAAACACGATTAATCGACCCAACATGTGCAGTAATTTTTGGCAAATTAACAAATAATAGTCGGGCAAAATTTGAGGCCGGTGAACTTTTAACATCTGCTCGACGTATTTATGATTAATTGGCGAAATAATTTTGATTTGCTAGCCCATGCATACCAATCGAATGTTTATTTTTACCGACTAAATTTATCCGAATGTCTGCTCAAAAACGCTTATTTCTGCTCGATGCTTTTGCCTTAATTTTTAGAGGCTATTATGCCTTCATCAAAAATCCACGGATCAACTCCAAAGGAATGGACACTTCGGCCATTATGGGATTTATGAATTCATTGATGGACGTCATTCGCCGAGAAAAACCCGATCATCTGGCCGTAGCCTTTGACAAAGGAGGCAGCACCTACCGTTTTGAAATGTACGAGCAATACAAAGCCCACCGCGACGAAACGCCAGAAGCCATCAAAATTGCCGTGCCCTATATTCAAGACTTGTTGCGCGCCATGCACATTCCCATCATAGAAATGCCCGGTTTTGAAGCCGATGATTTAATAGGCACCTTGGCCAAACAAGCCGAAAAAGAAGGGTTTCAGGTATTTATGGTGACTCCCGATAAAGATTTTGCGCAATTGGTTTCCGAAAATATTTTCATGTACAAACCGGCCCGTATGGGCAACGACATCGAAATTTGGGGGATTCCGCAGGTGCTCGAAAAATTCGAAATCCAAGATCCGTCACAAGTAATTGATTATTTGGGGATGATGGGCGATGCCGCCGATAACATTCCGGGATTGCCTGGCGTGGGCGAAAAAACAGCTAAGAAATTGTTGGCTGAATTTGGTTCGCTCGAAAACATGTTGGCCAACACCGACAAAATAAAAGGTGCACTCAAAGATAAAATTGAGGCCAATGCCGAATTGGGAATCTTATCCAAAAAATTGGCAACCATCCTACTCGATTGCCCGGTGCAGTTTAACGAACAAGACTACGAATTATCCAAACCCGACGTAGCCAAAACCGATGCTCTCTTCCAGGAATTGGAATTTCGACAAATGAAAACCCAGTTTGATAAATTGTTTGGAACCGGAAAAGAATACGACGAAATTGAGAGTAACGGCGAAAATTCTCCAGTTGAATTGACCAAAAAAACAGCAGCCAAACGCAGCCACGAAGACCAATTTGATTTGTTTGGATTCTCAGATGAACCTAATGATGGCGTAGGATTTAGCCAATATAAAACCCTAACTGATACCAATCATTTTTACCAATTGGTGCAAGGCGAGATGGCCGTAAAATTGTTGATCAATCAATTACAGAGTCAAACTTCGGTGTGTTTTGATACCGAAACCACGGGCATCAATACGCTGCACGCCGAACTGGTAGGCCTGTCGTTCTCTTTTGAGAAAGGCAAAGGATTTTATGTGCCGTTTCCCGAAAATCAAGCCGAAGCAAAAGCATTGTTGGAAAAATTCAGGCCGTTTTTTGAAAACGAGCAGATTGAAAAAATAGGACAAAACCTAAAATACGATTTGAAAATCCTGAAAAATTACGGCCTGTCGGTTGCTGGAAAGCTCTTTGACACCATGCTGGCGCATTATTTGATTAATCCCGACATGCGCCACAACATGGATGTGTTGAGTGAAACCTATTTGCAGTATTCGCCGCAATCAATCGAAACCTTAATTGGGAAAAAGGGCAAAAACCAACGCAGCATGCGCGAGGTGGCCTTGGAAGAAATCAAGGAATACGCCGCCGAAGATGCCGATGTAACCTTACAACTCAAAGCAGTATTTAGCCCCATTTTGGACAAAGCCGAAACCAAAAAATTATTTGACGAAATTGAGATTCCACTCATCCAAGTGCTGGCCGATATGGAAAGCGAAGGCATCAACCTGGACGTAGCGTTTTTGAAAGAAATGTCGGGCACGATGCAGCAAGATATTGCGGCTTTTGAGCAAAAAATTTACGAAACTGCTGGAGAAAAATTCAACTTGGCTTCACCCAAACAATTGGGCGACGTTTTGTTTGACAAACTTAAAATTGGCGGAACCAAACAAAAGAAAACAAAAACCGGCCAATATGCTACCGGCGAAGAAGTGCTGAGCTATTTGGTAAAAGAACATCCGATTGTGGCTGATATTTTGGAGTGGCGACAAATGGTAAAACTGCAAAGCACGTATATTGATGCCTTGCCGATGCAAGTAGATACCAAAACCCAACGTGTACACACCGATTACATGCAAGCCGTTGCCGCGACTGGTCGATTGAGTTCCAATAATCCGAACTTGCAAAATATTCCGGTGCGCACCGAACGCGGCCGATTAATTCGAAAAGCCTTCATTGCCCGCAACGAGAATTATGTGTTGCTTTCTGCCGATTATTCGCAAATTGAGTTGCGCATCATTGCCGCCTTGAGTGAAGAAGACAACATGATCAAAGCCTTTCAGAATAACGAAGACATTCACAAAAGTACGGCAGCCAAGGTATTTAATGTGCCTTTGGACGAGGTGACCAAAGAACAACGAAGTCACGCCAAAACGGTAAACTTTGGGATTATTTATGGCGTTTCGGCCTTTGGCTTGAGCAACCAAACCAATTTGAGCAGACAAGAAAGCGCCGCGCTCATTGAAGCCTACTACAAAACCTATCCTAAACTGAAAGCCTATATGCAAAACCAGGTTGATTTTGCTCGCGAGAACGGCTATGTGCAAACCGTCTTGGGCCGTCGACGTTATTTAAAAGACATCAACTCGGCCAATGCTATGGTGCGCAGCGGTGCCGAACGCAATGCCGTGAATGCACCCATACAAGGTAGTGCGGCCGACATCATTAAAATTGCGATGATCAACATTCATAAAAAGTTAACGGAAAAGAAAGCCGACGGCTCAGAATGGAAATCAAAAATGTTGTTGCAAGTACACGACGAATTGGTTTTTGACGTGCACCTTTCGGAGATTGAACTCATCAAACCGCTCATTAAAAACGAAATGGAACAAGCCTTTGTGCTGCAAGTGCCCTTGGAAGTCGAAATGGGCATGGGCGACAATTGGCTGGAAGCGCATTAAAGGATGTGGGTTTTTCATTAAAAGTTAGTCAGACAACCTGAAACCTGAAACCTGAAACTAAAGTTTTCTCGTCGATTCCCGCTGACGCAATTCAGTCTTAACCACCGAAGTGACAAAGGGCAAATGCTCCTCTTTGGATTCCAATCGATCAATGAGCAACTGAGCCGCCGCAGCGCCAATTTCTGGACAGTGTTGACTCACGGTAGATAAGCTGGGCGACAATCTGCGTGACCAAACCCCATCAGCAAAACCTATGACGGATAAATTTTCTGGGATTTTATAGCCCAATTTCAAGCCCAATTTAATAGCCGAAACCGAGGCATGTTCGTCTAAGGCAAATATACCGTCTACTTTTTGGTTGGAAAGTACGGCCAAAGCTTTGGAATCAAAATCAGCTTCATTGTCTTTGAGTACAGTGAGCTCCGGCTGCATGGGAATCTTGTTTTTTTTCAAACAGTCGTAATAGCCTTCGGCTCTCAATTTCCCTACACTTAGGTTGTCAATAGACGAAAACAAGGCGATATTTTTACAGCCTAAATTTATTAAATGTTGCGTAGCATCAACTGCCGAATCTAAATCATCCACAATTACTTTGTCGCAGACCACTTGATCACACACGCGGTCAAACATCACAATGGGTGTGCCTTCATTAATGATGTCTTTTAGATGGCTGTATTCTTGCAATTTTTGGGCTTCTTCTGAAATAGAAAGTATGAAGCCGTCAATAGTTCCGTTGGAAAGCATCTCTAAGGTATGCGCTTCTTTTTCTATGTTCTCGTTTGAGATACAAGTAATCACATTATAACCACGCGCATCGGCTACTTTCTCTATACCAGTGAAAACTTTGGCAAAAAAGGAGTTGAGGATGTTGGGAATAATTACTCCGATGGTTTTGGTTTTTCTGTTCTTGAGGTTGAGCCCAATGATATTGGGTTTGTAGTTTTTTAATTTGGCATATTCTTGAACTTTCTGTTTGGTTTGATCGCTAATTTCCGGACTGTCATTTAAGGCTTTCGACACAGTTGAAACAGACACATGCAGTTCCTTGGCAATTTGTTTTAAGGTGGCTTTTACTTTCATAAGTTCTCAAATTTGAGTGGTAAAAATAAGAAACATTCAACTAAAGCGGCTAACTTTTAGTTTATTAAATTGGTAATCCATTCCAAAAACGATTTCCTCGATATAAATCATGCTGAAAGTTGCATTTGAAACTAAGAAATTTACACCATTTAAGCAGGGAATGGTTTGGGCGATAAAAACTCCTAAAATAATCTTGTACAGCTATTTGTATTTGTAATAATAAATTGTACTTTTGCGACCCCTATTCCGAAGCATCGGCAGGGGATGGAATGTTTAATTAAAATAAAATTATGGACGCATTAAGCTACAAGACAATGTCTGCAAGCAAGGCCACTGTTACAAAAGAGTGGATTGTTGTAGATGCTGATGGGCATAACTTAGGACGTCTTGCATCAAAAGTCGCAATGATTTTGAGAGGCAAGTACAAGCCGAGTTACACCCCACACGTGGACTGTGGAGATAACGTAATTGTTATCAACTCAGAAAAAATCAACCTTACGGGTACAAAAATGGATGACAAAATTTACATGCGTCATACCGGCTATCCAGGAGGACAACGAACTTTAACTGCTAAAGTTTTGCAATCAAAAAATCCTGCTGCTTTGGTAGAAAAAGCGGTAAAAGGGATGTTACCAAAAAACAAATTGGGTGCAGAGCTTTTCAGAAATTTAAATGTAAATGTAGGTGGTGAGCACAAATTTGCGGCTCAAAAACCTAAAACCGTCAACCTAAACGATCTTAAGTAATGGGAGTTATTCACAAAATCGGTAGAAGAAAAACCGCTGTTGCGCGTGTGTATGTTTCTGAAGGAACAGGCAAAATCACCGTAAACAAAAAAGAATTTGCAACCTACTTTCCAACGGCTACTTTACAGTACAAAGTATTACAACCGATGTCTATGACAGAGAACGTAAACAACTTTGACGTAAAAGTAAACGTGTACGGAGGTGGTTCAACTGGTCAAGCAGAGGCTGTTCGTATGGCACTAGCACGTGTAATGTGCGAAGTAGGCGAAGGAAACAGATCAATCTTGAAGCCAGAAGGGTTACTTACCAGAGACCCAAGAATGGTAGAACGTAAAAAATTCGGTCAGAAAAAAGCGAGAAAGAGATTCCAATTCTCGAAACGTTAATCGACAAATTTTTTCGATTTTCATTCGAAATTTATTGAGTAAAAACAACTGCGCTGATTTAATGTCAGCCTAATTAAAAAAAAGTTATTGTTGCTCCCAGTAAAACGGGAACTTAGTTTAGCATCTAAATGAAGCCTTACGGCAAAAGCTAACAGCTAACAGCTGACAGCCAAAAGCTTAAACGGAACATTGCTAATTCAACAGAACGTAAACTAGTACAAAAAAATGGCAAACAAAGTAGAAGTTAAAGAATTACTAGAAGCAGGTGTTCACTTTGGACACATGACTAGAAAATGGGACCCAAACATGGCCCCTTACATTTATATGGAGCGTAATGGAATTCACATTATCAACCTATATAAAACCGCTGCAAAAATTGAAGAAGCAAGCGAAGCGATGCAAAAAATCGCTGCCTCTGGCCGAAAAATTTTATTCGTAGCAACCAAAAAACAAGCAAAAGACATCGTTGCTGAAAAAGCAAAAGCCGCCAACATGCCCTACATTACTGAAAGATGGCCTGGTGGAATGTTAACCAATTTCGTTACAATCCGTAAAGCTGTGAAGAAAATGGCTTCTATCGATAAAATGAAAAAAGATGGAACATTCATGACGCTTTCTAAGAAAGAGCGTTTGCAAGTAGATCGTCTTCGTGCTAAATTAGAGAAAAACTTAGGTTCAATCGCCGACATGTCTAGACTCCCAGCGGCTTTGTTCGTAGTAGACATTAAAGCAGAACACATTGCTATAAAAGAAGCACAAAAATTAAACATTCCAGTTTTCGCCATGGTTGATACCAATTCTGATCCACGTGAAGTAGATTACGTAATTCCAGCCAATGATGATGCTTCAAAATCAATCGAAAAAATATTATCTCTTGTAACTGCAGCCGTTATCGACGGGCTTTCTAACCGAAATGCCGACGGAGAAGCTGCTCCAGAAATGGAAGCTGAAGCTACAGAAGAAGAAGTTACTGTTGCCGAAGTAGTGGCAGAAGCAGCTGCAGAAGTTGTAGTAGTAGAAGAAGTAGTAGTAGTAGAAGAAGTAGTAGTAGCAGAAGCTGCTGTTGAGGCTGCCGCAGAAAGCACACCTGAAACTACTGAAGAAGCAACTACAGAAGAATAAATTTATTTTAAATTCCAAAATTTAAATTCCAAATTCCAAAAAAAACTAACTACTAGGTCTGTTACAGTTGGGATTTGGGATTTGAATCTTGGAATTTTTACTTTAAACATAAAAAATTATATAGTATGGCAACAATTACAGCTGCAGACGTAAATAAATTAAGAACAATCACAGGCGCAGGCATGATGGACTGCAAAAAAGCCTTGGTTGAATCAGACGGTGATTTTGATTTAGCAATCGAAAATCTTCGTAAAAAAGGACAAAAAGTAGCCGCCAACCGTTCAGATAGAGAATCTATAGAAGGTGCGGTAATCGCGGTGGTAAATGCCGGCAACTCAGAAGGTGTTGTAATTGCGTTAAATTGCGAAACGGACTTCGTGGGAAAAAACGAATCCTTTGTAAAATTGGCACAAGAATTGGCTGCATTGGCAATCAATTTTGACACTAAAGATGCATTCATGGCTGCTCCATTTCAGGGCATTACAGTTGCCGAAAAATTGATCGAGCAAACTGGTGTTATTGGAGAAAAAATTGAAATCGGTTCGTTCGAAAAATTGAACGGAGCCTTTGTAGGATCATACATTCACGCAGGCAACAAAATCGCTACTTTGGTTTCTTTATCTGCTGCTGTTGCAGGAGCCGACGAAGTTTCTAGAAACGTAGCCATGCAAGCGGCGGCCATGAACCCAATCGCTTTAAACGAAGCAGGAGTTGATGCTGATACGATTGCCAAAGAAATTGAAATTGCCAAAGACATGTTGCGTCAAGAAGGAAAACCAGAAGCGATGATCGAAAACATTGCAAAAGGTAAATTAGGTCGTTTCTTCAAGGACAACACATTGGTAAACCAAGATTACATCAAAGACAGCTCAATGAGCGTGGCGAACTATGTAAAATCGGTTGACGCAAACTTGGTTGTGACCGGATTTAAAAGAGCGGCTCTAGGTTAATTATAATTCACAATAGCTTTTCAAAAACACCTTCCAACCGAAGGTGTTTTTTTTTATGAAATTAGTGTTATATTTTTTCTCCAAAATTTAAACTGCCAATTATTTTTACTATACTTGTTGTCACTATTTAAAAAAATTAAATTAAATTATTTTACTATGAAAAAAATTGTTTTATTCTTAGGGATTTTATTTTGTGTGCAAACCAACGCACAAAGTTCTAAAAGAGAAGAAGGAATCGTAATTGGTATAAAAGGCGGATTGAATATGTCAAATTTTATGGGTGATGTAGAAGATCAAGGCATGCGTACGAGTATCCATTTAGGCTTATTAGCCGAGATTATTGTGTCAGACAAATTTTCTGTACAACCTGAGTTGTTGTATTCTGGACAGGGTTCTACTTACACAGGTCCAAACCCAGGATTTGCAAGAACCAAATTAGACTACTTAACTGTACCGGTTTTAGGTAAATTTGGCCTAACCGACAAATTGAGTTTTGAAGCAGGACCACAATTGGGTTTATTACTTTCTTCCAAATTAAAAACCAACGATTCTAATAACAAAATTGACGGCGTTAAAACCTTAGACTTCGGTTTGAATGCAGGATTAGAATACGAGCTAGGTAGCGGCGTAATCTTTCAAGGTCGTTACAATCTAGGACTTACTGATACGGGCTTAACTGGAGATTCAAACAAAAGAGCCAGCAACTCGGTAATCCAATTTTCGATAGGCTATTTGTTCTAGCCTTAAAACCAAACTAAACAAAAAAACAAAAACCAAAAATGAAAAAACTAATTTTAATTACATTGAGCGCAGTATTGTGTTCTTCTGTGCTTTTGGCTCAGGATAGCCAAAAAGAAATGAAGGAAACCAAGTACAGACGTAGCTCTTTGCACACCATCTTGATTGAATCATCCGCATTTCCTAAAAAAGACCAAGTAATCAATGCCTACTATGGTGCACCTTTTCCAGACAAATACGACAACCACAACATTGGGGCTAAATCATTTAATCCTGCAAAATATTCTACGGATACCGTAGAATCAAAAACGCCAGAAGTAATCGAAAAATACTTCAAAGACGAGCAAATTGCCAAAAAAATGGTCGCCAAATGGTTCAACCGCCAAGCTGATGGCAATTTTGATTATAGCCTAATTAGTGAACGTGGGGCCTTTAATGCTTCGTTCTTGGATTCCAAAACAGCAGCCGCTTCAAGTGATGGAAAATACTTGTTGCAAGCAGCTGGATTTGAATTAATCAACAATACGTTTGTGGTGGTTTCTACGATGAAGTTCGTAGAAAACGAACCCATTGCGAGAGGAATTCGTGATGTTGCTATTTTAGCCGCACAAAACGCTCCCGGTTTGGTGCGTATGGGTATCGAAAAAGCAGCTGAAATTGCCTATAACAAAGGAAAAGAAGGCTACTCGGTATGGACGACTTCTTACTTGTATAAATTGAAATGGGATGACGCAACTCAAGGGTCATTCTTTCAAGACATGTATGGGGAGAAAGAGGATAAGTCAATGACTCCTGCTAAAAAAGCCTTATTTGATAAGAACACTGATTTGTTTCAAATGGAATATGTGGGTGCTCAAAAATCAACCACTTTGGTTACCTTCTCTTTGAAAGTAAAAAGAACAGAAGAACAAATTATCAACCTTTCGGTTACACGTAACATCGAGAAAGTATTTGCCAAATTACAAAAGAACTACGATGTGTTTAAACCTAAAGTTCCGTTGTATACTGGAGAGCCTATCACCGCAAAAATTGGGATGAAAGAAGGTTTAGAAGGGGGCGACAAATTTGAAGTATTGGAAGCTGTTATGGACCAAAAAACAGGAAAAATTGAATACAAAAGCATTGGAACCATCAAAGTGGATGGCGACAAAATTTGGGACAACCGTTTCAATTTGGGCGACGAAGCACCTGCTGAAGGCGCTGTAGACAGAACTACCTTTAAAGGGGGTAAAAAATTCTACTCAGGCTTGTTGATTCGTCAACTTAAATAAAAATTTTACAGCCATTCCTTTGTTTTTGGCAAGGGAATGGTTTTTTATTAATTCTAAAACAAAACAAAAATGAAACAAGTAGTATTTACCCTTTTGGCTGTTGTAGCTTTTGCCTTTAATGCAAATGCTCAAGCGAAGAAAAAAGCAGACAAAGACACCAAAAACTGGCGTTATGAAATTGAAGCCGTTCAGCAAGGAGTTGCTGGGACGTATTTAATTAAAGTATGGTCGTATTCTAAAAAACCAGATGTGGCTATTGATCAAGCCAAAAAGAATGCCGTACACGGAATTATTTTTAGAGGATATGCTGGAACAGACCGTGTTCCTGGTCAATCTCCTTTAACTAGCAACCCAAACATCGAAGAAGAAAAAGCCGATTTTTTTGACGCGTTTTTCGCCGATGGTGGGAAATATATGAAATTTGTATCGTTGACCAACGACGGGGCTGTAGCGGCCGAAGACCGAATGAAAGTAGGCAAAGAATACAAAATAGGTGTTTTGATTTCTGTGCGCAAAGAAGAATTGCGTAAAGACTTAGAAAATGCTGGAATTATCAAAGGGTTATCTTCAGGATTTTAATACCAAACAAAATGAAAAAAATAATTGCAACTTTAGTCGTATTGGTGCTTACACTTAGCGCTACTGCACAGAAAAAAACCGCAGGATATTACGCGTACAAAACTGAATGTATGGGTGTAGAATTAGACGGTTCACAAACCTTGAAAGCATGGGGTAACGGAAGAAACCGTGCCGATGCCGTAGAACAAGCCAAAAAGAATGCCATGCGTGATGTACTATTTGTTGGCATCCGTGAAGGCAAACAAGAGTGCAATCAAAAACCGATTGTATTTGAGGTTAATGCACAAGAAAAATACGAAGACTATTTTAACGCTTTCTTTGCTGATGGTGGTGAATACAAAAACTTTGTATCCCTTCGTGACGAGCGAATTGGCAACAAATTGAGCCGTGATCGTAAGAAAACTTCTGAAAGTGTAACCAATGGATTGGTAGTTCGTGTTTTACGTGCCGAATTAAAAGCAAAACTAATTGCTGACAACATTATTAAACAATAATCAAAACATATGAAAATTAATTTTAAATATTTAATCGTATCTCTTTTTGCTTTAGTAGCAATTGAATCATTTGCTCAAGCAAAAAAACCAATCATTATGGTTGTTCCCAGCGATAACTGGTGCATCACTAATGGTTTTTTTATGGAATTTGACAACCAAGGTTCCAAAATGAAAATTTGTGATTACAAACGTGCGGTACAAGAAAACACCGAGTTGACGTTGGTCATGAATAAATTGGGTGAATTAATGGCTGCTCGTGGGTTTCAATTGAAATCCTTGGAGCAAACCTTGAAATCTATTGAGTCAGAAGCGGCTGAAAATGCCATGACTACAAGTAAAACAGGAGCTGGCGTGAGCGAAAGCCCAGTTGACAAATTAAAAAGTGTAGCTAAAGCTGATATTTGGATGCAAATTAACTGGAAAATCAATTCATTTGGTCCTAAAAAATCAGTGACTTTTGATTTGGCTGGTTTTGATGCCTACACCGACAAAAACGTAGCGGGTGCTTCGGGAACTGGAAATGACTTAATTGGCGCTCCACTACCGGTAATGTTGGAAACTGCCGTTTTATCTCACTTGGATAACTTTAATGGATTGCTTCAAAAACACTTCGAAGATATGTTCGAGAACGGTAGAGAAGTAACCATGAGAATTAAAAAATTCGATTCGTTTGAGGGAGATTTAGAATCAGAATACGAAGGAGAAGAATTGGGTTCAATCATTGAGAAATGGGTTTCTGACAATACCGTAAAAGGCAGATTCAGTACCACAGAATCATCTGAAAACAAAATGTATTTTGAGCAAATTCGTATTGCCTTAATGGATGCCAACGGGAAAGCACAAGATACCCGTGGATGGGCTAAAGGCTTACAAAAATTCTTAAAAGAAAAATACCAAATCACTGCCAAACTAACCATGAAAGGATTAGGTCAAGCCTCAATTGTAATTGGCGAAAAATAAAAATTAACTACTTATGAAAAAAATACTTTTAGCTATCTGTGTGCTTGGTTTGTCGTTAACGGCATCAGCACAAAATACTGTAGGAAAATCGGACGATGGTGCTCGTATAGCGCTAACTCCTTATATTCCTGCACAAATTGAAGGACTTACTCCAGCCGTAAAAGCAAGTTTGTCTAACAAATTGTCACAAATCGCTACGGCTAATGGATTGGGAGGTTCTTCTAATTCAAGATTTATTATTACTACCAATGTGTCGGTTTTAACAAAAGACATTACGCCTACTGCACCACCGATGCATGCGTATACGTTAGAAGTAACCTTATACATTGGCGATGGATTAGAAGGCACCTTGTTTTCTACTCATTCGGTAACCTTGAAAGGTGTGGGGACTAACGAAACCAAAGCCTATATCGCGGCATTAAATGGATTGAAAACAAAAGATCCAATGTACCAAACGTTTATCGAAAAAGGGAAAACCAAAATCATGGAATACTTCAACAGTAAATGTGATTTTATCCTGAAAGATGCACAAACCATGGCGGCTCAAAACAAATATGAGGATGCCATTATGAAATTAACAAGTGTGCCAGAAGTATGCAAAGCGTGTTACGACAAAGCAATGGATGCGGTTGCACCGATCTACCAAAAACAAATTGACCGTGCGTGCAAGCAACGTTTGATGGAAGCTACAACGGCTTGGAATGCAGCGCAAGACTTATCAAGTGCTGAAAATGCTGGAGGAATTCTATCTCAAATTGAGCCAGGAGCATCTTGCTATAAAGAAGCTCAGGTGTTGTCATCAAAAATTGCACAACGTGTAAAAGAGTTGGATCAGAGAGAATGGAAATTCCAAATGAAACAACAACAAGACGATGTAGATATCCAAAAAGCGACCATCAAAGCGGCTCGTGACATTGGTGTTGCCTACGGGAACAACCAACCAGACGTAGTATACAAAGTATACGGTTGGTGGTAGAAAACCCTTTATATCACAACCAAAAACCTCTACTTTTGTAGAGGTTTTTTTATTTATACTAAATCAATTTTATGTTTCAATCCAGAAAAGACATCATTTATATCGTGTTGGCAGGCATCTTCATTACCAATGCGGTAGTGGCCGAACTCATTGGCGGCAAACTCATATACATTGGCCCCTATGTAATGAGCGTTGGTGTGTTGCCTTGGCCTATCGTATTTATCACCACCGATTTAATCAACGATTATTTTGGCGTGAAAGGGGTGAAAAAACTATCCTTGATTACCGCAGGATTAATTTCCTATTGTTTTATTCTCTTGTATTTTGCTTTAAAAATTCCGGCTGTGCAAGGCGCTGGTTTGGTTACCGATGCCCAATTTACTGCAGTTTTTGGCCAAAGTATGTGGATTATTGTGGGCAGTATTACTGCCTTTATGGTGTCGCAATTAATTGATGTAACCATCTTCCACTTTTTCAAAAACAGAACCGGCAAAAAAATGATTTGGCTGCGCAGCACCGGATCAACCGTAATTTCTCAATTGTTTGACACTTTTATCGTATTGGGAATAGCGTTTTGGCTCACCGGAAAAATGACTACCGAAGTATACATTACCTCTGCTTTGGCTGGCTATTTCGTGAAATTAGTAATTGCAATAGCCATGACGCCTTTAATCTATGTGGGACATGCTGTTATCGAAAAACAACTCAAAAAAGACCAAAATGACAACTAAAATACGTTGTGGTTGGTCCGAAAAAGACGACCTCTACCGCGAGTACCACGACCGCGAATGGGGAAATCCGGTCTATGAGGACGACACACTTTTTGAATTTTTGGTGCTCGAAACCTTTCAGGCGGGTTTGAGTTGGCACACCATATTAAAAAAACGAGCGAATTTTAGGACTGCCTTCAACCAATTTGATTACGTGAAAATTGCAGCCTATACGGAAGAAAAAATACAAGATTTGTTGCAAGATACGGGCATTATTCGCAACCAACTCAAAATACGGGCTACGGTAAGTAATGCCCAAGCTTTTATACAGGTACAAAAAGAATTCGGTAGTTTCTCCACCTATATTTGGCAATTCACCAAAGGCAAACCACTGGTAAACAATTGGCTAACTCTTAAAGATATCCCCGCCTCTACTCCACTTTCGGATGCCGTGAGCAAAGACTTAAAAAAACGCGGATTTAAATTTGTAGGAACCACGGTTGTCTATGCGCACCTGCAAGCAACCGGTATGGTGAACGATCACTTGCTTTCGTGTTGGAAAAGAAGTTCGTGAAATTTATTTGGGCTGAAGGATTTTCATAAAATTTTCCCGACTAATTTCAACTCCGCCCAATAAATGCAAATGATCATTATATACTTGGCAATCCAACAACAAGTAATTATTGGCTTTGAGGTAATTGACTAGCCATACAAATCCCACTTTGCTGGCATTGGAAACTTTAGAAAACATACTTTCGCCACAAAACACATGGCCTAAATCTACTCCATACAATCCTCCAACCAATTCGACATCCTGCCACACCTCGACTGATTTGGCATAACCCAATTGGTGCAGCTCGCAATAGGACGAAACAATATCTTGAGTAATCCAAGTGCCGTCTTGGCCACTGCGCTCAATTTGCTGGCAATTTCGTATCACTTCCTCAAAATTTTGATTGAACGTAATATGAAATTTATTTTGATTAATTACCGCACGCAAACTCTTGGGCACTTTATAGATAGCCGGAGCCACAACCATGCGACGCGGAGGAGCCCACCATATTATGGGTTCATCGGCATTAAACCAGGGAAAAATTCCGTTTTTGTAGGCCAATAGCAAGCGCTCCACCGACAAATCGCCACCCAATGCCAAAATGCCTTCGAGCGAAGCTTCTTCGACAGGGGGGAAATAAAGAAATTTAGTTAGAAATTGCATACAATCTAAAACAAAAGAACTTAGAAAATTGAACGCATACACTCAACTTCCTAAATTCATTTTTTTAAACAAATAGTATAGACTTATTAGAACGGCAAGTCGTCATGATCTTTTTCGGTAAAGCTTGGCGCCGCAGGAAATGCTGGCGTTTCTGTTGTAGCATTTGGGGCCGATGTTGGTGCAGCTCCGGCGTCTTGCAAACGCTCAATGCGCCATCCTTGAATGCTGTTGAAATACTTGGCTTCTCCTTGTTGGTTGATCCACTCTCGACCGCGCAAGTTGATGGAAACTTTTACGCCATCGCCTGCTTTATAATTGGATAACAAATCACATTTGTCTTGGGTAAACTCAACCATAATATGTTGTGGATACTGCTCATCGGTGGTGACTACTAATTCTCTTTTACGAAATGTGGCGCTTACTTGTTGTTCGGCATTAATTACTTTGATTTTTCCTGCTACTTCCATGGGTTCAAATTTATAGATTTCTAATTTTATTTTACTGTGCTAAAAGTATTTTCCAAGCCTTTTCTACCTCGTTTTTATGCAGATAGGACAAGGCTAAATTTAGTTGTTTTATATGGTCATCGGCACTTAATACCGCTTTGAGTTCAAAATTTTCTTTGACAAATATAGCAACTTCTGCTGGGCTTGGCAAAGTAGATACATTGGCCAATACGCCCAAATCATTTCCGGTAAACAAGCCGCTGTTTTTAATGAAATCAGGGATGGCATCGACGCCAATTCCTAGCGTAGTGATCGGCTTGGCCACTTCAAAAAGACCGGCATTGGCTCGGCTGTACCAATTGCCTCCAAGGCGAGCAACCAAATCTAATTTTTCTTGGACAATGGCTCCTTTTTCATCTATGATGGATTCGCTAATATGAATTTTTACCACCTCACAAATCACCAAATTGCCCGCTCCTCCTTGATCGCCCAAGGCAATTACTTGATTGACCTTGCATTCAAATTGTACCGGCGCTTCTTGCACGCGGTAGGGTTTTACCAACATAGATGGAATGGGCGTAAGACCGGCTTTTACAAACTCATTTACTCCCTCAGCATACTCTGTACTAGACAAAGACATTTGTTGCACCATGGCATAATCAACCACATTAATCACAACTTCTTGTAACTCCTGCACATTCATTAACGTATGCTTAATCGAGTTATCGCGCACCCTGCGCGCTGGCGAAAAAATCAAGATCGGCGGATTGGAACTGAACACATTAAAAAAACTAAAAGGCGACAAATTAGGTTGACCTTTTGCGTTCATTGTACTCGCAAATGCAATGGGTCGGGGTGCCACAGCGCTCTGCAAATAGGCTTGCAATTGGGACGAAGACAAATCGTGTGGATTGATGCTTAACATGGGTTGAATTTACACAAAAATAGAAAACCACACGCGCTAATTTTCTATTTATTCTTCACAAAATTGTCGCTTTTTTCAGCAGATGCACCACTTGTTTTCGAGTACTATTTAAGTATATTTATGCCACAAAACCAAAGTATGCAAATTAGCAAACACAAAGACCTCATTCGTTGGATCCTGATTTTATGTTCCTTTGTGATCATCAGCTTGATTTTGTGGAATACCTATGAGTTTTTTAATTTTTTTAAAAACGAGGAACGCGTCAAAATGGAGTACTGGGCTGAGGCGCAAAAAACCTTGCTCAACGCCGATGAAAACACCGAAGTGGAATTGCCTTTTAAGGTGATCAGCAACAACAAGACCATCCCGATTATGCTCACCAGTCAAAGCGACAGCATCATCAGCACATCTAATATTGACGAACTCACCACCAAAGATCCCCAACTAGCGCAAAAATTTTTAGCTGCACTCAAAAAACAGAATGACCCCATTGCCATTGAATACAGTCCAGGAAAATACCAGTATTTGTACTACGGAAATTCATCCTTGATTAACAAACTCAAATATTACCCGATTGCTTTATTGCTAATCATCGTGCTGTTTGGCGCCTTGGTATATACGTTTTACAAAAGCACCAAAATGGCCACGCAAAACAAATTGTGGGCGGGAATGGCCAAAGAAACCGCACACCAAATTGGCACGCCTTTGTCTTCCTTAATTGGCTGGCTCGAACTCATGAAAACCGTTCCCTTGGAAGCATCTTCGGTTGCCGAGATGGAGAAAGACATCGTTCGGCTGCAAACCATAACCGATCGTTTTTCTAAAATTGGCTCCAAACCCGTGCTAGAAACCCTAGATTTGGTGCAGGAAACCGCCGATTCGTATGCCTATTTGCAATCCCGATTTTCTCAACAAGTTGCGTTTTCGTTTGATGCGCCCAACGAAAAAATATTCCTACCGCTCAATTCTGCCTTGCACAGTTGGACCATCGAAAATTTGGTAAAAAATGCCATCGACGCCATGAAAGGCAAGGGAGCCTTGAAAGTTACACTTGAAACCGACGGAAAATTCGCGAAAATTAAGGTGAGCGATACCGGAAAAGGCATCCCAAAAAATCAATTTAATCAGGTGTTTGAGCCCGGTTTTACCACCAAAAAAAGAGGTTGGGGTTTGGGACTTTCTCTCACCAAACGGATTGTGCAAGACTACCACAAAGGCAAAATTAAAGTGGTAGAATCCGAGCTAGGCAAAGGGACAACGATTCAAATTTCTTATAAAATAGGTTAACGACCGCCTTTAGTTTTGTAGAACAATTGTTCGCGATCTTGTGCTGCCGTTGCTACATACAATTGTACAAAAGCCAACTGTACTTCCCATGCTTTTTTGGTAGAAGCAAATGATTTTTTCAAGCCATTTACTTCGCCTACTAAGGCACGATCTACCTCTTTTAAAGCCAGTAAGCTAGCATAAGCCTGTGTAAAATTGTTGTAGGGCAGCTGCACACTCGACAACAATTCTTCGTCTGAAATGGCAGGTTTAAATTGGGTGTTGCGAAACACCACTATTTTGTTATAGGCAGATATGCTGGCATTAAAATCATCCACCAATTGACTCAATTTGTCGGAGGTTGAATTGAGTCCAAAATAGCTGATTTCTCGTTTCAAAAAGGTTTCTTCTGTGCGCAACATCCCATTAATTAAACCCATCAATTGCAAATGATTTAGAGTCAATTTTGATTTTTCTACTTCGGACAAAGCCAAATAAGCGGCAATTTCTCCCGCTGGATTACAGGTAATTTTATAGCCTTGCGATCCGATTTCGTTTCGTTTAAATTGCTCCGGACTCAACGGATTGACTGCCAATTGCCAAAGGTATTCAAAGGGGTAATGCGACTGGATTAAATTGGCGGGAGGAGTGCGAAAATAATAGGGATCAAATTTTTCCTGGTACTGATTCTCAACCACAACTCCTGAACCCCAAGTAGGGTCAAATAACTCCCAATTTCCATAGATTTTGGCCACACACCACTGGTGGGTTTGAGTGCTTATTTTACCGTATTGCTTGGTGTAGCCCGACACCAATTCGGTAGGAATTCCGCAGGCCACGGCCAGGGCTTTAAACACCTCCGCATAATGCATACACACCCCTTTGCGCGTGCTGAGCGCCGATTGCACTTTATCTGCCGAGGTTTGTGTGTCGTATTGTCCACTGGTACTGCCAGGCAAATCGTATCGAATGGCATGCGCTGTCCAATAAAAAACAGCTGCGACTTTATCATCATCTGAACTAAACTGATTGTTGATGTAAGTCGCGATAGTAGAAATAGATTGCTCCTGAGCCTTGGGCAACTGTTCCATTTTTTTGCCCACTTCCTGCATGTATTGGGCCTGTAGTGTACCCGCAATCAAAAACACCAAAAACAACAAGATTTTTTTCATAGTACAGATAAAAAAATCACCAATTGTGCGAAAACAACTGGTGACATTTCTTTTTATTAAAACTTATAAATTCGCCTGTATGGCTTGAGCCAAGGCGGTAAATTCTTCAGGCGTGAGGCTCACTTTGTTTTGAAATCGCATTTCATCCATTTCGTTTAATGGAATTAAATGCACATGCGCGTGTGGCACTTCAAGTCCAATAGCAGCCATGCCAATGCGTTTGCACGGCACTGTTTTCTCGAGGGCAACGGCCACTTTCTTGGCAAAGGCCATCAAACCCAAATAGGCCTGGTCTTCAATCTCAAACAATTTATTGATTTCTTGTTTGGGAATGCAAAGCGTATGTCCTTTGGCATTGGGATTTACATCTAAGAAAGCCAAATAATTTTCGTCTTCGAAAATGCGGTAACAGGGGATTTCTCCGGCTACAATTTTGGTAAAAATACTGGCCATCTTAGTCGCGGGAAATTTCTAATACTTCAAATTTCAATACGCCATTGGGCACCGTAATTTCGGCAATTTCTCCTACTGATTTACCCAACAATCCTTTCCCGATTGGCGAGGTAACCGAGATTTTACCGGTTTTTAAATCGGCTTCGCTTTCGGCAACCAAGGTGTATTTCATTTCCATGCCGTTGGCTTGGTTTTTGATTTTTACGTTGGACAGCACCAAGGCTTTAGACACATCGAGTTGGGATTCATCAATGAGACGGGCATTGGCATACACATCTTCTAATTTTGAGATGCGCATCTCCAACAAGCCTTGGGCTTCTTTGGCTGCGTCGTACTCGGCGTTTTCTGACAAGTCGCCTTTATCCCGCGCATCGGCTATATCTTGAGACGCTTTTGGACGCATCACGCTTTTTAAATGATCTAATTCTTCCTTCAATTTTTTTAATCCTTCTGCGGTATAATACGATACTGTACTCATAATTTCATTGGTTATATAAATAGAAAAAATCCCATCACGACGGGATTTCTTTTTTCAAAGATGGTATTTTATGTAAACGGTTATTTTATTCGTCTCATTCTAGCGAAGTCAAAGTTAAATAAATTAAATTTGTTTGCAATCAAAACCTAGCACTTATTTTTAGATGAAAAATTGGCTCCTTTGCTTTTTTATCGGGCTGCTTTGCTCCTGCTCTGATGGGATGCAACGCTACAACAATCCCTATTTGCCCAATTACAGCTTTGGCATTACCATCAACAAAAACTTGCCCTTGTATAGCGGGTTAAACAGCCCTATAAATCCTATCATTATTCGCGAAGCTACCGCTGGCATTAGCGGCATCATTGCCATGAAAATATCCGACAACGACTACCGCGCTTGGGAGCTGAGTTGCCCCAACCAAACGCCGGTAACTTGTTCAAGAATGACCCTCAATGGACTGAACGCCAAATGCAGTTGCGACAATTTTGAATACAGTATTTTCACCGGTTTGGGCACTGCGCCCTACCCCATGAAACCCTACCGCATAGAAGTCCTGGGCGATTTGATTCGCATCTACAACTAAAACAAAATACTCACCCCTACCAATCCGTGCGTGCCCGCCTGCGGATAGTAATACACATAGCCCCCGCCATAATCTGCGCCGTTGGAACTGTATTTTTTATTCAAAACATTCGAGACCAAACCAGAGATCACAATGCTTTTGCAGAGGGTTTTGGGTTTTATTTCATAGCTAAAATTCAGGTCGTTTACCCAATAATCGGGCAACTGGGCAGCCGCATCTTCTTGGTTATTCAAAAATTGGGCCCCTACATATTTTTGCAACCAACTCACTTTTAGTGTTTTTGTAGGTAAATAACTCAATTGGGCACTGGCAATACTGGCGGGCGAAAAGGCAATTGTTTTGCCTGTCCAAGCTTGACCATCTTGGATCACATTTTTGCTTTGCGTAGCATTCGCTTGCAATTCCCATTGTGTTGATAGCAGAAAACGCACGTCAAGTTCTAGGCCCAACCGATAACTCTTTCCGATATTGGCCCGAATCGGATTGCCTACCTCATCGAGCTCGCCGGTTAACACCAATTGATCCTGGTATCCCATGTAGTAGCCGTTGATGGCCCAACTTCCTTTGGCCGATTTTTTACGCCAACCCAATTCGAAATCGTCTAGTTTTTCGGGTTTGGGATTTCCGTTTTCATAATCGGTGCGGTTGGGCTCGCGTTGAGCTTTGGCATAGGAAAAATACAGCTGAGTTTGTGCACCAAAGGCATAGGTAAATCCGGCTTTAGGATTAAAAAAAGCAAAGGTATCAGCCACTTCAGCCGCCAACAATCCATTGGCTACATAATTTACCTGGCGGCACTGCAGGTCGGCGTAGGCGCTCCATTTTTCATTGAGTTGAAATTGCCCTTTTACAAATAGATTTCCGTCTTTTTTGGTGGCTAAATTATCGTAGTAATGATCGCCCAATTCGCTGGTAGTGGTTGCTCGCGTCCAAATTACTTTGCCAAAATGATTGCCCAAATAGGTGTTCCAACCGCCGCCAACTAGCCATTCGGCGACTGTTCCTTTTCGTTTGAGGGAAAAAGTAGTGCCATAGAAATCATTGTCCAACCATTTTTGATCGATGACATCGGCGATGCTTACTGCGTTGGTAGAAACCAAATTGTAGGCCGCTAAATCGGCATCATCATTAAAGTTTTCATAATAGCCTTTGCCTTTGGTGTAATGCAAAGCCAGGGTGCTGCTCCACAATTCAGAAATGGTTTTGATGTAATGCAACTGTACATGATCTTGTTGGTAATTGTCAGTTTGGTTGTCGTAAAAACGGGTTTCGCCATTGGCATCGGTATACATGCCCGCATAATTGAAGGTGCGGTTATTTTGCAACATTTGGGCATCCACACCATACCAAGATTGGTAAGTTTTTTCGGTTCCGCCAAACACCAAGGCTTTAAATAAACTGGTTTTGCCTAGCACTGTGCCTTGCAAGAAATAGGATTTTAAGTGCGATGTCGCGCGATCAATGTAGCCGTCAGATTCTATGTTTGACAAACGTCCGGCCAATTCAAATTGGTTGTTGAGCAAGCCCGTACTGAATTTTACGGTGTGTTTTCTCGAATTAAAACTCCCCGCCGAATTGTCTAGTTGTGCCATGCTTTTCTCGGAATACCCATCGGTGAGCACATTCAAACTGGCTCCAAAAGCGCCTGCCCCATTGGTAGAAGTACCCACTCCGCGCTGCAATTGCACGCTGGCCACCGACGAAGCAAAATCGGGGAGGTTCACCCAATAGGTACTGTGGCTTTCGGCATCGTTATACGGGATTCCATTTAGGGTTACATTTACCCGCGTGGCATCACTTCCGCGCACTCTGATTCCGGTGTAGCCTATGCCATTTCCGGCATCAGAAGTAGTGACCACCGAGGGCATAAAATTGAGTAATAAAGGAACATCTTGCCCCAAATTGCGGGAAGCCATTTCCTTTTTACTCAAATTGCTGAAACTAACAGGGGTGTTTTCGGTAGCCCGCACCGCCGAAACCAAAACCTCGTTTAAGGCATTAACCTTGGTGCTGTCTTGAGTTTGAGCAAAAGTGGTTGAGGCAAGAAATAGAAATGCAGCAGCTACTATAGGAGTGCGGGTTGAAGCATTTAAGCTATAGGTTTTTTTTAAAAAAAAGGCAATAAAAATTTTCATTCGTACATAAATTACGAATAAAAGGGGCGGTTATTCTTGATTAAAATTAAATTAATACGCTCGACAGGACAAACTTGCACTTTTGTCTTGTCTTTTCCCTAAACAGCATTACCTGTTCCAGGTTCGTTGGGTATAATCTCAGCTCGTTAGTTGGAGCACCCCTTTGAGACGGGACAAATATACTTGAAAAATCTACAAGTCGGGTTTGCGCCGCATTTTTTTTAGGGCCGACCAGGATTGCTTGTCTTGGAGACGTTTGCGAATCGCCGATTTGGGAACTTTAGTTTCTTTTCTGGTTTTGGGCACGGCCAATGCGGTTTCGATCAACACCAAAAAACGTTTCCATACCCGGGTTTTATTTTGAATCTGACTGCGGCTTTCGTCACAGCTGAGTTGCAAAACTTGCTCCTTGCTGAGGCGAGATTGCCACTTCTCCAGAAGTTGTTGCTTTTGTTCTGGCGTTATGGCCTGCGAGACAGCCAGATCAAACGTCAAGACAATTTTGGACGACACTTTATTTACGTGTTGTCCGCCCGGTCCAGCACTGCGAATGGCTTTGTACTGCACTTCTTTTTGCAAGCAAACGAGATCCATTAGTGGGATTGGTGTGCCGATTTAAGTAAATCGTTTACCGTTTTTACAGGATTAAACGTAAGCAAGGGCACCTCCACAAAAACCGTGAGCCAACGCGCCATTGCTCCATTCCATAGACCTGGTAATTCATAGGCCTTGAACGGAACGCCATTTTTATTTTTATCAACCACAAATCCTGTTTTTGGATCAACAAAAGCAGCCAAATCAAATTTTTGGCCACGGTAATTTTTGATTCCGCAAACCAGATCAACCGGATTAAAATGAGTAGCCTGTTGCAGGAGCTGAAATTGATGAATATTGGTGGTGTCCACCTGCGAAGATTCTACGATTTGCAGCGATAAATAACCTTTGGAATTGCGCACCCAAAATGGTCCGCCTCCGGGTTCCCCTTCGTTTTTTACCATTCCACATACCCGAATGGGACGGTCGAGCTTTTCTTTGATATAGGCCCATTTATTATCGGTAGTAAATTTGTAAAAATCTTCATTTATTGAGCAATTTAAACTATTTAACATCCAATCTACGACCGAATCTATTTCAAATTCAGAAATCGTCTGGGAATCAATTTGTCGCAAAATCTGAAATACTTTTTCTTGCAATTGAAGCAAATAGCCCGCCAAGGCCTTCTTGTAAAGTGCAATTTCTTCTAAGCGATTTTGAATCACGTTGTCTATGTTTTTCACAAACACCAAATCGGCATCCAATTGACTCAGGTTGTGAAGCAACGCTCCGTGACCAGCAGGCCGAATGAGTAGTGATTTGTTCTCATCGCAAAACGGCTCGAAGTTTTCGTTGATAGCTAGAGTATCGGTGTGGGCAAACTGATAGGAATAATTCACCTGTATTTGCGTTTGCGCAGCCTTTTGAATGTCTGGTTTTATTTGCTGTACAATCGTTTTGAATAATTTTTCATGTGCTTGAGAAACAGTAAAGTGCAAATGAGAAAAACCATTGGAACTGGCATAAGCTCCACATTCTTTGAGGTGCTCTTCGATGGGTGTTGCTATATGGGTGGGATAGGTATGAAAATCTAGAACGCCTTTGGGTTTGTTGGCCAAATCCAATTGCTCGGGATGCAATAAAGAAATTATCAGCTGGTGATTTTTTTGGTCCTGATTCCAGCTGAAATAATCGGAAAAGTCGCGTTGTAATTGCGCTTGAATGGTGTTGTAAAAAGGAAATTTCTCAATACCTGCTAAAAATACGGCTAACTCAGTATTGCCAGACCGATTGATGTAGGCATTGATGGTTTCATTTTCAGGCTGAAAATTTGCAAGGAACAAATTCAAAAATTTAAACATTCTACTGGCTGCTCCCGAAGCCGGTACAAATTTTTTGAGCTTATATGCTTCTTTTTGCTGATCAAAGTCCAGTGCCAATTGCTGCATTTGGTCGGCTTCAAAATGCAAAATTCCGTCGCCAATGCGTGCGGGACGATCAATCTGCAAGTTGTTAGCTCCCTGTTTGATGAAGTCGATATGATTGACAATTACATCAAGGTTGAGCCCGTGGTTTATTAGCTGCACAAAATTGTGAGCCGTAAACCCCCGCGCTTTGGCTTTTTGGTAGTCGGCACAATAGCGAATGGCAGTAGCCAAACGCTCGTCCTTGTTGCCCGATAATCGGAGGTACGGTTTTTGATTGTCTACCAAAGCGGCTTCAAATTGGGCCAAGGCGGCTTCTCTTTGCTCGGGTCTGTCGCGCAAATCATCGGCTTCCCAGGGTACATCGATATCGGTGAGAAAAAATAAATCGTATTTGTGTTTGCGAGCCGCTTTGTCAAGTGATGGATCACAAAATTGGTAGTACATTTCTGAATAGACTTTGGTAACCAACAGAGTAGTGTCGCAAAAAACAAAATCGGTAGCGGAGTGCAAGGTCTCGTTTTCTAGTGCGACTTGGCCAAAGGCGATGGGCATCAAATCTTCTGGAGCGCATATTTCTTGGGTAGTGTCCCATTTATGTTGCAAGTATTCACGTGCGTATTCGGCAACCCAATTGGTGCCAAAATGTACCGCCAATTGCTGCGCCAAGGTGCTTTTTCCTGTACTTTCGGGGCCGTAAAGCGCTATTTTGATGAGGCTACTGGGCTGCTGTTTAAGTTGTTCTTCCATGCGATATAACCGTAGAGGGCAATAATAGTAAAAATTAGGTATTGGATGCTGGTAAAGGTATAACCTTTTGCAAAATATAAAGGAATGGAAATTAGATCACCCGCAATCCAAAACAACCAATTTTCTATTTTTCGCCGGGCCATGAGCCACATTCCTACAAAAAAGATGCCGGTTACCCCTGTATCTACATAGGATGTCCAGTGGGTGAATTTTCCGAAAAACAAATACACCAACACCACAAATACAACTGCAGCAACAAAAAGCAAGCCCGAAAACAGGTATTCCTTTGGCTGCATGCGCGTAATGGGTAATTCGTTTTGTTGGGCATCTTTTCGGGTCCAAAGGATCCAACCGTATACACTCATAACTACATAATAGGCGTTGATGAGCATGTCGCCCAAGAGGTGCCACTTCCACAACAAATACACATAAATGGCTGTATTGATAATTCCTGTAGGAAACACGGCCAAGGTATTATTTTTGGCCGCCCATACGCTCCACAACCCAAAGAAAATGGCGGAGAGTTCCAACACAATTTCGTAGGCCGGATAGCTGGCGTATTGGGCAAATAAATAGTCTAACATGTTGCAAAAAATTGGGAATCTTCTTCAAAAGCAGTTCCTATTACCACAATGTCGGCTCCGGCTTGGAAGGCCGCTTGAATTTCTCGCTGCGAACGAAGGCCTCCGCCCACGATAAGCGGCACCGCGATTGCCTTTGACACAGCTTGTATCATGTCGACTGGCACGGGAAATTGAGCGCCACTTCCGGCTTCTAGATAGATGAGTTTGGACCCCAAATATTCACCTGCCTTGGCAGTATGCACAGCCAAATCAACTTGGTTTCGAGCTATTGGTTTGGTTTGACTAATGCGCTCCACACTCGTTTCATGTCCGCTTTCGATAATCAAATAGCCCGTAGAAATCACCTCGATATCCAATTGCATCAGCGCAGGAACAGCATCAACTTGGTGTTGAATTAAATAATCGGGATTGCGGCCCGAAAGCAAGCTCAAAAACAAAATCGCGTCGGCCTGGGCAGCAAGTTGGGCAGAATTTCCGGGAAACAAAACCACCGGTAAATCGATTGCTTTTTTTAATTCTTGTACCAACTGAGTTACAGCCAACGGACTGTGGCTGCTTCCGCCCACTAAGATCAAATTAGCTGGCGAATGTTGAATGGCATGAACAGTACTTTCCCAAGCTTCCCAATTTATTTTTTCGGGATCCAATAAGATAGCCAACTGCTTTATTCCGTTGGCTTTGTTCACACAAAGTTGGGTGTAAAGTTGCTGCATCAGGTGGTTTCAAATGTATAGACCAACGCGTAGTTGGCAAGAAGTTGATACTGTACTGCAAATTGTCTCGGCAACGAATCTAGGGCAAGTGTGGCGGTAGTTTCTGCCGAAATCAAATCAAATGGCGCCACAAAAATATGATCTTTAAAACTGATTCCTTCTTGGTTAACTACTTTAAATACGGCTTCTTTTGCCCCCCAAATCACGGTGAGTCGTTCTATTTCTGAGGTTAAATCGGGCGATAAAAACAACAATTCCGATTGGCAAAATTTTGGTCCTATTTTGGCTACTTTATCGCGTATTAACTCAACATCAACCCCTACCGCTTGATTGCTCACGATTACAACTGCCAATTGGTGCGAATGCGAAATGGAGATGAATTTTCCGTCGCGCAGATGGGGTTTTCCGGTCGCGTCATAATACATATCGGCGTCGGTATAGCCTAGTAGTAAAAGCAATTGCCGTACGCTCAAAAAAGCCCGTTGGTGTAAGTCGGATTTCATCGAATTCAGGCGCTGTAGACTTGGCGGAGTGAGCACAACATTTGATGACAAAACTGCTTTGGGTTCGTCAATTGACCAAACCAATACTTGTGTGTGTGCGTTGGGATATGAATGCAAATACAAAGGCATAACTAAAGCGGGGGATTTTCAAAAACGTTTTCGTCAAATAGAATTAGCGGCTGCCGTAACAATTTTAAAATATTTTGTTGAAAATTAACCGATTACGGGGGTAAACAACTCATAAATCAGTTTAAATATTTTTTAAATCCTAAGTTATTGTCTAAATTTGCCCAAAATTTTCAAATACAAATATACTATAAATGAGTACGACAACTATGCCTTATGTGGCCTACAAAGTAAAAGACATTTCCTTGGCAGCTTGGGGAAGAAAAGAAATTGAATTGGCTGAAGCTGAAATGCCAGGATTAATGGCTTTGCGCAGCGAATACAAAAATGAACAACCCTTAAAAGGAGCTCGTATTGCTGGCTGTTTGCACATGACCATTCAAACGGCAGTATTAATTGAAACCTTAATAGCCTTGGGCGCTGAAGTTACTTGGAGCTCTTGTAATATTTTCTCAACCCAAGACCAAGCCGCAGCTGCCATTGCTGCAGCAGGTATTCAGGTGTATGCATGGAAAGGACTAAACGAAGAAGATTTTGACTGGTGTATTGAGCAAACTTTATTCTTTGGCGAAGACCGCAAACCCTTGAATATGATCTTGGACGACGGAGGTGATTTGACCAATATGGTATTTGACCGTTACCCACAATTGATTGACGGAATAAAAGGATTGTCAGAAGAAACGACTACAGGTGTTCACCGTTTGTACGAGCGCATGAAAAATGGCACCTTGTTTATGCCGGCAATCAACGTAAATGACTCGGTGACTAAATCTAAATTTGATAACAAATACGGCTGTAAAGAATCAGCGGTTGATGCCATTCGTAGAGCGACTGACCTTATGTTGGCCGGAAAACGCGTAGTGGTATGTGGATACGGCGACGTGGGTAAAGGAACTGCAGCCTCTTTTAGAGGAGCAGGTTCTATTGTAACTGTTACTGAAATTGATCCAATTTGTGCGCTACAAGCTGCGATGGACGGATTTGAAGTGAAGAAATTAAACACTGTTGTTGGAAATGCTGATATCATCATCACAACAACTGGAAATAAAGACATCGTTTTGGGTTCTCATTTCGAACAAATGAAAGACAAAACTATCGTTTGTAATATTGGTCATTTCGATAACGAAATTGACATGGCTTGGTTAAACAAAAACCACGGCGCATCAAAAATTGAAATCAAACCACAGGTTGATAAATATACCATTGCTGGAAAAGATATTTTGATTTTGGCCGAAGGTCGTTTGGTGAATTTGGGTTGTGCCACCGGACACCCTAGCTTTGTAATGAGTAACTCATTTACAAACCAAACCTTAGCTCAAATTGAATTATGGACAAACATCGCCGCCTACAAAAATGAAGTGTATATGTTACCCAAGCATTTAGATGAAAAAGTAGCATTCTTACATTTAGAAAAACTAGGTGTTGAATTAGAAACTTTACGTGACGATCAAGCCGCCTACATTGGCGTAGCCGTTCAAGGGCCATTTAAGCCAGAGTACTACAGATACTAACTAAGCTTTCAGCCATCAGCTATCAGCTACTAGCTAAAAAAAAGGAGAACAATACTGTTCTCCTTTTTTGTTTTAGCGCAATACCTCGATAGTTACTTGTGTAAAATCTCCTTGTGCAAGCCCGGTTTTGATGTAGGCAAACAATTTGGTCTGGCCTATTTCGCAATATTTTAAATCTACTTTTGGATTTTCAATGTTTAAGATTTTAGTGAACTTTTTTTCTTCTTTCGAATGGAAGGTAACAAGAATGACACGGGGATGTTTGGGAAGTTTGATTTTAAATTTCTCGATTTCGTCGGCGAGTCTGTCTTCGGCTTTTTGTTTGGCTTGGGTGAGTTTTTTTAGTTTTTCTTCGGTTTCTGGAGTTGCGGTTTCTTGGTTTAGGGATTCCATTTTTAGCTGGTTGCTAAAATAAGTGGCGGTGATTCTCAATACAAATTTAATTTCAGAAACGTGTTTTGGCATAGTATAGTGAGTTAATGGGTTACAGGAGAAAGAATGGAAAAGAACGCAAAAACCCGAAGGCTATCTTTAACGTATACAACGCCTATTTAGTTACACTTTTTTGAAATTAATTTAAAAATAATTAGAAAATTAAACGCTACAAGGCAGACCAGCAAGCATAAAAAAACCCTTAGATTTTAAGGGTTTTTGATTGAGTAAATAAATGACGATTAATCATTAAACACCAAAGGCAGTTCATATTCTGTGCGCACGGGTTGATCTTTTATAATTGCAGGAGACCATTTTGTTTTAATTGATTGAAGCATGCGCTCAATGCTTTTTTTCATGTTGTTGCTCATCGCTTGGTCATTTACTGTAATTGCGCTCATAGTGCCATCTTTTTCAATTACAAATGATACATTGATTTTAGCAAATCCTTCGTAATCCATTTCTGAATTGCTAAACTTGGCATTGATTTTGGCATAAAACTTTTCTAAACCTCCCGGATATTGGGCAATTTTTTGAAGATCACTTAATTCTACGTTAACTTTTTTTGCTTCTGCTTCCTGTAAATTTACTTTTTTGGTTTTAACCGTGTCTGTAATCTGTTTAAATTCTAAAGACTTGACTGTTTTTGACAACATATTTTGACTAAAAACTAAAGCACTCATTAATATTGCAATAAAAAGAACGTTACTTAAAATTGATTTTCTTTTGTTGTTGTTTGCATTTTTCATAATTCAATTTTTTATTTGTTAATAATTACTTAACTTATAATTCAATTTGGTAACATTAAATTAACATTAAGTTTACGTAAAAGTAACTAATAAAATTAAACAGCCAAGTAATTTGAAGTTTTTTTACTTTTTTTTTAAACAACATGAGTTGTATTAAAAAAATTACCCTGAATAAATTGCCCCCGTTTCTAGTGAACTAAGCACCATCAAAGAACTCCCAAATGTTTGGAACAAAAAAAGCCCATTCGAATCCGAATGGGCTTTTTTAATAAAAATTAAATTTTTAAACATTTAATTCAAGTAAAATTTATTTGATTTAAAATTTATACTGTATTCCAAGTGATGTATTAGTTGTTGAGATAGATGCTTTGTCAACATAAACAACGCCATCATTATATTCTTCAAAATTAGTCGATAAATAATCTAAATTCAATGAAAGAGCCCAATGTTTAGCAAGTGAAAAATTAACACTGCTTCCTAACATAAATCCTGATGATTTATCTAATTGAATGGTTCCATAACCAGAATCTCCTGTATCAATACTGCCAGATGTAATTGCATATTGTGGTTTAATATCAAATACAATTTTGTCATTAAATGGAAAAGATATCATTGGGCCGATTGCAAGATAACCTACTGCATATTTCACACTTGAATCTTCTGAATCTGAAAAAGCAGTGCCTCCCCAATTAAAAGTAATACCGAAATTTTTACCAAAGCGGTATCCGGCGTTGATAAGGCCCAGATTAAGTCCCGTATTTACTCCATCCGCCAAATCTTTTCCTGGAAAAGCGGCACCAATAGAAACTCCAATATATCCTTTAGATTCTTGAGCATTACCAATGTTATAGGCAAATACTGTAATTAAAATAAAAATAATTTTTTTCATTCTCTTTGTTTTATTTAATTGCTTACTCTAGTATGTTTTCAGCTTCCCATTAATGTTAAAAAAATATTAATGTATTTTTTTTGCTTTTAGATTACACCATGTCTTAATACAATACATTACATTACAAACTTAACTATAAATACTGCAACCAAATTGCAGTTGGATTTTTTTATAAAATAAATTTAATGGGATGTGTTTGCTATTATTAATACTGGAAAAGTTCCATAACAAAAAAAGCCCATTCGAATCCGAATGGGCTTTTTTGAAAATCGTACTAATTCTTATGCTTCGAAAGCTTCGATAGAAACATAGGATTTGTTGTCTTTTTTCTTTTGGAACTTCACAACTCCGTCTACTTTAGCGTGCAATGTGTGATCTTTACTGATGTACACATTTTCGCCTGGATTGTGTTTAGAACCTCTTTGTCTTACAATGATGTTCCCCGCAATAGCAGCTTGTCCACCAAAAATCTTTACGCCTAAACGTTTCGATTCTGATTCTCTACCATTCTTGGAACTACCGACACCTTTCTTGTGAGCCATGACGTATTCGTTTTATATTGTTATTATTCTTGTGTAACTTCTTTTTTAGCTTTCGCTACTTTTTTCTTAGGAGCTTCGTCTTCGGCTGGAGCCTCAACTACTTCTTTTTTAGGAGCCGCTTTCTTTGGAGCTGCTGCGCTAATTCCTTCAATGACAATTTGAGTAAGGTACTGTCTGTGCCCGTTTCTCTTTTTGAATCCTTTTCTTCTTTTCTTTTTGAAAACGATTACTTTGTCTCCTTTTAAGTGTTGTAACACTTTGGCTTCTACTGAAGCACCTTCTATAGCTGGGGCGCCTAAAGTAATGTTGCCGTTATCGTCTAATAAAAGAACTTTGTCAAAAGAAACTTTTGAACCTTCTTCATTAGCCAAACGGTGAACATAAACCTTTAAGTCTTTGCTTACTTTAAATTGTTGCCCTGCTATCTCTACGATTGCGTACATAACAATGATGTTTAGTTAATTATAAAATGGACGCAAATATACAACTTAATATCAATCAAACAACTCTTGCTCAAAAAAAGTTTCTTGTGGGCAAATCATCCGTTATATTGTCTAAGAATTTGAAAATTTTTGCTGTAATAAATGCCGCAAAAATACTTACTTTTGATGCACAAATAGCGCTTTTCTTTAGCTGCTTTTTTATGAAATCAACCGCAACTTATTAGTAATATTTATGAAAAAATACCTTATGACGTTAAGCGCATCACTTCTTGTGGGAACGGCAACTACTGCACAAAAAGTAGTCTTTGACGAACTCACCCTCGACAACGGCTTGCACGTAATTTTGCACCAAGACAAATCGGCACCGGTGGTTATTAGCTCGGTGATGTACCATGTGGGTGCCAAAGATGAAATGCCCGATCGCACCGGCTTTGCTCACTTTTTTGAACATTTATTGTTTGAAGGAACGCAAAACATTGGCCGCGGCGAATGGATGAAAATCGTGACTGGAAATGGAGGGGTAAACAATGCCAACACCTCTGACGACCGCACCTATTACTACGAAGTATTTCCGTCTAACAGCTTAGAATTGGGCTTGTGGATGGAATCCGAACGCATGTTGCACCCGGTAATTAATCAGGTGGGGGTTGATACGCAAAACGAGGTAGTCAAAGAAGAGAAACGCCTGCGCATGGACAACCAACCCTATGGCTGTGTGATCCGTGAGGTGAAGAAAAACCTGTTTACAAACCATCCCTACCGCTGGGAAACCATTGGATCTATGGAGCATTTAGATGCCGCAACCTTAGCAGAATTTCAAGCCTTCAACAAAAAATTCTATGTGCCCAACAACGCGGTTTTAGTCGTGGCTGGGAACTTCGAAAAAGCCCAAACCATCGAGTGGATCAAAAAATACTATGGCGACATTCCAAAAGGCGCTCCAGTAAACAAACAACAATTTCCCGAGGAACCCATTACCCAAACCATCATGGCCTCCTACGAAGATCCCAACATTCAAATCCCGATGCTTTTAACAGCCTACCGCACTCCTTCAATGAAAACCAGAGAAGCGCATGTTTTAGAAATGATTTCGGGTTTGTTGAGCGACGGAAAAAGTTCGCGTTTGTACAAAAAATTGGTCGACGAGAAAAAAATGGCCTTGCAAATTGGCGCGTTCAGTTTTAGTCAAGAAGATCACGGCATGTATGTAGTCTATGGTTTACCGTTGGCGCCATTTACTATCAAGGACCTGCAAACCGAATTTGATGCCGAAATTGCCTTGTTGCAAAACGAATTAATTTTGCCCAAAGAATTAGACAAACTCAAAAATAAAATTGAAAACCAATACGTGGATAACAATGCATCTGTAGAAGGAATTGCCGAAAGCTTGGCTTCTTATTATCTGTTATATGGCGATGTAAACCTCATCAATACCGACATTGACACATACCGTTCGGTAACCCGCGAAGAAATTCAAGCGGTTGCCAAAAAATACTTGGGCAACAACCAACGCTTGCTATTAGAATACCTTCCAACCCAAGAAAAACCGAAAAACTAAGGCACTATGAAAAAAGCATTATTTCTTATTCACTGTTTGTTTATTTCCCTACTTATGACAGCACAAAACAGGATTCAACCCAAACCAGGTCCGGCGCCTACAATTAATATAGGCAAACCCCAAACCTTTGAATTGCCCAATGGACTGAAAGTTTTGGTGGTAGAAAACCACAAATTACCGCGCGTTTCTTATACGCTCACTTTGGACAACCTGCCTTATGTGGAAGGGGCCAAAAAAGGCGTGTCCAATTTAACTTCGAGTATGATTGGCAACGGAACCGAGCAGATTTCAAAAGTTGACTTCAACGAAGAAATCGACTTTTTGGGTGCTGACATTTCGTTTTACAACAGCGGTGCATCGGGTTCGGGTTTATCCAAATATGCTCCCCGAATTTTAGAACTTTTAGCCGATGGAGCGCTGCATCCTCGTTTTACAGCAGATGATTTTGAAAATGAAAAAAGTAAATTCCTCGAAAGCCTCAAAGCCGACGAAAAAAGTGTGCCTGCGGTAGCACGCCGAGTAGAAAATATTTTAGCCTACGGCCCAACGCATCCTGTGGGCGAATTCGTAAATGAAATCAGCATCAATCAGGTGACGCTTGAAGATGTAATCGCCAACTACAAAACCTATTTTGTACCCGAAAATGCCTACCTCATTATTATTGGCGACGTGCAATTGGCCAAAGTAAAAAAACAAGTAGAAAAACTATTTAGCGCCTGGCCAAAAGCAAGTGCACCAAAAGTTCCGTATGCCGATCCGACAGACGTTGCCCAAACGCAAATCAATTTTATTGACATGCCCAATGCTGTTCAGTCTGAAATTTCGGTCATGAATATCACCAATCTAAAGATGTCTGACAAAGATTATTTTGCGGCCATTGTGGCCAACCAAGTAGTGGGTGGCGACTTTAATAGCTACCTCAACATGAACTTGCGCGAAAAACACGGCTGGACCTATGGTGCCGGATCTTCTATTAATGCCAGTAAATACACTTCGCGATTCAGCACCTTTGCCCAAGTGCGCAACGCGGTTACCGACAGCGCTGTAGTTGAAGTACTCAAAGAACTGAAACGCATTCGCACCGAAAAAGTGGCCGACGATGTGTTGCAAAATGTCAAAGCGGGTTATGTAGGACGATTTGTGATGCAGATAGAAAAACCACAAACCGTTGCCTCATATGCCTTGCGTTTGCGCACCCAAAATTTGCCTTTAGATTTCTACGAAAACTTTATTCAAAACATCAACGCAGTGACTACCGATGATATATTGCGCGTGGCCAATACCTACTTTAAAGCCGATCAGTTGCGCATTGTAATCACCGGAAAAGGCAGCGAAGTAGCCACAAAACTAGCCGATTTACAACTGCCCATTTTTTATTTTGACAAATATGGGAGCCCAATTACCCAGAAAAAAGAAGCCCGTAAATTGCCTGGTGGGCTTACAGCGTCGGCGGTAATTTCAACCTACTTGACTGCCATTGGCGGGGAAAAAGCAGCACGAGCGGTGCAATCTGTGGTAACATTGGCTACTGGAACTGTACAAGGTTTTCCAGTGGAGTTGACCACCAAAACCACAAGTAATCACCAGCAAGTGCGTGAAATCAAAGCCATGGGAATGACCATGATGAAACAAGTGGTAAATGACAAAAATACCTACGTACTGCAACAAGGTCAAAAAGTACCGTTGTCGGCCACCGAAATTGCTGCGCTCAAAGCCGCGGCTGTTCCTTTTGAAGAATTAGATTTGTTGACAAAAAAAACCATTTCGCTAAAAGGCATCGAATCATTTAATGAAACCGATTGTTATGTGGTGCAAGACGGAGCCAATTCGTTTTATTTTGCCTGTGATTCGGGTTTAAAATTGGGCGAATCCAAAACGGTTGAAACCAAAGAAGGGGATTTGTCTGAAACTACCTATTTCAGCGAGTACAAAGCCGTAAATGGCCTACAGTTTCCGCACAAAACACTGCTCAATATTGGGATGGAGATTGAGTTAATCACTACAGAGATTAAACTCAACGAGCCGATTCCAGCAACAGATTTTCAATAAAAAACAAAGGCCAGCCCAAAAAGCTGGCCTTTTTTATGCAATTTACATCAAATTTTTGTGCCAATTTTATGACGAACGGCAGCACAATTAGCTACTTTTGTTTCATCAAAATTTGATTTCATATGAAAACAATTACCCACTTATTTTATATCACACTACTCGGAAGCACTTTTGTCGCTTGCAAACCCAACGGAGCTGAGGCGCCAAAAACATCAGAAAAGCCAGTTGTAACCAAAGAAATTACTGCCGCCAATCTTGACTCAACGCGTTTCCATATTGAAGGCATGACTTGTGCCGTGGGCTGTGCAAATACAATTGAAACCAAACTGAATGAAACAGCAGGCGTACAAAAAGCGGCTGTAGATTTTGACAAAAAAGAAGCGAGTATCTCCTTTGACAAAACCCAACAAACTAAAGCTACTTTAGTGAAATTGGTAGAAGCCTGTGCCGATGGCGCTACCTATAAAGTGATCGACTAGTTACTTCCAACGCAAACTTTCCATGATGCGGCGCATGTCGTTTTTGATGTAACTCGCAGCTGGCATCACCGAATCAAAGTTGGGTTTGGCATAAAAATAAACCGAACAGTCTAAAAAGTGTTTCGTACTGTCGGTAACGTAAAACTGGGCATTGGTTGCCGCATTGCCATTCACTTGATAAAACATCCCGTAAACGTTGTGGTCTTTATTTATAAAAGGCTGTTCTAAGATATCATCGGCCTTAATCACGTGCTCGTAGGTGAGTTTTTGGGCGTCGCGCAACAACACATCGATGTTGTTTTTGACAGGCTTATAACTTATGTAAATGGTCGCTTTCATTTTGGGGTAATTAATCGTAAAACCGCAATCGGGCTTGGATTTTATGATCGCAGCTTCGTTAAGATCAAAGGTTACCGGACAACTGTTTTCAAAATGGGCATAGCTGGCTTCGTGGTAATCCAAACGCAATTGGCCATTGGGTTTTGGCAGCAACTCTTTCTTACAGCCCATACACAACAAGGCCAAACAAGCTAACAAGATGATTTTGTGTGCCATATAAAAGAAAGGCTAGCAAGTACTAGCCTATAAAGTTGTTGAATTAAAAAGGTAAATCATTTTCGGGCATCATGGAACTGGGCGCATCATAGGTAGGTTTGCTTTCGATTCCGCGATTGGATTCAATTTCTTTTTTCACAGACAAAAAGGTAAATTCTGTAACTTGAATCTCGGTGGTGTATTTGGTCACGCCGTCTTCTGTTTGCCATTGACGCGATTTGATTCGACCTTCTACGTATATTTTATCGCCTTTGGTGAGGTACTTTTCGCAAATCTCGGCAGCTTTGTTGCGCACCACTAAATTATGCCACTCGGTCGAAGTGATTTTCTCGTTAGTCGATTTGTTGATGTAGGTTTCATTCGTGGCCAACGGAAATCGTCCGATACAATTTCCCCCGTCAAAATAGTGCATTTTTACATCTTCACCTAAGTGACCAATTAACATAACTTTATTTAAGGTACCGCTCATTTTAGTTGGATTTGAAGTTTAGCCAAATGTACTAAAATTTATAACTCACGCCAATCGTTGGCTATAAAATTATAGAGCACAATGGGAAACGGATGCGCTTTTATTTGCTCATAATCGAGCCCGTTTTCTAGCAAACCATTTAGGTTGATTTGCCAAAATTTAATCAACAATTGCTGGTGTGACAAGAGGTGTTTCAGCGGAATCGGCGTTAACTCAGCTATTTTGGCAATGGGCAACTCCACTAAATTGTGTTGCGATATGGCCGTCAACAATTCGGGTAATTCTAATTCGTTGTCTGATTCGTATAGCGGAAATTCGTATAAGTTTTGCCAGATTCCGGGGCCGGTTCGTTGTTGAATACTACTTTTATTGGCCTCATCTATCAACACCAAATAATTGAAGTGCCGGACAGTCACTTTGATTTTTTTGGATTTGTATGGCAGACTGGAAACTTGTTTATTGGCCAATGCAGCGCAACTGCTTTGAAAAACACAGGCTGCACAAGTTGGACTTTTGGGCACACATTGCAATGCCCCAAACTCCATGAGCGCCTGATTGAATAAAGCAGCTTGGTTTTTGGGCATTAATTCATTGGCCAAAGCTGCAAACTCTTTTTTGGCCGAAGCAGCTGCAATGTCGGTCGTTACGCCCAAATAACGGGCCAATACGCGAAACACATTTCCGTCTACAACTGGAACTGCTTCACCGTAACAAAAAGAAGCAATAGCTGCTGCAGTATAGGTTCCTACGCCTTTAATGCCAAGTAAATCGGTATATGATTTAGGAAATATGCCTTTTAATTCGACCGAAATATACTGTGCTGCTTGGTGCAAATTTCGCGCACGGGAATAATAACCCAAGCCTTGCCAGAGTTTCAATACGTCCTGTTCAGAAGCTTGGGCTAAATGGTGAACAGTGGGAAAAGAAGTTGTAAAAGCCAAAAAATACGGAAGTCCTTGTGCAACTCTAGTTTGCTGCAAGATGATCTCGGACAACCAAATGCAATAGGGATCCTGGGTAGTTCTCCAAGGCAAATCCCGCTTGTTTTGTATATACCACTTGATAAGCGTGTTACTGAAATCCATATTAAATTTTGGGAAACAAAAGTATATCTTTATGTATTTAAATTTTAATGAATTAGGTTGATAAATTGTTTTTTTAATTCATATATTTGCAACCTCAAAAAAAATAATTATCTATATTAAAATACGAAAGAAAATGACGAAAGCCGATATCGTAGCAAAAATTTCTGAAAAATTAGGCCTTGAAAAAGGAGATGTTCAAGCCACAGTAGAATCATTCATGGAAGAAGTAAAAACTTCTTTAGAAACTGGAGACAATGTATATTTAAGAGGTTTTGGAAGTTTTATCATCAAAACTAGAGCTGAAAAAACAGGAAGAAACATTTCAAAAAACACCACCATTAAAATTCCTGCACACAACATTCCGGCATTTAAACCGGCTAAGGTTTTTGTAGAAGGAGTTAAAACCAACAACGAAGCAAAATAACATAGTATTAATCATAAAAAATCACCAACTATGCCAAGTGGTAAAAAAAGAAAAAGACATAAGGTAGCGACGCACAAACGTAAAAAAAGAGCGAGAGCTAACCGTCACAAAAAGAAAAAGTAGTCTAATAACTACTTTTTTCTGTTTTTAAAACGTTCATTGAAATCGGATTGAAATCGGATAAATTTCAAATCAAAAAATCCAAATCCCAAACGTTGTTGTTGGTAATTGGAATTTCTAAATTGAAATTTGATTTCATCCATCGGGTACAATACCTGTAAAATTATTGTTTAATCCATCCTTACTACAAGCGATAAGCCAAAAGCCAAAAGCTCACAGCTATCTGCTTTCGTACGGATAAAAATATACAGCGTGAATAAAGAATTAATCATCCGATCTAGTTCAGATGCCGTAGATTTTGCCTTATTAAAAGATGGAAAACTAATTGAATTACACAAAGAAGAAGAAAAAAGTAACTTTCAGGTAGGTGATATTTTTATCGCCAAAATCAGAAAACCTGTTGCCGGACTCAACGCGGCTTTTGTAAATGTTGGCTTCGAAAAAGATGCCTTTTTACATTACCATGATTTAGGTCCAAACCTTGCTTCCCAACTGAAATTCATAAAACTTGTAAACACAGGTAAATTAAAAGATTTCTCCTTACGAACATTTCAGTTTGAAAAAGAGATTGACAAAGACGGAACCATTGCCGATGTGCTCACCAGCAATCAATCGGTTTTGGTACAAGTGGTAAAAGAACCCATATCGACCAAAGGTCCCCGACTAAGCGCAGAGCTTTCTCTCGCCGGGCGATTCATCGTATTGGTTCCCTTTTCAGACCGCGTATCTGTTTCGCAAAAAATTGAAGAAAAAGGCGAAAAAGACCGACTAAAAAAATTAGTTCAATCTATCAGACCGAAAGGTTTTGGGGTTATTGTTCGCACAGTAGCCGAAGGCAAAAATACAGCCGAATTAGAAAAAGATTTGCAGAACCTGCTAGGCAGATGGACTGCAATGTGTAAAAAATTACCAACTGCTCCTCATCCATCCAAAGTATTGGGCGAACTCAATAGAGCTTCCTCCATATTGCGCGATGTGTTTAATGATACCTTTAGCGGTATTCATATTGATGACGAAACGTTGTACCAAGAAACCAAGGATTACGTGCAAGAGATTGCGCCGTCCAAAGAATCAATTGTTAAGTTTTATCAATCTAAAAGCACACCCATTTTCGAAAAGTACCACATAGAAAGACAAATCAAAACTTCCTTTGGAAAAACCGTTTCCATGACAAAAGGAGCCTATTTGATCATCGAACACACTGAAGCTTTGCACGTCATTGACGTAAACAGCGGAAACCGATCAAATAAAGCGACCAATCAAGAAGACACGGCCATGGAAGTAAACATGATTGCTGCTGCCGAAATCGCGAGACAATTGCGGTTGCGGGATATGGGCGGAATCATTGTGGTTGATTTTATCGACATGCAAAATCCGGACAATCGTAAAGTGCTCTTTGACTTCCTTCGAGAAGAAATGGAAGACGATAAAGCCAAGCACAAAATTTTACCGCCGAGCAAATTCGGGTTGGTACAAATTACCAGACAACGCGTACGACCAGAAGTGAATATCGAGACACGTGAAGAAGATCCCAACAGCGGGAAAGGCGAAATAGAAGCGCCAATCTTAATCATCGACCGAATTGCTTCAGATGTAGAGCGACTAGTGAAAACACAACAAAAAATTGTACTGAATGTACATCCATTTGTTGCTGCTTACCTTAAAAAAGGGTTTCCTTCCCTGCGTTCAAAATGGTTTTTTGAATATAAAAAATGGGTGAAGATAATACCAAGAGATGCTTACACGTATTTAGAGTATCATTTCTATGATCAACAGGGTAAGCAAATAGACTAGATAAAAACCGCCTTTCAACTCGATTGGCGGTTTTTTTATTTTATAACCCGAGCAATTACTTTCTTCGCTGGGCAAAAAATCGCTTCAACAATTCGGCTGCTTCTTCGGCCAAAATACCTGAAATTACTTGGGTTTTGGGATGCAACTGCGTACCCATTTTCACGAAGCCGCGTTGTTCGTCGCTGGCGCCATAGACTACTTTACTAAGTTGACTCCAATACAAGGCTCCGGCGCACATTTGGCAAGGCTCAAGCGTAACATACAAACTGCAGTTTTTTAGGTATTTGCCTCCCAAAAAATGAGCTGCCGAGGTAATGGCTTGCATTTCGGCATGAGCAGTAACATCTTGCAGCAATTCAGTTAAGTTGTGGCTTCGGGCAATAATTCGATCTTCGACCACCACGATTGCACCTACTGGAATTTCCCCTTTTTCAAAAGCCATTTCGGCTTCTTGCAGGGCTTTTTTCATAAAATATGCGTCGGTGAAAATCGAATCCATGTCACAAAAATAACAATTCAATTTGTACATTTGCGCCATGCCACACAATTTACTTTCTCTGATCCAATCACCCGCAGATCTTAGGCTGATCCCCGAAAGTCAATTGGCTCAATTGGCCCAAGAACTTCGCGATTTTATCATCCAAATTGTCGCCACCAAAGAAGGTCATTTGGGCGCCAGTTTGGGCGTGGTCGAACTCACGATCGCGTTGCATTATGTATTTAACACCCCCGATGATTTATTGATTTGGGATGTGGGACACCAAGCCTACGGACACAAATTGCTCACCGGACGTAGAGACATGTTTCACACCAACCGACAATTTGAAGGACTATCCGGTTTTCCTAAACGCGACGAAAGTCCATACGACGCATTTGGCACAGGCCATTCGTCTACTTCGATATCAGCCGCATTGGGCATGGCTTTGGCTTCGGCGCTTAACGGATTTACCAATCGCACGCACATTGCTGTAATTGGCGACGCCTCTATTGCTTCAGGCATGGCGTTTGAAGCCCTGAATCACGCCGGGGTAACGGATGCCAATTTGCTCATTATTCTCAACGACAATGCCATTGGAATTGATCCGAGTGTGGGGGCATTAAAAAATTATTTTACTGCAATCAAATCTGGCGAATATGCCGACGAGTACAACTGGATTAGCTCCTTAAATATCGATTATTCTGGCCCGATTGACGGACACGATTTGTCTGCCGTACTGGCCGAATTACGCCGTTTGCAAACGCTAAAAGGTCCGCGGTTTTTGCACCTCATTACCACCAAAGGAAAAGGCTTGCAACAAGCCGAAGACAACCAAGTAATCTACCATGCTCCTGGTAAATTTAACGCGCAAACCGGCGAATTGAACCCCAAGAATTTGGCTGTTCAACCCCCAAGATACCAAGATGTTTTTGGCTTAACCTTGGTTGAATTGGCACAACAAAACCAGAAAATTATTGGGATTACTCCGGCCATGCCCACCGGAAGTTCCCTGAAATATATGATGGATGCCTTCCCCGATCGCGCCTTTGATGTAGGGATTGCCGAACAACATGCAGTTACCTTGGCAGCCGGCATGGCTACTCAAGGAATGATTGTTTACTGTGCCATCTATTCGACTTTTTTGCAGCGCGCCTACGACCAACTGATACACGATGTGGCCTTGCAAAATTTACCCGTTATTTTTTGCGTAGACCGCGCAGGACTCGTGGGCGAAGACGGGGCTACCCACCATGGTGTTTTTGATTTGGCCTATTTGCGGTGCATTCCCAACTTGATTATTAGTGCTCCACGAAACGAAATTGAGTTGCGCAATCTGCTTTATACCGCACAATTGGGGCTTCCGCAACCGATAGCCATTCGCTACCCCAGAGGTCGCGGAATAACACTTGACTGGCAACAACCCTTTCAAAAAATAGAAATTGGCAAGGCCGAACTGCTAAAAAATGGAACGAAAATAGCGGTTTTGACTACCGGAACTATGGCGCAAAATGCAACGGAGGCCATCGCATTAAGCGAGAACTCAAATACTATGGCACACTATGATTTTAAATTCATCAAGCCGTTGGACGAAGCGTTGTTGCATGAGCTGTTCCAAAAATTCAGCTGGCTGATTACTCTCGAGGACGGAACTGCAACAGGCGGATTTGGCTCTACTGTAGCCGAATTTGCGGCCACACACCGCTACCAAACTGGCCTTAAAATTATAGGCATCCCCGATGAATTTATAGGTCAGGGAACCGTTGAAGAGTTACAACGTTATAGTAAGTTAGACGTAAATAATTTGCGAATTCTTTTCGATTATTACGCAAATTGCTGAATATTGCCACACACTTTTAGCTTCTAAATTTCGTTTTATTCCTAAACTCTTGCTCATGCGATTTCCTTTTATGGCCTTAATTTTGTTGTCCATGACGGCTTTTTCCCAATCAATAGACACCATTTCGACAGCTATAAAGCCTGTAGAAACCCATTGGAAGCGGAAAAACTTAGTAGGTTTTGACTTGAATGATATCGTATTTATTAACTGGAATGCGGGAGGCGTGAGTTCGATTTCAGGTTTGGCAAAAGGAAATTTCACCCGAACCTACAGCGAAGCCAACCAAAAATGGCACACCGAATTGATTGTGCGCTATGGTGTAAACAAGCAAGACGGCATCGAAGTGCGCAAAACCGATGATGTGTTTCAGTTTAGCTCCACCTACGGCTACCGCAAAGACAGTTTGTCCAATTGGTATCATTCGGCCAAATTCAATTTTAACACGCAATTCACCAACGGATACAACTACCCGAATACTGACATCGCGATTTCTAAACCATTTGCGCCTGCCTATACTTTTTTGGGAATTGGAGCAGAATACATGTTGAAAGAAAAAAAATTCAGCTTGTACTTGTCGCCACTCACCATCAAAAACACCTTGGTGCTCGACAAAAATTTAGCCAATCAAGGGGCTTTTGGAGTTGCGCCAGCCCTTTATGATACAAACGGTGTGCTGCTTTCAACTGGAAAACAAACCCGGACCGAGTTGGGAATGCTCATTTCTAATTCATACAAAAAAGAGATCATGAAGAATGTAGTGATGGAAAACCGATTGTCGTTATACTCCGATTACATCAACAAATTTGGCAATATCGATGTCGATTGGCACATTCAATTTGAACTCATTGCCAACCAATACTTAAAAGCCAATTTTGGGTTGAATCTCATCTACGACGACGACATCAAAGCCAAAGAAATTGTAAACGGCCAGCAACTAACTGTTGGGCCAAAAATACAACTCAAGCAAATGATGGGCATCGGAATTGTCTACGAATTTAAAAGCAAAAAGCAGTAAGATTCCTTACTGCTTTTTTGTGCTTAATTGGATGTTGTCGCTTACTTGATAACCAGTTTCTGTGTGTGTTTAAGCTGATCTCCACTCACGTGCAACAGGTAAATTCCTTTTTGTAAATTTCCTAAATGCAAGGTTTTCTCCAGTTGAAAGGCCGTCTCGTTTTCTTGGTACACCACTCTTCCATTTGTGTCAACCAATTGAATGTTGAGTTTGCCTGTAAACTGACTGATGCGCAACTGCACATCTCCTTGTGTGGGATTAGGGTACACGCGAATTAAATCGGGATTGGCAAAGTAATCAACGGCCAAGGTACAGTTTGGTCCCAATGGGAACGCGGTAAAATCTTCTGCCTGATCTAACGCATTGTCAACCGAACCCGACGAGGCATTTAAACCCATTCCTCTGCGCTGAAACACCTCAGCTATCAAACAGTAATCTTGCCCTCCTGTCGTGGCTTGATCGGCCGCAAAAAGGTTGTCTCGACTACTGATGAACGACGAAGTGTTACAGCTCTGTAATTTTAACGCATCCATTACTAAACGCATCACTTTGTTGTTTCCTCCAGTTCCGGTATAGATATCGGTGTCAAAACCGTATTTATTGATGTAAGCCCACGTTAAATCCCACAAAACTGCGGTCCAAGCTTCTCCGCGGTTGTGCGGTTCGGCATCATTCGAATTGGCCAAGGTGAGGGGATTAATTGCCATGTCTGTAGAATAGGGATAGGCTCGAATTCCTTCGCCTGTAGGCAACTCGTTTATGGCATAGGTTCCAATTCCTTTGACTTCGGCGCCGGTTTCTCCGGGTTTTATTTGGTTTATTAAACAAAACCAATCCGACCAGCCTTCACCCATTTGTTCTGCATTAACCATACAGGATGTATTGTTTGGGCCGCCAATTAACCGATTTGAAATTCCATGACCAATTTCGTGTGCAATAATTCCGTTGTCAAAATCACCGTCAGCATACAAGTATAAATTTCCGGGTGATTCTAACTTTACATTTACGGGTCCATTGGCCATCTCGGCAATCAACTCATCGCCCAATTCTTTCGTGATAAAAATAGCAGGAATGGTTATTCCCAAAATACCGGTAGAGCTCATGTTTAAAGTAGATGGATTATTGGGGATACTGTCGGTTACAATAACTGCCAATGCACCTGCATCTTGCGCGTTTTTGACTTTTAAATTAAAAAAACATCCACCACGCTTTATCAACACAATCTTGTTGTCTAACTCAAAAGCATTGGTTGGTGCTTGACAAGCCGAATTGTATCCCGGTGGATTTGGATTGTTTGCATACAACGCTAAATCAGCTGTAATGCCATTTGGAGCTGTAGGAACTAAAACGCGATCGGTACCTTCAAATACATTGGAAGTGGCCAACTTTTCACCAGCGATTGAAGCAGGTGAATTGACCGTCAAAAAGTTGGTAGCGGGTGCGCCAATTGTCCATAAAAACATTTGTACCCGTGGGCGTGTTCCATCGTTTGGAGTAGAAAAATTAGCATTATTTAAGGTAGGCGTAGTTTGCGAATACCCGTCCTGTGCATCTGCCAACACATAGTCACCTGTAGCTGAATTGGCACCACCCCTGCCTAAATTATTTTGTTGAAAATTACCGGAAGCCTCGGTAAACCCGTATTGGTACCAAATATCATGCATTTCATTAATCGCATAAAACAAATTGGTGGTAGCGGCTGGCGTATAAGCGGTGGGCTGAAAAGTAGCGCCCTCATACTGATAATCAAACAACAAACCAGCGCCTCCGTCAGGACGGATTCCGTTGCCGTTGTTTCCGTCGGCATCTTCTTGAGCCAACACATTGTTTCCGCGGGTATAGGTATATTTCAAAGAAGCTGTTGTTCCGCCGATGGCATTGGAGTCGTGCCATCCATTTGGCGAAGCCAAGCTGTTTCCTGCAGTTATAAGGAGTTCAAATGGGTGGTGATTGGGGCTTTCGGAAGTAATTGGAATTACGCGATAAGTACCCGGTGTAGGAGCAGCCAGCAGGTTTGATCGGGAAGCAAAAGCCACTTGATTAAAATGAAAAGGTTTGGCCGATTTGTGTGAAGGCTTGGCATCAAAGGCACAAGACAACATCAAGTCGTGCTTGTCTAGTATAGTTCCACTCACTGCATCTATGCGTACATCCCATAAATGTTTGGCGTCTGGACTATAAAACTGTAAATACCAAGCCAATTGCAAGGTTTCATTTGCCATGGATTGAAACACCAACTGCGCCGAAACAAGGTCTTCTTGCAAACCATTGGCTAATTTGTATTTGTGGTGTGGCAAGCGTTCAACAACAGAAACCGCTGTGGGCTGTGCAATTTGCAATTGTTGGCAAGCTGCAAAAAATGCTTGCTCTGGGGAGAGCTGGGGTTGGGTGTTGCTTATTTTTTGTCGGATATTGTTCTTAAAATTATTGGCCAATTGAAAGACCGAATTGTTTTTGATGGCCACAGTTGATAGGGCATTAAACACCGGAATTCCATGAAAATTTTGCACGATATAACAACTAGTAAGTCGCGTTCCTTCAGCGTAAACTTCGCTGTCTAGGGTCCAGTCCGAAATATCGGCTGGTGTGAGTTGCCAAGTTGATTTATGTGCTTCTAAATACGTTTGTATAACTTGTTTGTGCGTTTGCGACCAAATAGTCAAGCTAGAAAATAGCGCAAGGAAGAGAAATAGTTTTTTCATAAAGAAAATCTTGGTTTGGGTTGGTTTTTTTACTGCTGACAAACATAGATTATTTATTTAAAAGGACAAAAAAGAAGTTAGGTAAAAAGCAGACAAAAAAAAGTCCAAACCTTTCGATTTGGACTTTCTATTTTGAGTGAGTTAAACTTAGTTTTTCACGATTTTTTGTGAGAAGCTAAATTGCTCGTTGTTTACGTTCACGATATACATACCCGCTTGAAAACGGTTCATGTCTATGCTTTTTTCAATGTTGAAATCGGCGTCTTTTTGGGTGTAAACTACACGGCCATTCAAATCAACAATTTGGATAGAAAGTTTTCCTACAAATTGGTTGATTCTCACATTGATTACACCATTTGTTGGGTTTGGATACACTCTAAACAAGTCTGGGTTGTTAAAGTAATCAACGGCTAAGGTACAGTTTGGACCAGCTGGGAAAGCGGTAAAATCTTCTACTTGGTCATTACAGTCATTCACACTTCCTGCAGAGGCGTTTAATCCTACTCCACGTCTGGCAAACGCATCTGTAATTAAGCAATAATCAGCTCCACCTGTAGTGGCTTGATCGGCTGCAATTAAGTTGTCGCGGCCTGTTACAATGTTAGCGGCGTTACACACATCCAATTTTAAGGCATCGGCTACTAAACGCATCACTTTGTTATTACCACCTGTTCCGTTGTAAACATCAGCGTCATACCCATATTTATCGATGTAAGCCCATGTTAAATCCCATAAACAAGAAGCCCAAAACTCACCAATTACATAACGATAGGCCGTATCGGCTGCATCGATAGGAATCACTGCATTTGAGTTGATCATCGTTCTAGGATTCACAGTCAAATCAGTAGAATAAGGGAAATCACGAATACCAAATCCATCAACTGGTTGGTTGATTACATAGGTTCCCACTTGTTTCGAATCGGTTCCTACATCGCCTTGTTTCAGTTGTAACATCAATCCAAACCAATCAGACCAACCTTCTCCCATTTGATCGTAGTTGGTCATACAGCCTGCTGCACCTCCACCTACTAAACGATTCGAAATTCCATGACCGTATTCGTGGCCAATAATTACGTTATCAAAATCACCATCGGCATACAAATACAAGTTGCTTGGCACCTCTAATGTTACACTTAATGGTCCATTAGCCATTTGAGCAATAAAGCTATCTCCAATTTCTTTAGTTACAAATACAGCTGGAATGGTAATACCCAATAAACCAGTTGAACTCATTGATAAACGCTGAGGATTAGCAACAATACTATCCATAACAATTACAGCAGTTGCGCCGGCGTCTTGTGCGTTTTTAACTTTCAAGCTGAAGAAACATCCACCTCTTTTGATCAACGCAATTTTTCCTGAGACATCAAAAGGATTTGTAGCAGGATTACAGGCAGAATTTGGGTTGTTCCCAGGAACCAAAGGATCGTTTTGATATAAAACTAAATCAGATGTAATTCCGTTTGGTGCAGCGGGAACCGGAATACGATCCGTTCCTTCAAACACATTGGTTGTGGCTGCATAAGGACCTGCAATAGGCGATGGAGCATTTACCGTAATATAATCGGTAGGAGGCGCGCCCAATGTCCACAAGAACATTTGAATTCTTGGACGTACACCGTCGTTGGTTGGCGTAAAGTTGGCGTTGTTTTCTGTTGGTGTAGTTTGTGAATAGCCATCTTGTGAATCGGCTTGCACATAATCACCTGTTGCAGAGGTAACGCCTCCACGACCTAAGTTGTTTTGTTGGTAATTTCCGTTGGCCTCATCAAATCCGTATTGGTACCAAATGTCGTGCATGATGTTATTCATGTAGAACAAGTTGGTTGTTGCTGCAGAAGTATACGCAGTTGGCAATAAAGTTTGTCCGCCGTAAGGAAAATCAAAGTTTAATGAGGCACCACCATCGGCACGGATTCCTGTTCCGTTATTTCCGTCGGCATCTTCTTGAGCCAATACATTGTTTCCTCTCGAATAAGTGTAACGTAAAGAAGCCGTTGTTCCACCAAGTGCATTAGAATCATGCCAGCCGTTTGGTGAAGCCAAGCTGTTTCCAACTGTAGTAATCAATTCAAAAGGCGAATGATTTGGACTTTCATAATTAAATGGAATTACACGATAGGTTCCAGGAGTTGGAACGGCTAAAGCAGCATTATTTTTTACCGCGTTTAACTGAAAATTGAAGTGTTTTTTATAGTCGTGATCTTGGTGATTTTTATCCCCAAAGTCACAAGAAATTGTCAAGTCTTTTTTGTCTAAAATGGCACCGTTTGCAGCATCAATTTTGATATCCCAGTAATGGTTTCCTTTTGGTGCATAAAATTGGAATCCCCAAGCCAACTGCAATTTGTTGTCGGCTACTATTTGGTACCCTAATTTTCCTAAAATTGGATCTTCGTGTAGTCCATCAGAAAGTTGAAACTTGGTGTTGTTTTGATTTTCTGTAATGGTGAAACTTGGCATTTCATAGCCTAATTTAGCGTAGGCAGACTGCACAGCTTGAAGCACATCTAGAGAAGGTTGTGTGGTGTTCACACGAGACGCAACAGCAGTTTGGAAACGATTTCCCAAATTGATAGCTTCGTCATTTTTGAACCAAATGTTTGATTGCGCATCAAATAATTCAATGCCTTGGTGACGTTGAACCAAACGATAGTTTGTGATTTTTGTAGAGGTTGAATTTTGCTCGCTTTCGATTACCCAGTCCGAAACGTCTTGTGAAGTCAATCCGTATTTAGCTCGGTTATTGTCTAAATAGGATTGGATTTTCTGCTTATTTGCCTGAGAAAACCCCAGGAAAGAAATCAGTAATGCAGTTAATAGTGTAATTTTTTTCATTGTTTTATAAGTTTTGAGAAACAAACATAAATTAATTTTTTATGAAATCAAAAAAACGTCTAGAACATTAACAAGATTAATCGTGATTTCCGTTGATATTTCGATAAAATAAAAGTGCATTTCCGTCGGTGAGTAACGAAATAAAGTGGCAAATGTGCAACAAGCGATCGTAGGTGTTTTCTTTGAAAATGCGATGTTTTTCGGGCACCAATTGCAACAGCAACTTGTCATAATTGGAGGCACATCCTTGCACTTGGTTGTCAAAAGCTGTGATCATTTTATCGAGCAATACATTGATAATTTGGTAGCCCGTAATTTCCTTTTCAATCACTTCTCTGCTTTGGTAAATGTTTTTTACGCTCAATTTTATAATGTCGTCCATTTGGGGTTTAAAACGACTTTTGTCCAAGAGCGAATACGGAAAATTTCCGTCCAAAATTGCCTGTTCGTTTTCCAAAAACACGCGCACAGCGTCTGTAATCAAGGTGCCAATTGCCAAAGCCCTGAGGTAACTGATGCGGTCTTCTTTGGTGGATAAGGTTTTATATTTTTGCGTATCTATGGTGTCCTTAACTAATTTGATTAAATATTCTAAGGCATAATCTTCCGATACCAGGCCCAAATTGATACCGTCTTCAAAATCGATAATGGTGTAGCAAATATCATCAGCCGCTTCAACCAAATAGGCCAATGGATGCCGTTCAAAGCCAATGTCATCATCCGATTTATTGGGAATTAGTCCCAACTCAGCAGCAACTTCTTGAAAAAAGGATTGGTCAGACTGAAAGAAACCGTATTTTTTATCGGCGATTGCGAGAGTCGGTTTTTTGGGCAAACTTTCTTTGGGGTATTTCATAAATGCTCCCAAGGTGGCATACGAAATTCGGATTCCGCCTTCTACGCCTGGTCTGTCAGCTGTAAGTACCGAAAATCCATTGGCATTCCCTTCAAAATCAATGAGATCTTGCCATTGTTTTGGGGTCAATTTTGCTTGGTATTTTTGGCCTTTGCCAATAGAAAAATATTCGCCAATGGCCTTCTCTCCCGAATGACCAAATGGCGGATTGCCAATGTCGTGCGCCAGACATGCTGCGGCCACAATGGCACCAAAATCATTCATCTGATACCCGTGTACTTCTTTTAAGTAGGGGTATTTTTCTAGAATATTTTTGCCTGCTAAACGACCCAAAGACCGCCCAACAACCGATACTTCTAGACTGTGGGTGAGTCGGGTGTGCACAAAATCAGTTTTAGACAACGGAATTACTTGGGTTTTGTCTTGCAACGAACGAAAAGCCGCCGAAAATATAATGCGGTCGTAATCGACTTCAAACCCCAAACGGGTATCGTCTTGTTCCTTGCGCAAGCGCTTGCTCGCATCGCCTTGACGTCTCAACGACAACAATTGTTCCCACTGCATCATAGTTATTCTGTTTTGGTATGAATTAAAAAGAAAACAGCCATCCAATAGACAGCTGTTTCAAAGATACATTTTATTTGGTTTTATTTACGAGCCACACATTTCGCATTCTTCTGGTCCGGCGTTGCGGGCATGCTCAATCATAGCTGCAAATTCTTCTGGCGTCATCTCGACCGCTTCTGCCGGAGCGGCAACTACTTCGAGGGCAACAGCATCGGGTATAGTTTCCACCTTTTTGTCGTTGTTCAAGGTAAATTTAATGGCGTCTACTGCTGATTTGGTTCTCAAGTAATACATCCCTGTTTTTAAGCCAGACTGCCAAGCATAAAAATGCATGGAAGTCAGTTTGGAGAAATTGGCATCTTGCATAAACAAGTTCAAGGATTGCGATTGGTCAATAAAATATCCTCTGTGACGCGACATATCAATAATGTCTTTCATGGACAATTCCCAAACGGTTTTGTACAATTCTTTTAGATCGGCTGGCACGGCATCAATGTTTTGAACCGACCCGTTGTGGCGCATAATTTCTTGCTTCAAGGTTTCGTTCCACAAACCACGATTTACAAGGTCTTCTAACAAATGCTTGTTAACCACAATAAATTCGCCTGACAACACACGACGGGTGTAAATATTAGAAGTATACGGCTCAAATGCTTCGTTGTTTCCTAATATTTGGGAAGTAGAAGCGGTAGGCATTGGCGCCACCAACAAGGAGTTGCGCACCCCGTGTTTCATTACTTCCTTGCGCAAAGCACCCCAGTCCCATCGACCAGATAGCTCCTCGTCTTTAAGTCCCCACAAATTATATTGAAACTCCCCTTGAGAAATAGGTGAACCTTTGAAGGTAGAGTAAGGCCCTTCTTCTTTCGCCATCTCTAGGGATGCGGTAACCGCAGCAAAATATAAGGTTTCAAAAATTTCTTGATTTAGTTTTTTAGCCTCATCACTCGTAAATGGCAAACGCAACATAATGAATGCATCGGCCAATCCTTGTACTCCCAAGCCTACCGGACGGTGGCGCATATTGGAATTTTCAGCTTCTTTAACCGGATAATAATTGCGGTCAATTACTTTATTTAAATTACGGGTTACCCGTTTGGTTACATCGTACAACAACTCGTGACTGAAAGCCCCATTCTCTACAAACATCGGCAAAGAAATAGACGCCAAATTGCACACCGCTATTTCGTCTTCGGAGGTATACTCCATGATTTCCGTACACAAATTGGACGAACGAATGGTTCCCAAATTCTTTTGGTTGGACTTTCGGTTGGCCGCATCTTTGTATAACATATAGGGCGTTCCGGTCTCAATTTGCGACTCCAATATTTTTTCCCACAATTCGCGGGCTTTGATGGTTTTTCGGCCCTTACCTTTGGCTTCATACGAAGTATATAATTCTTCGAACTCTTCGCCATATACTTCATACAGCCCTGGACATTCGTTTGGACACATCAAGGTCCACGTGCTGTCGTCTTGTACGCGTTTCATGAATAAATCAGAGGTCCACATGGCAAAAAACAAATCACGTGCACGCATTTCCTCTTTTCCGGTATTCTTTTTCAAATCCAAGAAATCAAAAATGTCGGCATGCCAAGTTTCTAAATAGATTGCAAAACTTCCCTTGCGTTTTCCACCGCCTTGGTCTACATAACGGGCCGTGTCATTAAACACGCGCAACATCGGAACAATTCCGTTTGAGGTTCCGTTTGTGCCGCGAATGTAGGAACCAGTGGCACGAACGTTGTGAATAGAAAGTCCAATTCCTCCCGCCGATTGCGAGATTTTGGCCGTTTGTTTTAAGGTATCATAAATACCATCAATGCTGTCGTCTTGCATGGCCAAAAGGAAACACGAAGACATTTGTGGCTTGGGAGTTCCGGCATTAAACAAAGTGGGCGTGGCGTGCGTAAAGAATTTTTTGGACATCAAATCGTAGGTTTCAATTACTGATGTCAGGTCATTGAGGTGAATTCCTACTGATACACGCATGAGCATGTGCTGCGGACGCTCTACAATTTTGCCGTTTATTTTTAACAAATACGAACGCTCCAAGGTTTTGAACCCGAAGTAATCGTAATTGAAATCGCGGTTATAAATGATGTGCGAATCCAAGAACTCGGCGTTCTCTTGGATCACATTGTATACTTCTTCTGATAATAACGGGGCTGCTTGGTTGGTTCTCGGATTTACGTAATGATACATGTCGTGCATCGTTTCCGAAAAGGATTTTTTGGTGTTTTTATGTAGATTAGAAATGGCGATTCGGGCGGCCAGTTGGGCATAATCCGGGTGAGCTATGGTCATAGACGCAGCGGTTTCGGCGGCCAGATTGTCTAACTCAGAGGTGGTCACTCCGTCATACAATCCTTCAATTACGCGCATCGCTACCTTTACAGCATCTACTAAATCATTTAAACCATAACATAATTTTTTTACTCGGTCGGTAATTTTGTCAAACATGACGGGCTCTTTGTGGCCGTCTCTTTTTACTACATACATAGATAAGTGTTGTTAAGCAATAGAAAATCCCTTCGCTACTGCAAGTTATTTGTGTAAATTTTGAAGCTAATCCCGCTATCCGCTTTATCTTTTGTGTCAAAAAAACACAAAAGGATGCCGCTGCTATCGGGGCTAGACAATCGAATAATAAAAGGCGTGTAGTAAAAAGTAAGGCGTGTAAAAATGTAGGTTGGGATTCGACTAAAAATCAGCGTCGAAAGAAATTTTCTGGGCTTCAGAATCGGTGTTCATTACTCCCGATTTTTGGTATTCGGCCACCCGTTTTTCAAAGAAATTGGTTTTGCCTTGCAGCGAAATCATGTCCATAAAATCAAACGGATTGCTAGAATTGTAGACGCGTTCGCAGCCCAACTCTACCAATAAACGATCGGTTACAAACTCCAAATATTGCGTCATCAAAACAGCATTCATTCCAATTAAACTTACGGGCAAAGACTCCGTAATGAATTTGCGTTCGATGTTGAGGGCATCGGTAAGAATTTCGGTAATGCGTGCTTTAGAAACTTTATTGATCAAGTGGTGGTTGTGCAAATGCACGGCAAAATCACAGTGCATGCCTTCGTCACGAGAAATCAATTCATTAGAAAAAGTTAAGCCTGGCATCAAGCCGCGTTTTTTTAACCAAAAAATAGAACAAAAGGAGCCAGAGAAAAAGATTCCTTCTACTGCAGCAAATGCAATTAATCGCTCGGCGAAAGAATCAGAACTGATCCAACGCAAAGCCCAATCGGCTTTCTCTTTGATGGCCGGAAAAACGTCGATAGCATGAAACAATTCGTTTTTTTCGGCCTCGTCTTTCACGTAGGTGTCAATTAATAAAGAATAGGTTTCGCTGTGAATGTTCTCCATCATGATTTGAAAACCATAAAAGAATTTGGCTTCTGGGTATTGCACCTCGCTCACAAAATTCTCAGCTAAATTCTCGTTTACAATTCCGTCTGAAGCGGCAAAAAAAGCCAAAATATGTTTCACAAAATATTTCTCTTCTTCCGACAACTTATTATTCCAGTCGTTCAGATCCGTGTGTAAATCTATTTCTTCGGCTGTCCAAATACAAGCCTCTTGTTTCTTATAAAACTCCCAAATATCGTGGTGTTTGATTGGAAAAATTACGAAGCGGTCTTTGTTCTCTTGTAAAATAGGTTCTACGGTTGCCATTTTTTATGATTTTATTCGAATTAGGTTTTGAAACACACTCTTGAAGTGCTCGCACAAAGATTAGGAATTGTATCGGAATAAGAAAGTCAAACTTATTCACAATCTACTTTAGTTTTTAACAAAACGCGTTTTCGTAGGCTTTTGTAGGAAATAAGTATAAACCTCTTGTTATCAGTAATTTATGTTTTAATAAAATCATGAAAGTCCCTAAAAACAAGGGGTAACACGCCATGCAATTTAACATAAATAAAAACGAAATCGCTGGGTGAATTTTAGTTGCAGTGACAAAAAGTTAGTGGCGTTTTTTGGGCGCATTTTGCCATTCTTCGGCAACTTGTTCGAGTTCGGTGTACCAATCGATTCCAAATCGTCGAATGAGTGCCTCTTTGACAAATTTGTAGACCGGCACTTGCAATTCTTTACCCAACTCGCAGGCGTCCGAACAGATGTCCCATTTGTCGTAATTCACCGCAGCAAACTCGGTGAAATCTTTCACACGGATGGGATACAAATGGCACGAAACAGGCTTTTTCCAGCTTACAACACCTTGGTTATAGGCTTGTTCGATGCCGCACAAAGCTGTTGGTCCATCGTAGATCACATAGGCACAATCGCGGTTTTCGATGAGTGGGGTTTCCAATTCGCCTTCGGTGCCGATAGCCCAGCTGCCTTGCGCCTCAATGGCTGCAATGCCTTCTGGCCGCAAAAAGGGTTTAATTTGCGGATAAATGGATTCTAATATAGCGGTTTCTTCTTTAGAAAGTGGCGCACCCGCATCGCCGTCCACGCAACACGCGCCTTTGCATGCCGATAAATTGCACACAAAATCTTTGCCTAAAATGTCTTCCGAGACGATGGTTTTTCCGAGTTGAAACATGCGGCAAAGATACTTTTCCGAATTAAATTATTGAGGATTTACACCCAAATGATTGAACTATTTGTCTAGTTTGCTAGAAGACAGTCGTTTACAAGTAAGGCTTGCGCCGCAACTAGAATTCGCAACATCTTGTACACGTAAGTTTGAATTTGTACTTTCACTCCAAATTATTTACGAATGAAAATTTTCACTTCAATCCTTATTTTAGTTGCTTTAGTTTTTTTGATTGTTAATGGTAGTCGATTGGATTTTGACCAATTTACCGAAGAAAACAAAATTGCGCTCATTGGAATTTTAGGTTCTCTTTGCGCAATTCTCATCTTGGTGATTTTTAAACTATCCAAAAAAATCGAAGAAAAGACCAAGCTTTAGGGCAGTCTTTTTTGGGTGCGCAAGGCCGCTTGCACCATCGGGTCGTCTGGCAATATCAATTGGTAATAGGGCTCATCGCCAAACAATTGTTTCAGCATTTCGGCATGAATAGCTCGCTCCACCCAAGCCTTGTTTTTTCGCAAAGCCATGTCGAGTCCATTTGCCTTTAGGTAGGACTCAAATTTCTTATAATTTATTGTATTGTCTTTTGTGCGCAGACCAAAAGCTTTCCTATTGAGTTTGGCATAATAGCTGCGATTGGCGTCCAATTGCTCAAACACAAAATGCGAAACCAAGCCCGTTTGTTCTACCAAATAAACAAGGTGTTCGTGTTCCTTATTGCCGGCAAGCGGAACAAATATATCGGGAACAATTCCTCCTCCACCATACACGATGCGGCCTTTTGGGGTTTTAAACTTTAATGAATCGGCAATTTTAATGGAATCTTTGCTAATCAATTCGCCGTTGGCAAAGCGATTTTCAAATTCGTTTTCGTAGGCTACCGCGCCTTTTTTATAGCTTTTCTGAATGGATCTGCCCGTTGGCGTATAATACCGCGCCATGGTGAGACGCACGGCCGAGCCATCGGCAAAAGGCAGTTCGCGCTGCACCAGCCCTTTTCCAAAAGAACGGCGGCCTATTACTAATCCGCGGTCGTTGTCCTGAATCGCGCCAGCCAAAATCTCACTGGCCGAGGCCGAATTTTCGTCTTGTAAAATCAGCACTTTTCCCGATTCAAAACTACCTTTTTCGGTAGCTAGTGTTTTTTCGAATTGGCCTTTTCTGCTTTTGAGTAAGACGATTTTTTGACCGTTTTTCAAAAACTCGTCCGCAATTTGGGTAGCCATTTCCATATAACCACCACCATTTCCGCGCAAATCGATGAGCAAGGTCGTGGCGCCTTGTTGTTTTAGTTTTTTCAAGCCCTTGGCAAATTCGGCATAGGTAGTTTCGGCAAATCGGTTTATTTTTATATACCCCACTTGAGGAGCAATCTGCACAGCCACATCGACACTTTTGATGGGCACCCGATCGCGGAGCAGTTTGGTTTTAAAAATTCGACCTTCGCTTTTACGGTATAGCGTGAGCAGAACGGCTGTTCCCACCTCGCCTTTGAGGTGAGCAAACAAACTATCTGAGGGCAATTTACGGCCAAACAATTTGGTTTTTCCAGCATACAAAATGCGATCCCCTGCCAGAATTCCGGCTTTTTGTGCGGGGCTATTGGGCAAGGGTGTGATTACCGCAACCGAATCCTTGTACATATAAAAATTGACGCCTATGCCCACAAAATCTCCTTTCATGCTTTCGGCCAACTCGGTTTGGTCTGCCGACGGAATGTAGGTAGAATGTGGATCAAGATGGGCCAAAATAGCATTCACCGCATCATCCACAATAGAATCGGTATCGACCTGATCGACGTATTCAGTTTCGATGAGTTCAAGTAAGGTATTGAGTTTGTTTTTGGCTGAGGGTTTGCCAAAACCGGCTGGCGATTCAGCGAACTGAAATTTCGAGCCCAAAATAAAGCCCAAGGCCAACATCAAAAACAGGGCAATGGGAAGGAGAATTTTTACTTTTTGCATGGGATTTCCAGCTAGTCTAATTCTGGAATGTGATCTACTTGTATGCCTGCTTTAACCAAAAAATCAAGCCCGGAGGTGTCGCGATAAGCCATGTGATAAACCACCCGTTTTATTCCCGCTTGGTGAATCAGCTTGCTGCATTCTTTGCATGGCGAAAGAGTTATATATAAGGTAGCGCCATCGCAGGTTTGGGTGGAACGAGCTACTTTGAGAATCGCATTGGCTTCGGCGTGCAATACATACCAATTGGTGAGGCCGTTTTCGTCTTCGCAGCAATTTTCAAAACCCGAAGGCGTGCCGTTGTACCCGTCAGAAATAATCATACGATCACGTACAATAATGGCGCCCACTTGTTTGCGGTGGCAATAGGACAAGAGGCTCCACTCTTTGGCAATACGCAAATAGGCCTTATCGTATTTTGCTATTTTTTTATCGGTCATAAATGGGATTAAATTTTAGTGCCAAATGGGATTCTGAATCAATAAAGGCAAAACCACGCCCAACACAAAGGCCGACAAAGTTAAGGTAAAATCCCGTTGCGAAAAACGTAAAACCGATTGGAATACGTAAGAAAAAATCAGAACCAAAACGACGACGAGTACTTGTGCCAATTCGATTCCTACTGAAAATTGAATGAGGCTAAATAATTTGGTAGACGAACTGCCTGCCAAAAGCGAATTAAAATAATAGGAAAAACCCAAGCCATGAATGAGCCCAAAAAAGACGGTAAGGTAATGTATGGGTTGGAATTTATTTTTGGTTTTACTGAATTTACCCAACGAAAGCAAGGTGAATAAAGCCGTACAAAAAATGGTGAGCGGAATGAGAAACTCAATAATGGTGGGCTGCACATGCACCAGTTCATAAGCCCCTAAAAACAAAGAAACTGTATGTCCCAAAGTGAATAAACTCACCGAAATAAGCAGGCGTTTCCAATCAGAGAACACATAGGGTGCGGCAAGGGCCAACAGAAAAAGCAAATGATCGTAGCCATTCCAGTTGAGCACGTGTTTGACACCAATTTCTACAAAGATCCAAAAATCACTCATGCGGATTTGTTTTAGTTGGGTAAACTTAGGAATTTTTTGGGGAAAATTAATGCAATAGCGGGAAGTGGGGATTAGAAGTTTCAATGTTGAAATTCCAATGTTGAATCCGAAGCTTCGGGACCAAATTCCAACTCTCCGAGATGAAATCTTTAAATCTTTAAATCATTTAATCTTTCAATCAACTATTCTTCATAAACTCCTCGGCCTTGCTCACCATATTATAACTGCCACAAAAAAACGGAATGCGTTGGTGTAATTCGGTGGGTTGAATTTCCAAAATTCGTTGGTAGCCATCTACCGCTTTTCCGCCGGCTTGTTCGGTAATGAAGGCCATCGGGTTGCATTCGTAGAGCAAACGCAATTTCCCTTGCGGCGATTTGGAACTCGTGGGGTAAATGTATATTCCGCCTTTAATCATGTTGCGGTGCATGTCGGAGACCAAACTGCCAATGTAGCGCGAAATATACGGACGGTCTTCTTCTTCCAACTGGCAATACTTGATGTAATCCTTTACTCCTTGCGGAAAATGCACATAATTCCCTTCGTTTATCGAATAGATCGTGCCGTCTTTGGGGTAACGCATATTGGGGTGCGACAAATAAAAGGTGCCAATCGCGGGATTTAGGGTAAAGCCATTCACACCATGACCGGTGGTGTAAACTAACATCGTAGAAGTTCCATAAATAACATAGCCGGCCGCCACTTGGTTGATGCCGGGTTGTAAAAAATCGTTTAATGTTACGGGAGTTCCCAGCGGAGAAATGCGGCGATACACCGAAAATATGGTTCCCACCGACACATTCACATCAATATTAGAAGAACCGTCCAACGGATCCATTAGCACCACGTACTTATTATTGTGACTGTTGTCGGCGCCAGAAACCGTGATGAAATCGTCGTTTTCTTCGGAGGCGATTCCGCACACAATTTCCCGGTTGATTAAAGTTTGAATAAATATTTCGTTGGCATAGACATCTAGTTTTTGTTGGTCTTCGCCCTGAATGTTTTGTTCGCCGGCAGCGCCCACGATGTCAACCAAACCGGCTTTGTTTACTTTGTAATTGACCACTTTGGCCGCCAGTCGAATGGAATTGATGATGCGTGATAATTCGCCCGAAGAATACTGAAACGCATTTTGATTTTCGATGATGAATTCTCCTAATGTGCTGTGTTTGTGTTGCATTACGAAATCGTTGTAGTTGAGGTCTGCAAATATCGAATTTTTAGTGAAATTATCTAGAAAAAACCCACATAGTTTTTCAGAATTGTATATTTGTTTTCGCTTAAAAAAAATGGCGAGCTAAATCATGCTTATTCGCAAAGGAGAACCCGCCGATATGCCGGCCGTTTTAGCATTAATACAGGAATTGGCCGTCTTTGAGCGCGAGCCAAATGCTGTGGTGGTTACCGCCGCCGATTTAGTGCGCGACGGATTTCAGGAAAACCCTTTGTTTTATACTTTTGTGGCCGAAGTGCAGGGCAAAATTGTAGGCATGGCGCTCTATTACTACCGCTATTCTACCTGGAAAGGAAAAACAATTCATTTGGAAGATTTAATTCTCAATGAACAATATAGAAAACTAGGAATCGGATTTGCTTTGTACCAACATACAATAGAAGCTGGCCACCGCGATGGCGTGCGTCGCATCGAATGGAATGTGCTCGATTGGAACACACCGGCAATTGATTTTTACGTCAAAACGGGAGCCAAAATCCTAAACGATTGGTGTGTGGTACAACTAGACGAACACGGTATTCAACACTTTATTGAGAAATACATTAAACCATAATTCGCATGAAAGTATTCAAATTTGGTGGCGCCTCGGTAAAAGATGCGGCAGGAATTAAAAATGTAGTAGACGTATTGCGCCAAGTGGGCCACGACGAAATAGTGTTGGTGGTTTCGGCCATGGGAAAAACAACCAATGCGCTCGAAGTTGTGGTGAAAAACTATTTTGACAAATCGCCCGCTCTGCAGTCCTCTGTGCAAGAGGTGAAAAAATACCACAACCAAATTGCGATGGATTTATTTGAGGAATCGCATCCCGTGTTTCAGACTTTGACCAAGTTTTTTGGGGAATTGGATCAGTTTTTAAGCCACAACAAATCGCCCAATTATAATTTTGTGTACGACCAGGTGGTGAGTTATGGAGAAATCCTGTCTACTGTAATTGTGGGACACTATTTAAATTTTAGTGGCATTTCGAATCAATGGTTGGATGTGCGGACGATAATCAAAACAACTGGGAACTACCGCGAAGCGGATGTAAATTGGGAAGAAACGCAAAAAAATTGCAGCAAACTCATTCGCAAAAAACAAGCCTACATTACCCAAGGTTTTTTGGGCTCAGATGAAAATAATTTCACGACTACCTTGGGTCGCGAGGGGTCAGATTATACCGCCGCCATTTTTGCCTATTGCTTAAACGCCGAAAGCGTAACGATTTGGAAAGATGTGCCGGGTGTGTTGAATGCCGATCCGCGGTATTTTGAAAACGCCCAACTACTTTCTCAAATTTCGTATCGTGAAGCAATTGAGCTTGCGTTTTATGGCGCGAGTGTCATTCACCCCAAAACACTGCAACCACTGCAAAAAAAGGAAATTCCGCTTTTTGTAAAATCATTTGTGAATCCTCTGTTGCCCGGAACGAGCGTGTCCAAAGGCGCCGATTTAGTGCCGCTATTGCCTTGCTTTATTGTCAAGAAAAACCAACTGCTGGTTTCGCTTTCTTCTATTGATTTTTCGTTTATTATGGAAGAAAACATCAGTGAAATTTTTGCCTTGTTGCACCTATTCAACATGAAAGTGAGCTTGATTCAAAACTCAGCCATCAGCTTTTCAGTTTGTGTAGAAGATAAATTTGGCAATTTTACCGCCTTGCGCACCGCCTTGTCCAAGAAGTTCAAAGTAGCCTATAATGAAAACGTGTCGTTGTATACCATTCGCCACTTTGACGAACAAGCTGCACAGATGGTTGCGCAAAACAAAACCATATTGCTCAAACAAAGCAGCCGAGAAACGCTGCAGCTCATTACCAAAGAAGCCGAATAGTCAATTATTTTAAATTATTCTTAAAAATCAAATAATTTTAGTCCTATTGCGTCTTGTTTTTTAACGTTTTAGCGTTTTTTATTTAGATTTATTTCAGTATAATTGCATTCTAAATTAACCAACTATTTATAACTATTAAAAAAACAATTCATGAAAAAAATTACTTTACTTTTTGCTTTGGTAGTATTTTCTTTTTCAAGTAACGCACAAGTGTTGCTTTCTGAAGGATTTGATACCGCTTTAACTTGGTCTACTGCACGTGTTTCGGGCACATCAACCACTACCGGATGGACGAGACAAACAGTGGGTTCAGCCCCATCTTGTAATCCATACGTAGGAAATGGAATGGCTCGTTTTTATTCATACAATATTGCAGTTGGAAATGCCTACCGATTAACTTCACCTTCAATCAATTTTGCGGGAGCTAGTTACAGAATCAAATTTCACATGTACAGAGACGGTGGATACCCAACTGATGCTGATGATATTAAAGTGTATCACCACACGGTATTGGCTAGCCCAACAGCTGGTACTCTTTTAGGTACAGTAAATCGTTCTATGGCCCTAGCGCCAGTAGTAAATGCTGAAGGTTGGTATGCTTATTCATTTGATTTGCCAGCCGGAGTAACTGGAGCTGGTTTTATGTCATTTGTGGCAACTTCACAATACGGAAACAACATCTTTGTAGACAATGTTTCAATTGTACAAATTCAAGCAGACGATGCCGAATTGAGCACATTTGATTTAGCTGACATCAGTGCCTCAACAGGAAATACACCGATTACTGGAACATTCAGAAACGCTGGTTTAAACACCATCAACAACATCGACCTAAACTGGCAAGCTGATGGTGGAGCGATCAATACACAAACCTTAAACGGTATAAACTTGGCTCCTGGTCAAGTATACAATTATACACACCAAACACCATGGAATGCTACACTAGGCCTACACAACATTAGTGTTTGGGTAACTGCTGCAGCTGATAGTGACGCAAACAACAACCAATTGACTAAATCAATTTCTGTAGCTAGTAGTTCAACTACGCGTACACCTTTGTACGAGAAATTCTCTTCTTCAACTTGTGCTCCTTGTGCTACTTTCAACGGAACTTATTTTAGCCCATTTTATGGACCAAACTCTGGAAGTTTTAATTTGATTAGTTACCAAGTAAACTGGCCTGGCTCTGGTGATCCATACTACAACACAGAAGTTGGTACACGCGTTGGATACTACGGAGTAAGTGGAGCACCTACATTATTTGTAGACTCTAAAACAGGAACAAATTTCAATACCGCTGCTTTACAAGCTGATTTGAATCTTGCCCTTGTGCAACCTTCTTATTTTGCTGTAACGGCAACAAAAAGTGAGTTGGGCTTTAGTGAAGATTTAACAGTTAATGTTAACATCACTCCCTATGTTTCTGGAACATACAAATTGCATGTAGCTGTTGTTGAAAAAATAACTACTGGTAACGCAGCTTCAAACGGAGAAACTTCATTCAAAAATGTAATGATGAAAATGTTACCTAACGCAGCTGGAACTATAATCAATTGTACATACGATCAGCCAATTCCAACTATTACATTACAACAAAACTTAGCCGGTTTATTTATCGAAGACATGACTGACTTAGAAGTGATTGTGTTTATCCAAAGTACAAATACAGGAAAAGCGGTTATGCAATCAACTAAGGCTACTGAAGTGTTGGCTAACGATCAATTTGCAGCTAAAAAATTCAAAGTATATCCAAACCCATCAGAAGGAACGTTACGCGTAAAATCAGAAACTCCTGTTTCTGTTTCTATTGCTGACATTACCGGTAAAGTGGTATTCACAATGAATGATGTAACGAATGATACTCAAATGAACTTGACTTCCTTGCAAAAAGGAATGTACATCGCTACGATTACTTCTGGTTCTGATAAAGAAAACCAAAAAATTATTTTAAAATAATTACCTAATTCAAAGGAGGGAACTAGCACTAGTTCCCTCCTTTTTTTATACCCCATTACCATGAAAAAACTTATTTATTTAGTGGTCCTGTTGGCTGGAATTGTGCTACAAGCACAAATTTCAGTAACCAAACACGATGGAACACCCATCACCGATAATCAAATTATTACCTATAATTCAACAGTATATAACCTTGCTGCTTTGGAGTTTTTTGTGCGTAACAATGCCGCAACCTCTACCCGCGTGCTAATTGAATGCCTGAGCATGACCAACGCCGACGGTACTGGATTTGAATTGTGTTTTGGGAACGAATGTTTGGCCTCGGTTGCTCCTAACGAAACCTATCCTAGCTCACCGGTTACTATTGCTGCTGGTGGAACAAACGGAAACTTTGATCACTTCTATAATTCAAACCCAGGGAATGGACAAATCATGGATTTTGTGTTCCGTTTTTACCAAGTTGATTTAGGCGGAAACGAAGTAGGAAACACCATTACCTTTACCTACCGTTACAACCCAAACTTAGCCGTAGATTCTTTTTCTGCACTAAATGCGATGGGTGTGCGTTTGCAAAGTACTAGTTTGAGTAATCAACTTGAATTGACAGCGGCCAACAATATACAATTGGAATTAATTGATCTTGCCGGAAAAACTGTGCGTAGTATTTCGTTAACTGCAGGAGAGCAAAGCATAGATGTGAGCCAATTGACTGCTGGGGTTTATGTAGCGAAATTCTCGACCAATGAAGGAGCAACCAGCAATATAAAAGTGGTGAAAAACTAATACTAATCCTCATCAATAAAAAACTAAACCGTCAAATTCTGGCGGTTTTTTTTATTCGCATCCATCCAATGAATTGATCCATTGGGTAACCAAATCAACGGCCTCTTGGTGCACAATTGATCGGCCTAGAAAAGGCATGCGGTAGTTGGGATCGTTGGTGCTTACACGTGCATACAAAATTGAACGATTAATGTCGCCAGGCGTAACCAATTCTCCTGAGAATCCAGGCATAAAATGATTGGGAGAAACACACACGCCCATGTTGGACAAAAGTGTTGTTTTGTAAAATTCAAAGCGAAGTGCAAATACAGTAGCATAACCGCCGTCACGATGACAATGCGCACAGTTCATATCAACAAACGAACGCATACGCAAACCTATGGGCTTGCTCTGGTCTTGGTAATTAATAGTAGATTGTGAAACGGCAGGAAAATTAGGTTCTAAATAACCCGAGTCTACCCATTTAGTTAACTGCAGGGTAGTGCTGTTGGGATAGGTTAAATTGAAGTTTAAATTTTGAGGTTTAATGCCAATCGGAACCACTGTTTGCGCAATGTTGTGGCAGGCCAAACATTCTGATTCTTTCGGGATTTTGTAGGTAATGCTGCGGGTAATATTGTTTTCGTCTGTCCAAGTAACGGGCGTTGTGCTACCCGTCATTTGCAATACGGCATCGGTTTGCTCGTCATTCCATACGTATTCGGCAAAAATCCAACCGCTTTGTTTGCGAATCATCAGCCGCGTTTCTATTATTCGTGTGGTGTTGGAAGGGGCCACATTGTTGTAGAAAAAGTTCTTAATTAATACCGCACCCACAGGCAATTCAAGCACCTGATGATCTGAAACATAGGTGGCTTTGGTATTTTTGGGCATCCATACGTAGCGGGATTTTTTGGCATAATCAGTAAATAATTCACTGGCAGGTTTATACAGCAAAAGACCAACAGCCGGTTTTAGATCTTTCATTGGCCCCGTAAAAAATTGGTACATTGACAAATTGGGATACGGCACCGCAGTCAAATCAGCAACCACTGGGGATTCCTCCACAGTTATATAGGCATCGTCATTATTACAACTGCCCAAGAGTAGTGCAATGATTCCAAATAAAAAACCTTTAGTCCAAGTCGTATTCACAAATATAATTTAAGCTGACAAAAATAAACATTCAGCGATAAGTACAAAATAAATTTGATAGAATTGTGCAGCAAACATACTACTTTTGAGTGGAATCCGTTATCGGAAAAGTATGCGTAAATTAGTTTGGCTTTGTTTTGTTTTGGGAATCGGCGTTGGCGCGCAAGCACAAGTGCTCGAAACTCCCTATAAAGCCAAAACGCTTGTTCCCACCTACGATACCATCCACATAGACAGCGTGAGCATCAACGCCAGTTTTTTTAAAGTACTCGGCAAGAATGGAACGCCCATTGATGCTGCTACTTATGAAGTCAATTTTCCAAAAGGACTATTGCTGTTCAAAAAAGAGCACCCCTTGCCTGCCGATTCAATTCGCATTCGCTACCTTAAATTCCCAGAACACCTCACCAAAAAATACAGTATTTACGACGATGCGCGCGTGCTCACCACCAATATTCGGCAGCCCAAATTGTTTAGTCTTTCTCCGGTAACTGCCAATCGATTTGTGCCTTTTGACGGATTGAATACTTCGGGTAGTATTACGCGGGGAATTACCGTGGGCAACAACCAAAACAGTGTAGTTAATTCGAATTTAGATTTGCAAATCAGCGGAAAAATCTCGGACAAAGTGAGTTTGCGGGCTTCTATTCAAGACAACAATATCCCGCTACAATCGGGCGGCTATTCGCAAAAATTGGACGAATTTGACCAAGTTTTCATGGAATTGTACAGCGATCGCTGGGCCATACGGGCAGGTGATTTGTTTTTAGAAAACAAGGACTCGCGGTTTTTAACATTCAACAAAAAAGTGCAAGGACTTTCTTCGCGCTTTAATTTTGGCACCGAAGAATCTACACAAACTTCGGTATTTGCATCGGCAGCTTTGGTAAAAGGCCAATACGCCAAAAGCAACTTTACAGGCAAAGAAGGCAACCAAGGACCCTACAAACTCAAAGGACCAAATGGCGAATTGTATGTGTTGGTCATTTCGGGATCGGAACGCGTGTATGTGAACGGGATTCTGTTGGAACGCGGCGAAAATAATGACTACACCATCGATTACAATGCCGGCGAACTGCTGTTTACTCCCGTGTTTCCCATCACCTCAGACATGCGTATCGCCGTGGAATATCAATATTCGGAACGCAGTTACAATCGATTTGTAACCTATGCGGGCGGACGTGTAGCCCAAGAAAAATGGAACATCAGCACGGCGATCTATGCCGAAAGCGATTTAAAAAATCAGCCGCTGCAGCAAACACTCACTGAAGAACAATTGGCCATTTTGCAAACTGCTGGCGATAACGCTGCCGCGATGTATGCGAGTTCGGCCTATATAGATAGCTATGCCGCATCAAAGGTGTTGTACAAAAAAACCACCGTCAATGGCGTGACCTATTTTGTGTATTCTAACAATCCCGAAGATATTTTATATAATGTACGGTTTACATTACTGGGGCCAAACCAAGGCGATTATGTGTTGGTCAATGCCTCGGTGGTGGGAAAACTATTTGAGTATGTCGCCCCGATTAATGGGGTGAAACAAGGAAATTATGATCCTGTGATTAAATTGGTTCCGCCCACCAAAATACAAGTTGCCACGATAGCTGGTGGGATAAATCCAAGTGAAAAAACCTCGTTTGACTGGGAATTGGCCTTGAGTCAAAACGACGCCAATTTGTTCTCAAGCCAAAACGACGATAACAACAAAGGCTTGGCTGGGAAATGGAACCTCAAACAACGGCTGCATTCCAAAAAGTGGCAACTGGACGCGGGCAGTTCGTTTCAGCATGTGCAAGAAAATTTTAAAACTGTTGAGCGGCTCACAAGCATCGAATTTGCGCGCGATTGGAATTTGGGCGTTTTTGCCGGAAACCAAAGCATATTCAGTGCCAAGCTAGAGGCACAATTGCCCAAAAAAGGCAACCTAGCCTATCAATATGAAAATTTGGGGTTGACAAACAATTTTACCGGCAATCGGCACCAACTGAGTGGAGCATTTCAGCTCAAGAATTGGAACCTACAGCAACAAGGAAGTGTCATGAAAAGCAACAGCACGCTGGCAGCAACCACATTTATTCGGGAGCAATTTACCAGCAAATGGCAGCGCAACAAAAACTGGATTGGCTCCTCTTTGCGTCTGGAAGACAACCAAGAACAACTCAAAAGCACGCGGCTATTGACGCCTTTAAGTCAACGATTTACAGAATGGGGTGTGTTTGTGGGCCGAGGCGACAGCACCAAAGTCTATGCCCAAATTGGGTATTTGCAGCGACAGACCGATAGTATTCAAAATGGGCTATTGCAGGCGGTGAGCAAATCGCATTCGTATTATCTAAAATCAAAAATCTTGCACTCTGACGAACGGGATTTGGTGGTATTTATAAATTACCGTCGACTCGAATTTACTGATCCCGCCAAAAAGAACCAACCGTCACTCAACTCCAGAATAGTCTACAACGATAATTTTGGCGATAAATTGGTGCAAACCACCACGGCCTACGAAACCGCTTCGGGCGCCATTGCCCAACAGGAATTCACCTACATCGAGGTGCCGCCCGGACAAGGCGTATATGCGTGGATTGATTACAACGGCAACGGAATTCAAGAACTCGAAGAATTTGAGGTCGCTCCGTTTCCAGACCAAGCCAAATTTGTGCGCGTGTATTTGCCGTCGCAAGTTTTTTTACAAACACACCAAAATAAATTTGCCGAATCGGTGAGTTGGAACCCGATAATATGGCGTTCGAAATCTGGATTTAAACGCGTGCTTTCCTACTTGTACAACCAAACAGCCTTTAGCATTGACCGAAAATTAGAACGCAATGGCGATCAGTTTAATCTAAATCCATTTAGTTCATCGGGTGCCAATTTATTGGGTTTGCAACAAAATTTCAGGAATAGCTTTTTTATCAATCGAGGCAAACAAAACCATTCGATAACCTATACTTTTTTGGAAAGCAAGGTGCAAAACTTGTTGTCCTTTGGCTCACAATCCAGCCAAAACACAGCTCACCAATTGCAGTACAACCACCTGATAGCCAAAACGTGGCTGCTTGGGTTTACAGCAAAAACTGCCAACTCAAGCCTAAGCGTGAGCGACTATATTGCCCGAAATTATACCATAGACAGCTATTTTGTATCGCCCAAATTGTCGTACATTTTTTCGCAAAACGCCAGCCTAGATGTGTTTGTAGAGCAACAAAACAAAAAAAACCAACTGGGCGATTTGGAGCAACTCAAACAAACCCGCATAGGCAGTTCGTTTAGTTATTCGGGGGAGAAAAAAGTAACCCTAACGGGCGAATATTCCTATTACAACAACAGTTTTAGCGGAAACGCCTTTACTCCTGCCGCGTTCCAAATGCTCGAAGGATTACAACCCGGACAAAACAGTACTTGGCGATTATTGGCACAAAAAAACCTCACCCAATACTTAGAACTCAACCTGAACTACCAAGGCCGCAAAAGCGAAAACAGCCCGGTGGTGCACATTGGGTCGGTGCAGCTACGGGCGTATTTTTAATTGATACTTGAATTGGTATACTAAGAACCGATTAGAGCTTACGGCTTTGGGTGGGAAGCGGGAAGTGGGAAGCGGGAAGTTTAAGAATCGGAAAGAAATACAAACTGTCTGATCCGCTAAAGCGAGGGCGTTTTTTGTGCTTTAGGAGGTGAACCTATTTTGATCGCCGAAAATCCCAGGTCTTGATTTTTTGTTTCTTTTTCATCAAGGAAAAAGAAAGGATTAACGATTAACGAATAACGATTTTTGATTGCTTCGCCAGTTCGTCCCGACGCTTCGGGACCAAATTCCAATATATTTGGAATAACTCATAATTCATAACTCATAACTTTCTTAACCGATTATCGGAGTTGGCAGGAACATAAAAAAAGTCGAAACTCGCGTTTCGACTTTTTGGTGGAGAATATCGGAATCGAACCGATTACCTCTTGCCTGCCAGGCAAGCGCTCTAGCCAAGTGAGCTAATCCCCCATTTGGCTGCAAATATATTAAAAAGATGTATTTAACGACAAAGAAACGCCAGAACTTTCTGGAACTTCTCTACAAACGCCGCCCACACAAATTAGCCCACCACGCTGACGGCCATAACTCATGGCAATTCGTGTAGTTTTGTGCCGAAAAGCAGCACCCGCATTATAATAATGGTTGCGTTGTAGTCTATCACTGTTGCCATAATTGTATAAATCTGTTGTGTACAACGACCACTTCGAGTTTAAATTATACTCCAATGTGGCCGAGGCCCAGTTCTTTTTATCCGCATTGGCCCACATGTGCTCGGCTACCCAACGCACCGACTGGTCTTTTCCGAAACGGTGTGTAGACTCGGCAGCAACAATTTGGGTTTGAATAATTTCAGTTCCTGAATTGATATTGACAATTAAGTTTTTATCATAATATTGGTGAATCCACGTGAGTTCAGATTGCCAAGTAGGGCTCCATTTTTTGATAAAATCTACGTTGATATCGGAAAAATATCTTTTTCCAAAAGCAAAAAAATCGGTTTCGTAATCAAATAAGGGTGCATAAAAATTTCCGCTCAAGGCATTCCAATTTGAGAAATTCACAGCCAATTTGGTTCCGTATTTGCCCCCCAATGCGGTCCCTTTTTTAAAGTTATAAAACAAATCGATCTGTCCGCCTATTTCTCCTGCTTTACCAATGCCTTTGCCGTTTTCGAAGTTGATAAACACGTTGGGTTGCGCTTGGTACGGATAAATATTGGCCAAATTGCTGTGGTGTTGTTTGGTTAAACTTGGAATAAAGTTCACGATACGATCATTAAAGATATTTCCGTTGGCCAATCGTTCACTAAAAAAACCCATGTTTTCCATGCGGCGAAAGCTGCCATCTATTCCAAATCCTTTTTTGGAATAGCCCAAATTCACCAAAAGTGCAGAGCCTGGTTTTACAAATTTTGGTCTTAATTGATTAACCTGAACAACAGCATCATCCGACTTCAAGTTGAACTCGGCCGACGAATAAAACGAATTGTGTGAGAAATTTACGCGAACACCTGAGGCATGAACCAATGGAGAAAATACGGGATCGACTATATTCTCAATAGGCTCATTACGCAATACGAAGGTTAAACCAACTGATAAATCGGAAGTTTTAAAACTGAAGAAGTCGGTCAATTTAAAGTCTAAATCACCTCCAGCTATAAATCCTTTAGATAAACCAAACCCGGTTCGTTGTCGTCCAGCTATCGATTTAAAGGAAATAAAATCGGTGGGTTTATAAATAATTCTTGCGCCACATAAAGCGTTGTTAATGCCTAGCGCACGATCTTCCCAGCTTCTGTACAGCAGTCCGCTGCCAAATTGGTCATAAAAATAACCACCCGTTACATCTACTTTTTTGCCTTTGAATTGCACAAAATAGGTGGCTAAATTGGTGTTTTTGTATTTGGGATTGTAATTTAGTAGTGCTTGGTCTTCATAGGCCTCTACTTGCACACCCGCTGTCCAATTTTTGTATCCGGTATTCACAAACAAATAATTATTTGAGCGCAATGGATCTTCAGGACTATTGATGCGCAGCCCTTTGTCATTGGTGTACCACTGCCCATTCGATTCAAAACCACCATATACACGCACCGGTGAAGGAGCGTTTTCTTGTGCATTAGTCAGTTGGAATACCCCCAATACAACACCAAACAGAATCTTTTTCATCGATTAAAGTGATTTGATTTTATCAAACAAATCCTTCTCGTTTCCGGGAACATACCCGTTCTGAATATGCACAATAACTTGATTTTTAACCACAATGGTATACGGAATGTTTACAATGGTCATAGCCCGTTTAAAATCTTGGTTGGTGTCCAGTAACACCCGAAAACTCCAATCTTTTCCGCTCACCAAGGGCTTTACGCGTTTTTGTGTGCGCGAATCATCTGTAGAAACTGCAATGATTTCCAAATTAACCAACTTTTTCCACTCGTCTTGCAACTCATTCATTTCGTCTAGTTCTTGAATGCACGGTGTGCACCAAGTTGCCCAAAAGGAAAACACATAGACTTTATCTTTCTCTACAAAATCTTGGGTGAGAGAAAGCGCAGTTCCTTCTAAGTTGGGAAGGCTCAAGTTGGGAAGTTGTTTTTGAGCAAATACAGGGCTAAGAAGCAATAAAAGCGCGAGCTGGAAAATCTTCATGGTGTTTAAATAAGGTATGCAAATAAATAAATTATTATGTTTAGAATAAAATTTTATTTGTTTTATTTGCATTGCTAAACTTGATTTAATTGTCATGAAAATCGGATCTTTTTTTCTTTCAACTGCTTTGCTTTTACTTTTTATCTCATGCGGTAAAAACGAAGTGTTTTACAATCAGGAGGTAGATGATAGTGTAGACGCACCGTCAACTAGTGGTTTGTTCAAAAAACATGTCTTGATCGAAGATTATACCGGAACCTGGTGTGGGTATTGCGCGCGCGTAGCTTATGCCATTGAACGCGTTTTTGTAGACATTGATCCGTTTGACAACCAAGCCGACCGAGCAATTGCAGTGGCCATTCACTCCGGAAACGATCCGTACAACTTCACAAACATACTGCCTTTAAAGAACTTGATTTCGCCCAATTCGGCGCTGGGTTTGCCGCAATCTCGACTCAACCGAACCATCGTGTGGGAAGAAAACGAAGCCGATCACATCGCCCAAGTGAAAAACCTGAGCAGCAACAACTGCGGATTGGGAATTGCGATGACCTCAGCCGTAGCAGACAACACCATCAATTTGGACGTCAAAATTAAATTTGCCGAAAATTATTTCGGTATAAAATTGGTTGTATATGTGCTAGAGAATCATCTAATTTATGACCAACGCAACTACACCAATTACTACAACGGACAAAATCCAATTGCAGCATTTGAGCACAATCATGTATTGCGCAGCAGTTTAACCAATTTATTGGGCGATGGTCTATCGGGAACTATTTATGGAGCTGAAACCAGAATCTCCTATAGTGTGCCTGTTCCCGCTAATGTGAGCAACTCAAACAACTTGAGTTTTGTAGCGTTTGTGGTCGATGAAAATAACTTGGTAATCAATGCCCGACTCATCGAATCAAATGAAACCCAAACATTCGAGCAAAATCCCTAACCCATACAGTCGCTTTCGAGCGGCTTTTTTTACGGCTCATTTTTCGCAGCTAAAATCCTTACATTTGTAGCAAATTTATATTCCATGAGTCGTATTCGCATCACCAAGCAATTCAATTTTGAAACCGGGCACGCCCTATATGGATACGATGGCAAATGCAAAAATGTGCATGGACACAGCTACAAATTATCAGTTACCGTGATCGGCACTCCCATTTCCGATCGCAACAACGTGAAATTTGGGATGGTGATTGATTTTACTGATTTAAAAAAAATTGTGAAAGAAGAAATCGTAGATCAGTTTGATCACGCCACGGTTTTTAATCAAACTACACCTCACGTTTCGTTGGCCAAAGAACTCAGCGACCGCGGACATCATGTTATTTTGGTTGATTACCAACCCACCAGCGAAAATATGGTGATTGATTTTGCCCAAAAAATCAAAAATCGCTTGCCCGAAAGCATTCAATTGCATTCGCTTAAATTACAAGAAACCGATTCGTCATTTGCCGAATGGTTTGCCAGCGACAACTAACAAAATTCACATGTCAGCAGCTTCTTCCAAAAAAATATACTTTGCTTCCGACCAACATTTTGGCGCACCTACCGCGGCATTGAGTTATCCGCGCGAACAAAAATTTGTGCTGTGGTTGGATGAAATAAAAGACGATGCCGAAGCCATTTTCTTGTTGGGCGATCTGTTTGATTTTTGGTTTGAATATAAAAAAGTGGTCCCAAAAGGCTTTATTCGCGTATTGGGCAAATTGGCCGAATTGCGCGACCAAGGAATACCCATTTATTACTTTGTGGGCAATCACGATCTGTGGATGAACGACTATTTTGAAACCGAACTCCAAATTCCCGTTTACCACGACAACCGTGAATTTACCTTTTTTGATCGTACGTTTTTAATTGGTCATGGTGACGGAAAAGGCCCAGGAGACAAAGGGTATAAGCGCATGAAAAAAGTGTTTATACATCCAATTTCCAAATGGATATTCCGCTGGTTACACCCCGATATTGGCGTTTCCTTGGCGCAGTATTTGTCGGTAAAAAACAAATTAATTTCGGGCGAAGCCGACGTGAAATTTCTAGGCGAAGACAACGAATGGTTGGTGCAATACGCCAAGCGCAAACTGCAAAGTAAACACTACAATTATTTTGTGTTTGGTCACCGGCATTTGCCTATGAATATAGAGGTTGGGCCCGATTCTACTTACATCAACTTGGGCGACTGGATTGGGTATTTTACCTATGGCGTGTTTGATGGACACCAATTTGAAATTAAAAAATTCGACTAATTTTCGTCTACTTCTTTTTCTAAATCTAAGGTTCGGAAGCTTGGCGAAAATGCAGCTGTGCCGCCCACTATAAGCAGCGTCATGCATCCGCCAAAAACTACTGCCGGAACGGTACCCATGAGTCTGGCTGTAAAGCCGCTTTCAAAGGCGCCCAATTCATTAGACGATCCCACAAAAATAGAATTCACTGCCGATACGCGTCCCCGCATCGAATCGGGTGTATGCAACTGCAAAATGGTGTGGCGCAACACCACCGAAATGCCGTCAAAAGCTCCACTCAAGCACAATAAAACAACCGACAGCCAAAATACTGTCGACAAACCAAATCCCACAATACAAAGGCCAAAGGCAAAAATTGCAGCGAGTAATTTTAGTCCGGCATTTCGTGTGAGCGGAATATAGGCGGCAATTAGCATGGTGACAAAAGCTCCAACGGCAGGTGCGGCTCTTAGAATCCCAAACCCGGTTGGGCCTACTTTTAAAATATCTTGCGCAAAGATGGGCAATAAGGAAACGGCGCCGCCAAACAACACCGCCACCATATCCAAGGACAAAGCACCCAAAATGGTTTTGTTTTGGAATACAAACAGCAGGCCTTCGCGCAAACTCTCAAAAATAGGTTCTCCAATTTTGGCATTGAGTACCGGTTGTTTGGGGATTTTAGATAAGGCCAACAGGGCTAGCAAGGAACAACATAAGATAAAAATCATGGAACCGCTCACCCCAATCCAATTGATAAATAGACCCGCTACCGCTGATCCGGTGAAGAACGCCATTTGCCAAACCGAACTGCTCCAAGTAGCCGCATTGCTATACAATTTTTTGGGTACAATTAATCCCAAAAACGAGAACAAAGAGGGGCCAATAAACGCACGGATAATTCCACCCAAAAACACCAGGCCATAAAAACCATACAAAATGGCGTGTGCCGATAGATGCTGCGCAAGTGGCTCCCAAGTGAGGCAAAATAAGGCCCCTGTGAGTACAGAAAAGGCCAAAATGCATTTAACTAATATTCCCTTTTTTTCGTTTTGATCTACAATATGGCCGGCAAACAAGGCCATGCCAATAGCGGGAATCACTTCCATGAGGCCAATCAATCCGAGGGACAACGGGTCTTTGGTGAGGCTATAGACCTCCCATTCTATAATTATAAATTGCATGGACCAAGCAAATACCATAAAAAATCGAAGTGACAAAAAATACAAGAAATGAGTGTTGCGCAATGCCGCATAGGGATCGTTTACCGTTTTTGGTTTCATGCTTGTATGTCTTTTAGTCGTAGTTGTAGGCTAATGGTATTGTTCCACTCGTTTTCTTCAATATTAAATACAGCTGCAAATAATTGTCGCTGCGTGATTAGCGGTAATTTATCGGACAAGCCAAACCCAATGGCGGCCAAACGCTCTGAGTTTCCCTGTACCACTTGCAGTTTGAGGTGAGTTTCGGTCGCACCGATTTTTTTGGCAAAGCCGGTGTCGCGCAAATCCCTACTTAGAAAAACGGGGGCCAAGTTTTGTGGGCCAAACGGCTCAAATTGCTTTAAAATGCGCATCAATTTGGGGGTGATTTGGGCCAATTCAATCTCGGCATCAATTGTTATTTCGGGCGTCTCCATTTCGGTAGGCAAGGTGGCTTGCACTACTTTTTCAAAAGCTTGTTTAAAGGCCGCGTAATTTTCGGGTTTCAGACTCAGTCCGGCTGCATATTTGTGGCCGCCAAATTGCACCAAATGTTCGGCACAGGCTTCGAGCGCTTCATACACATCAAAACCGGGAACCGAGCGAGCCGAAGCCGCATAATACTCGCCGCTTTTGGTGAAAACCAAGGTGGGACGGTGGTAGGTTTCAATGAGGCGCGAAGCCACGATACCGATAACTCCTTTGTGCCAATTTTCCTGAAACACCACTGTGCTTGAAGTGTTTTCTTCTTGATTTTGCACAATTTGCACCAAGGCTTCTTGCGTAATGGACTGATCCAACACTTTTCTGTCGGCATTAAATTGCTCTATTTCGGCCGCAAATTGCTGGGCTTGGTCGAGGTCAAATTCGCTGAGTAAAGCCACCGCATAATTGCCGTGTTTGATGCGACCTGCTGCATTGATGCGCGGAGCCAAGGTGAACACCACATCACTGATGGTGAAGATTTTATTTTTTACGTGTTGCAACAAGGCGCGAATTCCCGGCCTTGGATTGCTGTTCATGATTTGTAAACCCAAATAAGCTAGCGCTCGATTCTCACCGGTCATGGGAACAATATCGGCAGCAATGGCCGTGGCAACTAAATCTAAATACGGCAGCAATTCGTCCACCGCTTGGTTTTGGTTTTGGGCCAAAGCTTGAATGAGTTTAAAGCCAATCCCACAGCCGCAAAGTTCGTCATAGGGATACGAACAATCGTCGCGTTTGGGATCTAATACAGCAATTGCTTCGGGCAAAACAGCTCCCGGACGGTGGTGGTCGCAAATGATAAAATCAATGCCGCGCTCCTGGGCATAACGCACGTGGTCTATCGATTTGATGCCGCAATCGAGGGCAATAATCAAGGTAAATTCGTTATCAGCAGCAAAATCTATGCCCTGAAACGAAACGCCATAGCCTTCAATATAGCGATCGGGAATATAAGTAGCCACTTGGTTGGTTCGCATTTGCAAATAGGCCGACACCAACGATACTGCGGTGGTGCCGTCTACATCATAGTCGCCAAAAACCAATATTTTTTCTGTCTTGGCCAAGGCTGATTCAATTCGATTTACGGCCAAATCCATGTCTTTCATTAAAAAGGGATCGTGTAAATCGGCAATAGAAGGCCTAAAAAATTGTCGGGCTTGATCAAATGTAGTGATGCCGCGTTGCACCAACAAGCGGGCGGTTAGGGCATCAATTTGTAAAGATTCTTGAAGAGCTTCTGCTAGAAGCGGGTCGGGTTGTGGTTTAAAAGTCCAGCGCATACGAAAATTGTTTGGTGTATAAATTAAATTTTGATGCTCAAATTTAATAAAAAAACGTCGTGCTTTTCTTTTTCCTATTTTTGTTTTCAGCAAAACCATAAACGGTTCGCGCCCTCCCTATGCAACTAGTTGGACAAGTCGTAGACATTCGAAACCGAAACATTTTTCCGGGCGTTGTAACCGTAATTGACGGAAAAATCAGCTCGATTGAACCCGCCAATCACCAAGAAACCCAGTACATTCTTCCGGGTTTTATTGACGCCCACATCCACATCGAAAGTTCATTGTTGGTGCCTACCGAATTTGCGCAATTGGCGGTGGTGCACGGCACAGTGGGAACCATCTCGGATCCGCATGAAATTGCCAATGTGTTGGGTGTGGCGGGAGTTGAATTTATGATCGAAAACGCCAAGCAAAGTCCGTTAAAATTTCATTTTGGGGCGCCTTCTTGTGTGCCTGCAACGGGTTTTGAAACAGCCGGAGCTGAAATTAATGCCGATGACATCCACGAATTGATGGCCTCTCCCGACATCTACTACTTGGCCGAAATGATGAATTACCCGGGCGTGTTGCATGACGATCCCGAAGTACTGCAAAAATTAAAATGGGCCAAATTGTCGGGTAAACCCCTTGACGGTCATGCGCCAGGCTTGCGCGGAGAAGCCATAAAAAAATATATCAACGCAGGAATCAGTACCGATCACGAATGTTTTACCCACGAAGAAGCGCACGAGAAATTGCAATTGGGCATGAAGGTCATCATTCGCGAAGGCAGTGCTGCCAAAAATTTTGAGGCCTTGATTGATTTGGCTCCCGAACACTTCGAAAGGATGATGTTTTGCTCGGATGACAAACACCCCGATGATTTAATTTTGGGACACATCAATAGTTTATGTGCCCGAGCAGTAGCCAAAGGAGTCGATGTGTTTCAGGTTTTGCAAATGGCTTGCCTAAATCCGGTGGAGCATTACAAGATGAACGTAGGCACCTTGCGCGTAAACGATCCCGCCGATTTTATTGTGGTAGAAAATTTAACGAATTTTAGAGTTTTGGCTACGTATATTGATGGCGAAATCGTGGCCCAAAACGGACAAGCCCAACTCCCCAAAATTGCGTTTGATACCCCAAATAATTTCAATTGCTCGCCCAAAACCCCAGCTGATTTTGCGGTGAACAGTTCGGCCAAAACCATTCGGGTTATTGAGGCACTCGAAGGCCAATTAATTACCAACGAATTGCATATGCCGTCCACCATAAAAGCAGGGCAATTGTTTGCCAATCCTGAGCAAGACATTCTTAAACTCGCGGTGGTGAATCGGTATCAGGATGCGCCAGTAGCGGTGGCATTCATCAAAAATTTTGGGTTGAAATCGGGCGCCATTGCCAGTTCGGTGGCCCACGATTGCCACAACATTGTAGCGGTGGGCGTTACCGACGAAGATTTGTGTCGCGCTGTCAATTTGGTCATTGCCCAACAAGGCGGATTGTGTGCAGTATCTGCCGAGCAAGAATTGGTTTTGCCTTTGCCGGTTGCCGGCATCATGAGTGATCAAAACGGGGTGCAGGTAGCGGCCCAATACCAAGAAATCGATGCGCTAGCCAAGGCCTTAGGGAGTAAATTAAAAGCGCCGTATATGACGCTTTCGTTTATGGCATTGCTAGTAATTCCCGATTTAAAACTCTCGGACAAAGGCCTGTTTAGTGGAAATTCGTTTGCGTTTGTCGACTTGGAAGTAGACTAAGATTCGGTCGTTTTTTTGGGTTCTTTGGTTTGGGGTTTTCCTCCCACAACCACCACAATTTCACCTTTAGGTGGTTTCGCTTCAAAATGCTGCAGTACTTGAGCGGCGGTTCCTCGTACGTTTTCTTCGTGGAGTTTGGACAATTCGCGGGCCACACTCAGCGGTCGTTCTGCACCAAAATACTGGACAAATTCGGCCAAGGTTTTCACTAATTTGTGGGGAGAAACATAAAAAATCATCGTGCGGGATTCTTCAGCCAATTGCAAAAAACGCGTTTGTCTGCCCTTTTTTTCGGGCAAAAATCCTTCGAACACAAATTTATCATTGGGCAAACCGCTGTTCACCAAAGCCGGGACAAAGGCTGTCGCACCCGGCAAACATTCTACCGGAATTTGGTTTTCAATACAAGCGCGGGTGAGTAAAAATCCGGGGTCCGAAATCGCGGGCGTGCCGGCATCAGAAATCAAAGCGATGGTTTCTCCGGCTTTCAATCGGTTTATGCAATTTTCGATGGTTTTGTGCTCGTTGTGCATGTGGTGGCTGTGCATGTGCGTGCCAATATCAAAATGCTTGAGCAATTTTGCGCTGGTGCGGGTGTCTTCGGCCAAAATTAAATCGGCTTCCTTGAGCACACGAATGGCACGAAAGGTCATGTCTTCCAGATTACCAATGGGTGTAGGAACAATATATAATTTTGACATGAACGCTAAAGGTTATTGAAACTTACGCGCCACTACATCCAAGAATCGGTCTTCGTATTCGGATTTACCCTCCCAATTGTTGTAATCGGGCTTTACCATACTGCGAATAAATTCTTCGGCTTCTTCAAAAGTATGGTAGGTCAGGAGTTGCGAAAGTACGCGGTTGTAGTCTTCTGGGCTACCATCAAACAATTGATGAATAAACCCTACTCTGTCGTTAAGTCCAATCACAAAACCTTTGGCTGGTGCTTCTGCTACAAATTTTGATTCCGATTTAAACTCGTCAGACGACAATGAAAAAAGAGGTTTTATCTCTTTTTCTTTTGTTTCTTCTCTATCTGTTGCCAATTCGGGTTCTTCGTCCAAGGAAAAGAAAGGGGTTTCAAGAAACTTTTCTTCCTCCTCTTCTGCTGCTTCAGTTTTTTCCAATTGAGTGGGTTCTTCGGCTGCAACAGCTTCGGTAATTGGCTCATCTGGAGTCGATGTTTTTACAAATTCGGGTTCGGCATAATCAGCTCCCAATAAATCTTCAAAGGATATTTGTGAAGATGGAGTTGATTCAGTTTCCTCAACAGCTAGTTCTGTATTGTCTTTTGGGGCAGCTTCAAAAACGAGGTCTTCAAACATATCTGCTTTAAAAGTAGATTCAGTCGTGTCTTCTTCGTGCTGTGCTTGTGCAGCGGCCTCGGTTATTTGAAAAGCATCTGAATCTTCTTCTTTCTCTGATTCGGCCACAAAAGCAGCAATAATTTCAGGATTTTCTTGTTTTAGATCGAGGGGAGTTTTACTTTTTTTGGCGGCTTTTTTTAGCGCAATTACTTCCGCTGTTGCAGGAGCAGCTGCAAAATAGGCTTCCCAATCCATTTGACCAATAGTTGGCTTTGCATCGAGTAGTTGGTTTTCTACAAAGCGCATCACCGCCAATTTTTCGAATAAGTTTTGGGTTTCTTGGAATAAAATCTCCAGATCCGATTTGTTTTTTAATTGTAATATGCGGTGGGCAATGCTAATTAATTCGGCTTCCAACTTTTTTTTCATCTGCTTGGGATTTTTGGTCGACTATTTGTTTTACTTGGATAAAATCACGTTCCTTGCTGTGGGTATTTACAACGGCTATTTCACCGCTGTAACTAAAATTTATTTACTTTTGACAGCGACGTAAAAGTAACAAAATTTTATGTCGGATTGTGCGCCGCTGCGCTAAAAAAATTGAATCCATTTAATGGCCGAATACTAAAAGATGTTTTTAGAAAATACAGTAAATCATAAGGAACAATTTGGCTGGATCGAAGTGATCTGTGGCTCGATGTTTTCGGGTAAAACAGAGGAGTTGATTCGCCGATTGAAGCGCGCCCAATTTGCCAAACAAAAAGTAGAAATTTTTAAGCCCGCCATCGATACCCGCTACCACGACGAAATGGTGGTTTCGCACGACAGCAATGAAATTCGTTCTACGCCTGTGCCGGCTGCGGCCAATATTGCCATTTTGGCTCAAGGTTGCGATGTGGTAGGGATAGATGAAGCTCAATTTTTTGACGACGAAATTGTAAAAATTTGCAACGACTTGGCCAACTCCGGTATTCGAGTAATCGTAGCCGGCCTTGATATGGATTTTAAAGGCAATCCGTTTGGGCCTATGCCTGCCTTAATGGCCACCGCCGAATACGTGACCAAAGTGCATGCTGTGTGCACCCGAACAGGCAATTTGGCTCACTACAGCTTCCGAAAAGCAGCGGGTGACAAACTCGTTTTATTGGGCGAAACAGAAGAATACGAGCCACTGAGTCGAGCGGCATTTTACCACGCTATGCATTCTGAATCTGCATTGGCAAACAAAACTAAAAAATCTCCAGATACGCCTTGATGATAGCCAGTTTACCGATAGCAACCGATCTTCAATCTCCTTGGCTCAGTCCGCCCAGTGTTGCTGTATTTGATGTTGTTTCTATTGACAGTCGATCGCTTCAAAATGGTGCCAACACCTTGTTTTTTGCTCTTGAAGGCAAGCAACATGATGGCCACGATTACATTCTAGAGTTGGTAGAAAAAGGCGTTTGCCATTTTGTGGTTTCCAAAATACCAACAAATTTACCGCAACAAGTGCATTTTATTGTAGTTGAAAATGTCTTGGTCGCTTTGCAAAAATTGGCCGCTGCACATCGCAATCTGTTTGACATTCCCGTGATTGGCATTACAGGCAGCAACGGAAAAACCATCGTGAAGGAGTGGCTGTACTATTTGCTGAGTCCCGAATATTGCATCACCAAAAGTCCCAAAAGTTATAATTCGCAAGTAGGAGTCCCGCTCTCGGTTTTGGCGCTCCATGCGCAAACTACTTTGGGCATTTTTGAAGCGGGCATTTCGACCACTCATGAAATGGCTGCCTTGCAACAAATGATTCAGCCTAGCATTGGAATCCTCACGCATATCGGTTCGGCGCACAACGAAGGCTTTGCATCCTTGACCGAAAAACTAAGCGAAAAACTAAACCTTTTTGAATCGGCCAATGTTTTGATTTACAAAAAAGATCCGCGAGTTGACGGCTTAATTCCGGCACAAATCACCCCATTTTGTTGGAGTGAATCAGATAAACATGCAACCGTTTTTGTGCAAAGACAAACGAACGCAGCTGACACCGTGCTGCACATGCAAACGCAAACAACTCAATTGGACTGCCGCATTCCATTCACTGATGAGGCATCGATTGAAAACGCCATAAATTGCGCCTGCACCCTGCTCTATTTGAACTACGCCCCTGCTGAAATTACTCAACGCCTGTCTTCGCTTTTCCCGGTTGAAATGCGACTGAAAGTAAAAAACGGCATCCACAACAGCACCCTTATTGACGACAGTTACAGCGCCGATTTGGACTCCTTAAAAATTGCCTTAGACTTTTTGGAGCACCAAAAAAATCACACCAAAAAGACATTGATACTTTCAGACGTTTTCCAAAGCGGATTGAGCGAGGAGGATTTGTACCAACAAGTGGCACAGCTAATCGAAACCCATAAAATCAATCGGGTAATTGGCATTGGCAGCAGCATTAACCGCTTTCAATCGCATATCAAAAATTGCACGGCTTTTGCATCAACTACCGATTTTTTAACCCAAATCGATCAATTGGAATGGGGCAACGAAACGATCCTCGTTAAAGGAGCTCGGGCCTTTGAGTTTGAAAAAATAGTGGCTGCGCTCGAAGAAAAAACCCACGAAACGGTGTTGGAAATCAACCTGAATGCGTTGGTGCATAACCTCAATTATTACCGGAGCAAATTGGCTCAAGGCACCAAACTGATGGTCATGGTCAAAGCCTTTGGGTATGGCAATGGCGGAGTAGAAATTGCCAAATTGCTCGACCACCAAAAAGTAAACTACTTGGGAGTGGCCTTTGCCGACGAAGCGATTAGCCTGAAACTAGCTGGGGTGCAAACGCCCATCATGGTGATGAATCCCGAAAGCAGCAGTTTCTCTGCCTTGATACAACATCAGTTAGAACCCGAAATTTACAGCTTGAAAGGCCTTCGTGCCTTTATTAAACTAGCCGAAGAACAGCAACTCAATTCCTTTCCGATACACCTGAAACTCGATACGGGTATGCACCGATTGGGGTTTATTGCCGAGCAACTTCCGGAAGTTATCGGGCTACTTATCGCCACCAAAAGCGTGCGCGTGCAAAGTATTTTGTCGCATATGGCCACCAGTGATGACCTAGAAAACACACGTTTTGCCAAACAACAAATAGCCGAATTCAAAGCACAAAGTGAACAGTTGCAAACCCAACTCGGGTATCGCGTAATTTGTCATTTGGCCAATTCGTCGGGCATCAGCAATTATCCGGAAGCCCAATTTGATATGGTGCGCTTGGGCATTGGTTTGTATGGCATTTCCAACAATCCGACTGAACAACCTGCTTTAGAACAGGTAGGCACACTCAAATCGGTGATTTCGCAAATTCGAACCATTCAAACGGGCGAAAGTGTGGGCTATGGCCGCCGATTTGTAGCCGACAAACCCCTGAAAATCGCTACCATTCCTATAGGCTATGCCGACGGAATATCCCGCCATTTGAGTAACGGCTTGGGCTATGTGCTCATTCACAACCAAATAGCAGCCATCGTGGGCAGTATTTGTATGGACATGCTCATGGTGAATGTCACCGATATTCCCTGCGAAGAAGGCGATCGGGTGCAGCTGTTTGGCGACAGCCCTACCGTGGTAGAGATGGCCCATAAATTAAACACGATTCCATACGAAATCATCACCGGGATTTCCCAACGCGTGAAGCGGATTTTTTACCGCGAATAAGCCGCAGAAATCGCATAATCATGTAGCAAAAAATTAGAAAATCTAGCTACTTTTGTGCACACTAAATTGATCTTTAAACAAAAAGTATATGAAAGTTGCTGTAGTTGGTGCTACCGGAATGGTAGGCGAAGTAATGCTTCAGGTGTTGGCTGAACGAAATTTTCCGGTTACCGAATTGATTCCCGTGGCCTCCGAAAAATCGGTGGGGAAAGAATTGGAATTTAACGGAAAAACATACAAAGTGGTGGGCTTGGAAACCGCCGTGGCCATGAAACCAGACATCGCACTTTTTTCGGCAGGTGGACAAACTTCGCTTGATTGGGCACCCAAATTTGCAGCTGCAGGAACTACCGTAATTGACAATTCATCGGCTTGGCGCATGGATCCCAGCAAAAAATTAATTGTACCCGAAATCAATGCAAGCGAATTAACCAAGGACGACAAAATCATTGCCAACCCGAATTGTTCAACCATTCAAATGGTTTTGGTATTGGCGCCATTGCACCATAAATACGGCATCAAACGCGTGATTGTTTCTACCTACCAATCCATTACGGGAACTGGTGTAAAAGCTGTTCAACAATTGGAAAACGAGTACAAAGGCATACAAGGTGAAATGGCCTATAAATACCCCATTCACCGCAATGCCATTCCACAATGTGATGTATTTGAAGCCAATGGTTATACCAAAGAAGAAATGAAATTGGTGCGCGAAACCCAAAAAATTATGGGCGACAGCAGCATCGCGGTTACCGCAACTGCCATCCGAATTCCCGTAGTAGGCGGACACAGCGAGGCCGTTAATGTAGAGTTTGCGACCGATTATGACTTGGCTGAACTGCGCGGGCTATTGGCCCAAACTCCTGGCGTACTGGTGCAAGACGACACCGAAAACTATGTGTATCCGATGCCTTTGTTTGCACAAGGAAAAGACGAGGTGTTTGTGGGCCGTTTACGTCGTGATGAAAGCCTGGCCAATGCACTAAACATGTGGATTGTTGCTGATAATTTACGCAAAGGAGCAGCAACCAATACCATACAAATTGCCGAATATTTGGTAGAAAATCACTTGCTATAAGATGCAAAATCACACTTCATGGAAATCGGTCTGCTTGGGGCTAGCGTTTGTGTTTACGCTGCTCTTTCCGGCTTTTCATGCAGTTGAACATTTCCATGAAGAACAGGCCCGTGCGGTTTGTTTACACCAAAAATCAACCCAAAAAAACGAACTCACCCACCAGCATGCTCAGCTTGATTCCTGTGCAGTTTGTGCGTTTAGTTTGAGTCCTGCACAAGCACAAGACAGCTTTGTTTTTGAGCCTGTTTTGCGGGCTGTTTCTGCCAAAATAGTTGTTTTTCCTACAGCCTTCCTCGCCTATCATTCAGGCAGCACCCTTTATCTTCGTGGACCGCCCTTGTGTTAAATTAGTTTATTCAGGATATCCTGCAAATTCATAATTTAACCAAAATCATTCCAGATGAAATCTATTTTCTTAGTCCTCTTTATGGGGATGAATGTCTGTGCTATTGCACAACAACGCCTGTCGGGAAAAGTGACCGACGACCAAAACAAAGCCCAAGAACAAGTAATCGTGAGCATTCCCGAATTGCATTTGGACACCCAAACCAACGAACAGGGTGAATTTTACTTTTTAAATTTACCCAACACCCAACTCAATCTTACCTTTTCTAAATTGGATTTTGAATCGATGAGTAAATCTATTGACACCAAAACTACCCAAATACTAGCAGTACAATTGACGCCTTCCATTTTTGAAATGGACGAGGTAATTGTCTCCACCGGATTTCGAAAAATGCAATCCCAAAATGTAATGAAGGTTACTCACCTAAGCCTAAAAAGTTTGCAAAAAAAAGGCGAACCCACCCTCATGAGTGCCCTGAGTAGTATTCCCGGTGTAGACCAACTGAGCACCGGAACGGCGATTGGAAAACCGGTAATTCGCGGACTCAGTGGCAACCGAATATTAGTCTACACCCAAGGTGTACGTTTGGAAAATCAGCAGTTTGGCGAAGAACACGGACTGGGCATCAACGAGGCCGGCATAGAAAGTGTCGAGGTAATCAAAGGGCCAGCCTCACTTCTTTATGGTCCCGATGCCATTGGCGGCGTATTGTATTTTAACCCCGAAAAATTTGCTCCAGCCAACCAGACCGAATGGAATTGGAACGAAAAATACTTTTCCAATACCCAAGGAAGCAACCGCTCGTTGGGCTATAAATTATCTGGCGAAAAAAGCCAATTTTTGGTGCGAATTACTCAAAATCAACACGCCGATTACCAAGTTCCTGCAGGCGATCGGGTAACCAATACGCGTTTTCAGGAACTCGATTTCAAAACTGGTTTAGGTTTTACAATGCGCCAAATGCATACCGCTTTTCGGTATTCGTTTAACAGCATGTACATTGGGATTCCGGAGGGCGAATACGGAACTGAACTGGGGTTTACACCACTTTATCCCAAACAAGAATTGGGCAATCACTTGGCCAGTTGGAACACCACTTGGTATTTGCCGCAAGGAAAAATTGAAACCGATTTGGGCTATGGGGTGAATTTTCGCAGTGAATTTGAGGATTCGACGGTGCCCAATTTGGCGATGAAATTAAGTACATTCAACTACAAAGCCGCCTATTTTTTCCCGAAAAAAGGAGGATTTGAATCAATCGTGGGCCTGCAAGGCATGAACCAAACGAATGCCAACTCGGGCCAAGAATTTTTAATTCCCAATGCCCATACGCGCGATTTAGGGTTTTTTGGAACCTGGAATTACAGCTGGAAAAAACAAGTAGTGCAAGCGGGTTTTCGATGGGATGAGCGAAAATTAGATTCGCAAGAACAAGGAACGCCCAACGAAATGGGCTATTTTCCTGCCTTGCAAAAAAACTACAGCAGTTGGAATGCAGCCATGGGTTATAAAACCAATCTCAGTGATCCGGTAGTTGTGCGGTTTAATGTAGCTACCGGATTTAGAGCACCCAATCTGGCCGAACTTACTTCTAACGGCGTGCACGAAGGATCCAACCGCTATGAAATTGGCAATCCCAACCTGAAAACCGAGCAAAATGTGCAAACGGATTTGAACCTCGAATATAAAATCTCACATTTTGAATTTTTTGTAAATGGCTTTTATAACCACATCAATAACTTCATTTATATTTCGCCTACAGCCATTGATTTGGCAGCCAACGATGTGTATCAATACGAGCAAAATCAAGCCCGATTATGGGGTGGCGAACTGGGCTTGCATTTGCATCCGCATCCCTTAGATTGGTTGCACTTGGAAAGTTCGATCGAACAAGTTACGGGACAAAAAGCCAACGGGGAGTATTTGCCACTCATTCCCGCCAACCGCTGGAACAACCGCTTGCGTTCGGAATTTACAATGGGCAAATGGCTCAAAGAAGGGTATGGCTCTGTGGAGCTCAACACAACCTTTGCGCAAACCAAACGCAGTACGTTTGAAACCAACTCAAAAGGCTATTCGTTGGTAAATGTAGGACTGGGAGGAACGCTAAAATTTGGGAAAACTATCATGGATTGCAGCCTCAATGCGAACAATTTATTTAATGTGCGCTACATCCCACATTTGTCTCGACTAAAATCAGATGGAATTCCCAACCCAGGCCGATCAATTGTATTGGGGATAAATTTTACGATTTAATCAATAGTCCAATTTTCCTACATACCCCATGTGTTTCACAATGCGGCTTTTTCGTCGGTTGATATAGCCCGACGAATTAGTCGCTTTGTATTTGCGGGGATTGGGCAAGATGGCTGCAATTCCGGCCGCTTGCATTTTGGTGAGGCTTGTGGCGTCTTTCCGGTACCAATATTCGCAAGCCGCTTGGGCGCCGTATACACCATCGCCCATTTCGATACTATTCAGGTAAACTTCCATGATGCGTTCTTTGCCCCATATGAGTTCAATAAGAACGGTAAAATAGGCTTCAAGTCCTTTGCGCAAATAGCTTCGGCCTTGCCATAAAAACACATTTTTGGCGGTTTGCTGCGAAATGGTACTGCCGCCTTTGAGTTTTTTGCCTTGCTCGTTGTTTTCCATTGCTTTTTGAATGGCCTCAAAATCAAAGCCGTGATGGGTGAGAAATCGTCCGTCTTCACTGGCAATCACTGCTTTTTGTAAATTTTTGGAAATGTGGGCAATGGGCACCCAATCGTGGCTGCAGACCATGTCGTTTCCGGCCAATTTGTTTTCGATGCTTCGCGTGAGCATCAAGGGCGTATAAGGCACAGGAACAAACTTGAAAAGAATGACCAAACCAAGGGAAATTCCAAAAAACCACAAAGCCACTTTACGTAAAAATCGAATTATTTTGTTTTTCATCTGTTAGGCTAAATCGGCCAGCTCGGCCCCAATTAAACTTCCAATAGCAACACCCATACCGCCCAAACGTACGCCGCAATACACGCGGTTGGACAACTGCTCCACAATGGGGCTTTTGTGTGCGCCCAATCCCATGATGCCACTCCAACGCTGGGCAATTTGTACCGGTTGCTGCGGCAAAATTACTTCTTTTAGCAAATGCTCCAAGTGGTTTTGAATCAATTCGGTTTGACCCAAATCGGTGGTGGTTTCGCCTGCAAAATCTAAATTCCTGCCGCCACCGAGCAGGATGCGGTTGTCAATATTTCTAAAATAATAATACCCTTCATCCAAGTGAAAGGTGCCTTTGATGGCCAAGTTGGGAATGGGCTCAGTAACCAACACTTGTGCTCTTCCGGGTTTTACGGGCAAATCCAATACTTGATTGGCAAAACCGTTGGTGGCAAAAAACAACTTTTGGGTAGTGAATGAAAAATCGGGCAATTGTACTTCGACGGCAGAATCGTTTTCGGTATAGCCCACTACTTCCTGCTGATTCAGGATAAGAATATCTACTGAAACGGCTTTTTTGAGGAGCGCTTGCATCATTTTTCCGGTATCAATCTGCGCCTCAAACGGATTAAAAATGAGGTGTTCGCAAAGGCCATTAAAACCAAATCGGTTGTGCTCTTTGGTAAAAAGGTCTGCCTTAAAAAAAGGGCGAAACAACTCGTTGATAAATGGCATTCTGGCTAAGCAATTGGTATAGCTATTTTCATCCGATTGCAAAAACAATTCATAGCCGCCGTGGGGGGTAAAATCAAGGGCTGCATCACCCAAATTTTTGCGCAACAACTGCAAGCCATTCCAGCGCTTTTGTACCAAGTTCATCACTTGGTCTTCGGAGTGTGAACGCAAATCATCGAGCAATTCAGAAAGGCTGCCAAAGCAAGCAAAGCCGGCATTTTTGGTGCTGGCGCCTTGGGGTAATACGCCTTTTTCTAATACTAAAATTTTGGCAGATGGATAGCGTTCGCGCAAGCGCAAGGCCGCGTGTAAACCTACAATTCCACTGCCCACAACCGTGAAATCGACCTGCGAAAACCAGCTTTTGTATTCCCAATAACTTAAACGCATCGGCTAAAATTTGCATAAAAATAAGTTTTATTTGGATTGGAATGGATTTTGACAAACAAACAACAACTTAATGTTGCCGATTATCGATTTTATTTGTGCAAACTGCAATTCATTCGCAGGAATTTTTATATTTGATGCTCGAACTAAATCAACACGTTATTTATGAAAAAAGTTGTACTCACCTTGGCCCTTTTTGCTTCGATTGGAATAGCCTTCGCGCAAACAAGCCGCCCCGTTTGGAAATCGACGGTAAAAAATACCCAATCGACTACCCTAGAAAACAAACAAAGCATTGCCAATCCATATTTATTTGCTTTAGATGCAGAAGCCTTGCAACAAGCCTTAGCCAATGCGCCACAGCGTTTTGCCTCGGCAGCGGCCTCTACCAAAATTGTAAGCTTCCCAACTGTATCGGGCGAATTAGCTCAGTACCGTGTAAAGGAATCATCCAATCTTGATCCCGAATTGGCAGCTCGTTACCCTGAAATTAAATCCTATATAGGACAAGGAGTTGAAAACCCTGCGGCTACCATTTATTTTAGCGTATCTCCATTGGGTGTGCAAACCATGCTCATCAACCCAGACAAATCGGCTGAATTTATTGAGCCCTACACTACCGATTTATCATCCTATGTGGTGTATCGTCGTCAAGACAAAGCGGCTTCTTTAACTCCATTTGAGTGTAAAGTAATTGCCGATGCTCCCTCAGATCTTACCTCATCTACGGCTCGTCCCAACGCCGACGATGCTACTTTGCGCACCTTTCGTTTAGCCGCCTCGTGTACTGGAGAGTATGCTGGCTATTTTGGAGGGACTAAAGCCTTAGCCTTAGCCGCTATTAACAATAGCATGACGCGTGTAAACGGGGTATTTGAATCAGATTTTGCTGCACGCATGGTTTTGGTTGCAAACAACGACGCCGTATTGTATACTAGCGCCAGTACAGATCCATACACCACAAGCTACAACAGCCAATTACAAAGTACCTTAACATCTGTAATTGGAGATGCCAATTATGATGTGGGTCATTTGTTTGTGTTGGCATCAAACAACGGAAACGCGGGATGTATAGGTTGTATTTGTGCCTCTGGGAAAGGCAGCGGATTTACCGCAGGTAGTGCACCGCTAGGAGACACCTTTGATATTGATTATTTAGCACATGAAATTGGACATCAATTTGGTGGAAATCACACCTTTTCAATGAGCAATGAAGGAACAGGTGTAAATATGGAGCCAGGTTCTGGATCGAGCATAATGGGTTATGCTGGAATCACTTCGCAGGATGTTCAACCCAATTCTGACGCCTATTTTCATGCGATTAGTATTCAACAGATTACCAACAACATCAAGGTAAAAACCTGTCAAACCAACACGCCTACTGGTAATGCCGTTCCAACGGCAATTGCTGGATTAGATTATACAATCCCAAAAAGTACTCCATTTATGTTAACTGGATCAGGTACTGATGCCAACGCAGATGTATTAACCTACAACTGGGAACAAATTGACAACGCAGCAAGTACAGCTACGGGAGCCAGTTCGGCTGCAAGTGCAACTCGAACCACAGGACCTACCTTCCGATCATATAATTCATCTACATCCCCTGTTCGTTGTTTTCCAAGATTGCAATCTGTTTTAACAGGAGCCACCACTACATCAGGCACTGAAATATTAGTTGAAGCTTTGCCTTCTGTTGCACGAACAATGAACTTTCGTTTAACCGTGCGCGACAATAAAATTGGAGGAGCTGCCAACAACAGCGATGACATGATTGTAACAGTAAATGCCACGGCCGGTCCTTTTGCGGTGAGCACACCAAATACAGCAGTATCGTACGTGGGTGGAAGTACCCAAACCATTACTTGGGCTGTAGCCGGAACCACAGCCAACAATGTAAACTGTGCTAATGTGGATATTTTATTGTCTACTGACGGCGGAACTACATTTACTGTGATACTGGCCGCAACGCCAAATGACGGAACCGAAGCGGTGGTAATTCCAAACACACCGGGCACGACCAACCGCATCATGGTGAAAGGAAGTAACCATATTTTCTTTGACATTTCGAATGCTAATTTTACCATTACGCAAGGTTCTACTGATTTTACTGCACCAAGTGCACCAACCAATTTGGCTGCAGCTGGTACAACTAGTACAAGCACACAATTGAGCTGGACAGCGGCTACCGATAACGTAGCCGTAACTGGATATGATGTATATCAAGGAGCAACCTTAAAAGCAAGTGTAACGACTACATCTTATACGGTAACTGGTTTAAATCCAGCCACACTATACAGTTTTAGCGTGAAAGCGAAAGATGCAAATAACAATGTATCTGCAGCAAGTAACGTAGTAGATGTAACTACTTTGGCTGATACCGCTGCGCCTTCGGCACCCGTATTGAATGCTTCGGGAACAACTAGCACAACCACCAATTTAGCTTGGACAGCAGCAACTGACAACGTAGCTGTAACCGGTTATGACGTATACCAAAATAGTGTTTTCAGAGCATCAGTAACCGGATTGACGTATGCTGTAACTGGCTTAAGCGCGGGGACCACCTATGCGTTTACTGTGTTAGCCAAAGATGCAGCAGGAAATACTACAAGTAGTAATGCGGTAAATGTGACCACCACAACGCCAGATAGCACTGCGCCATCAGCTGTAGTATTGAGTGCTTCGGGCACAACTGCTTCTACTACCAACTTGAGTTGGACAGCAGCTACTGATAATGTAGCTGTAACCGGATACGAAGTATACCAAGGGGCTACTTTGAGAGCTACCGTTACTACTTTAACCTATGCTGTAACCGGACTTACTGCTTCTACTGCCTATACCTTTAGTGTAAAAGCAAAAGATGCAGCTGGAAATGCTTCAACAAGCAATACCGTTTCGGTAACTACGCTTACGCCAACTGTAACCTATTGTACCTCGCAAGGGAATAATGCAAGCAATGACCGCATTAGTCGAGTAGTATTGGGAACAATAAACAATAGCTCAACTGCAACTACAGGCTA
>CAMCVA010000005.1 GCA_945879625.1 Flavobacterium psychrophilum
CAATTTGTACCAGTTTACGTAACAGAAAACATGGTAGGTCACAAATTAGGAGAGTTTTCACCAACTCGATCTTTTAGAGGTCATGCTGGAGCAAAAAATAAAGGTAAAAAATAAGAAGCAATGGGAGTTCGTAAAAGAGAAACAGCAGACGCAAGAAAAGAGGCTAACAAGTCTATAGCTTTTGCAAAATTAAATAACTGCCCTACTTCACCTAGAAAAATGCGCTTAGTAGCAGACTTGGTAAGAGGTCAGAAAGTGGAAAGAGCTTTAAATATTTTAAGATTTAGCTCAAAAGAAGCTTCAAGAAAATTAGAGAAATTAGTATTATCTGCAATCAACAATTGGGAGCAGAAAAATGCTGATGGTGATGTTTCTGAAGCAGGCTTATTTATAAAAACAATCACTGTAGATGGTGGAATGATGTTGAAAAGACTTCGTCCAGCTCCACAAGGAAGAGCACACAGAATTAGAAAACGTTCTAACCACGTTACAATCGTGTTAGGATCAACCGATAACACACAAGCAAATTAATTAAGATGGGACAAAAGACAAATCCAATAGGAAACAGACTTGGGATCATCAGAGGATGGGATTCAAACTGGTATGGTGGAAATGACTACGGGGATAAAATCGCCGAAGACTATAAAATCAGAAAGTACATTCATGCTCGTTTATCAAAAGCTAGTGTATCAAAAGTAATCATCGAGAGAACTTTAAAACTTGTAACCGTTACTATCACTACTGCACGACCTGGTATCATTATCGGAAAAGGTGGCCAAGAGGTAGACAAGTTGAAAGAAGAACTTAAGAAAGTTACTGACAAAGAGGTTCAAATCAACATCTTTGAAATTAAAAGACCTGAATTAGATGCTTACTTAGTTGCAACAAGCATCGCCCGTCAAATCGAGAGCCGTATTTCTTACAGAAGAGCGATTAAAATGGCTATTGCTGCCTCTATGCGTATGAACGCTGAGGGCATCAAAGTCTTAATCTCTGGTCGTTTGAATGGTGCTGAAATGGCGCGTTCTGAAGGGTTCAAAGAAGGTAGAATTCCTCTATCAACTTTTAGAGCTGACATCGATTACGCATTAGCTGAGGCACATACTACTTATGGTAGAATGGGTATCAAAGTGTGGATCATGAAAGGTGAAGTTTACGGAAAGAGAGATCTTTCTCCATTAGTAGGCATGGACAAAAAACAAGCTGCTGGCGGAAAAGGTGGAGATGCACCACGTGGTAAATCAAACTTCAACAAAGGTGGTAAACCGGATGCTCGTAAAAGAAAGTAAATTTTTAAATTAAAGAAAAATGTTACAGCCTAAAAGAACAAAATACCGTAAGGTACAAAAAGGTAGAATGAAAGGAAATGCGCAAAGAGGGCATGAACTTTCTAATGGAATGTTTGGAATTAAATCTGTACATGAAGATGGTATGTTCCTAACTTCTCGTCAAATTGAGGCGGCTCGTATTGCAGCTACTCGTTACATGAAGAGAGAGGGTCAATTATGGATTAAAATTTTCCCAGACAAACCAATCACCAAGAAACCACTTGAAGTACGTATGGGTAAAGGTAAAGGTGCAGTAGAATATTGGGCTGCAGTTGTAAAACCAGGAAGAATTATGTTTGAAGTTGGAGGAGTTCCTTTATCAGTTGCAAAAGAGGCCTTGCGTCTTGCTGCACAAAAGCTTCCAGTGAAAACTAAATTCATCGTTGCTAGAGATTTCGAAGCATAATTTAAATTATTATGAAATGTCGCATTTTTGCTTCATTACATCTGACCTTTAAAAAAAATAGTAAAAACAGATGAAACAATCAGAAATAAAAAATCTTTCTGCAGCTGAGTTGCAAGAGAAACTTAGTCAAACTAAGAAAACCTATGCCGACCTAAAAATGGCTCATGCTATTTCTCCAATTGCTAATCCGCTACAAATTAGAGCGGTTAGAAAAACAGTTGCGCGTTTGGCTACCGAGTTAACCAATAGAGAGCAACAATAATTGTATTCTACGGAAAGATGGAAAAAAGAAATTTAAGAAAAGAAAGAATTGGGGTTGTTACTTCAAACAAAATGGAGAAATCTATTGTTGTTGCTGAAGTTAGAAAAGTAAAACACCCCTTGTATGGTAAGTTCGTGTTAAAAACAAAGAAATACGTTGCACACGACGAGAAAAACGACTGTAACATTGGTGATACTGTAAAGATTAGCGAAACGCGTCCGTTGAGTAAAACCAAATGTTGGAGATTAGTTGAAATCATTGAAAGAGCTAAATAATTATGGTACAACAAGAATCAAGACTAAAAGTAGCAGATAACACAGGAGCTAAAGAAGTTTTAACTATCCGTGTTTTAGGAGGTACCAAAAGAAGGTATGCCTCTGTTGGCGACAAGATTGTAGTATCTATTAAAGATGCCACTCCAAACGGAAACGTAAAAAAAGGAGCAGTATCAACTGCAGTGGTTGTACGAACCAAAAAAGAAGTGAGAAGAGCTGATGGATCTTATATCCGTTTTGACGACAACGCATGTGTGTTGTTAAACGCGGCAGGTGAAATGAGAGGAACTCGTGTTTTTGGTCCAGTAGCAAGAGAACTTCGTGAAAAACAATTCATGAAAATTGTATCATTAGCACCAGAAGTGCTTTAATTATTTATACTAATGATAAAGCTAAAGATAAAATCAGGAGATACTGTAAAAGTAATAGCTGGAGATCACAAAGGATCTGAAGGTAAAGTTTTACGTGTGTATCGTGAAAAAAATAAAGCGATAGTTGAAGGGGTTAATATGGTTTCTAAACACACAAAACCTAGTGCCAAAAACCCTCAAGGAGGTATCGTTAAGAAAGAAGCTCCATTGCATATTTCGAACATCGCGTTAATTGATCCAAAATCAAAACAACCAACGCGTGTTGGAATTAGAGTAGAAGGAGATAAGAAAGTAAGATTTTCAAAAAAATCTAATCAAGTACTATAGTGATGGCTTATATACCTAGACTAAAAGAGGAATACAAGAACAGAGTAATCTCTGCTCTTAAAGAAGAATTCGGTTACAAAAACGTTATGCAAGTTCCAAAATTGCAAAAAATCGTTGTAAGCCGTGGAGTTGGTGCAGCAGTTTCTGACAAGAAACTAATTGATTATGCTGTAGACGAAATGTCAAAAATTACGGGTCAAAAAGCGATAGCTACCATATCTAAAAAAGACGTTGCTTCTTTCAAATTGAGAAAAGGAATGCCTATTGGAGCTAAAGTTACTTTGCGTGGAGAAAGAATGTATGAGTTTTTAGATCGTTTGATCACTTCTGCATTGCCACGTGTACGTGATTTTGGTGGAATTAAAGCAACCGGATTTGACGGTAGAGGTAACTATAACTTAGGGGTTTTAGAGCAAATCATTTTCCCAGAAATTGATATTGACAAAGTAAATAAAATCTCGGGTATGGATATCACGTTCGTAACCAATGCAAAAACAGACAAGGAAGCTAAATCCTTACTAGCTGAATTAGGTTTACCTTTTAAAAAGAATTAAGTTATGGCTAAAGAATCAATGAAAGCCCGTGAGGTGAAAAGAGAAAAAACGGTAGCAAAGTATGCTGAGAAAAGAAAAGCGCTTTTAGCGGCTGGCGATTACGAAGGCTTACAAAAATTACCAAAAAATGCTTCACCGGTACGTTTGCACAACCGTTGTAAATTAACAGGAAGACCTAGAGGGTATATGCGTCAATTTGGTCTTTCTCGTGTAACATTCCGTGAAATGGCCAATAATGGGTTGATCCCAGGCATTAAGAAAGCCAGCTGGTAAACACAAACATGTATTAATTGGTTTAAGGTTCGGTTTGCAATACAATCGAAAACCAAGACCGCAAAACAATAACTATGTATACAGATCCTATTGCGGATTATTTAACTAGAGTTCGAAACGCTGTTGCTGCAAAGCATAAAGTGGTTGAGATTCCAGCATCTAATCTAAAAAAAGAAATCACTAAGATCTTATTTGATCAAGGGTATATCTTAAGCTACAAATTTGAGGACTCGACTGTTCAAGGGTCTATCAAAATTGCTTTGAAGTATGATAAAGATACCAAAGAGCCTGTTATTAAAGATATCCAAAGAATTAGTAAACCAGGTTTGCGTAAGTATGCTGGTGCTTCTAACATTCCAAGAATCCTAAACGGATTAGGAATTGCTATTGTTTCTACCTCAAAAGGTTTGATGACTGGAAAACATGCAAAACAATTAAATGTTGGTGGCGAAGTAATTTGTTACGTATACTAATTTTTAAATTCTAAACGATGTCAAGAATAGGTAAAAATCCCGTTGTAATTGTTGCTGGAGTAACTGTAGAAGTTGCTGATGCATTAATTACCGTTAAAGGAAAATTAGGTCAACTTACACAAGAATATTCCGATGTAACTGTAAAAGTTGAAGATGGTCATGTACTAGTAGAAAGATCATCTGATCATAAAGATCATAGAGCAAAACACGGATTATACAGATCCTTAATCAACAACATGATTATTGGTGTATCTGAAGGTTTTACTAAAGAATTAGAATTGGTTGGAGTAGGATATAGAGCTTCAAACCAAGGTCAAAAATTAGATTTAGCTTTAGGATTTTCTCACAATATAGTTTTAGAAGTAGCTCCAGAAGTAAAATTGGAAACTATCTCAGAAAAAGGGAAAAACCCGGTTGTGAAATTAACTTCATTTGACAAACAATTAGTAGGTCAAGTTGCAGCTAAAATTCGCGGTTTCCGTAAACCAGAGCCTTACAAAGGTAAAGGAGTTAAATTCGTAGGTGAAGTATTAAGAAGAAAAGCAGGTAAATCAGCTTAAAAAATAAGATTATGTCATTAACAAAATCTGAAAGAAGACAGAGAATTAAATTCAGAATTAGAAAGATTGTTAGCGGTTCAGCTGCAAAACCAAGACTTTCAGTATTCAGAAGTAATAAAGAAATCTACGCACAACTCATTGATGATGTGAACGGAGTAACTTTATTAGCTGCATCTTCAAGAGAAAAAGAAGTAGGTAAAGGTACAAGCGTAGAAGTAGCCAATGCAGTTGGAAAACTCGTTGCTGAAAAAGCGTTAAAAGCCGGTATAGAAAATGTAACCTTTGATAGAGGAGGTTATTTATATCACGGTCGTATTAAATCATTAGCAGACGGTGCAAGAACCGCTGGTCTTAAATTCTAATATATTATGTCTAAATACAAAAGCGTAGAATTAGTAAAACCGAGTGGTCTTGAACTAAAAGATCGTTTGGTGAGTGTAAATCGTGTTACTAAAGTTACAAAAGGTGGTAGAGCTTTCGGCTTTTCTGCAATTGTAGTGGTAGGAGACGAGAACGGCGTGGTAGGTCACGGTCTAGGTAAATCTAAAGATGTTTCTGAAGCGATTGCCAAAGCGGTAGAAGATGCTAAGAAAAATTTAGTGCGTATTCCCTTAAATGGTCAATCGGTTCCTCACGAACAAAAAGGTAAATTTGGTGGTGCACGTGTATTCTTAATTCCGGCCTCTCATGGTACTGGAGTTATTGCTGGTGGTGCAGTTCGTTCTGTATTAGAATCAGTTGGTATTCACGACGTATTGTCTAAGTCTCAAGGTTCTTCTAATCCACACAACGTGGTAAAAGCAACTTTTGATGCCTTATTGCAAATGAGAAGTGCTTATACTATTTCAAAACAAAGAGGAATTTCTTTAGAAAAAGTTTTTAAAGGTTAATACAAGGAATTATGACTAAATTAAGAGTAAAACAAGTTAGAAGCAAAATCAACTGTCCGCTTACACAAAAAAGAGGATTGGAAGCTTTGGGTCTACGTAAAATGGGTCAAGTTGTAGAGCACGAATCAAATCCTGCTATCCTTGGTATGATAAATAAAGTTAAACACTTAGTTTCCGTAGAGGAAGTTAACTAACAATAACAGGTATGAATTTAAGTAACTTACAACCTGCTGAAGGTTCTACACACAATCAAAACAAACGATTGGGTAGAGGAGAAGGTTCTGGAAAAGGTGGCACTGCTGCAAGAGGTCACAAAGGAGCTAAGTCTCGTTCTGGTTATTCCAAAAAGATTGGTTTTGAAGGTGGTCAAATGCCTTTGCAACGTCGTGTGCCTAAGTTTGGTTTCACCAACATCAATCGTAAAGAGTATGAAGGCGTTAATTTAGATACGCTTCAATTACTAGTTGACAACGGAATTATTACAGATACTGTAGATATGTCAGTATATGTAATGAACCGCTTAGCTACCAAAAACGAAATCGTTAAGATTTTAGGAAGAGGCGAATTGAAAGCAAAATTAAAAGTATCTGCTCACAAGTTTACGGCTACTGCCAAAGCGGCTATTGAAGCGGCTGGTGGTGAAGCGGTAACACTATAATTTTATAGAACGATGAAGAACTTTTTTGAATCATTAGCAAACGTTTGGAAGATAGAAGAACTAAAAAATAGAATTCTAATTACATTAGGATTGCTATTGGTGTATCGTTTTGGTGCACATGTTACCCTTCCAGGTATTGATGCTTCGCAATTAAATAGCTTAGGAAATCAAACTAAAGATGGTATTGGTTCAATTTTGGATATGTTCACCGGAGGTGCATTTTCTAAAGCATCTGTTTTTGCTTTAGGAATCATGCCTTACATTTCGGCATCTATTGTAGTTCAATTAATGGGAATTGCGATTCCTTATTTGCAAAAACTCCAAAAAGACGGCGAAAGTGGACGTAAAAAAATAAACCAGATCACACGATGGTTAACTATTGTAATCACGTTAGTACAAGGACCTGGATACATCTACAATTTATACAGAACTATTCCTGGAAGTGCATTTCTTTTAGGATTTGATTCGTTTGCCTTTTTGTTTTCTTCGGTATTAATTTTAACTACAGGTACAATTTTTGCCATGTGGTTGGGAGAGAAAATTACCGATAAGGGAATTGGAAACGGAATCTCTTTGTTAATTATGGTGGGTATTTTGGCGCGTTTACCACAGTCATTTATTCAAGAGTTTACTACTCGAGTTACCAACAATAATGGAGGACCAATGTTATTGGTTATTGAAATTATCATTTGGTTATTGGTAATTATATCGTGTATTTTATTGGTAATGGCTGTTCGTAAGATCCCTGTTCAATATGCCCGTAGAACAACTACTGGTGATTTTGAACAAGACATGATGGGCGGCAACAGACAATGGATTCCTCTGAAGTTGAATGCTTCGGGAGTAATGCCAATCATTTTTGCACAAGCTATTATGTTTATTCCTGCTGCTTTAGCTGGCTTGTCTCAATCAGAGACCTCGCAAAGTATTGCAGGTGCTTTTAGTGATATTTTTGGATTTTGGTACAGTGTAGTATTCGCTTCCTTGATCGTAATTTTTACGTTCTTTTATACGGCGATTACCGTACCTACCAACAAAATGGCTGACGATTTAAAAAGAAGCGGTGGTTTTATTCCAGGTATTCGTCCAGGAGTAGAAACGTCTGATTTCTTAGATAGAATAATGTCTTTAATAACTTTCCCTGGCTCGTTATTTTTAGCTTTAATTGCTGTGTTCCCAGCCATTGTAGTTAATGTGTTTGATGTGCAACAATCGTGGGCAATGTTTTTTGGAGGAACTTCTTTAATAATTATGGTTGGTGTTGCGATTGATACAATCCAACAGATTAATTCCTATTTATTAAATAAGCATTATGATAGTTTGATGAAAAGTGGTAAAAATAGAAAAGCGGTAGCTTAATTTTTATGGCAAAACAATCAGCAATAGAACAAGACGGTTCCATCATTGAAGCATTATCCAATGCGATGTTCCGAGTAGAATTAGAAAACGGGCATATTGTAATTGCTCATATCTCTGGCAAAATGCGCATGCATTACATCAAGTTGTTACCTGGTGATAAAGTAAAGCTAGAAATGAGTCCTTATGATTTGTCAAAAGCAAGAATTACTTATAGATATTAAAAAGCAATAAGTACAAAGCAAAAAGCAATTGAGCTTGGCGCATTAACTTAGAGCTAAAAGCTAAACTAAAATGAAAGTAAGAGCATCAGTTAAAAAAAGAAGCGCCGAGTGCATTATTGTGCGCAGAAAAGGCAGATTATACGTAATCAACAAAAAGAATCCTAGATTTAAACAACGACAAGGATAATTATGGCAAGAATAGCAGGGGTAGATATACCTAAAAACAAAAGAGGAGTTATCGCTTTAACCTACATCTTCGGAGTAGGTAGAAGTAGAGCTATTGAGATTTTAGAAAAAGCTCAAGTTAGCCAAGATATTAAAGTTCAAGATTGGAATGACGACCAGATCGGAGCAATTCGTGATGCCGTTTCATTCTACAAAATTGAAGGTGAATTACGCTCAGAAGTATCGTTAAACATCAAACGTTTAATGGATATTGGATGTTACAGAGGAATTCGTCACAGATCTGGTTTGCCATTGCGCGGACAAAGAACGAAGAACAACTCTAGAACAAGAAAAGGGAAAAGAAAAACTGTTGCCAACAAGAAAAAAGCAACTAAATAATAAGTAATATGGCTAAAGCAACAACAAAAAAACGTAAAGTTATCGTTGAATCAACGGGTGAAGCTCATATTAGTGCCACTTTTAACAACATCATCATTTCTTTGACAAACAAAAAAGGTGAAGTTATCGCTTGGTCTTCTGCTGGTAAAATGGGATTTAGAGGTTCTAAAAAGAATACTCCATATGCCGCTCAAATGGCCGCCGAAGATTGTAGTAAAGTAGCGTTAGAAGCGGGACTTAAAAAAGTAAAAGTATATGTAAAAGGACCAGGAAACGGACGTGAGTCTGCGATTCGTTCTTTGCATAATGGTGGAATTGAAGTTACCGAAATCATTGACGTAACCCCAATGCCGCACAATGGATGTAGACCTCCAAAAAGAAGAAGAGTCTAAGTTTAATTTATAGTATAACTAGGTAGAACAACGATTATCGGAGGATTTGACCTGAATTCATAATCACTACCTTAAACAATTTAAAATGGCAAGATATACTGGTCCAAAAACCAAAATCGCCCGTAAGTTTGGCGAAGCAATTTTCGGAGATGACAAATCATTCGAAAAAAGAAATTACCCACCTGGCCAACATGGAATGGCTAAAAAAAGAGGTAAAAAATCGGAATATGCAATCCAGTTAATGGAAAAGCAAAAAGCAAAATACTCCTATGGTATCTTGGAAAAACAATTCCGTAATTTATTTGAAAAAGCGTCTGCAACAAAAGGAGTTACTGGTGAAGTTCTTTTACAATTGTGTGAAGCACGTTTAGACAATGTAGTTTTTAGAATGGGAATTGCCCCATCTAGAAGAGGTGCACGTCAAATTGTTTCTCACCGTCACATTACTGTAAATGGAGAAGTGGTTAACATCCCTTCCTACCATTTAAAACCAGGTGATAAAGTAGCTGTACGTGAAAAATCAAAATCAGTAGAAGCTATCGATCGTTCATTGGCTAATTCATCTCATGTATTTGAGTGGATTACATGGAACAACGATACTAAAGAAGGTGTATTTGTATCGGTACCTGCTAGATTGCAAATACCAGAAAATATCAAGGAACAACTTATCGTCGAATTGTACAACAAATAATAATTGACTTAGTCGAAATTATGGCAATATTTAATTTTCAGAAACCCGATAAAGTTATCATGATCGATTCAACCGATTTTGAAGGCAAATTTGAATTTAGACCTTTAGAACCAGGATACGGATTGACTGTTGGTAATGCCCTTAGAAGAGTGATGTTATCTGCCTTAGAGGGATACGCAATCACTTCTGTTAGAATTGAAGGTGTAGACCATGAGTTTTCTACTATTCCCGGAGTAGTTGAGGATGTTACCGAAATCATTTTGAATTTGAAACAAGTGCGTTTCAAAAGACAAATCGAAGACGTGGATAACGAATCAGTAACTATTTCGGTTGCTAATAAAGAACAACTCACCGCGGGTGATTTTCAAAAATTCATTTCTGGATTTCAAGTGCTTAACCCCGAGTTAATCATTTGTAATTTAGACAGCAAAGTAAAATTAAACTTTGAGTTAACTATCGAAAAAGGACGTGGATACGTTCCCGCCGAAGAAAACAAAAAGCAAAATGCTGCGTTGGGTACCATTTTTACAGACTCCATTTTTACTCCGGTAAAAAATGTAAAATATGGCATTGAAAACTTTCGTGTAGAGCAAAAAACGGATTACGAGAAACTTGTTTTTGAAATCAAAACAGATGGATCGATCAACCCGAAAGATGCCTTAACTGAAGCGGCCAAAGTATTAATTCATCACTTCATGTTGTTCTCTGACGAGCGCATCACATTAGAAGCAGATGAAATTGCACAAACTGAATCATACGACGAGGAATCGTTGCACATGAGACAGTTGTTGAAAACTAAATTAGTGGATATGGATTTATCTGTTCGCGCTTTAAATTGTTTAAAAGCAGCAGAAGTTGATACATTGGGCGACTTAGTTTCCTTCAATAAAAACGACTTGATGAAATTCCGTAATTTCGGTAAAAAATCGTTAACAGAGTTAGACGAATTAGTTGCTGTTAAAAATTTAACCTTCGGAATGGACTTAGCCAAATACAAATTAGATAAAGAATAAATTACTTCATATTTTGCTCTCCAAGGTGGATTGTAGCAAGATGAAGGTATAAAAAAATCGTCATGAGACACGGAAAAAAATTCAATCACTTAAGCAGACAAAGAGGACATAGAAAATCTATGTTGGCTAATATGGCTTGTTCTCTAATAGAGCACAAACGTATTAACACTACTGTTGCTAAAGCTAAAGCGTTAAAACAATTTGTTGAGCCGCTTATTACAAAATCAAAAGAAGACACTACCCACAACCGCCGTACTGTTTTTGCTTACTTGCGTAGCAAATATGCTGTAACTGATTTATTCAGAGACGTAGCTGCCAAAGTAGGTGATCGCCCAGGTGGTTATACCCGTATTATTAAAGTTGGAAATCGTTTAGGAGATAATGCCGATATGGCCATGATCGAATTGGTAGATTTCAACGAAATATACAACGGGGGTAAAAAAGAAGAGAAAAAATCGAAAAGCCGTCGTGGCGGAAAAGCTAAAGGCGCTACAACTGCTCCTGCTGCTGCTCCAACCCAAGTCACAGCCGAATCGAGCGAAGCCAAAGTGGAAGCACCAGTGGCTGAGGAATCAAAATCAGAAGCTCCGGTTGTTGAAGAAACTGTTGCTGAAGTTGAAGCGCCAATCGTCGCAGAAACAACAGAAGTTACACCAGAAGCAGAGGCTCCAGAAGCACCTGCCGCTGAGGATAACACCGAAGAGAAAGCTGAATAATGAAATTCGTCATTCTATACAAATCAAGGATAAACTTTTAAAGTTTGTCCTTTTTTTTTATCTTTTTTTAAGGAACCTTGTACCTGCTCTACCCTACACCCGAGCGAAGCGAATTGACCGAACGACGCCGCAAAAGGATATCTGCTGCGATTAGGGATAGAGCACTAGAGATGTTTAAAAGTTTTAATAAATCTTTGCGTCTCTGCTTCTTTGTGAGCCAATAAAAAAATAAATTTGCACAACATTCAACTACAATGAACTACAACACAAGACAACCCGCCATCCTTTTACTAAGCGACGGCACAATTTTTCACGGTAAATCTATCGGGATTTCTGGCACAACTTTCGGCGAAGTTTGCTTCAATACCGGAATGACAGGATACCAAGAGATTTTTACTGATCCTTCCTATTTTGGTCAAATTATGGTTGCTACCCATCCTCACATCGGAAACTACGGGGTTCACCCAGACGAAGTCGAATCTAATTCTATAAAAATTGCAGGTTTGGTTTGCAAGAATTTTAGTTTTCCCTACTCCCGAGCGGGAGCCGATAAAAGTTTGGAAACCTACTTTATAGAGCAAAATTTAATTGGAATTTCTGACGTGGATACGCGTGCTTTGGTTAGTTATATCAGAGATCATGGCGCGCAAAATGCTGTCATTTGTACCGATAATACGCCTGTAGACGAATTGAAACAACTATTGGCCGCAGTCCCCAATATGGAGGGATTAGAATTGGCTTCAAAAGTTTCGACTACCTCAGCATATTTTTATGGCAATCCGGAGGCAAGATTTCGTGTTGCCACAGTAGATTTGGGAATTAAAACCAATATCCTTCGCAATTTGGCTAGTCGTGATTGCTACATCAAAGTATTTCCGTATGATGCTACCTTTGCCGAGCTCAGCAGTTTTGACCCGCACGGCTATTTCTTATCCAATGGACCCGGCGATCCCGATCCATTGACGCACGTACAAGACGTAGCACGAGAAATTTTGCAAACTAAAAAACCAGTTTTTGGTATTTGCTTAGGGCATCAAATTTTGGCTTTGGCCAACGGCATTTCAACCTATAAAATGTTTAATGGCCACCGCGGAATTAATCACCCCATAATGAATTTGCTCACAGGCAAAGGAGAGATTACTTCCCAAAATCATGGATTTGCGGTAAATAGAGAAGAACTCGAAAACCATCCCGATTTTGAAATCACCCACGAACACCTCAACGACCACACCGTAGCCGGAATGCGCATGAAAAATCAAGATTGTTTTTCTGTGCAATATCACCCCGAGGCCAGTCCTGGGCCGCACGATTCGAGCTATTTGTTTGATGAATTTGTGCAATCTTTGCAACTGAACTAAACTAAAACGTTATCGTTAATAACATATTCTTTACAGTTTACATTCCATTCGAAGATGGAATATATTTGTTGAAGATTAATTTAAAAGTAAACACAACATGAGTATAATTATTAAAATTTTCGCAAGACAAATATTTGATTCCAGAGGTAATCCTACCGTAGAAGTGGATGTAATTACAGAAAATGGTATTTTAGGAAGAGCTGCTGTTCCTTCGGGTGCATCAACTGGAGAACACGAAGCCGTTGAGTTGCGTGACGGCGGAAAATTGTATATGGGCAAAGGCGTATTGAAGGCCGTTGAAAACGTAAATAGCATAATTGCCGCCGACTTAGTAGGAACTTCAGTTTTTGAACAAAACCTCATCGATCAACGCATGATCGAATTAGACGGCACACACAATAAATCAAACTTAGGTGCCAATGCCATTTTGGGCGTTTCCTTGGCCGTAGCCAAAGCAGCAGCCAACGAATTGGGCATGCCATTATACCGATATGTAGGTGGAGTTTCTGGAAATACGTTGCCAGTTCCCATGATGAATATCATCAACGGAGGTTCACACTCGGATGCCCCAATTGCTTTCCAAGAATTTATGATTATGCCCGTTAAGGCCAAGTCCTTTTCGCACGCGATGCAAATGGGAACCGAAATTTTTCACCACTTGAAAAAAGGATTGCACGACCGAAACTTATCTACAGCTGTTGGTGACGAAGGTGGATTTGCACCCAACTTGGCTGGCGGAACTGAAGACGCGATTGAATCCATCAAAAAAGCGGTAGAAAGTGCCGGATATTCATTTGGCGACGAAGTCATGATTGCCCTAGACTGCGCCGCTTCTGAGTTTTATGTAGACGGAAAATACGATTATTCTAAATTTGAAGGACCTACCGGAAAAATTAGATCTTCTAAAGAACAAGCCGAATACTTGGCCGAATTGGCCACCAACTACCCCATCATTTCTATCGAAGACGGAATGTACGAAGACGACTGGGACGGTTGGAAATACCTCACTGAATTAATTGGCGACAAAACGCAGTTGGTAGGCGATGATTTATTTGTAACCAACGTGGAGCGTTTGTCTACCGGAATTCAAAAAGGAATTGCCAATTCTATCTTGGTAAAAGTAAACCAAATTGGAACCTTGACCGAAACCATTGCTGCAGTAAATATGGCGCATAATGCCGGATATACCTCGGTAATGTCACACCGTTCGGGAGAAACCGAAGACAATACCATCGCTGATTTGGCAGTAGCTTTAAACTGTGGTCAAATTAAAACCGGTTCGGCTTCGCGTTCGGATCGAATGGCCAAGTACAACCAATTGTTGCGCATTGAAGAAGAGTTGGGCAGCACGGCCTATTTCCCCGGATTGAAAGCGTTTAAACAAAAATAAAATTCATTCGAATTGGTTTACAAAACCCAGCACTAGTTGTTGGGTTTTTTATTTTGTATAGTTTTGTTAAATTTTTACGATGTATTTTAAATTAACACATTCGATGCAGATTATCTTTTTTATATGGAATCTATTTAACTAAATTTGTTGTGTTTAAAATTTACTGCACTTAATACGCTTATACAATCATGTTAAAAACAGCCATATTAGAATTCGACGGACAAAAGTACGAGTTCCCTGTATTAGTAGGGAGCGAAAACGAACCCGCTATCGATATTGATAAATTGCGTGCCTTAACCGGAGCAATTACGATAGATCCCGGGTATAAAAATTCAGGCTCATGCAAAAGTGAAATCACTTTTTTAGATGGAGAAGAAGGAATTCTTCGCTATCGAGGATACGCCATTGAAGACTTGGCCGATAAAGCCAGTTTTTTGGAAGTTTCCTATTTATTGATTTTTGGCGAATTACCAACAGCCGCTCAAATAGAGAAGTTTGAAAACGACATTCGCACCTATACGTTGGTGAATGAGGAAATGAAAAACATCATTGATGGTTTTCCTAAAACGGCCCATCCAATGGGTATTTTAGCCTCGTTAACAAGTGCATTAACGGCTTTCAATCCAAAGGCTGTGAATCCGCATAACGAAAAAGAAATGTATGATGCGGTATGTAAAACCATAGGTAAGTTCTTAGTGATTGCTTCGTGGACATACAGAAAATCAATGGGTTATCCATTAAATTATTACGACAATACCAAAGGCTATGTAGATAATTTCATGCGTTTGATGTTTGAACTACCAACAGGACCTTATAAAGCTGATCCAAAAGTAGTTGCTGCGCTAGATAAATTATTTATTTTACACGCCGATCACGAACAAAACTGTTCTACCTCAACTGTGCGAATCGTTGGTTCTTCTCACGCTGGTTTATTTGCTTCAATTTCTGCAGGCGTTTCTGCACTTTGGGGACCACTTCACGGCGGGGCAAACCAAGCTGTATTAGAGATGTTGCAAGAAATCCATGATAATGGTGGTGATGTGGCGAAATTCGTTTTAAAAGCAAAAGACAAAGATGATCCATTTCGCTTAATGGGATTTGGACACCGTGTGTACAAAAACTTCGATCCAAGAGCTACTATAATTAAAAAAGCAGCCGATGATGTATTGACCGCTTTAGGTGTTGATGATCCATTGTTGGACATTGCCAAACAATTAGAAAAAGTAGCGTTAGAAGATGAATATTTCAAATCAAGAAATTTATATCCAAACGTAGATTTTTATTCAGGTATCATCTACCGCGCCATGGGTATTCCAGTTGAAATGTTTACCGTTTTGTTTGCTATTGGACGTTTACCCGGATGGATTGCCCAATGGAAAGAAATGCGCATCAACAAAGAACCGATTGGTCGCCCAAGACAAATCTACACCGGACATCCGCTACGTAGTTTTGTAGCCATGGACAAACGCTAATATCTTTCAATAGTTATAAACAAAGCTTCTCACAAACGGGAAGCTTTTTTATATTTGTTTCCAAGCTAAATACTATTTATGTTACCACTTCATGTTACCAATGAAACGTCCAAATTAATAGCCGTTGTTCTTGGTTCGGCAGTAAATAACGGACCAACACCTACCGCAGCCGAGGCCTATGATCCCAAATCATTAGAACATATTCTAGCCGGAACATATCCCGTAGAAGCGGATATGGTGCGTGAAATGGAGGCGTTTGATGCGGTATTTCAAAAATATGGCGTGCAGGTTTATCGTCCGGATTTGATAGAAAATTATAACCAGATTTTTGCCCGTGATATCGGATTTGTAATAGACGATATTTTCATCAAAGCCAATATCTTGCCCGATAGAGAGCGCGAATTGGACGCTATTCAATATGTAATTGATCAACTAGATCCCGCTAAAGTGGTTCGCCCTCCCGAGGAAGTGCACATCGAAGGCGGCGACGTCATGTTGTGGAACGACTATATTTTTATTGGCACCTACAAAGGATCGGATTACAAAGACTACATTACTGCCCGAACCAATATGGCTGGAGTAAATTACATTAAAAAGCTTTTTCCGCATAAAATTGTCAAGGAATTTGATTTGGTAAAATCTAAATTGGAAGCTCGTGACAATGCCCTGCATTTGGATTGCTGTTTTCAACCAGTAGGCGAAAATAAAGGCATCATTTACAAAAGCGGTTTTCGTGAAGAAGCCGATTACGTGTTTTTGTTAGAACTGTTTGGCAAAGAAAATTTATTTCACCTCACCCGAGAAGAAATGTACCACATGAATTCTAATGTATTTTCTATTGATACGAATGTGGTGGTTTCCGAACAAAAATTCACCCGCCTCAATACCTGGTTGCGCGACAATGGCTTTACGGTAGAAGAAATTCCCTATGCCGAAATCGCCAAACAAGAAGGCCTGTTGCGCTGCTCGACTTTGCCGTTGATTAGAGTATAGCTGAAAAAACCTGAAACCTGAAACTTGAAATCTTTCTCCATGAACCAAACCACCTCCTCACTCCTCATGATTCGTCCGGTAGCTTTTCGGATGAACGAGCAAACCGCAGTGAATAATTATTACCAAAAAGTACTCGACAATTTATTACCGGCGACCGTCAATGCCAAAGCGCAGCAGGAATTTGATGCCTTTGTGACCAAATTACAAGCGGTTGGAGTTGATGTTACGGTTGTTGATGATACCCTAAATCCCGATACGCCCGATTCCATTTTTCCAAACAATTGGATTTCGTTTCACCAAAATGGCGACGTGGTCTTGTACCCCATGTTTGCTGAAAATCGCCGAAGCGAACGCCGCGAAGACATATTGGATATGCTCGAAGACAAAGGCTTTCAGATTGAAAACATTGTCGATTATACCTCTGCCGAAACCGATGGATTTTATATTGAAGGAACAGGAAGTTTGCTCTTGGATCGGGCCAATGGCATAGCCTATTGTGCGCTGTCTCCGCGTGCCGACGAAGAATTATTCATCGAATTTTGTGAAGATTTTGACATGGCTCCGGTAATTTTCAATGCCTATCAAACCATAAATAATGAACGAAAACTCATTTACCACACCAACGTAATGATGTGTTTGGGTACTACTTTTGCGGTAATTTGTGCCGATTGCATAGACGACAAACAAGAGCGAAAAATGGTGTTGGAGCAACTCAAAAAATCTGGAAAAGAAGTGATTCTTATCTCGGAAGAACAAGTAAATAACTTTGCCGGAAATATGTTGGAGGTGCTGGGACATGCCAATCAAAAGTACCTGGTGATGAGTGCAAGTGCGCACGGAAGTCTCACCGCAGATCAAATCAAGAAATTAGAAAAACACGCTACTATTTTAAGCTCAAGCCTAGATACCATTGAAGCTTGTGGCGGAGGTAGTGCCCGTTGCATGATGGCCGAGATCTTTTTGCCAAAAGTGGCTAAATCCCTCGAATAATACTCAATACCGCACTAATAATGTATTGAATACCAATGGCAATGGTTAAAAATCCGATGATGCGTGAAATGGCTACAATACCTGAAGATCCTAAAAAATTGGCCAAATAATGCGCACTGCGCAACACAAAATAAATAGAAGCGGCTACAACTACAATTGCTATGCTCGAAATAATTATTTCGTCGGGGGCTTGGTGTTCTTGGTAGTAGGCAATTAACAAGGAGATTGAACCTGGTCCGGCAAGCATAGGCATTGCCAAGGGCGTTAAGGCAATGTCGTTTCGGTTCTGAATTTCTTCTTCTACTTTTTTGTTGATCCCTTTGTTTTTATTGAACTGTCCATTGAGCAGCGAAAACCCGGAACTGGCAATGATGATGCCGCCAGCTATTCGTAATGCAGTTATAGTAATGCCAAAAAATTCGAGTACATATTGACCCACAAAAAAGGAAATCAATAAAATAATACACACATTAATCGAAGTCTTTAAGGAAACACGGGCACGGTCTTTTGGGCTGTAATCTTGTGTGAGACCCACAAAAATAGGAATAGTGCCAATTGGATTTAAAACCGAAAACAAGGCAAAAAAAAGGTAGATAAATAATTCCATAGTATAGAATATAAACTGGGCTTAACTTTGTCAAAGGTAAAATTAAAAACAAATAAGTTTTACTTTATTTGAATGCGATTCAATTTTGTAGTTTTGCAGCATGAAAAACAAAAAAACCTTGGTTCTTGGAGCCAGTACCAAGCCCGAACGCTATGCCTTTAAAGCTATAGAAAGTCTAGTAGCCAAAGGGCATTCGGTATTAGCCATTGGACAAAATGCTGGAGAAGTGAGTGGCATCAAAATTCAAACCAAATTAATCCCCATCAAAAATATAAATACGGTAACACTATACCTAAATCCGTTGCGACAACGGGACTACTACAACTACATCATTGAGGCCAAACCCAAGCGTGTGGTCTTTAATCCTGGCACCGAAAATCCGCAGTTTTATCAATTGTTACAAAGCAACGGAATCGCCGTAGAGGTTGCCTGTACCTTGGTGTTGTTGGCTACCAATCAATATTAGAATTTGGTTTGTCCGGTTGCGGGCTTGCTAATTAACCACAAACCAATAAAGGTGAGCAATCCGTTTATCAAAATAATTTCGGTATCAAATGCATAGGCGCCTACCAGCAAACTGCTGTATTTGCTCAAAAAGAAACAAAGTAGCGGGGCAACCACACAAACTAGCGGAACCCACTTGTCTTTTACGGTTTTGCTCTGCCAAAACAACCCAAACCCATACAAGCCCAGCAACGGGCCATAGGTGTAGGAGGCAATCTTAAAAATGATGCTCACCACCGAGGAGTCATTTATCGCGTTGAAAACCAAAATCACCAAAAACAACAAGACCGAAAAGCCAACATGCACCCAATGACGGGTTTGTACCACATTGGTTTTGTGGCTGTTTTCGGGTTTGTCCATCCCCAAGAAATCAACACAAAATGAGGTAGTGAGCGCCGTGAGTGCGCTATCAGTAGTAGCAAAGGTCGCGGCAGTAAGGCCCAGTAAAAAAATAATAGACGGAATTAAACTCAGGTGATGAAAGGCAATTTCGGGAAATAGCAAATCAGTTCTGGGATTGCCTGTGGCCAAATCTAGTGGAACAGCTACTTGGTTTTGCTGCGCATATATGTATAATAAAGCACCGACACTCAAGAAAAAAACATTAATCACAATAAAAATACCGGTAAACGTAAACATGTTTTTTTGCGCTTCCTTGATGTTGACGCAACTCAGGTTTTTTTGCATCAAATCTTGGTCTAAACCCACCATAGCGAGTGTAACAAACATTCCGCCAATAAATTGTTTCCAGAAATAGGTGCCTTTTAAATAATCTTCAAAGAAAAACACCTTCGAATAATTGCTGTTCTTGATGGCTTCAAAGGCCTCGACAGGGCCGTAATCTAGGTTGTGGCAAATGATAAAAATAGTCAAGAACACCGAAGAGACTAAGAAAAATGTTTGCAAGGTATCGGTAATGATAATGGTTTTTAATCCGCCGCGGTAGGTGTAGGCAAAAATAAAGGCCAACGAAAGCAATACCGTTACAGCAAAGGGAATATTATAATAATCAAAGACATAGCGTTGTAATACAATCACCACCAAATACAGTCGAAAGGCCGAGCCAATGGTGCGGCTAATTAAAAAAATACTGGCTGCCGTTTTGTAACTGATTACGCCCAAACGCTGCTCAATGTAGCTGTAGATCGAGGTGAGGTTCATGCGGTAATACAACGGCAATAAGATGGTGGCAATGAGCACAAAACCTACCGCATTTCCCAATACAAACTGAAAATATTTAAACTGCAAATCGGGGTTTCCAACTTCGCCTGGCACCGAAATAAACGTTACGCCCGAAAGCGCGGTACCAATCATTCCAAAGGCTACTAAATACCACTTTGAATTTTTATTGGCTTTAAAAAACGCATCGTTGCTGGAATCTTTTTTGCTCATGAAATGCGAAATCAAGAACAAAACGCCAAAATAGAGAATGATAATTGTGAGAATGGTTGCTGCCGACATAAGGGTTGGTTTAGTTTGGCCAAAATACGCATTCAATGGGTATTTCACAATAATAAATTTAATTCTTAGCGGTTATTTTCCAAATTTCTAATTTCCAAATTCCCTACTTTTGCTGCATGGAATTCTCTTCAAAACTATTGGAAAAAGCCGTGCACGAGATGGCACAATTACCCGGAATTGGCAAAAGAACGGCCTTGCGTTTGGTTTTGCATTTGCTTAAACAACCCAAAGAACACACCCAATTTTTAACGGCGGCTTTGCAAGCGGCAAGAGAAGATGTGCAATTTTGCAATTCATGCCACAACATTTCAGATTTATCTACCTGTGAAATTTGTGCCAATCCGGCGAGAAACCACCAGTTAATTTGTGTGGTCGAAGACATTCGCGATGTGATGGCTATAGAAAATACGCGCCAATACAAAGGAATTTATCATGTATTAGGAGGAAAGATCTCGCCTATTGATGGGGTCGGTCCGGCACAGTTAAACATTTCCACTTTGGTAGAAAAAGTAAAACAAGGAGATGTTCAGGAATTAATATTTGCGCTCAGCTCAACGATGGAAGGCGATACCACCAATTTTTATCTCTACAGACAGATCCAGGATTATCCGGTAATTACCTCGACCATTGCCCGAGGAATTGCAGTGGGAGATGAATTGGAATACGCCGACGAAGTGACCTTGGGCCGAAGTATCTTAAACCGAATTCCCTTCGAAAATTCACTAAAAAACAGCTGATCCAAAATTAGCGACTAGCCTTTTGTTATTAGCGCGGAAAACCTATCTTTGTTTGCAATTTTTTTTAAAAAATAAATGAAAAAATTAATCGCTGGCCTGCTGCTTTTGTTGGTGTTAATCACCACTGCTTGTGTGCCTACCAAAGATTTGATTTACTTGCAAACTACCAAACCTGCCGATACCGCTGCAGTTCTTCACCCAATTGTTGCCAAGCCCTATCGACTACAGGTTAATGATATTATTAGTGTGGTGATCAAAGCCAATGATCCAAAGTTGGTTGAGTTATTTCGGGCAGCCGAACAAAGTACACAATTCAGCAAAACCGAACAAAGTTTGTATTTTGATGGGTACACCGTAAACGATCATGGGGCTATTCGTATCCCAATTTTAGGAGAATTGACTGTCCTGGGTTATACCTTAGACGAGGTTCGACTCAAAATAGAAAATCAATTACTAGCCGACTATTTCACCAAAGAAGCCAATGTTTTTGTGTCTGTAAAATTAGCCGGATTGCATTACACCGTAAATGGAGAAGTAGTGATACCGGGATCAAAAGTAGAATACAAAGAAAAATTGACCATTTTGGAGGCCTTGGCCAATGCAGGTGATATTACCATGACGGGCAATCGAAAAGCAGTTTCCATCTTGCGCCAATTGCCGCAGGGCTCAGAATTGCACGAAATAGATTTAACCAATATCAAAGCCATCGAATCGCCCTATTTTTATGTGCAACCCAATGATTATATTTATGTAAAACCCTTGAAGCAAAAATCGTGGGGTACCGGGAAAACCGGTTTAGAATCGTTGAGTACGGTATTGACTTTGTTGACCTTAATTACAACCACTTTTATTTTGTTGAAATAAGCACTGATGATAGATACCAAAGACTTTTCTTTTTTCGAAAACCAAAATAGTTTTGATTTTAAAGGATTTTTAATCAAAATTGTGAGCTATTGGAAATGGTTTCTACTCAGTTTAGCCATTACTTTTACTATAGCTCACCAGGTGAATATTCGCAAGCAAAAGGTTTATGCTTTGGAAACCTCCATCGCCATCAAAGAGGAAAACAATCCGTTTTTCACCTCCAATACCAGCTTGGTTTTCAATTGGGGCGGAACTTCTGATGAGGTGCAGAGTATTTCAAATACCTTAAAATCGAGATCCCACAACGAGTTGGTGGTGGATGAATTGCAATTTTATATTGATTATTTACAAAAAGGGGATTACAACTACCAAGATGTCTATGGCGAGGTACCTTTTGCAATCACGATTGATCAATCCAAAGGTCAATTACTCAATAATTTGGTTGGGATTACTTTTGTTTCCAACACCGAATATGATATACAGCTCAAATTTGAGGACGCCAAAGCCCCGTTAATGTATTATGCCAATCACAGCAAAGGCACCGCCACGGTTGTACCTGGCGAATTCAAAAAAAGATGTAAAATAGGGGATCAGCTGAATCTACCGTTTCTAAATTGGAAACTCGATGCGCTATCCCAAGGCGACCAAATACAAGGAAAAACCTATTACATCCGATTCAACAATTTTGATGAGGTGGTAAAAAAAGGACAAAACGTGAGTATCGAAATTGATCCCAAAGCGGCTTCCATTTTGGTGTTATCGATGCAAGGGCCCAACAAAAATCGCATTGTCAATTACCTGAACACCACAGTAAAAACCCTGATAGATTCGCAATTGGATCGCAAGAATCAATTTGCCACCAATACCATTGAATTTATTGACAGCACGCTCGTTTCTATGGGAAATCAACTCAAGGAAACAGGCGAAGAGCTCACAAATTTCAACAAGCGGAACAACATTTTCGAGATCGAAAAAGGCGGCGAAAACATTTCGGCTCAATTGCTCGAATACGATGTGATGCGCGATCAAATTAACCGCAAAATAGCCTATTGCAACACCCTGAAATCGTATTTGCGTAACAGTGTAGATTATTCCAAATTTCCGGCACCTACCGTTGCGGGTATCGATGATCCAAATATTGTAACCAATGTGGCCAAACTTATTGGCTTGTCGGCGCAACGATCGCAATTGGCCTATTCGGTGAAAAGCGAAAAAATATTCCAAGAGTTTGATAGCCAGATGGAAGCGGTAAAAAAAGTGTTATTGGAAAATGTAGCCTCCATCGGAAGTTCATTTCAATATGATTTGGTGCTGGTGAATAATAAAATTCAAAAAATAGAAAACGACATCAAGCAGCTGCCCGAAGACAAACAAGAGTTTCTGAAGATTTCCCGCAAATACGATTTAAGCGACAACATTTACAGTACATTTCTACAAAAACGCAGCGAAGCCGAGATTGTAAAAGCAGCCAATTTATCAGACATACACTTCATTGATTCGGCCAAAGATACCGGCGGCGGGCTTATCGGTCCCAATACGAGTGTGAACTATGTAATTGCTTTTTTCATGGGACTACTCATACCCTTGTTGATCGTTTTTGGCATCTTCTTTATGGAAAATGCAATTTTAAATACCGAAGACATCACCAATCTCACCTCAATTCCAATTATTGGGGTTATCGGCATCAAGCAATCGCTATCTAATTTGTCTGTTTTTGAACGACCCAAATCGGCTCTCTCTGAATCCTTTCGCGCCATCCGTTCGTCCTTGCAATTTTTGTACAAAAAACAAGAAATCGAAGGAACCAAAACCATCATGCTCACCTCATCTATAAGTGGCGAAGGAAAAACGTTTTGTTCGTTAAATATTGCCACGGTATTTGCCTTGAGCGAAAAGAAAACAGTAATTGTGGGCTTGGATTTGCGTAAGCCTAAAATTTTTGATGATTTCAATACAACCAACGAAATTGGGGTTGTGAATTACTTGATTGGCCAAAAAAACATGGATGAGGTGATTCAAAAAACACAAATACCGTATTTGGATGTAATTACTTCGGGGCCTATTCCGCCCAATCCTTCAGAATTGATTATTGGCGATACCATGAAGAAATTTATGGAAGAACTAAAAACACGTTACGATTATATCATACTAGATACACCCCCGGTTGGTTTGGTTTCAGACGCCCTAGAACTCGACGAATACGTGGATGTGAGTTTGTATATTTTGCGCCAAAATTACACCAAAAAAGATATGGTAACCATGCTGAACAATCGCCACAAACGAGGAGAGTTGACCAACATCAGCATCGTATTAAATGGCTACCAAAATAAAGCCAAATATGGTACGGGCTATGGCTATGGTTACGGCTATGGTTACGGCTACGGAAATTACGCCAATGGGTACCACGAAGTGGAAAAACCCGAATCTTTTATCAAATCGATTTGGAATAAATTGAAAAGCTAAAAATGAAACTACTCATTACAGGAGGTGCTGGATTTATTGGGTCTAACTTATGCGAATATTTTTTAGCCAAAAAGTACCAAGTGGTTTGTTTGGATAATTTTGCGACAGGCCACCGACATAATTTGACGGCTTGTTTGCAAGACGAAAATTTCACCTTGATTGAAGGTGATATCCGTAATTTGGCCGATTGTCAACTAGCGGTACAAGGTGTAGATTATGTGTTGCATCAAGCGGCTTTGGGTTCTGTACCCCGATCGATTAATGATCCCATCACCAGTAATGACGTAAATGTTTCTGGCTTTTTAAACATGTTGGTCGCTGCGCGTGATGCAAAAGTAAAGCGGTTTGTCTATGCCGCGAGTTCATCCACCTATGGCGATTCGGCCAGTTTACCCAAAGTAGAGGAGGTTATTGGCAAGCCGCTGTCGCCCTATGCGATTACCAAATATGTAAACGAATTGTATGCCGATATCTTCAGTAAAACTTACGGCTTAGAAACCATCGGCTTACGCTACTTTAATGTATTTGGCCGCAAACAAGATCCCAATGGAGCCTATGCGGCGGTAATTCCCAAGTTTGTGATGCAATTCATGAACTACGAAAGCCCAGTTATAAACGGTGACGGCATGTATTCTCGTGATTTCACCTACATTGATAACGTCATTCACATGAATGAATTGGCCATGACTACTCAAAATCCGGAAGCCATCAACACGGTATACAATACAGCTTTTGGCGACCGAACCACCTTGAATGAATTGGTGCATTATCTAAAAGAATACTTAGCTGAAAGGGATCCCAAAATCGCTACAGTCACTGTAGTGTATGGCCCAAATAGAAATGGAGATATTCCGCATTCCTTGGCCAGTATTGACAAAGCCAAAAATTTACTGGGCTACAATCCCCAGTTCTCGATCAAAACCGGATTAAAAGAAGCCGTTGCCTGGTATTGGCAACATTTGAAATAAATTATTAATAGAAGTAAGAAAATGAAGATTACTAAAATTTGCTGTATTGGCGCTGGTTACGTAGGAGGCCCCACCATGGCAGTCATTGCCCAAAAATGTCCCCACATTCAAGTAACCGTGGTCGATTTGAACGAACAACGCATTGCACTTTGGAACCACGAAGATGTGACGCAAATCCCAATTTACGAACCAGGACTTAGTGAAGTCGTGGCCGAAGCGCGTGGAAGAAATTTGTTTTTCTCTACGCAGGTAGATCAAGCCATCGACGAGGCCGAATTGATTTTCATCTCCGTAAACACCCCCACCAAAACATATGGTGCAGGCAAGGGAATGGCTGCCGATTTGAAGTACATCGAATTGTGTGCCCGACAAATTGCCCGGGTAGCTACCACCAATAAAATTGTAGTCGAAAAATCGACCTTACCGGTGCGAACCGCGGGTGCGATTAAGAGTATTTTAGAAAATACCGGTAACGGCGTACAATTTCAAATCCTATCCAACCCCGAATTTTTGGCCGAAGGTACTGCTGTCGAAGATTTATTTCAACCGGATCGTGTGCTTATTGGAGGAGATCCTACACCCGAAGGCCAGCAGGCTATCGAAGCGTTGGCAGCGGTCTATATGCATTGGGTTCAGCCCGATCGCATCATCCGTTCTAATGTTTGGTCCTCCGAATTATCCAAGTTAACGGCCAATGCTTTTTTGGCGCAACGTGTATCCTCGATCAATGCCATTTCTGAATTGTGCGAAAAAACAGGTGCCAATGTAAGTGAAGTAGCCAAAGCCATCGGGATGGACAGCCGCATCGGTTCTAAGTTCTTGAAGGCTTCTGTGGGGTTTGGCGGATCCTGTTTCCAGAAAGACATTTTAAATTTGGTTTATATTGCCAAGTCCTATGGTTTGCACGAAGTGGCCGATTATTGGGAACAAGTGATCATTATGAATGACCACCAAAAACGTCGTTTTTCAAACGCAATTGTGCGCACCTTGTACAATACGGTGGCCGATAAAAAAATTACCTTCTTGGGTTGGGCTTTCAAAAAAGACACCAACGATACCCGCGAATCTGCTGCGATCTATGTAGCCAATGATTTGATACACGAACAAGCCAAGATTGCGGTCTATGATCCCAAAGTAGAAGAAGCTCAAGTGTTGGCCGATTTAAATTATTTGGAAACCCGTTCGGCAGCACAAAACGAAAAATTTACCAAGGTCTACAAGGATGCCTATGAAGCTTGTAAAGGTGCGCACGCCATTGCTGTTTTGACCGAATGGGATGAATTCAAAAGCTACGATTGGCACCAAATTTACAATTCGATGCTCAAACCTGCCTTTGTGTTTGACGGCCGAAATTTATTAGATAAGAATGCACTCGAAAAAATAGGCTTTGTATACCAAGCCATTGGCTCATAAAAAAGAACAAGATGAATACACGAATTGCTGTAATTGGATTAGGTTATGTGGGTTTGCCCTTGGCACGTTTGTTTGCGACCAAATTCCCTGTAGTGGGTTTTGACATCAACACCACGCGTATTGCCGAATTAAACCAAGGAATAGACAAAACCCTCGAAGTCGATTCGGATAATTTGAAAGCCGTGTTGGTTGCAAGTCCTTCAGATGAAAACGGCTTATTTTGCAGCAACCAGCTGCCCGACATCGAAAACTGTAATGTGTATATTATTACCGTGCCAACTCCAGTTGACAAAAACAACCGTCCCGATTTGACGCCCTTGTATAAATCGAGCGAAACCGTAGCCAAAGTGTTGCGCAAAGGCGACATCGTAATTTACGAATCTACGGTATATCCTGGGGTAACCGAAGAAGAATGTGTGCCCGTATTGGAAAAAATTAGCGGACTCAAATTTAATGTCGATTTCTTTGCAGGCTATTCGCCTGAGCGCATTAACCCCGGAGACAAAGAACATACGGTTGATAAAATTCTCAAAGTAACTTCGGGTTCTACGCCCGAAATTGGTATACGAGTAGATAACTTATACAAAAGCGTCATTACTGCGGGTACGCATTTGGCACCCACCATCAAGGTTGCCGAAGCCGCCAAAGTGATTGAAAATTCACAACGCGACATCAATATTGCTTTTGTGAATGAATTGGCTAAAATATTCAATGTGTTGGGCATCAATACCCAAGATGTCTTGGCAGCCGCCGCAACCAAATGGAATTTCTTGCCTTTCAAACCAGGCTTGGTGGGCGGACATTGCATAGGTGTAGATCCGTATTATTTGGCTCAAAAAGCACAAGAAGTAGGCTATCACCCCGAAATCATTTTGGCCGGTCGTCGTCTCAATGACAGCATGGGTGAATACGTAGCCTCGCAGGTTGTGAAACTCATGATCAAAAAAGGAGTGAGCATTAACGGCTCTTCGGTTTTGTTGTTGGGCATCACCTTTAAGGAAAATTGCCCCGACGTGCGCAACACCAAAATTGTCGATGTGATTCAGGCCTTGCGTGACTATGGCATACAAATAACAATTTATGATCCGTGGGCCAATCCATCCGAGGTAGCGCACGAATACAACTTAGTTACTTCACAAACCTTGCCTAGCGGGCAATTTGATGCAATCGTTTTGGGCGTAGCACACCAGGAGTTTTTGGGATTGGATTATGCCAAATTCAAAAAACCACACAGCATAGTGTATGATGTAAAAGGAATATTAGGCGAGGTAGCCGATGGAAAATTATAAGCAGATGAAGAAAATTTTAATCACCGGAGGAGCAGGATTTATTGGATCACACGTGGTTCGTCGTTTTGTAACGCGTTACCCCAATTACCACATCTACAATTTGGACGCCTTAACTTATGCCGGAAATCTCGAAAATATCGCCGATATTCAAGATGCACCCAATTATACTTTTGTGAAGGGAGACATTGTAGACGCTGATTTTATCTATGATTTGTTTGCAACTCACCAATTTGACGGCGTCTTGCATTTGGCCGCCGAATCACACGTTGATCGTTCCATAACTGATCCATTGGCTTTTGTAAAAACCAATGTAATTGGCACCATGAATTTGCTCAATGCAGCCAAAAAAATATGGGCCAACGATTCTTCCAATAAACGATTTTACCACATCAGTACCGATGAGGTCTATGGCTCCTTGGGCGCCGAAGGTTTGTTTACCGAAACAACAGCCTACGATCCCAATTCACCGTATTCGGCCTCCAAAGCGAGTTCGGATCATTTTGTACGGGCTTATGGCGAGACCTATGGTTTGCCTTATGTAATTACCAATTGTTCCAACAATTACGGACCCAATCATTTTCCAGAAAAATTAATTCCATTGTTCATTAATAATATCATCGAGAAAAAACCCTTGCCGGTTTATGGAGATGGCAAATATACTCGCGATTGGTTGTTTGTAGAAGATCATGCGGTAGCGATAGATTTGGTGTTTCACGAAGGAAAAAATCACGATACCTACAATATTGGCGGATTCAACGAATGGCAAAACATCGATTTGGTCAAATTGTTGTGCGCGTTGATGGACCAAAAATTAGGACGTACTCCCGGAGAATCAGCTGAATTGATTACCTATGTGAAAGACCGTCCGGGACACGATTTGCGTTACGCCATTGATGCATCCAAAATCAACACCGAATTGGGTTGGAAGCCTTCAGTCACTTTTGAGCAAGGATTAGCCCGTACCATCGATTGGTATTTGGACAACGAGGATTGGCTCAAAAATGTAACGTCGGGCGCCTACCAAAACTATTACGCCAGTCAGTATTCGTAGCAAAAAAAATTAACTAATCGGGTATGAGCCAACTCAAAAAAGGTGCTTTACTTTCCTATTTGTCCATTTTCTTGACCAATGGAATTGGCCTCTTGCTCACACCCTATATTATCCACAAACTGGGCGATTCCGAATACGGCTTGTACACCCTAATTGGTTCCTTGATTGCCTACATAGGCGTATTGGATTTTGGACTCAACAACACCATTATTCGATTTGTAGCCAAATACCGCGCCCAAAACGACAAGCCCGGCGAAGAGAATTTCTTAGCTACTTCCTTGCTCATTTACGCGGCCATTTCGACGTTGATAGTAATCGCGGGAATTGCGCTGTATTATAATTTAGAGACCCTATTTCCCAAACTCACCGCAGCCGAAATGAGCAAAGCCAAGCTCATGTTTGTGGTACTCATTTTTAACTTAGCCATCGAATTACCGGGTGGAGCCTTTGCTGCGATTTGCTCGGCCTACGAACAATTTGTCTTCCCTCGCGCGCTTAAAATCTCCGAATATGTGTTGCGTTCCCTTATGGTGGTTGCGCTTTTGTGGAAAGGCGGAGACGCTATATCGATAGTTGTTTTGGACACTATACTCAATTTGTTGGTTATTGTAATCAGTGCCTATTATGTATTTCGCAAATTACAGGTTAAAATTAAGTTGCATGTGTTTCAATTTCCCTTGGTTAAAACTATTTTTTCCTATTCGGTTTGGATTTTTGTCTACGCCATTGTGGGACAATTTCAGTGGCGATTTGGTCAGGTGGTGTTGGGGATGCTTTCGGGCACAACCGCTGTGGCCATCTATGGAGTGGGCATTATGTTGGGAACCTATTATGGGGCATTTTCGGCCGCCATATCGAGTGTGTTTTTGCCGCGTGCCACCAAAATGACAGTGCTTGATGCCACTCCCGCCGAACTCACCAGTATGATGATTAAAATTGGTCGATTTTCATTCCTAATTTTGTTGCTCATCTTGGGTGGCTTTTTCTTGTTTGGACAGCAATTTGTGTTGTTGTGGGTAGGCAAAACCTACAGCGATTCCTGGATTATCGCCTTTACGATTATGGTATCGTATACGGTTCCATTGGTGCAAACCTTTGCCAACTCGATATTGGAAGCTACCAACCGGTTTTATTTTAAATCGCTCACTTATATTTTCTTTATTGTATTGGGCACTGCATTGGGCGCATTCCTGGTGAAGGATTACGGCAGTTTGGGTTTATTATTTGGTTCTACCTTGGGATGGATCATCAGCCAAGTGGTCATGAATATCTATTACCAAAAAGTAATGAAACTCGAATTGCGACGTTTTTTTTCCGCCGTGAGTGATCGCATTGTGCCCGCCTTTTTGTTGCTCCTGGTTTTGGGTTATTTTCTCAATTATTTGCCGGGTTCGGGATGGATAAATTTGGTGAGTAAAATCGCAGTTTTTGTAGGACTATTTGCTGTAATCATGTTCCAATTGGGCATGAATGAATTTGAAAAACAAACGGTGTTGGAGTTCTTGCCTTTTTATAAAAAAAAGCAGAGACCACCGGCCGAATAAAATAAATACTATATTAGTTTCCAATACAACAAAGTTGAAACACAAACGCAATTACCATGCTCTTTAATTCGCTTTCTTTTGCGGTTTTTCTTCCCCTGGTTTTTATGCTTTACTGGTTGTTGAGCAACAAATCCTACCGTCTGCAAAACATGCTTTTGTTGGCCGCGAGTTACTTTTTTTATGGCTGCTGGGATGTGCGATTTTTGGGATTGCTCGCTTTTTCTACCTTTTTAGATTATTATTCCGGACTTCAAATAGCACAAGCATCAAAAACGATACACAAGAAAATTTGGTTTTGGACCAGCGTTGGGATCAATTTGGGCTTTCTTGGTTTCTTTAAATACTACAATTTCTTTGTCGATTCGTTTGCTACGGGACTCACCAAATTTGGAATGCACATCGACACTTGGACTTTAAACGTCATCTTGCCCGTAGGTATTTCTTTTTATACGTTTCACGGGCTGTCCTATGTGATTGATATTTACAAAAATCGCATCCAGCCCGAACGAAATTTTGTGGACTATGCTGTTTTTGTGAGTTTCTTTCCGTTGTTGGTGGCCGGACCTATCGAGCGCGCCACGCATTTGCTGCCGCAACTCAAAACCAAACGCAGCTTCAATTATACACAAGCGATCGATGGTTTGCGCCAAATTTTGTGGGGCTTATGCAAAAAAATCATCATTGCCGATACCTGTGCCCAGTATGCCAACCTCATTTTTGATCACAGCGATACCTATAGCGGAAGTACCTTAGTAGTTGGAGCTGTTTTATTTGCTTTTCAGATTTACGGCGATTTTTCAGGGTATTCGGATATTGCGTTGGGAACCGCCCGTTTGTTTGGGATTGAGTTGCTACAAAATTTCAGATTTCCCTATTTCTCTAGAGACATCGCCGAGTTTTGGCGCCGCTGGCACATCTCACTTTCGTCTTGGTTCAAAGACTATTTGTACATCCCCTTAGGCGGAAGTCAAGGAAGTACGTGGCTGCGCATCCGAAACACGCTCATCATATTTATTGTCAGCGGATTTTGGCACGGAGCCAATTGGACGTTCATCATCTGGGGCGCCTTGAATGCGGTGTATATTTTACCGTCCATTATATTCAAAACCAACCGCAATCACCTGGCTATCGTGGCGCAAGGCAAGGTATTTCCCACTATAAAAGAAACCGCACAAGTGTTATTCACCTTTGGATTGACCGTGTTGGCTTGGATTTTTTTTAGAGCTAAATCGGTTTCGCACGCTATTGAGTATGTCGGCACCATTTGTTCCAAGTCGGTATTGAGCATTCCCGAAGTGAAACCACCGCTGGTTTTTGTAGTGTTGATTTTGTTTATTCTGATGGAGTGGAGGGGAAGAACTCACAATTATGCCCTCGAGAAAACTGCTTTTACTAAACCCAAATGGGTGCGTTGGACCTTGTATCTAGTATTAATTGGGTGTTTGTTTCAGTTTGCTGGACAGGAACAAGCTTTTATTTATTTTCAGTTTTAATGAAAAAATTTCTACTGCAACTGCTGTGTTTTGGGGTGCTATTTTTAGCAATCGATCGAACATTGATTGTACTCAGAAATTATGTTCCGCGACTCGAAGTCGACCAGCGATTGGAACAACTGCTCCAAAAAAAGTTGAAAGCCGATGTTTTTGTATTTGGATCTTCTCGCGGCGCCAGAGATGTGATTGCTTCCCAATTGGGCGATTCGTTGCAACAAAAAGTATATAATCTTTCCTACCCGGGTGGCGATATTGAATTTCAATATTTTGTGTTACAACAACTCTTAAAATACCAAAAACCAAAAGCAATTTTATTGGTGATGGACGAAAACACCGAAGTTGGTGCCTCAGAAAACGTGCGGTACCGCTTGGATCGTTTGTATCCGTTGGTGAAATACCCGGCCGTGCGTGAGGAACTCATTCGCAAGGAAGAAAAAAACAAGTATGTATCGGAGCTGTTTATTTTGCATCAACTCAACAAAAGCAATTTTGATTTGCGCCACCGAAAACCATCGCCACTCGATACTCCGTTGTCTTGTGGTTCGATGCCTATAACTACGCAGATGCCTGGGTTTCCGAAAAAATTTAACACGGCCATTCCGGATTATGATGCGCAAAAAGAATTTGCCTCCAAACGCTATTATTTCAACCGATTTTTGAACGCTTGCGAAAAAGCAAATACCAAAGTCGTGTTGGTGTTTCCGCCCAATTTTTATGCGCCTTCCCCTGCTTTTTATGCACGAATGCAACAACTGGCAAACCACCGCGCCTATCTCATGCGCTACAACTCGGCCGATGCGCACTACCTAAACTCCGATTTGTTTACCGACAAACACCATTTGCGCCAAAGCGGAGCACAACTATTTACCGCCGAATTGGCCGGGTTTATTCGGGAACAACAATTACTTTTACCACCAAAATTCAATCCCTAATATGGCGCGCAAAATCCTTACGATCACCTGCCACAACGTCTACAATCACGGCGCGACTTTGCAGCAATTGGCTTTGCTCAAGCAGTTGGAGGCGATGGGGTTAGAAGCCGCTACTATAGATTATTCGCCCAATTATTTGAACCAGCATTTCAAATGGACCAAGGTGTCGAATGCTTTTTTTGCTCAAAATGGATTGTTGAAATTGCTATATTGGGTGCTCAAGTTTCCACGAAATTTATGGAACCGCCAACGCAAATGGCGTTTTGATGCCTTTGAATCCAAAACATTGCGCACTCATCCCGGAAAATATTCCAGCAACGAAGCGCTCAAAAACAATTTACCGGAAGCCGATGCCTACATTTGCGGCAGCGATCAGATTTGGAATTCCTATTTTCAGAACGGCAAGGATCCCGCTTTCTATTTGGATTTTGTGCCCGATAATAAACTCAAAATTTCCTATGCCGCCAGTTTTGCCACCGATTCCATTGCAGCAGAACTCAAACCTTTTGTAAAAGACAAAATCAGTCGGTTGGATTGGGTTTCGGTGCGCGAAGCTTCGGGTGTACAACTGGTTAAAGATTTGGGTATTGAAAACGTAACCCAGGTTTTAGACCCTGTATTTTTGGTTGATCTCGCCTATTGGCAAATATTCGTCAAGCCTATTTCGGGAAAGTATATTTTTATTTATGATTTTGATTCCAATCCGGTGTTGCGCGATTTTGCGCTGCAGCAAGCCAAGGCGAGAGGACTTCAAATTTATACGGTGAATAACAACATTCGCTATGCCAATAAAAATTTATATTTGCATGGCCCGGATGTTTTTCTTTCACTGGTTCACGGTGCCGAGTTGGTGCTCACCAATTCGTTTCATGCGGTAGCTTTTTCGCTTATATTTCAAAAACAATTTATGGTGTTTAATCGCGCCGAGAAAATCAATACCCGCATGCGTGATTTGTTGGCTTCCGTACAGCAATCTCAATTGTTGGTGCAAACGCTCGACCAATGCGAAACCGCCCTCCAGCCCATCAACTATCAGGTGGTTGAGGCTGAATTGGCCAAGGCCAAGCTTCGTTCGCAGCAATTTTTATCCACTGCATTGGCATCAATAACAGTAAATTAAGATGGAACTCAGCAAACAACAAACCGATTATACCAAGGGAATTGCCATAGCCATGATGCTTTGTTTGCACCTGTTTAATCGCGAATACCGCGGCTTGTTTGCGCCTAGTTTGTTTGTCGGAAATCAACCACTCACGTATTATATTTCCCTTTTTTGCGATTGCTGTGTGTGGATCTATTGTTTTTGTAGCGGCTATGGCTTGTACATTACCCGCCAAAATAAACCCGCCACTTTTGTGCAAACCAATCGGATGCGGGTGTTGAAACTCTACCTCAATTATTGGGTTGTCTTGCTTTTGTTTGCGGTAGTGTTGGGAATACTGCTAGGAAAATCGGCAGATTATCCGGGCAAATGGCTCAAATTTATGTACAACTTTAGTTCCTTGGATTCTTCCTACAACGGCGCCTGGTGGTTCATTTCGAGCTATGCGTTGCTGGTAGTTTTGGCACCTTTTTTATTTCGAATGCTGGATAAGTATAAGTTATATCAAGTAGTTGGGGCTTCATTTTTAATATATATTTTGGGCTATTATGCGCGCATTTATCAGCCCGTTTTGACGGATATTCAGTTGGTGCAATTGCTTTGGCATCAATTGTTTATGTTGGCCAATGCGTTATTTCCGTTTGTGTTGGGCGCCTTGGCCTTTCGCAACCGTTGGTTTTCTAGCTGGATGAACTGGGTTGCTAAATTGCCATTTCAAACTGCTGTTTTGATAGGAATACTTGGCCTGTTGGTTGTGGCACACGGTTTTGTACCGAGTTTGTTTGTAGCTGTTTTCACCGGAATTGCATTTGTGTTTTTGTTTAATGGGATCCAATTGTCAGCAGCTGTGCAACGTGCTTTGGCCTATTTAAGTTCACACTCCACCAATATTTGGCTGGTGCATTTATTTTTAATTTCCAGTTTTGCCAAAACCTGGAGTTATGCGCCGCAGCAACCGGTCTTGATTTACTTATGGGTATTGGGCTGGTGTTTGCTTATTTCGCATGGGATTAATTTACTTTATTTGCCGCTTCAGCGATATCTACTCACCAACTGGTTTGTAAAATGAAAATTCTATACATCACCAACGGAATACACGGCGCCGGCGGACTCGAACGGGTACTGTCGGTAAAGGCGAGTTATTTGGCCGATGTCTTGGGGCATGAAGTGCATATTGTGGTGTTGAATAATAAAGGTGCTTCGTTGTTTTATACATTCAGTGCAAAGATTCAACTGCATCAAGTGGTCGTGACTGGAAATCCCTTTCGCTACGTTTGGCAATATATAACAGGCATGCGCGCTAGTGTTGCGACCCTCAAACCCGATGTGATTTCGGTTTGTGACGATGGACTCAAAGGCTTTTTCTTGCCGCTGTTGTTGCCTAAAATTCCAATTATCTACGAACGGCATGTGTCCAAACAAATGGCCTATGGCGTAAATCCATCCCCGTTAAAAAGACTGCGTGTGGGAATTCAATTGCAGTTGATGACTAGGCTGGGCCGAACATTTGACAAATTTGTGGTGCTCACCCAAGACAATTTGCAAGAATGGAACCTACCCAATGCTGTGGTCATTGCCAATCCGTTGTCGTTTTATCCCGAGAATCAATCATCGCTTACAAACAAAACCGTGATTGCGGTGGGCAAACACACCTACCAAAAAGGCTTTGATCGTTTGTTGCACAGTTGGGCCGCCATTTTGCAAACCCAGCCCGATTGGATTTTGGAAATCTACGGCAAAGCCGATGAAAAGCAACGTTTGTACCAATTGGCCAAGCAATTACAAATTGACAATAGTGTGCGTTTTTTTGAGCCCGTGCCCGATATTGAGACTCGTTTTTTATCATCCTCTGTGTTTGCGTTTTCTTCGCGCTTCGAAGGATTTGGCATGGTGCTTATTGAGGCGATGGCCTGCGGTGTTCCCTGTATTTCGTTTGATTGTCCGTGTGGCCCGAAAGATATTATTCGCTCGGGAGAAGATGGATTTTTGGTACCCAATAACAATATTGATGATTTTACCCAAAAGTTGTTGCAGCTCATCGAAAACCAAGACTTGCGAAATAAAATGGGTGCTCAAGCCAAAATTAATGTACAACGGTATTTGCCGGAATTTGTGGTGAAACAATGGGACGAACTCTTTAAATCACTTGCCTCATGAAAGTAGTTTTTTCAACTGATCAAATCTACCTGCACGGCGGTATCGAGAAAGTAATGGCCCAAAAAGCCAATTATTTTGCCGATGTTTTGGGCTATGAAGTATGTATTCTCACCACCGAGCAAAAACAACAACCACCATGTTACGAATTGTCACCCAAAATACAGTTGGTTGATCTGCACATCAATTACATGCGGCAAAAACCGTTTGCACATCCTGCAAATTTGGCTAAAGTTTCGCTGCATTTTATGCGATGGATACAAGTATTGCGAAAACATAAACCCCAGCACTTGATTGTGTGCAATTACGCCTTTGATTTTTATTGGACGCCCTTTTTGTTTTCTAAAATCGCCAAGTACAAAGAATATCATTCGTCGCGATACTATATTTCGAAAGTTCGATCGGCCGCCAAGGGATTGGCCAAATTGGGCTATGCGCTACAAGATTATTGCGAACAAAGCTATACGGCCTTGCTGCTGCTCAATTCGTCTGAAATCGATTTTTATTCGTCCCAAAATAGTCAAGTGATACCCAATCCGATTGGGCCCTCAAAGCATACGGCTCCCTTGGTTGCCACCCAAGCCATTGCAGCCGGACGTTTGGCGCCCGTGAAAAGATTTGATGTTCTTATCGAAATCTGGGCCCAAGTCGTGGAGTACGAACCCACTTGGACCTTATCGATTTACGGACAAGGCGAACCGGAGTATGTGGCCTATTTGCAAGCCAAAATTCAAGAATTAAAAGTAGAAAATCAGGTGTTTATTCGTCAGGCGGTACCCGATTTGCCACTAACCATGCAGGCCTATTCGATGTATCTGATGACATCGCATACTGAATGCTTTCCGATGGTGTTACTTGAAGCACAGTCGGCTGGACTACCTTGTGTTTCCTATGCTTGCCCTACCGGACCTGCGCATATCATTAGCCCAGAACAAGATGGCTATTTGGTTTCTAATCAAAACCAAGAGGCGTTCGTAGAAAAAGTACTATTTTTGATTCGCAATCCTGAAATCCGAACACAAATGGGTGCACGAGCCAAACAAAATGTGCTTCGATTTGCTCCCGATATGGTGATGAGCCGGTGGGCAGCCTTGTTGAATCAAACTCTTTAATATTCGCACTGTGAATGAATTAATTCCTGTTGAGATCTATACCATGCTGTACTACAATTTCTTGTTGGTATTTGTACTGATTGTGATTTTGCAATCGGCTACTGTAGAGCTCACAGATTATGCCAATGTGCGAATCAAAAACAATATTGGACTTGGTCTCTTGGTGTTGATTATTGCCTACATGGGGTCGCGTCCCATTAGTGGAAAGTACTTTGCCGATATGGCTAGCTACGCCTTTAATTTTGACAAATACAAAACAGGCGATCCCGTCGATTTGACCACCAATAAAGATTTACTCTTCGAATTCTTTTCCAAGTACTGCTCGGGTATCATGACAGTTGAAATTTATTTTATTGTATGCGCGGCCTTGTATATTATTCCCTTGTATTTGTTTGCAAAAAAGGTATTTGAAGACTATTGGTTTTATGGCTTTTTGATGTTGGTGATTTCTCTGTCCTTTTGGGGGTATGGCGTAAATGGAATTCGAAACGGCTTGGCTACCTCGGTGTTTTTGTTGGGTATGTCTAGGAAGAATATTGTGTTTTCATTATTGCTCATTGGCAGCACCTATTTTTTACATAAATCGATGTTCATCTTGCTTATCGCCTATGGGATAACTTTTGTCCATCGCGATTATGCCAATTATTTGCGGGTATGGTTATTGGCTATTCCGTTATCGCTGTTGTTGGGTGGATTTTTCGAAACGCTCTTTTTGAATCTAGGGATATTCGCCAATGATAAAGTTGCCGATTATTTGTCGGGTGGGGGAGAGGAATTTAACGAACAATTTAGCTCCCTGGGATTTCGTTGGGACTTCTTGTTGTATAGTGCCACTGGAGTATTTGCCGGATGGTACTTTATTTTTGTAAAAAAAATAGAAGACAAATTATACACCCAGATTTACAACATTTATCTGTTGGTAAATGCCTTTTGGGTATTGGTAATTCGGGCTTCATTTTCCAATCGATTTGCTTATTTGTCTTGGTTTTTGCTGGGTGTAGTAATTATTTATCCCTTGCTCAAAAAACAACTATTTGATAAACAACACTTACTAATTGGCCGAATTATTTTACTTTATTTTGCCTTTACCTATGTGTTAAATGTGCTGCTCGTAAAAGCCAAGTAAATGAAAGCAATCACCGTATTTACTCCCACCTACAACAGAGCGTACATTTTGACACGCTTATACGAAAGCTTGTGCGCACAAACCAATCCGGACTTTGAATGGCTGGTAATTGACGACGGTTCATCGGATACCACTACCGAATTGGTAAACACCTTTATAGCCGAAAACAAAATCAAAATAACCTACCATTACCAAGCAAACAAAGGCATGGTGGGCGCACACAATACAGCTCACCAACTCATGACCACGCCCTTGTGTGTATGCATCGACTCGGATGATTACATGCCCAATGATGCAATTGATAAAATTTTGACCTTTTGGGAGCAACACGGTGCTCCCGAATATGCGGGCATTGTGGGCTTGGATGCATTTACCGACGGGACGAATGTAGCGCCTTTGCCTGCTATAAAAGCATGCAAATTCTCTGAATTATACGTGAATCACAAATTAGCTGGCGACGTGAAATTTGTGCACAATCGCGCTGTTTTTAACCAGTATTTGCCGTACACTTTTTTTGAGGGCGAGAAGTACTCGGTGACCAGTTACCTCTATTTGTTCATTGAACAAAAACACCAATTGCTGATTTGCAACGAAGTGTTTTGCATTGTAGAATATTTGCCCGATGGCTTAACGATGAACTTGTTTAATCAATACAAACAAAGTCCAAAATCGTATGCGCACTATCGCTTGGCCAAGATGAAATTTGCGTTAAATTACAAAGAGCGGTTTCGCAACGCTATACATTATGTATCTTCGTCGCTGTTTGCCAAAGACATAAATTTTTTGTCCAAAACAGATAACAAAGTCACGGTTTTATTGGCTTTTCCTTTTGGAATCGCCCTTTGGTTTTACATACTAACCAGCACCAAAAAAGCAATCAGAAAGTAATATGCGCACGGCTATCATCGTTCCCGGAGTTACCGATTTGAACAAAGGCGATCAAGCCTTAGTTTGGGAAACGCATCGTTTGGTTCAGGATACGAATTGTTTTGACCAGATCTACATTGTGAGCACTGGTGATACACCCCAAGAACGCGAATTGTTGTGCGGCCAATCGGAAGCAAAAGGCTACCAATTGGTCGAAACCTTGCTCAAACATCCAAGACGCGGAAACCACAATGAGGCCGAGGTAATCCAAGAATCAGCCATTTCTTTTCTGCGGTTGGCCTTTCGTGCTGCACTCGATTTTTGCAGCCAATGGTTTTTATTGCTCATTTGTCGCTCAGAATCTTTGGTTTCCTTTTTCTATTCACCCAAAACAGCGCAATCGGTGCGTCAATTTCGTGCGGCCGAGGTCTTGTTTGTAAAAGGCGGCGGATTTATTCATGCCTATGGCGAAAAAACAGCGCCCTACCTCATGTGGTTTTTCTTGTTCTATGTGCGTTTGGGAAAAGCCATGGGTAAAAAAGTGGTGTTTTTGCCCAATTCATATGGGCCTTTTCAAGGATTTACGGTGGCCAAGCAAGTTAAATCTGTGTTTGCCACACTTGATAAAGTATATGCCCGCGAAGCCCTTTCGGCCCAAAAACTGGGCGAATTGATGGGCAAACCTATTCCGGTAAGTCCCGATTTGGGGTTTTATTTGCAAATGGATGCGTCAACTGATGCTTTAGAACTTTTGAAACGATATGGACTAGATCCCGCGCAACAAAAAATAGTTGGCATCACGATACGCCCATGGCGATTTCCTGGTTTGCCCAAACCCGAAAGTTTGTATGCCAATTATATACAATCGGTTAAATCATTAGCTATTCAATTAGTTGAATCCGGATATCACGTGGTGTTTTGCAACCAATCCATAGGGCCCAATGCCCACGAAGACGACCGCAATGCCATTAGAGAAGTATTGCACGATTGGCAGCATCCTGCAGTGCATTGGATTGACGAAAATTTACCCTGTGATCTGCTCAAAGCGGTGTATTCGCACTTTTATGCCTTTGTCGGCACGCGCTTTCATTCGGTGATTTTTTCCTTGACTTCTTGTGTGCCTTCCATTGCCATTGGCTATGGCGGAAACAAAGCCAAAGGCATCATGGCCGATTTTAATATGCCCGATTTTACTATTCCCATTGAAACAGTTTCGGCTGAAAAATTGCAGCAAATGTTTCACCATTTGGAAGGCTTACACGCCCAAATTCAAACACAATTGGCCGAACAAAACGAACTTTTGCAACTTAAACGTGCAGAATTGTTGGTCGAATTAAAAACCCTAATTGGTTAAGATGGCCAAAATTATTCGCACCGCTACCGTAGCCATCACGCTCAACGATTTGCTGAAAGGCCAGTTGGCTTTTTTGAATCAGTCACACGAACTCGTTGCGGTATCTGGAGAAGATCAGCATTTGCAAGCAGTGCGAGATCGAGAAGGTGTGCGCACCATTTCAGTACCGATGCAGCGGGCGATAAGTCCTTTCAAGGACCTTGTATCGCTTGTTCAGTTATATCGTGTTTTTAAAAAAGAAAAGCCAGCAATTGTGCACTCGGTTTCTCCCAAAGCCGGTTTGTTGAGCATGATGGCGGCCTATTTTGCAGGCGTTCCGATTCGAATGCATCTATTTACGGGACTCATTTTTCCTACCAAAAAGGGCCTGTCCCATTTTTTACTCTTGCAAATGGATCGCATCTTATGTGCTTTTGCTACGCATATATACCCCGAAGGACAAGGTGTACGGGCTGATTTGATTCGCTACGGTGTGACACGAAAATCGCTACACATTTTAGCCAACGGAAATATCACCGGAGTTGACACCAATTACTTTACAATTCCAACGGAGGAAGAAAAAAATACCCTGCGAACTTCCTATGGAATTGGGCCTGACGATACTGTTTTTTTGTATGTAGGCCGCTTGGTAGGGGACAAGGGAATTAACGAGTTAATCGCGGCTTTTACTGCATCTGAATTGCAGTGTAAAAAAAATAAGTTACTGATTGTCGGTTATTTAGAGTCAAAATTAGACCCATTAAAATTAGAAACCATTCAGGCTATTGAAACCAATATTAACACTATATTTGTGGGCTTTCAACCTGACGTACGACCGTATTATGCCGCGGCTGATTGTTTGGTTTTGCCCAGTTACCGCGAAGGCTTTCCCAATGTGTTATTACAAGGTGGGGCGATGGGATTGCCTAGCATTGTAACCGATGTGAATGGCTGTAACGAAATAATTAAATCGGGTTTTAATGGAACGATCATTCCCGTAAAAAGTGTGGAGGCTATTGTAGCTGCGTTCCTCGATTTTATAGCTGAAGGAAAAATATCGGAGGCCAAAAAGTTAGAAATCCGAGAACATATAGGTTTAAAATACAACCAAAATTTAGTTTGGAGTGCTGTGAAAGAGGAATATGATCGTTTGCTTAAAATAGAAATAAAATAAATGTACACGCAACTAATAAAGCCTCTAGGCGACTTTTGTTTTGCCACAGTAGTATTGCTGTTGCTTTCGCCTATCTTGGTTTTTATCGCGGTTTTTTTAACATTAGCCAACCAAGGCAGTCCTTTTTTTATTCAGCTACGTCCGGGGAAAAACCAACGGATTTTTAAAATAATTAAATTCAAAACCATGAATGATGCCCGTGATGCCTCAGGTAGGTTGTTGCCCGATGCTAAACGCTTGACTATTGTAGGAAAATTTGTACGAAAGTTTTCATTAGATGAAATACCACAATTTCTTAACGTACTCAAAGGGGATATGAGTTTGATAGGACCTCGCCCATTATTACCCGATTATTTGCATTTGTATTCTGATTTTCAGAACCAAAGACACCAAGTAAAACCCGGAATAACCGGATGGGCACAAGTGAATGGCCGCAATGCGATTTCCTGGGACCAAAAATTTGAATACGACATTTGGTATGTTACTAATATTTCTTTTTCTTTGGACCTCAAAATATTTTACAAAACCATAGGAAAGGTGCTTAAAAGCGAGGGAATTAATGCGGCTAATGCAGCCACGATTGAACCTTTTAACGGGAATAACTGATGAATAAAAATATTTTAATTACTTCGGCAGGTAGGCGAGTTTCCTTAGTGAAATTCTTCCAAAAAGAGCTCACCCTTATTTTTCCCGGATCTAAAGTCTATACAACCGATGCAAATCCTGATTATGCCGCAGCTTGTGTGGTATCAGATGGTTGTTTTCAAGTACCTAAAGTTACTTCTTCCAATTACATTACTGATCTACTTGGCATTGCAATAGAAAATAACATCGCATTAGTAATTCCTACGATTGACACTGAACTTTTAGCCTTGGCAGAGCACAAAGCACTTTTTGCCGAACATGGTATTGTTATTGTAGTGTCTGATCATCATTTGGTAAATACGTTCCACTTCAAGCGATTGTCCCACGACTTTTTCGAAAAACAAGGAATCGATACCGCCAAAGAATTTGACAAAAAAAATTATACACTTCCCGTTTACATTAAGCCTATTGACGGAAGCAGAAGTTTAGAAAATTTTATTGTACACCACCACGATGATTTTACCGAGAAGCATTTTTCGAATGATAGATTGATGTTTTTAGAATACCTTGATCACAGCAAACATACCGAATACACGATTGATATGTATTACAGTAAGGACGGGCGTTTAAAGTGTGCCGTGCCGCGCGAACGCATTGAGGTACGCGATGGCGAAGTGAGTAAAGGGGTTACCAAGAAGCCTTTATTTATAGATTCGATATGGCAAAAAATGGCATTCGTGGACGGTTTTAGAGGCTGTATTACGATGCAGGTTTTTATGCAAAACGATACCCAAAATATCTATGCGATAGAAATTAATCCCCGTTTTGGTGGAGGTTTTCCGTTGAGTTATCTCGCCGGAGCCAATTACCCCAAGTGGATAATTCAAGAATATTTGCAAGGGAAACAAATCGCTGAGTATCAAGATTGGCAAGAAAATTTATTGTTGCTTCGCTACGACCACGAAGTATTAGTGCCCAATTTTACGCACTAAAATGAGTTCAAAAACCGTAGTTTTTGATTTAGATGACACCCTGGCCTTAGAGCTTGATTATTTAAAATCGGCTTTTCGTGAAATTGCACAAAAAGTGGATCCTCAAACCCCTCAGCTTTACTCTATTTTATGGGATGCCTATCAATGTAAAGACAACCCGTTTGAACGTGTCTGTGATTTGTACCCGCACTATTCAATTGCTGATTTACAGCAACTTTACCGAAATCATTTTCCGGTGTATCCCGCAAATTCGTGTAAAATTTTATTAGAGCAACTCAAACAAATGGGTTGTACGTTGGGCTTGGTTACCGATGGCTATTCCGTTACACAACGCAATAAACTAAAAGCTTTAGACATAGAAAATGCATTTGATTTAGTTGTGATTTCTGAAGAATTTGGTACAGCCAAACCTAGCTTGGGAAATTTTGAGGTTTTTCATCAATTTAAAACCGCGAAGTATTATTACATAGGCGATAATCCGTCCAAGGATTTTGTTTCTCCTAATGCATTGGGATGGCAGACCATTTGTTTGGTTGATGCCGGAAATAATATTCACAAACAAGAATTTACTAAAGAATTCCTATATTTGCCGAGCAAAAAAATTAACAAGCTTGACGAGTTAATTGCGCAAATTTTCCCTTAGACATTTAGTTAACTACAAATTAGTTTTAAATGAGTTTATCAAAAATATGGCTTTCCTCTCCGCATATGGGTGGAAATGAATTATCCTACATTCATGAAGCTTTTGAAAGCAATTGGGTTGCACCATTAGGACCTAATGTGAATGGGTTTGAAAATGATTTAGAGCAATATGTAGGTCAAGATTCAAAAATAGCGTCATTAAGCGCGGGAACTGCAGCATTGCATTTAGGACTTATTTTATTGAATTTGCTACCGGGAGACGAAGTGATTTGCCAAAGTTTTACTTTTTCGGCTTCTGCAAATCCAATTGTATACTTGGGAGCCACACCTGTTTTTGTAGATAGTGAAACTGAAACTTGGAATATATGTCCCGTTGCTTTAGAAAAAGCCATTATAGATCGGATTCAAAAAGGCAAAAAGCCAAAAGCTATTATTGCCGTTCATCTCTACGGCATGCCCTTTCAGATTGATCAAGTTTGTGCTGTAGCCAATAAATACAATATTCCTATACTAGAAGACAGTGCAGAAGCCCTAGGTAGTTCGTATAAGGGACATAAATGTGGAACTTTTGGAGAAATAGGGGTACTATCCTTTAATGGCAACAAAATAATTACAACTTCTGGCGGAGGTGCCTTGGTCACCAAAAGCCAAGCAGTTAAAGAGAAAGCTGTTTTTTTGGCTACCCAAGCCCGCGATCAAGCACCACATTATCAACATTCGGAAATTGGGTACAATTATAGGATGAGCAATATATCAGCTGGGATTGGGAGAGGACAAATGGAAGTGTTGGACAGGCATGTTAGCCTAAGAAGAAATATGCATGAATTTTACTACGCTATTTTAGGCACTATTTCGGGCATACACTTTTTGAAAGAACCAAATTCAAACTATTTTTCCAATCATTGGTTAACAGCAATTACAATTGATCCTTTATTAACGGGTGGTAAAACTAGCGAAATGTTACGGTTGCTTTTGGAAAAATACAATATAGAATCTCGTCCATTGTGGAAACCCATGCATTTACAGCCGGTTTTTGCTCATCATCCTTATTATGGGGAACGAGTAGCCGAAACCCTTTTTGATCAAGGGTTGTGCTTGCCATCGGGATCAAATCTCACAGATGAGGATCGCCAACGCATTGAAAATGTACTTGTTGATTTCTTTAACTAGTGAAAAACTGCGGTTATAAAGAGAAAAAGTTTAAATTTGTTCAACCCAAATTTCAATTTTGTTATGTTTGATTACCTCATAACTGCGCTCAAAACCAGCGGTTTACTTAAAAAACTGCGCACAGTAGGCTATCTTCCCATATGGATAGTTTTTATTATAGATGTATTCATTGTTATGCTTTCGGGCGTAATTACTCACATTCTTCTGCTTAATTTATTAATTAAGTTCCAAAACGGCGACGTTTTACTTATGGGAAATTTGGCGATTTTAGCTGTCAATGCCTTGTTTTTTATTTTCTTTAGGACCTTTTCGGGAATTATCCGGCATTCTACCTTCATTGATGGGATAAAATTGTTGCTTTCCACCACCGCCTCGTTTATATTCCTGTTTGTGTTAAATTATTTTTGGGAGTTCAATTTTGGAGTCAAAGTTTACTTGAACTCCGCTCTTTTTATCAATTATGTGATTGCTTTTTCGTTGTTATTCTTGTTTCGAATCATGGTCAAGTACCTGTTTGAATTATACACTTCATTAGAAGATCAAAAAAAACGAATCAATGCGGTGATATATGGAGTTGATGCCAATGCAATTTCGGTGGCCAATGCACTCAAAACTGAAATGCCCCCCCGTTTTAATTTATTGGGGTTTATAGACAACAATAGCGATTATAAATCAGGCAGAAGCTTACTCAATTTACCCATTGTTACGCACAGCAGAAAAACCTACACAATCCTCCGCTCTTTAAAGGCTGATGCTTTAATTATTGCTGAAAAAAGCCTCTCGAAATCTGATACAATTGCGCTGGTTGAGGAATGCTTGGAATTTAATTTTAAAGTTTTTACAGTTCCTTTAATTACCGATTGGGAAGACCAAGAACAAATTTCTAACCAAATTAAGAATTTTGATATTTTAGATTTACTGGGACGAAAACCAATTGAGCTACAAACCGAGAATATTTCTTCTACCCTTAAAGGAAAAAAAGTTTTGGTTACCGGTGCTGCCGGATCTATAGGCAGTGAAATTGTGCGCCAAGTGATGCTATTTAATCCTGCAAAAATAATTTTAGTAGATCAAGCGGAGACCCCATTACATCACCTGCAATTGGAATTAGAAGAAGTCAATGACATACCTATACGTTCTTTTTTAGTTGATATTCGCGACAAAAGTTCCCTAGAAAAAGTATTTCAAAATTACAAACCCGACGTGGTTTACCACGCAGCCGCATATAAACATGTGCCGCTCATGGAGAGCAATCCAATGCAAGCCATTTACACAAATGTCTTGGGCACTATGAACTTAGTTGATTTAGCCCTCAAATATGCAGTGCAACGCTTTGTGATGATTTCTACTGATAAAGCCGTAAATCCAAGTAATGTAATGGGAGCGAGCAAGCGAATTGCCGAAAAATACATTCAATCGTTGCACCACATCGACATCAAAAGCCAGCAAGTTAGCACTAAATTTATGACCACTCGTTTTGGAAATGTGTTGGGATCTAATGGATCAATTGTGCCGTTGTTTACCAAACAAATTAAAGAAGGTGGGCCATTAACCATTACGCATCCCGATATTATTCGTTATTTCATGACTATTCCAGAAGCTTGTCAATTAGTATTAGAAGCATCTGCGATAGGGAATGGTGGAGAGATTTTTATTTTTGATATGGGTGAGCCGGTAAAAATTATTGATTTGGCGCACAAAATGATTCGCTTGGCAGGATTTGTTCCGGAGAAGGATATTAAAATTAAAGTGATTGGCTTGCGTCCCGGCGAAAAATTATACGAAGAGTTGCTTAATGATACCTCCAAAACATTGCCAACTCCCAATGAGAAAATTGTAATTGCTGAAGAAATAGCAGAAAATCATCACGAAATTCGTGTTGAAATTACGGCACTTATTCACCAAATGTATGACGCTTCGGCCAACGAAATTGTGGTGCAAATGAAAAAAATTGTACCAGAATATATTAGCATGAATTCGGAATTTGAAACTTTAGATAATTAGCCTTTAGTATATTTACTATGAAAAAAATAGTCCTACTTGTATTTTCCTTATTTCTTTTACTTTCCTGTGCTTCCAAGAAGAAGGTTGTTTACCTACAAGATATTGACCAAACCAAAAGCTACGACAGTTCTACTCTGTACGAGCCCAAATTGCAACCCGATGATTTACTCAGCATTATTGTTTCAGCTGAAAACCCCGAGCTCTCCGTTCCGTTTAATTTGCCACAAATTCAAGGAAATTACGAAATCAACAACAACCAAAACGGAATCAAAACCTATTTAGTTGACAATTTTGGCTACATCGAATTTCCGGTTATTGGAAAGTTAAAGTTGGGCGGACTCACCCGAACAGAAGCTACTGCCAAATTGGTAACCGCTGTTGGGGAATACATTAAAAACCCCATTATCAACCTTCGGATATTAAATTTTAAAGTTTCCATTTTGGGCGAAGTATTAAAGCCAAGTTCATTCACCCTGAGTAGTGAACGCATTACGCTCTTAGAAGCGATTAGTATGGCGGGCGATTTAACAATTTATGGCAAACGAAACAACATCTTGATTATTCGCGAAGCCGAGGGTAAAAAAACGTACAATCGCGTAGATATCACAAAATCTGATTTTTTAAATTCTCCTTTTTACTACTTGGCACAAAACGATATTGTGGTGGTAGAGCCCAATAAAACAAGGGTGAATGCCTCTGTAGTTGGCCCAAATGTTACGGCAACCATATCTGCTATTTCTGTATTGGTCACCCTAATTGTTGTATTACTTCGCTAATTAACCGTCTATATTCATGCAAAAACTTCAGAATTTAGTTACCGAAAATAGAGACAAAAGTCTCAACATTAGCGAACAAATAGAAAAGTACTTCATTCACTGGAAATGGATAGTTGCCGGGGCTATTTTGAGTTTGATGTTGGCTTTTTTGTATATCCGTTACACGGTGCCCATGTACAGAGCTTCGGCCAGTATTTTGGTGAAAGACGAATCCAAAGGCGGAGTACAATCAGAATTACAAGCCTTCTCTGATTTGGGCCTACTCACTGGGGTGAAAAGCAACGTAGACAACGAAATTCAAATCTTAAAATCGAGAACCGTAATAGAAAAATCACTCAAAAAATTAAATTTTAATTTGATTTATTTTGAAGAAGCTCGTGTGAAAGACGTTGAATTGTATAACGAATCGCCAATAAAATTGGTTTTTTTAAGCAATTCAAATCAGATTGATAATTTGGCCATTTCTTATGTAATTAAAGCCAAAGACAACAACAGTTTTGAGTTGAGTATTAAAGACAAAAATAAAATCGGTACTTTTTCTTACGGCGCGGTTGTTCCGGTGAATGGCAATCAAATTATAGTTAATAAAACCGTTCATTTTGCCATAAAGGCCAACAAGAATTTTGTGATAACGGTATTCAAAAAACGCCTCAAAGATGTAGTTGAAGGCTATCGTTCTCGCTTAGCCATTGCCCCACTCAACAAAAATACGAACGTAGTCGAATTGAGCGTAAATGATCCGGTGCGCAAAAAAGCCGAAGATTTATTAAATACAATTATCGAAATCTACAACGAAGACGCGATAGCGGATAAAAAATACGTGTCCGAATCAACACAAGCCTTTGTTGAAAACCGATTACGCATTATTTCTGAAGAATTGGGTGATGTTGAAAAAGATGCCGAAGGGTTTAAAAAAGCCAATAAGTTGACAGACATTGCCTCAGAATCGGGAATCTTTTTGCAGAATTCCTCCTATTTTGAGAAAGCGTCCATTGAGACCGAGACCCAAATTAAAATAGTGGCCTCCATGATTGATTTCATGAAAACCAAAACCAAAGGCGAACTGATTCCGGTGAATATTTTGCCCGAAGAAGGAAATACGGCCACACCACAAATTATTCAGCACAACGATTTGGTATTGCAACGTAACCGTGTGAGCAAAGACGGCACGCCCAAAAATGCCATCATGATCAATTTGGATCAAAAAATTGCCGAATTGAGTCAAGGGATCAAAGAAAGTTTAAATCGCTTGCAAACGGCATTGAAAATTAAGTTGTTTGACATTGAAAAACAAAACAACCTGAATCAGGCCAAAATTTCGCGAGTACCTACCCAAGAACGCGAATTCCGCATCATAGATCGTCAACAAAAAATTAAAGAAACCTTGTATTTGTACTTGTTGCAAAAACGCGAAGAATTGGCCATTTCTCTATCAGTTACTGCGCCAAATGCCAAAATTATTGATGCAGCGATGGCCACTTCGGCACCGGTATCGCCCATTAAATACATTGTGTATATTTTGTTTTTTGCTGGAGGAATTTTGTTGCCTATTTCATTAATCTACATTTTAGATTTATTTGATACCAAAGTAAAATACCGCCAAGATATCGAAGGTAAAATACTGGTTCCGTTTTTGGGTGATGTGCCCGAATCAGATAATGAAGATGAAATTTTCAAGGCGTCCAGTCGATCGAGCTCGGCCGAGGCGATACGAATTGTGCGCACCAACTTAGACTTTATGCTTAGCGCAGTTCCAGAAGGTCAGGCCAAAACGGTTTTTGTAACATCAACTTTGCCCAAAGAAGGAAAGACCTTCGTAACGATGAATTTGGCGAGCACCATTGCCATGACCAATAAGAAAGTATTGTTGATTGGTTTAGATATTCGGAATCCAAAAATTGACCGGTATGTAAAATTACCGAGTAAGGGATTAACGAACTACTTGGCCAAAAACGGGGAGAATATTGAAGATTACATCGTGAAAATCGAGGAGCTCAACAATCTTTATATTTTGCCATCTGGTGTAATTCCACCCAATCCGGTTGATTTGTTGATGAACTCAAAATTGGGAGAGTTATTTGCCAAACTTAAGCAAGAATACGATTATATAATTGTAGATACGGCGCCAATTACCTTGGTAACTGACACCACCTTGGTGGCCAAATATGCCGATGCGTTTATCTATGTGATTCGTTCCAATTACTTGGACAAACGCTTCTTGAAAGTAATAGAGGGTTTCTTTATCGAGAAAAAATTACCCAACATGTCGATTCTATTAAATCGAACGGTTTGGCGAAAAGCCTACGGCTATGGATACGGTTACGGCTATGGATACGGCTATGGATATGGCTACGGCTACGGCTATGGTTATGGAGTAGAAGAGGAGAAAAAACCCTGGTTTAGCAATCCATTTGCCAAGAAAAAAAATAAATAAGCATAAAAAAACAGCTTAGTTTGAAGTAATTCGCTAAGCTGTTTTTTAGTATTATGTAGTTCTAAATAGTTGATTATTTAACATGGCCTCCTTCAGATTTTCTAGGCCTTTGGTTTTGATGCGTTGCGATAAACCTTTCAAGTGATTTTGGTGATGTACATCGGTACCTACAAAATCATACATGCCTTTTTGTAATATCGTTTCGGCAGCTTGGGTTACATGAGCTCCATAATACCCAACCGTGGCCAATAAATTGAGCTGAAACAAACAGCCTTGTTGCTTCAGTTTATGGTATTCTCGAGTATTTTGGTGGTAGAATAAATAGCGTTCCGGATGTGCCAAAACAGGCTTGTAGCCTTCTAATTGAATTTCAAAAATAATATCATACAATTGAATCGGGGCACTCAAGTAGGACATTTCTACCAAAACATAGTTGTCTTTGAGTGTCAATAAGGGCTCCCGGTGAATTAATTCTAAAAAAGTTCCGTCTAGTAAATATTCTGCAGCGGGTCGTAACGAGAATTGTTGATTGGCCGCTACTAATTGGTTAATGGTGGATTCAAAATTTGCTTCAATACCACTCCGAGTATTTTCCCAAACAGCAGTCATTACGTGGGGTGTAGCGATAAACTGCTCAATACCTAGCGCTTGCATGCCAGTCATTAATTCAATTGAATCTTCAATAGTTTTAGCCCCGTCGTCAATGCCTGGCAATAAATGGGCATGAATGTCCACATGGTTGCTGGGAATTAAATCGTTCAAAAAAGGTTTTCTACTGAGGAATGGAAACATACTTTTTTTTTAAATTGGGCTAATTTAGGTAAATAGTTTTGGTTGGTTGCATTATTTTACTGTAAACTGCAAATCTGCTTCAGTGAAAGTCGCTATTTTCAACACTATTTACAGGCGCTTTTAACCAATTGGTTTTCTTATATTTGTCCAGCTATGTTAGGAACATCTCCCATGAACGCACAAAACACCCAACCCGAATGGGATTTAATTATCAAGGCAAAATCGCCCGTATTGGATATGAAAATCCAAGATCTATGGCGCTACCGCGATTTATTGGTGGTTTTTGTGAAACGAGATTTTGTAAGTTTCTACAAGCAAACCGTTTTTGGTCCGTTGTGGTTTTTTATCCAACCCTTATTTACCACCCTAGTATTTGCTTTTGTATTTGGCAATTTTGCCAAAATTAGTACCGACGGCCTTCCTCAGTTTCTCTTTTATTTATCGGGAATTACAGCTTGGAATTACTTCGCCGATTGCCTCACTAAAACCAGTTCGGTCTTTAAAGACAATGCCTCCATTTTTTCTAAGGTTTATTTTCCACGCCTCATACTTCCATTGAGTATAGTGGTGAGTAATTTGGTGCGTTTTGGGGTGCAGCTCGTTTTGTTATTGTTGGCCATTGCCTATTTTTCGATTGCACAAGGATTTAATATGCAGTTCAATATTAGCTTGCTTTTATTCCCATTTTTAGTATTACTTATGGCCTTGTTGGGCCTTGGCCTCGGATTAATAATTACCGCATTAACCACCAAATACCGCGACTTAACTTTTTTAATCAGTTTTGGCGTTCAACTCCTCATGTATGGCACCACGGTAATTTATCCGTTGAGCGCCGCGCCACAAAAATACAAACCGCTCATCGCACTCAATCCCATGACGCCTATTATAGAAGCGTTTCGATATGGGTTCTTGGGCAAAGGCAGTTTTAGCACAGGGAGTTTAGCCTATGCGACTATAGCCGCCTTTTTGTTGCTAGTTGTTGGCTTGTTTTTATTTAACCGCACCGAAAAGAATTTTGTAGATACCATCTAAATGAGTGAGCCAGTTATACAAGTCGATCAGCTTTCTAAAGTCTACCAAATTGGCCAAATTGGTACAGGCACCTTGTCGCGTGATTTAGAGCGATTTTGGACCACAAAAATTCTAGGAAAAGCCGATCCTTTTCTCAAAGTAGGCGAAACCAACGACCGCAGCAGCAAAAGCGAAAGCAATGTGGTTTGGTCGCTCAAAGACATTAATTTCCAAGTCAATCAAGGCGAGGCTGTGGGCATAATTGGGAAAAATGGAGCTGGGAAAAGTACCTTACTCAAAGTGCTTTCCCGCATCACGAGTCCCACTAGTGGCGAAATCAGAATCAAAGGCCGAGTGGCCAGTTTACTCGAAGTGGGCACAGGCTTTCACGCCGAATTGACTGGTCGAGAAAATATCTACTTGAATGGAGCTATTTTGGGTATGACCCGTAGCGAGATTCGTTCCAAACTAGACGAAATCATTGATTTTTCGGGCTGTGAACGGTACATTGACACACCTGTAAAACGCTACAGCAGCGGAATGACCGTGCGTTTGGCTTTTGCCGTGGCCGCGCATTTAGAACCCGAAATCCTCATCGTAGATGAAGTGTTGGCAGTAGGTGATGCCGAATTTCAGAAAAAAGCCATCGGTAAAATGCAAGCCATTTCCAGAGGCGAGGGCCGCACCATCTTGTTTGTGAGTCACGACATGACCGCCATTACGGCACTGACCAATTCGGTTTTAATTATGAACCAAGGCCATATTTCAGAAAAATTCTCTACCGAACAAGCCATTCAGCAATACTTAAAAACCGATTTGTTTCCCGCTATTGCTTTTTCTAACCGAAAAACCGAAGGCGATTTGTATGTAGAATCCATCACGCTAGATGAGAATGACAGCATGCAACAGCAATTGGTCGTGGGCAATCCCGTTCGCATGCGCTTTAGCCTCAACCGAACAATTCCCAAGAAAGATATTGGAGCTTTGGCTTTTTATGTGGTGTTTCGCAACGAATTAAATTTCCCGGTGTTCACCTTGTCCAACCGCTACGATGCCCAATTTGATCGTGAAGCTTCCACTGATATTAAGCACATTAGTTGTGAGTTGCCGCAGTTTACACTCACCGAAGGAAAGTACCGCGCAACCACTTGGATGGCTTTTAAAAATGGCTTTTGTGACGAAATTACCGACGCCTTTGAGCTCGAAGTAATTTCTTCTGATTTCTATAAAACCGGACAAATGCCTATTGCACGAAAACACGGGGCCTATTTACTAACGCAAAATTGGACTGCTCAATGATCGCAGATAAAATTCGCAGTATCCTGTATAAAAAATACCAGGTGAGTTTCTCCAAAACGGGAGACGACATTCAGCTCATGAAGTTAATACAAACTACTTCGCCGGGTACCTATGTAGATGTGGGTTGTTGGCATCCGGTAAAAGCATCTAATACCTATTATTTTTATTTGCGCGGATGGAAAGGCATTTGCATCGATCCCAACCCCGAATTACAACAACTCTATTCCCGGTATCGTCCCACCGATATTTTTGAAAATTGTGCCATCGGAGACCAACAAGATCCTCTGGATTATTATATGCTGAACGATCCGCACAGTTCCATGAATACCTTGGACCGTTCATTTCTAGAAAAACACCAGTTGACCGCACAGATCAAAGCGGTAAAATCGATACCCGTCTATCGCTTGGATTCGGTTTTGTGTAAGCATTTGACAGCCACTGATCGATTGGATTTTTTTGATATTGATGTAGAAGGATACGATCTCGAGGTGCTGAAAACCAACGACTGGAATCGATTTCGCCCTAAACTCGTAGTGATCGAAACCGATACGCCTCTAGCAGCTGATTTGCATTCGCCGCTCACGCAATTCCTTGAAGGCGTTCAATATCGCTTACTAGCCAAATCGGTGATACACCAAGATTTGGGTAATTTATTTTACATCGACACCACCCTATAAGTATGCGCGTAGGCTATAATCCACATAAAGACCAACCGCTTGCACAAGGTGATTTTACCCATCAGGTAGTTATTCCGGTGCATATACCGCAGCAAGACGGTTATTTTGCAGATAGTTTACACGTGCTTCAACGCTGCCTCGATTCGCTTTTTTTAACGAGCCATCCGGCTACCTTTATCACCGTGGTAAACAATGGCAGCGATACAATTACTGCGCACTATTTAACCCTGTTATTGGAGCAAGGAAAAATTCACGAACTCATTCATACGACTGCAATCGGAAAAGTAAATGCCTTACTCAAAGGAATTGTGGGCCACCGACAAGCCTTGGTTACCTTGGCCGATAGTGACGTCCTGTTTTTGCCGGGATGGCAACAGGCTACATGCGAGGTTTTTTTGGCCTTTCCAAAAGCTGGAGTGGTGGGTATTGTGCCGCAATACCGTTTGTTTTTACAGCATTGTTCAAATGTATTATTTGATTTATTTGCTTCCAATCAGCTTCGTTTTATTCCGGTGCACGATCCACTCTCTATTGAAAAATTTCACCAAAGTCTTGGTTGGGGTCCATCTAACCCACTGCATGGTCAACTTACTTTAGGGGTTGAATCGGTTTCAGGAATTACCGCCTATGTAGGTTCGGGCCATTTTGTGACCACCTACAAGCGCGCCTTGTTTGATTCGATCCAATCGTTTACCGAATATAAAATGGGAGGAACTAGCGAAACTCATCTCGACGAGTTGGCGTGGCGAAAAAACACCTGGCGTCTCACTACGTATGCCAATTTTGCCTACCACATGGGCAACGTCTATGAGCCTTGGATGAACGACATCAAATTTGATCAAGAACAAGCCCTTCTTCCAGCTATTCCAGAAGTTCCTTTATCAACTGCATCTGCAATTTCTCTATTGGTGAAACACAAAGTATTTAAAAAGATTTTAAAAATACGTGCAGTGAAAACTTGGTTTTATCGCTACAAAGGCTTGACAAAACCACAAGCTACTTCCTATTAATCCCGCTGCAAATGGAATCCTCACCCGTTACTTTTGCCTTCCTCATCGCAACCAAAAATCGGTGCCAAGAACTGCAATTCACCTTAGAATCGCTAGCGGTCTATATAGCCAATCCTGCTGTGCGCTGCGTAGTATTTGACGATGGCTCTACCGATAGAACTTCGCAAGTTATTCAAGATCATTTTCCAGCGGTTGAACTTTGGCGAAATGAAAAATCTAAAGGGTATTTGTATTGTAGAAATCAACTACTCAACAAAGTGGATGCCGACTATTTGATATCACTAGATGATGATGCTCATTTTTTAAGTGACCAGGTGCTCGAGTTGATCGAACAAAACTTTGCCGCTCAACCCCGTGTTGGTGTATTGGCCTTTCGTATTTTTTGGTCCACGCAATTGCCCAAATCAACTGTTACATCTGATGTACCCCAAGCGGTAAACAGTTATGTAGGATGTGGCCATGTGTGGCGAAAGTCTGCCTGGAACGCTATTCCAAATTACCCCGAATGGTTTCAGTTTTATGGTGAAGAATTCTGGGCTGCACTGCAGTTGTATCGACAAGGTTTTATGGTGCAGTATATGCCACAAATTTTGGTTCACCATCGGGTAGATCAATCCAAACGTGCACAAAACAAAGCAGAATTTATTTTTCGTTACCGTTATTCCTTGCGCGCAGGTTGGTACACGTTTTTTTTACTCTATCCGTTGCAACAAGCCATCTATTTTTGGTTTTATTCGCTAGCAAAGCAAGTACAAAAATTGGGAAGGAAGTCACAGTTCAAAATAGTCAAACCGCTTTTTTTGGCCTTGTTTGATTTGTTAAGGCACCTGCCTTTGATACTTCAAAATCGCAGCCCATTAAAGGCTGATCTTTTCAAACAATTCCAACAATTAAACGAAGCCAAAATCTATTGGAATCCAGAAAAATAGTTATTTTTACTCGGCTTTACGAGCAGTAGTATGAAGAACATTGCACTCATTCCGGCACGCGGAGGTTCCAAACGATTGGCAGGAAAAAACACCAAATTGTTGGGTGGTATTCCCTTGTTGGCGCACAGCATTCGGTATGCCCAACAATTTCCCGACTTGATTGAGGCAGTTTTTGTCTCGACGAATGATCCCGAATGCAAAGCTGTAGCCCTTGAATTTGGCGCTCAGGTTATTGACCGACCAAACGAATTGGCCATTGACTATTCTCCAACCTATACCTGCTTGCAACATGCGCTTGCACAAATGCAAAACACAGTAGAAACCATATGTCTGTTGCAACCCACAAATCCGTTGCGTCCCGCCAATTTATTGCCAGAGGCGTATGCATTATTTACCCAACAAGCGGCCAGCAGTTTGTTTACGGTGAGTAGATCGCAACATAAATTGGGCAAGCTCAACAACCACCGTTTTTTTCCGTTTAATTATTCCATCGGCCAACGCAGCCAAGACCTGGAACCCTTGTATTACGAAAATGGCTTGTTGTATATTACTACACCGGCCGTATTGCAACAAGATATGGTGTTTAATTCTGATGCCGTTCCCTTTGCGGTGGAGCATCCGTTTGCGCAGGTTGACATCGATACCTTGGCTGATTTTGAATATGCCGAATATGTAGTCCAAAAACAGATTAGTTAATATGAATCCATTCATCACCATAGCTGGCCGAAATATTGGTCCTGATTATCCACCGGTTGTAATTGCCGAAATTGGCATCAACCACGAAGGCTCACTCGAATTGGCCAAAAAATTTGTAGATGCTGCTGCCCGTGCGGGCGTTGAAATTGTGAAACACCAAACCCATATTGTAGCAGACGAAATGAGTGGGGCAGCCAAAAAAGTGATTCCGGGCAATGCCGATGTTTCGATTTATGAAATCATGGAACGCTGTTCGCTCAACGAAGCCGACGAGTATGAACTCATGCAATACGTGCAAGCCAAAGGCATGATTTTTATCTCGACCCCTTTTTCTAGAGCCGCAGCCAATCGCTTAGAAAAATTTAACGTACCGGCCTATAAAATTGGCTCGGGCGAATGCAATAATTATCCGTTGTTAGAACACATCGCCTCGTTTGGAAAACCCGTGATTTTGAGCACAGGCATGAATACTATAGAAAGTATTCAAAAAGCGGTAGCCATTTTTAACAAACACCAGGTGCCTGTTGCCTTGTTGCACACCACCAATTTATATCCTACACCCACTCATTTGGTTCGCCTTGCTGCGATGCGGCAAATGCACGAAGCCTTTCCGTATAAGGTGTTTGGATTGAGTGATCACACGCTCAATAACAACGCCTGTTTGGCAGCAGTCGCTTTGGGCGGATCCATTTTGGAGCGCCATTTTACCGACCACATGAATCGGCAAGGGCCCGACATTGTATGTAGCATGGACGAACCCACTACGGCTCAATTGATACAAGGTAGTCACGAAATTTGGCAGATGCGCGGCGGTGTAAAAGAACCCGCTCTAGAAGAACAAGTGACCATCGATTTTGCTTTTGCAACCGTATGTACCATCGCACCAATTGCCGCAGGTGAACTCTTTACTAAAGACAACATTTGGGTGAAACGGCCGGGAACAGGGCCCATTTTGGCCGAACATTTTGATTCAATTTTGGGCCAATGTGCCAGCAAAAATATTCCTGTTGACACCCAATTAAGTTGGGACGATGTGGCTTCTTAGTATATGAAAAAAATAGTATTTCTCACCGGTACTCGTGCCGATTTCGGCAAAATTAAACCGCTGTTGCAGCAGCTCGAACAACACCCAGACTATGAAGTTTTTGTGTTTGTCACCGGCATGCACATGCAAGAATTATACGGCTATACGCTCATCGAAATACAACGCTGTGCCTTTACGAATATCCACACTTTTGAGAACCATACCCACGAATCAACCATGGATCTCACCTTGGCCAAAACCATCGAGGGATTTTCGGCCTATTGCAAAGAGCTGCAACCCGATTTGATTGTGGTGCATGGCGATCGTGTGGAGACCTTAGCTGGTGCTATTGTAGGATCGCTAAATAATTTTTTAGTGGCTCACATCGAAGGCGGGGAGCTTTCGGGTACTATTGATGAACTCATTCGCCACAGCGTGAGTAAGTTGAGTCATCTGCATTTTGTGTCTAATGCCGAAGCCGCCAAACGATTGCTGCAAATGGGCGAAGCCACCGACAGTATTTTTGAAATTGGTTCACCCGATATGGATGTGCTTTTTTCGGCTCATTTGCCCAGCTTGGAAACGGTCAAAACTTACTACGAAATTCCTTTTGAACAGTATGCGATTGTATTGTTTCATCCGGTTACAACCGAAGTTTCTCAGCTGGAAATACATGCCCAGCAATTCGTTTCGGCACTTTTGGCCGACAACCGAAATTATGTAGTGGTCTATCCCAACAACGACATGGGAAATACCCATATTTTTACTGCCTACGATGCCTTGCGCGCCAATCCGCGGTTCAAGATGTTTCCTTCTTTGCGCTTTGAATATTTTTTACAATTGCTCAAGCAGGCCGATTTTATCATTGGAAACAGCAGCGCCGGCATTCGCGAAGCGCCGAGTTATGGTGTGCCAGCCATTAATGTGGGTACACGGCAACAAAACCGAGCCGAACATCCGTGTATTCATCATGTGGCTTATGAGCAACACGCTATTTTATCGGCTATTCAGTCGGTTTCTGGAAACGTTCATCAACCTATCTCCAATCAATTTGGCGAGGGACGCAGTGCACAGCTCTTTATGGAAACCTTGGCAACGGCAACTTTTTGGCAACGCAACGCTCAAAAACAATTTCGCGATAGCCCATAAATACAACTAATTTATCTCGCTGCAAACTCGATTTACCTTCAATCGTAAACTAAATTACAGACAATATTTTTGTGTGTCTACAGATTAGTTAGGGATCAATTTCCTAGCATGCGTTTGCTCAGTCTAATTTTTGACTAATTCAGATTATTGATTGACATAAAGAATTCCTTAGTTTCATAATAAATCAGGTTTACACACTATTTATTTGTTAATTTGCGGAGCTAATACTTACTAAATTGTCTGCTGCTTTCAACATCTTTTTAGGGTGATGTGGTCAGCTCAGCTAGAATGAAATAAATGTATATTTTTAGTAATTATGTAGTACGGTTTTATTAAACTCACTCCTCAATCGTCCAAAAAGTTTGCTATGCCACCCAAAAAACTCTTTATTTTTCTAGCTGACGGAGTGGGATTGCGCAATTTTGCGTTTACTCAGTTTTATGCCTCAGGAAAGGCGAGGGGCTATGAAGTCGTGTTTTGGAATGCGAGCCCATTCGCACTTTCAGACTTGGGATACGCAGAAATTAAGATTCCTTGTGCTAAAAATCACCGCTGGTCTGACTTGGTTAAAAATGCGCAAATTCAAATTGAATTAACCTTAAACAAACAGCGAAGTCAAGAAGCAGTGTATGACAGCTATAGATTTCCAAGTTCGGCCAAAACCGCGTCTGCGTGGGTGAAGAAGTTCTTACTCTCTTTGCTTATTTTTACGAACCAATCCCAAAAAGGGCTGATGCGCATCAAACGCTTGTTGGCCTATTTAGAAAAGCAAACGCCTTACTATTCCTATTGTTGTTCGGTTTTGCAACAAGAAAAACCCGATATGTTGTTTTGTACCAATCAGCGGTTATCGCTTGCATTGGCTCCGATTATGTCGGCTCAATCGCTGCAAATCCCTACAGCAACTTTTATTTTTTCTTGGGATAATTTGCCCAAAGGAACCAAATTGGTGCAACCCGATTATTACTTGGTTTGGAGCCAACACATGAAATCTGAATTGCAGTATTATTATCCCCAAGTAGCCGATGCACAAATAAAAATTACCGGCACGCCCCAATTTGAATCGCATTTTGACAATTCATTAAAGCAGAGTCGGGAAGAGTTTTTTGCCGAACACGGCTTGGATGTAACCAAAAAATACATTTGTTTTTCGGGGGATGACATAACCACTTCGCCCAATGACCCCAAATATTTGGCTGATCTGGCTCGAGCGGTTCGCAAATTGAATGAGGAAGGAATGGCACTGGGAATTTTGTTTCGACGCTGCCCGGTTGATTTTTCCGAACGCTATAATTCCGTGATTGATGAATTTAAAGATTGTTTGGTTTCAGTGGCACCCAATTGGCAAAAACAAGGCACCGATTGGAATACTATTTTACCCACACAAGCCGATACGCGTTTATTAGTAAATACAGTTTTTCACACCGAATTTGTAGTCAATTTGGGCTCGTCCATGGTGTTTGATTATGTGGCCCAGCAAAAAGCCTGCGCCTATATTCGGTATGATGTAGCAAACTGCGCTGTGGCCGATTGGTCTGTGCAAAAAATTTATAACTTTATACACTTCCGATCGATGCCTTCTGCAACAGCAGTGCATTGGATTGATTCGGCAGCAGCAATGGAGAGAGTGATTGTAAAAATGGTATCGAATACTGAGCCAGTAGTGGTTGACCATGCACAAGTTTGGTTTGAAAAAATAAACCAACAACCGGCTCAATTGGCTTCTGAACGCATTTGGAATGCCTTTGATGAACTACTAAATTAAACAGATGTTACGAGAAATTCTTTTGGCTGATTATGCACGCTGTGGGTTCAAAAAACTATCACTGGGTATTTTGTTACAGGTGTTTTGGTGGCAACCCAATCCCGGTTTGAAGTTCTTAACCTATTTTCGTTGCACCCAATATTTTCGACGTAAAAACCGCTTGCTTTTTTATGTTTTTTTTCTGGGCTGGCGAAAAATGAAATACAAATATGGTTTTGATATTTCCTATCGCACTTCTATCGGAAAAGGCCTATACATTGGACATTTTGGGGGAATTGTCATTCACGGCGATGCGGTTCTTGGCGAACATTGCAATCTTTCTCAAGGCATGACCATTGGCGTATTGAATCGCGGAAAAAACACCGGTGTCCCCACTATTGGAAATCGGGTTTTTATGGGACCCAATTGCGTGATTTTGGGCGGCATCAGCATCGGGAACGACGCGCTCATTGGTGCCAACGCGGTGGTTGCATTTGATGTAGCCGATCAGGCGGTGGTAGCGGCTCCCTTGGCTTCGGTTATTTCTCACCAAGGCGCAGCTAGTTATGTTGTACTTCCTAATTCCTAATCCAACGCTGTGAAAAATACGCTTCGATATATATTGTGGAAACTGTTAGGAATTGAATATTATCGCTTCCTGAAGCGCCAGCAAAAGGTCTATTTAGATCGGTCGGCCAATACACAACTGGGTTATAAAACCTACCACAACGGGGCTTTTGTGTGGCAGTGGTATCCGCAGTCTTACCTGAAAATTGGCTCCTATTGTTCCATTGCCAACGACGTGCATTTTATTCTCGATGATGGATTTCATCAACAAAGTGAAATCACCTCATTTCCGCATTTAGATCAGTTGAAAAAAAAGTCTATTCGATTTCAAAATCAAACAATAGAAGATTTCAAAACAAGTAAAATTCCATCGATAGCGCACCACACCGAAATTGGTCACGACGTTTGGATAGGAATGAACGCAACGATAGTACCACAAGTGAATATCGGTTCGGGTGCGACTGTCATGGCAGGGGCCGTGGTTACAACAGATGTCCCAGCCTATTCTGTAGTGGGTGGCGTGCCGGCTCGTGTGGTAAAAATGAAACACAGCCCCGAACAGATTCAAGATTTATTAGCCATCGCTTGGTGGAACTGGCCTGCCGAACAAGTAGAAACCAATGCCGCCGATTTTTATTTACCCATTGCTGATTTTATACAAAAATGGAAATGACAATTGGTTTGCTCACCCCCGAATATCCCCATCCGCTTTGTAAGGCAAGTGGGGGAATAGGCAGTAGCATTCAAAATAGTGCCCGTGATCTTGTTGCATTGGGCCATCGGGTAGTTGTATTTGTGTATGGTCAAAGCAGTGCACAAGTTTTGGATGATCAAGGCGTGCAACTGCATTTTATTCCGTTTAAAAAATATGCCTTTGGCGGCTGGTATTTTTACCGAAAATTTATTCAACGCTATGTAAATACTTGCATTGCGCGTGAACAGATTCAACTCATTGAAGCGCCTGATTGGACCGGAATTACTGCTTTTATGCGACTCAATGCGCCCTTGGTAATTCGCTTTCACGGTACCGATGCCTATTTTTGTCATTTGGAAGGCAGGTCCCAAAAATTAAAGAATTTTCTACTCGAAAAATGGGCGATGCGACAAGCAGTTGCCTTTTCTTCGCCTACACATTTTGCCGCTGAAATTACCCAATTTATCTTCCGATTAAAAGGAAAAAATACAGTAATAATTCCCAACGGCATAAGAATTAGTCAGTTTACCAATCCCAATCCCACTGCGTTTGAACCCGGACTAATCGCTTATTTTGGTACGCTAATTCGCAAAAAAGGAGTGTTTGAATTGATAGAAGTTTTCAAACAGCTACTTGTAGATCAGCCAACTGCTCGTTTAGTTTTGGTGGGTGCCGATGCTCCCGATATTCAATCAGGCGCCGATTCTACTTGGCATGAGCTTCAAAAAAACATACCTGCTGCTGTTTTAGATCGCATTCAATATACAGGCAAAATTCCGTATGAACACATGCAAACCTATATTATAAAAGCCCATTTGTGTGTCTTGCCGAGCATGGCCGAAACCCAAGGCATGGTAACGATAGAAGCCATGGCCATGCAAAAACCAGTACTCACCAGTAATTTTGGTTGGTCAGCAGAACTCATCGAGGACGGCATCAGTGGTTATTGTATTCACCCCAAAAATCACGCGTTGTATGTTCAAAAAATAGTGGAATTAATGGCAGATAGTCAGCGAACAATACATATGGGAAAAGCAGCAAGAACAAGGGTGGAGCAAAACTTTGACAGCAAAAAAATTTCGATTCAAAACAGCAATTTTTATCAAGATATCATTAGTAATTTTTAAGTGATTAGTTATACATTTGGAATTAGTGCATGACAAGTCTGAAAACGCATCTTATAGGTATCTATTTGCTGCTTTTTGGATGATAAATACAGTTATTAAGCAGATTTAATTTATAATACACAAATGATTTTAAAAGAACATCAAACTTCTAGAGGCGAAATCATACTCTATAATGGGAATTTAGAAACCCAAAAATTAGATGTTTTAGCAGAAGGATACGGTGACATATGGCACAGCTCTTTTGAACAAGGTTATAAAAATGCCTTTCCCGAAATTGCGATACAAGGATCGGTATTGTTTTGGTATGGTACTGATTTTGATAACTTGGATCAATGTGTGAGTTGGCGGATCAATCCCAATCAGTTTGCCATTAGAAAATCGACCTGGGAAACTTTAGGCGGATTTGATTCTGATTACAAAAGCATCCAAATGCAAGCATTCGATTTTGGCGTGTGCAGTCTTCGGTTTCAAGGCGCAATCCCACTATATGTAAGCGGACTTTTTGAATCAAATGAAATAGAACCTATCCAAATTTCTGCACGCGATCGCTATACTTTTTTTATCAAAAATTTCAAGATTGATCATGCCCTATTTATGGTATATCGAAAAGGGTTCTGGAAGTATTCAGAATGGGATGCTTTTTTGTATGCTAAAAAACAATTTTCAATGCGTGTCAATAGAACACTTTTACCGCCCAGAAAATTGAAAGATATAGAAGGAGAGCCTACCGTTAGTTATATCATTCCAACTATGTTTAGGCAAGATTTTACCTTGCAATTGCTCCACGATTTGGCCCATCAAAACTATCTGCCTACACAAGTGTTTGTCGTCGATGCTACCCCAGAAAATGATCGCGACGAATCGCGCTATCAAACACAAGAATTTCCGTTTGACCTTCAAGTAATTTGGCAAAAATCGAAAGGGAGTTGTCGGGCCAGAAATGAAGCGATTGAATTGTGTACGGGCGATTATATTGTATTTGGCGATGATGACATTCGAATTCCACCCGATTTTATAGCAAATCACATCAAAGTTTTGCAAACCTATAACGCAGGGGCCAGTAATGGCTTGGACATAACTGCCGATCACGCAACGCAAGGCTTAGAAGATTTAAAGAATAAATTGAACGCGATTGACCATACAAGATGGGTTGTTGGAACCGCTCAAATGTTTAGTAATGCCAATTCTTGTGTAAAAAAAATATACGTAGACCAGTTGGTCGGAAACGACATCAACTACGATGGAGGCTATGGAGAAGATGGCGACTTTGGCTTGTCTCTACTCAAACTGGGTGTTCCGGTGTTACAAAACCCATTTCCTACAAATTTACATTTGAAGCCAGGGAATGGGGGCTATCGAATATGGGGCAACCAGGCCAAAATTATGGGCAAGAAAAGAAAAATTCAACCTTGGGAATTGGATACACCAGTAAAATGGGTTCGACCGGTTCCGAGTCCTACGTTGACGTATCAATTTCATAAACATTTCACCCCACAACAACGGGCTGAGTTTCGCCACCGCTATTTTATGACCTTTTTGATACAAGGTCCAAAAATTAGTTTTCTATATCGTGTTTTGAGAATGCCCTACAAGCAGGTACAATTTAATCGGTCTATTTTTTATGCCAAAAAATTAGTGAAATTGGGCGTAAGAACAAAATAATACATATGAATTTCACCTTAGTTGTTTGCACCTACATGCGGCCAAAACCGTTAACTGATTTGTTGGAGTCGGTGAATAATCAAACGCGTTACCCCAACGAAATTCTAATAGTTGATGGTTCTACTAATGAAGAGACGAAAGCTTTATTTAGTAGCAATCCGATAAAAAATTTGACCTATTATTTGGTAGATGCTAATCATAGAGGCCTAACGAAACAACGCAATTTTGGGATAGAAAAAGTTGCAAAATCATCAGAAGTAGTTTGTTTTCTTGATGACGACACCTATTTAGCTCCAGATTATTTTGAGCAATTGATGCAAACCTATTCTGATTATCCGGAGGCACTTGGCGTGGGCGGTTATATTTCAAACGAAAGTCAATGGCAACCAGTATCGCATGACTATGTCCCATCATTTCGTGAATTTTATTATGATGGATATAAAATACAAGACAGCAGCCGATTTATATTGCGCAAACGCCTCGCCTTGGATTCTAATGTGCCTCCAGGGTTTTCACCCCGCTATTCGCACGGCCGAAGTATTGGTTTTTTACCACCATCAGGCAAAACATACAAAGTGGAACAACTCATGGGTGGGGTAGCTTCCTATAAAATGGAGGTATTTGCAAACTTTAAATTTTCAACTTTTTTTGAAGGCTATGGCTTGTATGAAGACGCCGATTTTTCGTTAAGGGTTTCCCAGACAGGACCTTTGTATATAAATACTGCGGCTCAATTGGCTCATTATCACGATTATTCGGGACGGCCCAATGCCTTTCTTTATGGCAAAATGGTGGTGCGCAACGGCTGGTATGTGTGGCGAGTAAGATGGAATTCACCTACTTGGAACGACCGATTAAAATGGAATTCAATTACCATTTTGTTGACACTCATCCGGTTTAGCAATACCTTTACCACACCTCATCGTAAAAAAGCCTTTTTGGAAGCTTGCGGTAGAACGTTTAGTTGGTTTGTATTACTTTTGAAAAAACCTAAAATAGAATGACAACTTTTCAACTCATCTATTCAGATTATAAAAAACACAAAAAATACGGTGCCAATTTTTTTGTAATACTTTTTCTGACCCAAGGATTTTGGGCTAGTTTTCAGTACAGAATTGCACATTTTGTAGTCACAAAAATCACCTGGCCACCCGGTAAGTTTTTTTTTAAGTTTGGTATCATTTTGTGGCAAAAATGGATTGAACTCATCACCGGAATATCTATTCCTGCTTCAGTAAAAATAGGCCACTCCCTCTATATTGGTCACTTTGGAGGTATTATTATTAATAGCGATGCCATTCTGGGTGACAATTGCAATCTATCCCAAAATGTTACGATAGGGGTTTCAGGCCTCGGCGAAAAAAGAGGGGTTCCAGTTATAGGAAACAATGTTTTTATTGCGGCAAATAGTGTTGTTGCTGGCAAAATTCACATTGAAGACGATGTGCTCATTGGAGCATGTTCTTTTGTGAATACAGATGTAAAAACACATACCACGGTAGTTGGCGTTCCAGCTGTTGTGATTTCAACAAATGGCTCAATCGGATATATTTAATGAAATTAGTCGTTATATCATCAGCTCCTTTGGTTTTAAAACAAAAGAACTACTATGCCTATAGTCCCTTTGTGAAAGAATTGATGATATGGGCTCAACAAGAAATAGAAATTGGGATGCTTTGTCCAATTTGGAAGGAAGATAAAGGACTTTTAATTTCTCCAATTTTATTTCCAATCACAAAATTATTTCCAAGTATAGAATTTAATAGTACAAATTTATTTAATGCGATAAAATCCCTTTTCGTTTCCTTTCTAAATTTATATTATTTGATTCAAGCAATGATTTGGGCCGATCATATTCACTTGCGTTGTCCTGGAAATATTGGCCTTTTGGGTTGTGTGGTACAAATTTTCTTTCCTAAAAAAATTAAAACTGCCAAATACGCAGGCAATTGGGATCCGCATTCCAAGCAACCGTGGAGCTATAAACTACAACGCTGGATTTTGCAAAATACTTTTTTATCGCGCAACATGACCGTGTTGGTCTATGGCGAATGGCCGACTATGAGCAGCAATTGCCGTTCTTTTTTTACCGCTACCTACCGGGATTCTGATAAAAAACTCACGCTTCCTCGGCCATTAACACCGCCTATTCAATGCCTGTTTGTGGGAAGTTTAACTGCAGGAAAGAATCCATTATATGCGATTCAATTGGTAGAATATTTGCTAAAAAAAGGCATTTCAATTCAACTCAAATTATATGGAGATGGCACCGAACGCACTTCATTAGAAGCCTATTGCGCTCAAGCCGCTATCGATTTGGCGATTGAATTTTGTGGCAATCAAGAGGCTCACCAAATTCAAAAAGCCTACGAATCGAGTCATTTTTTAGTGTTGCCCTCTCAAAGTGAAGGATGGCCAAAAGCAGTTGCTGAAGCTATGTTTTGGGGCTGTGTTCCTTTGGTCACCGCTGTTTCATGCGTGCCTTCTATGTTGAACAACCAAACCAGAGGCCTGCTTTTGGATGTACAACTTGAACAAGATGCCCAGCGCATTATCGAATTGGTACAAAACCCCTTGGACTATGCGTCCAAAGCAATAGCTGCCATGGAGTGGTCTAGACAATTCACACTAGATCAGTTTGAAATAGAAATTGCAAAATTGGTAAGACCATGAGAATTGTGCAACTAATAGACTCGCTAGAAGCTGGTGGAGCTGAGCGCATGGCGGTAAATCTCGCTAATGGTTTGGCAAAGCAGGTAGAATTTTCTGGATTGGTCTGTACCCGCAAGGAGGGACTCTTACAAGCGCAAATTCGATCAGAAGTAAACTATTTTTTTATGGCCAAAAAATCGGCTCTAGATCTCACTGCTTTATTTCGTTTACGAAAGTACTGCCTTAGCTATAATGTGACCCATGTGCACGCGCATGCCACCTCCTTTTTTACTGCTTTTTTGCTTCGATTGTTGCTCCCCAAACTCAAAATTATTTACCATCATCATTACGGATTAAGTGCAAATTTAGACCAACGCCCACCGCATTTGCTTCGCCTATGTTCTACTCTTTTTGCAGGCATTCTCGTTGTCAATGAACCACTAAAAAAATGGGCGCAAGAAAAATTGGCTTGCACAAACGTGCGCTACCTGCCAAATTTTGTATCACCAACTTCCTCTACAGAATTAGTAGCACCATTGGCAGGAATAGTAGGAAAACGAATTTTGTGTTTGGCCAATTTACGTCAAGAAAAAAATCATCAACTGCTTCTAGCTGTAGCTGAATTGCTCAGCCAATCCCATTCTGATTGGACGTTTCATTTGGTTGGGCAGGATTTTAATGATGAGTATGCTTTTCAGCTAAAAAAACAAATACGTGAAAAAGACTTAGACCAGTATGTTTTTATTTATGGTACTCGCGCCGATATTGCCCCAATTGCCAACTCGTGTTCGATTGGAATTTTAACTTCAATCGCAGAGGGACTTCCCTTGGCGTTATTGGAATATGGCTATTATGGACTACCAGTTGTAGTGACCAATGTTGGTGGAATTGCAGCATTAGTTGATCACCAAAAGGAGGGATTTGTTGTGCCCTCGGGTTCTGTAGATTTGTTTTATAAATCTTTAGTTGAACTCATCGAGAATCAAAATCTTCGTCTTAGCTTTGGACAAGCCTTACAAGCCAAAATACAACAGAATTATTCAGAAGAAAGCGTGATTAATGCCTTTCTAAAATGGAGTAAGGAATAACCAATGAATACAGCTGACAAACGCTATTTATATTTAATTATAATCCATATTATAATCGGGTTGGGTTTGTATTACGTGCCCTTTTTTCCGAAATTCTATGGCTATGGCATGTTGATATGTGGAGCCTATTTTGTGCTCAATTCTAGAAACCAAAATAATGAAGTGCTCTATGCGGCAGCCTATATAGTGGGAGCAGAGGTAGCCTTGCGCATGACCGATGGAAACCCCATATATGAATTTTCGAAATATGCCGTAATTGTGTTCATGTTAATTGGAATTTATTTCAGTGGTGTTTCCAAAAATGCAGTTCCAATTTGGCTTTACATCTTGTTTTTACTACCCGGATTGATTATTGGCTATTATACTTTAGACGGACTTGATAGTGTAAAAAACGCCATCTCATTCAATATTTCAGGTCCCTTATGCTTGGGTCTCTCGGCCTTGTATTGCTACACCCGAAAAGTCAGTTTTAAGCAAATAAACGAACTGCTTTTACTCGTCGGATTGCCCATTATTTCTTGTTCTATCTATTTGTATTTGTATACGCCCGAATTAAAAGACGTCCTACTAGGAACCGGTTCAAATTTTGCAACTTCTGGCGGATTTGGTCCTAATCAGGTGGCTACAATGTTGGGCTTGGGAATGTTTGTATTTTTTTCGCGCCTCATTTTTTTTTCGCCCAATCCGCTATTGTTTGTTGTCAATGCGTTAGTTGCAGTAGAACTCAGTTACCGCGGATTGATTACTTTTTCCCGAGGAGGCATAGTAACTAGTTTACTCATGCTTATTGCGTTGGTGTTGGTCACTTATTTTAGAATTAACCCCAAGGCACGGATTAAAATGAATTACATTTTGCTTGCGCTTGTATTTGGTATGGTGGGAACTTGGGTATTTTCGTCTTCCCAAACCAACGGACTAATTAATAAAAGGTATGCCAACCAAGACATCAATGGACGGGTAAAACAAGACCGATTTACAGGCAGAGAAGAATTGGCCAAAGATGAAATTTCTGCCTTTTTAACCCATCCTATTTTTGGTTTGGGTGTGGGTAAAATTGCCGAGAATAGACAAAAAAAGACGGGTGATTTGGTTGTGTCTCACAACGAAATTACGCGCACCTTGGGCGAACACGGCGCGTTTGGAATTCTCGCACTCCTCGTCCTGTTTACATTGCCGTTGTTTATATTTTTTAGAAACACCTACAACATTTATATTCTATCTTTCTTAGTGTTTTGGTTATTGACCATAAACCATGCTGCTATGCGTTTGGCAGCACCTGCTTTTATCTATGCCTTAGCTTTATTAGACATCTATGTACCTGCTACAAAAGAAGCGTTTGATTCGGTCTAATTTGTTGTATATCAATTAATATAATCCTTATTTTTGAAAAAATTATAACCAATGCCCAATAGAAACAAAATACATTTTGAAATTTCAGAGCGAAAAGTTTTGCTTCGAATTTTTGATATTATTACAGTTTTGTTGGCCTTGTATAGTGTGGGTTTTGTGTTTAATTTTAATTATTTTCAGTTTTCGACTTCCAATTTTTATTGGACCATCGTATTGGGAATCTACTTGACAATTTTCGGAACTGTTTTCGAAATGTACAACTTGCAAGTAGCTAGTAATCAGGTGCAAATCATTAAAAGTATTGTACTTACATCATCAACCACCGTTTTGGTCTATTTGCTTACTCCAATTTTTACGCCGGTGTTGCCCTCCAATCGATTGCAAATTCTCTTTTTCTATTTGGCTATTTTCTTGGCACTTTTCGTTTGGCGCTTGATTTATGTGGCTTTTTTTGCTTCCAATCGATTCACGAAAAATGTCATTCTTATTTGCGATAAAGACCAATTGAAAGAATTGGTTTTGGGATTAGAAAATGCTGATCCGCATTACAAAGTGGTGGGTTATATTAATTCAGATAATACAGCAGTTTCTGACGATCGTTTTACTGGAAATTTAACCCAAATTGAAAGCAACGAATTGGAAAAATTTGTTTTAAAACATGCGGTTTCCGAAGTAGTAGTAGCCTCCCAAAACACAGAAGGTATTACCGCGCAATTGTACAACCAATTAATTCATTTACTAGAAAATGGATTTATGATCAAAGAATACACACAGGTATACGAAACGCTCACCCAGCGCATCCCCGTGCAATATGTAGCCCGCGATTTTTACCGCTATTTTCCTTTCAGCCGCAGCAACCAAAATCACCTGTATTTGTTGTTTATTCGTTTGGCAGATTTACTAGTTGGTTTCATCGGAATAGCCGTAGGGCTTGGTTTACTTCCTTTTATACTAATCGGAAATCTACTTGCCAATCGGGGATCCTTATTTTATACACAGGAGCGTGTGGGAAAAAATGGAGTAGTATTTAATATCGTGAAACTGCGTACCATGATTAAAAATGCCGAAGCGAACGGGGCAGTTTTTACAACTTTCAATGACAGTCGCGTGACGGCTTTCGGAAAAATTATGCGCAAAACCCGAATCGACGAATTCCCTCAGTTTTACAACATCATTAAAGGTGAAATGTCGTTGATTGGTCCACGACCCGAACGCCCTGTATTCGTAGATGAAATTGCCGAAACGATGCCGTTTTATGAAACCCGTCATATTATAAAACCCGGACTTACCGGCTGGGCACAAGTCAATTATTCCTATGGTGAATCCGTTAACGACAGTCTAATAAAACTGCAATATGATTTGTACTACATTAAGCACCGCAGTATTTTCTTGGATATTAATATTTGCGTCAAAACCCTGAGCACGATCTTGTTCTACAGGGGGCAATAAATTATTGCAGGTGTTTTCGAAGGGGTTTGATCCCGATTAAGAGCAGTAAAATAAATCCAATTCCTATGGCAAGTTTGGCCAAGTAATCGCCTTGTTGCACATAGAATGTCAATTTGTTATTGAGTTGAACAGTTCCTTTGAGTGCAATTTTCTCCCCGTACTTACTTTGTTGTGTCACTTCTCCTTTTTGATTGATAAAAGCCGAGATTCCTGTATTGGCACTGCGGGCTACATCACGTCTGGTTTCGATGGCGCGCAATTGGGCAAAACTTAAATGCTGTTTATGTCCTTGCGTTTCGTGCCACCATGCATCGTTGGTAATGATGGCCAAAAACTGAGCACCATTGGTAACATACCCATTTACATAATTTCCATAAACCGATTCGTAGCAAATAATAGGAGCCACTTTTGTGCCGTCTTTGCTGCAAAATACAGTTCGATTTTCCTGGGTAGTTTTGGTAGATATGGTGCCACCCAAATCGAGCATAATATTGCCCAATAGCGGTTCTAATATGGGTTTGTAAGGCAAATTTTCGATGCCGACCACCAATTTTGATTTATAATATTTTTGAATTTCGGGGCGGGCATCGACAAACAAGGCAGCGTTATAAAAATCGACCCATAATCCCGGCCGATAGGCATTTGTTGCTGGTTTTACAGCGGCCGGATCGGTTATAAACGTAAAAGTATCAATACCCCAAAGCAATTGAATACCCGGATGCTGCTGGATGAATTGCCGCATAAGCATGGGGCTAGTAGATTGGTAAAATTGGTCGTAAGGAATCATTTCGGCTAAGACTGTTTCGGGGGCAATTACATAGTGGGTATTTTTGTCGCACAAGGGCGCAGCTAATTCCAGTAACTCTTGGGTGGTTTGGTAATTGGTGGAGTTGTATTTTTCGGTATACGGATCAACGTTGGGTTGCAAAAGAATCACCTCTTTCATCGCGCCTTTACTTTCATATTGGTAATAAATAGCCAAGGAAAGCCCTATTGGGATTAGAATGCCCATAGCCCAATACAAAGTGGTTGTTTTTTTGAGGGAAAAATTAGTTTTCGTAAGCTGATAAAACAACCAGGCATTGCACACCAATACCCACAAACTACCGCCAAAAGCTCCGGTATATTCATACCATTGAATCCATTTTGGATAGGTAGCAAAGGCATGACCCAAATTGAGCCACGGCCAGGAAAATTCCCATTCCAGGTGAAATTCCTCAAAGGCTAGCCAAAGGCACACCCATAAAAGTAAGCTGAACTTCGCGTCAATTCGTTTGGCCGCTTGGTGGTAGATCAAAAATAAAAAACTCATCAACAGGGCATTGACCAAAACGGCAAACCACATGCCAAAACTAGAGGCGTAATACAACCACCAAGTTGTGAGTGCATTCCACAATACAAAACTCAAGTAGGCTGCTGCAAAGATTTTTAGGGTTGAAGCTTTTGCAATTCGCAGTTGATGTTCAGCCCACAACAGGGGCAAGAATGCAAAAAATAGGAGTAAAGGAAATCCGTAAGTGGGCCAAGCGGCAGCTAATAAAAGTCCGGTTATCGCAGCCAATGAAAACGGATGTTGTAGCGCTTGTTTCATCGTTATCGGAAACTACTCAAATCAATTTTTACCGAAAAAATATTGGAGTACAGGGCGGTGCTTTGGTTGCCCAAATCGGTAAGGGCATAATCAATTTGTATGCCTTTGTATTTAAATCCCAAACCAATATTGGGCTGAAAACTCATTTTGCTGCCGTTGTCTACTTGCGTCGATTTCTGAAAATTTCCAAAGCCCGTGCGCAAAAATACCACATCGGTATACCCAAATTCACACCCCAAGGCCGGTGCAATACTTAAACTGTTGCTGGCAATGAGGTCGTTGGTTTTGGTAAATTCCATATTGAAGTTGGCAGCGGTTACTAAGGTGTAGTCAGTATGAAAGTTGAATTTTCGTGCTATACCCAATTGGGCTTTTGGCAGGGTGATTTCTGTGCTTTCGGGCAATTCTTGATTTTGATTGGGAATAGAATTTTGCACAGCAGCATAGGCTTGTTCGTCGATGTTCCAAACGTTGTAGGTGGTGGTAATGTCGCGCAGCAACAAGCCAAATTCCCATTTTTTCTTTGTGTATTGCAGACCCAAGTCAAAACCAAACCCCCACGAATTGGCAAATTCCCCAATTACTCGGCGTATTATTTTGGCATTTGCACCATAGCGAACGTTATTGAGCTTGGATTTTCGGGCATACGAAAAATTAAATCCATAATCGGCAGTCGAAAATTTACTCACGCGGTTGTAGTCAATATTTCCTTGGTTGTCAATGAGTTGGGTAGTGTTCAAAATATCATCAACCCCAAATCGGATGGCCGAAAATCCCCAGGCACTTTCGCTATCTATCGGGCTGGCATAGGCGGCATAATCGTATTGTGCAATGTTGGCAAAATAACTGGCGTGCATTAATCCCACTTGTTTGTCTTTGAGTTGAAGCAAACCTGCTGGGTTCCAATATCCGGCATTCACATCGGCGGTTTGGGCGGTCACCGCATTGGCCATTCCAAGAGCGGCTGCATCTACGCCAATGTTCATGAACTCATTTGAGTACTTGCGAACGGTTTGGCTCTGCATGGAAAGGCAGATAAATAAAATAGGAAAAAAACGGAATGCGCTCAAGGTGTTTTGTTTTTACAAATATCAAATAAAAATCTTGAATAAAAAACGCCCAACTCTTTAACTTATTGTTTTAAATTTGTGAATCAAAAAACAGCTGATGCAGATCAAAAAACATATCCCCAACATTCTTACTTTACTTAATTTGTTTAGTGGCTGTGTTGCCCTTTTGTATGCCACACAAAGCAATTTTACTGCCGCCTTTGGGTTGGTGTGTTTGGGTATATTTTTTGATTTTTTTGATGGATTTTTTGCCCGGTTATTTCAAGTAAGTAGTCCGTTGGGTTTGCAGTTGGATTCTTTGGCCGATATGGTAACCAGTGGAGTAGTGCCAGGGGTTGTGATGTACTACATGTTGGTCGAATCAGCAGGAAATTCAACTACACTATTTGCGCAAATTATGCCCTATTTTGGATTTTTAATCACATTGGCATCTTGTTACCGCTTGGCCAATTTTAATCTGGATACCCGCCAAACCGATTCCTTTATTGGTTTGCCCACACCAGCCAACGCCTTGTTTATTTTGAGTTTGCCTCTGGTAGCCATTCATTCAGATTCGTTGCTGGTCTTTGAATTGCTGATTAATCATGCAGTTTTACTGCTTATTACGATTGTAAGTTCGTACATGCTTAACGCGGAAATTCCATTATTTGCCCTAAAAATAAAAGGATCAAATTTGAAGGCCTATACATTGCAGTTGGGATTTGTAGTGTATTCGGTGCTGCTTTTGGTCTTTTTGCAAATTACCGCAGTGCCGCTCATTATTATCAGTTATGTACTTACTTCTGTAATTTACAACCGCTGGTTTGCCAAGCCGCTGATTTAAAGCGATTTCCTCTCGATCATTGCAATCACAAACACGAAAAACGCCATAAAAGCGAGTAAGGCCAATACCGATTTTGGATTGGCAAAATTGGTCGTGAAACCCATCCACGGATTTCGTTTGGGCGGAAACAAACGCTTGTCTTCTTTGTTGTAGTAAAAAATACCCCAAATCCAATAGTCGTTATTGTCTTGCCAATCGTTATAGGGTTTACTCATAACTGTGCAGAATTAAAATTCTAGTTTCTTTTTACGCAACTCAAAGTTTTGTCCTAAATACACGCGACGTACCATTTCGTCTTCTACCAATTCTTCCGGAATTCCGGCTTTCAGGATACCACCTTCAAACATTAAATAGGTTTTGTCGGTAATGGCCAAGGTCTCTTGCACGTTGTGGTCGGTAATCAAGATGCCAATGTTTTTGTTTTTTAGTTGGGCCACAATGCGCTGAATGTCTTCTACCGCAACCGGATCTACGCCAGCAAAGGGTTCGTCCAACAATATAAACTTAGGATCAGTAGCCAAGGCACGGGCAATCTCGGTTCGTCGGCGTTCGCCTCCAGAAAGTAAATCACCTCGGTTGGTGCGGATGTGTTGCAAACTAAATTCGTCAATCAAGGATTCCATTTTGGCAATTTGTGCTTCTTTGGATAAATTGGTGAGTTGCAATACACTTAGAATATTGTCTTCGATACTTAACTTGCGAAAAACAGAAGCTTCTTGGGCCAAATACCCAATCCCAGCTTGCGCTCGCTTGTACATCGGGTAATTTGTAATGTCTAAATCATCGAGGTAAATGTTGCCCGAATTGGGTTTTACCAAGCCCACAATCATATAAAACGAGGTGGTTTTCCCGGCACCATTTGGTCCCAATAAGCCCACGATTTCGCCTTGGTTTACTTCGACCGAAATGCCTTTCACTACGCTTCGTCCTTTGTAGGTTTTGATGAGATTTTCTGCTCTGAGTTTCATTAAATTATAAATTTTTGATGAATTGAAAATTGGGAACGGCCCAAATTTAATTTAAAATTAGCCAGTATATACAATCAATTCTCTAAGGCTTCCCAAAATTCGTAGGCTCGACGCAAATGAGGAACCACAATCGTACCGCCTACTAGGGTTGCAATGCCCAATGCTTCCATCACTTCGTCTTTACTCACGCCTGCTTTGTGTGCGGTCTCTAAATGGTATTTTACGCAGTCGTCGCAGCGCAGCACAGCCGAAGCAACGAGGCCCAATAATTCTTTGGTTTTCACATCCAAGGCTCCTGCTGCATAGGCATTGGTGTCGAGATTAAAAATTCGTTTGATTATCAGGTTGTTGTCTGCCAATAATTTGGCGTTCATCTTGGCGCGGTAATCGTTAAAATCAGCAACTAAATCAGCCATTTTTTTCTTTTTTGTTTACCAATACGGCAATTAAAATACTTATTTCATATAATATCAAAAGCGGAATCGACACAATAATTTGGCTCAAAATATCGGGTGGAGTAATGATAGCAGCCACGATTAAGATAATCACAATGGAGTAGCGGCGGTATTCGCGCAAGGTGGCTGCAGTAACCAAGCCAATTTTGGTGAGGAAATAAATGATGATGGGCAATTCAAAAATTAACCCACAAGAAATCACCGAAGTTTTTACCATGCTGATGTAGTTGTCCAGGTTGAATTCGTTTTTGATGACACTGCTCACATTAAATCCACCAAAAAAGTTTACCGAGAGCGGCAGGATCAAATAATACCCAAACAAAACGCCCAAGAAAAAAAGCAGGGAAGAGACGAGGATAAACCAAACGGCGTATTTTTTTTCGTTTTTGTACAAGGCCGGACTGATGAATTTCCAGATTTCCCATAAGATGTAAGGGAAGCCCAAAATGAAACCGGCGGTAATGCAGGTCCACAAAAACACCGAAAATTGACCTCCCAAGCTCGTGCTTTGGATAATGAAAGGCATTTCGGTTACGCACATGCCGCCATCGTCGGTGCCAAAATAATGGGTTAAATCACAAAATAAGCGGTAGGTGATGAAATCGGGATGAATGGGACCAAAAATCACGTCTTCAAAAATAAAATCGATGATAAAATAAGATAAGCAAGACACAATTAGAACGGCGAGCGTCACACGGATGAGCAGCCAACGTAATTCTTCCAGGTGGTCTAAAAACGACATTTCACTCAGGCTTTTCTTCCCCATTTTAGATAATTCCTTCTTTTAAAATATCGTGTAAATGCAAGATGCCTTTGTATTCGTCTTGGTCAACCACCACCAATTGGGTGATTTTATAATCTTCCATCAAATTAAATGCTTCAATTACCCGAGCCGAAGTGCTAATTAATTTTGGATTTTGTGTCATGATGTCTCGGGCGGTGAGCTCAATAAAAGAGTCCCGTTCGTTGAGCATGCGTCGAATGTCTCCATCGGTGATGATTCCAATTACTTTTCCGTGCTCTATCACTGCAGTTACGCCTAGTCTTTTTTCTGAAATTTCAAAAATTACTTTTTTGATCGCAGCATCAGGAGCAACTGTTGGTTTGAGCGAATGTTCAATCATGTCGCTCACCCGAAGTAATAACTGCTTCCCAAGTGCGCCACCGGGATGGTATTTGGCAAAATCTGCTCCCGAAAATGCACGCATTTCCATGAGGCAAACTGCCAATGCATCTCCCATAACCAGTTGCGCCGTAGTGCTGTTGGTGGGCGCCAAATTGTTGGGACAGGCTTCTTGCTCAACGGTGGTGTCCAAAATGTAATCGGAGCATTTGGCCAAAAACGAAGTACGATTGCCAGTCATGCCAATTAGGATATTTCCGTCGCGTTTAAGCAAGGGAACCAATACTTTAATTTCGGGGCTGTTGCCGCTTTTGGAGATGCAAATAATCACATCGCCGGCTTGCACCATGCCCAAATCGCCGTGAATCGCCTCAGCGGCATGCAAAAATAAAGAAGGCGTTCCGGTAGAATTGAAGGTGGCCACCATTTTTTGGGCGATAATAGCGCTTTTTCCAATGCCAGTTACCACCAATCGACCGGTACATTTGTAGATGGATTGCGTAGCTTCAACAAATTGATCGTCAATGTAATCGATTAATTTTTTGATGGATTCGCTTTCGGATAGAATGGCCTTTTTGGCAATTTCTCGGATATTTTGGTTTGTTATCAAATCAGAATTGAATAATAGTTGTATGTGTAATAGAAAGTTGTATCTTAGGAGTTGCAAATTTATACAAATTCCCATTATCATCTAATGAATTTAAACGAAATTGACATCCACAAGGAACTGAAAAAGTATTTTGGTTTTAGCCAATTTAAAGGGTTGCAAGAGCAGGTTATTCGGAGCATATTAGCCAAACAAAATACCTTTGTGATTATGCCCACAGGCGGCGGAAAATCGCTTTGTTACCAATTGCCCGCTTTGTTGCAAGAAGGAACGGCAATTGTAGTTTCGCCACTTATAGCCTTAATGAAAAATCAAGTGGATGCTATCCGAAGTTTGTCTTCTGAAAACGGAATTGCACACGTATTAAATTCCTCCTTAACCAAAACAGAAATTACCCAGGTAAAAAAAGACATCACTTCAGGGTTAACTAAGTTGTTGTATGTGGCACCAGAGTCCCTCACCAAAGACGAATACGTGGCCTTTTTGCAAAAAGTAACCATTTCCTTTGTAGCCATTGACGAAGCGCATTGCATCTCCGAATGGGGACACGATTTCAGACCCGAATACCGGAACCTGAGGCAAATTATCAAACAATTGGGTGATGTGCCCATCATCGGTTTAACCGCCACGGCCACCCCAAAAGTGCAGGAAGACATTCTCAAGAATCTTGACATGTCTAATGCTACAACCTTTAAAGCTTCCTTTAATCGTCCCAATTTATTCTACGAAGTACGCACCAAAACCAAAAATATCGAGTCGGATATTATTCGATTCATCAAACAACACAAAGGAAAATCGGGCATTATTTATTGCTTGAGCCGCAAAAAAGTAGAGGCCATTGCCGAGGTTTTACAGGTAAACGGCATTAGCGCCATTCCCTATCACGCCGGGTTAGATGCCAAAACGCGGGCCAAGCACCAAGACATGTTCCTCATGGAAGATGTAGAAGTTGTGGTAGCCACCATCGCTTTTGGAATGGGTATTGACAAACCCGATGTGCGCTTTGTAATTCACCACGATATTCCCAAATCCTTAGAAAGTTACTACCAAGAAACCGGACGTGCCGGACGCGATGGCGGAGAAGGCTATTGCTTGGCCTATTATTCGTATAAAGACGTAGAAAAACTAGAAAAATTCATGTCGGGCAAACCAGTAGCCGAACAAGAAATTGGGTATGCCCTATTGCAAGAAGTAGTGGCCTATGCCGAAACTTCGATCTCTAGACGCAAATTTTTACTGCATTATTTTGGCGAAGAATTTGACAGCGAAACCGGACATGGTGCCGATATGGACGACAACGTGCGCAACCCAAAATCTAAAGTCGAAGCCCAAAATCAGGTGGTAAAAGTGCTTGAAGTAGTGCGCGATACCAAAGAATTATATAAATCCAAAGAGGTAATTTACACCTTGATTGGCCGAGTAAACGCCATGATTAAAGCCTATAAAACCGATACCCAATCGTTTTTTGGTTCGGGTTCAAATTTTGAAGAACGCTACTGGATGGCGCTCATTCGTCAGGCATTGGTAGATGGTTTGCTCACTAAAGACATAGAAACATACGGTATATTGAAGGTCTCAGCAAAAGGATTGGCCTATATCAAAAATCCAAGTTCATTTATGATGTCTGAGGATCATGAATACAACGAGACCGAAGACGAAGCCATAGTTACCGCTGCCAAATCTACTGGCACTGCCGACGAAGCCTTGATGCGCATGCTGCGTGATTTGCGGAAAAAAGTAGCCAAAACCCTTGGCGTTCCTCCTTTTGTGGTTTTTCAAGATCCTTCGCTTGAGGACATGGCACTCAAGTACCCAATTAGTCTAGATGAATTAATGAATACCCATGGAGTGGGTGAGGGCAAAGCCAAAAAATATGGTGCAGATTTCGTTACCCTTATTGCCCGTTACGTGGAAGACAACGACATTATTCGTCCCGATGATTTGGTCGTGAAATCAACCGGAGCCAATTCAACCAATAAACTATATATTATCCAAAACATTGACCGCAAACTATCTTTAGACGATATTGCTTCGGCCAAAGGCATGAATATGGATACACTCATCAAAGAAATGGAGCAAATTGTCTTTTCAGGCACCAAGCTCAACATCAATTACTGGATTGATGATTTACTAGATGAAGAGCAGCAAGAGGAAATTCACGATTATTTCATGGAATCGGAGACCGACAGCATCGAAGATGCACTCAAAGAATTTGACGGCGAATACGATTTGGACGAATTGCGTTTTATGCGCATCAAATTCATCAGCGAAGTCGCGAATTAATTGTTAGTTTTAAGTTTACGGTTTACAGCTAAACAATTGAATTGATTTGGTGTTTTTTATTTCAAAAATCATCCCGAAGTTTCGGGACAACAATCGTTAATCCTTTTCATAGACTTCTCCACGATGAGGTTTCAACGCATCTCGAACGGCAATCATTTTAGCTTCTTCCACGACCATGAATGCAATCGCATACATCTCATCTATCACCTGATAACCAGTAATGTTTAGCAGTAGTTTTTCAGAATGAATGTATTCTTTTAAATGTATTTCGTGGTGCTCCGCAGTCTTTGCAGCAAAAGCTCCCCGAAAATCCCAAATCAATTTGAGTTGTCTTTCCATGTTGGCAAATATAATTAGCTTGGAATTTAAATTTTTGTATTTTTGAAAAAAAAACTAAACCAATGAAAAATAACTACTTAACAATCAAAATCGTGTTCAGCTTGGCTTTTGTCCTTGTGTTGAACACCTTTCAAGCTACCGCGCAGAGCTATGCAGTAAGTGCAATTCCCTACCACATTTTTGCAGCCGATAATAATGTCCAAGGCACGCAAGATGACCGATGTTCGGACTTAATTCCGCTGGGTTTCAATTTTGATTTCTACGGAAACATCTACAACCAAGTGGTAGTGAGTACCAATGGATACATTGATTTTCGAAGTGAAATGGCCAATGGATTTTCTCCCTTTTCGTTTTCGCAAACCATCCCCAATGTGAGTTTTCCGGTAAAAAATTCTATTTTGGGCTGTTACCAAGATTTAAATAATTCCAATGGAGAAGGTACAATTACCTATGGAATAACAGGCGTAGCGCCTTACCGTAAATTTGTTGTGCTTTTCGATAACAATTCCTTGTTTGCGTGTAACGCGTCCAAAAGTTCTTTTCAAATGATCTTGTACGAAACCCTAAACACGATAGATGTTCAATTAATAGACAAGCAAGTTTGTGCTAGTTGGGGAGGAGGAAACACCGTAACAGGAATTATTAATGATGCTGGAGACGCAGGTATTTCTCCAGAAGGACGCAATACTGGTTCTTGGACAGCCTTTCACGAAGGTTGGCGATTTACTAAATACAATTCGAGTTCTGCCTATTTATTTGCCAAATGCGACGACGATGCCGATGGGCTAGTCTCGTTTAACTTAAATGTGGTAAAAAATGATTTGCTACCGGCAGAACCTGGATTAGTAAAATTATTTCCAACAGAAGCTGATGCGTTGGCTTTAACCAATGAAATTCAAGATCTCAATTATACCAATACGATTGCTTTTGACGATCTGTTGTATGCCAACAGCAACGGAGCAGTAGTGAAAGTGCAATTGCGCGTGTTGGATTGTGCCAATGACTATGATGGTGACAGTGTAGATACCGCACTAGAAGATTTAAATGCCGATACCAATTTGGCCAATGACGATATCGATAGCGATGGCATATATAATTTTATAGATAACGACGATGATGGTGACATGATCTTGACATCTACTGAATATGTATTTAATAGAGGTATTAATGTAATAAACGATACTGATGGCGACGGCATTGCTAATTATCTAGACAACGACGACGACGGCGATGGGGTATTGACAATCCTCGAAGATTACAATAACAACAATAACCCAGCCGACGACGACAGTAACGGAGATAACATCCCAGATTACTTGCAGAATACAGTAGCTTTGGGTATAAACCAACCCACAATTCAAAACCAAATTAGTTTGTATCCAAACCCAAGTTCGTCTTATGTTCAGTTGATGAACCGTTCGGGTTATGAAATACAGTCGGTAGAGCTCTATAGCGCGACAGGACAATTGATCAAAACCCTTTCAGCAGCGGAGACTCAAAACATTTCGGTTGCTGATTTGACTTCAGGCTTGTATTTTGTGAAAGTAAATTTACCCGTAGGAGCCTTTACCTATAAGTTTACCAAAAACTAACTATACGTTTTTGTATATCAAAAAGGTTTTGTGTCATGCAAAACCTTTTTTTTGTACCTCGATTTAAAATTTTAAGTTTACCAAAAAATAAATGCCTACCTCATTACTTCTACAAGTTAGTCCCGAAGTCGCTTCAAACGAGGTGTTACTTCGTGATGTTGTAAGTAGTAAAATACAAGTTTCTCCTGCAGCAATTCAACATATTTCCATCCAGAAACGGTCGGTAGATGCCCGCCAAAAAAGCATCAAGATCAACTTAAAACTCGAAATTTTTCTTGAAGACGAGTCCATTATTACCGAGGATATGCAACTGCCCAATTACCAAAATTGTGCTGCGGCTCCCGAAGTAATCATTATTGGCGCGGGGCCAGCCGGTTTGTTTGCCGCTTTGCAGCTGTTAGAGTTGGGCATCAAGCCTATCGTTATCGAGCGCGGTAAAGACGTGCGAGGCAGACGTCGCGATTTAAAGGCCATCAACGTAGATCATGTGGTCAACGAAGATTCCAATTATTGTTTTGGCGAAGGCGGAGCAGGAACCTATTCGGATGGCAAACTGTATACACGCTCCAAAAAACGCGGCGATATCGATCGTATTTTGAAATTGTTGGTGGCCTTTGGCGCAACGCCTGATATCTTGGTCGATGCCCATCCGCACATTGGTACCAATAAATTGCCACAAATTATACAAGACATTCGGGAGAAAATTATCGAATTTGGCGGACAGGTGTTGTTTGAAACCCGCGTCACCGATTTTATCCTAAAAAACAATAGCATCCAAGGTGTAGTCACTCAAAAAGGAGATACTATACGTGCACAAAACGTCATATTGGCCACAGGCCATTCAGCACGTGATATTTTTGAATTGTTGGCCCAAAAGCAAATCTATATCGAGGCAAAGCCTTTTGCTTTGGGTGTTCGCGCTGAGCATCCCCAAAGTTTAATCGATCAGATACAATACAGTTGCGATTTTCGTGGCGACTATTTGCCTCCCGCTCCCTATTCGATCGTGAAGCAAGTGCAAGGCCGCGGCATGTATTCGTTTTGTATGTGTCCAGGTGGAGTTATTGCACCTTGTGCTACCAGTCCGGGTGAGGTAGTAACCAACGGCTGGTCGCCTTCCAAACGCGATCAGGCAACTGCCAATTCGGGGGTAGTTGTCGAATTAAAGCTAGAAGATTTCAAGCCCTTTGCCAAATTTGGCCCCTTGGCGGGTATGGAATTTCAAAAGTCCATTGAGCAAAAAGCGTGGCAATTGGCCGGCAACACTCAAAAAGTGCCTGCCCAGCGAATGGTTGATTTTACGCAAAGCAAACTATCTGCATCCATTCCCAAAACATCCTATGTTCCGGGAACTACTTCAGTTGAGTTGGGACAAGTGTTTCCTGGTTTTCTCACGCAAATCTTGCGCGAAGGATTTGTGCAGTTTGGCCAATCAATGAAAGGCTACCTCACCAACGAAGCCATTTTGCATGCGCCCGAAAGCCGCACCTCATCTCCGGTGCGCATCCCGCGTAATCCGGATACTTTAGAACATGTTCAAATTAAAGGCTTGTATCCCTGCGGCGAAGGAGCTGGCTATGCAGGTGGGATAATTTCTGCCGCCATTGATGGCGAAAAATGCGCGTTGCAAATTGCATTAGGCATACAAACTTCTCATTAAAATAGAATGATATTTTATTTCTCGAATTGTATTTGATCGAATGCCTAGATTTTTAATATTGTTTAAGTTATTTCAGTTTTTATTAAACAAAAATAGATTGGTTTACTTACATTTGCAGGAATTATAAATTTAAGTTATTCGTTTTCAATTTCTTAACGAAATACGTATTGTAAACTGTATCTATTATCAAGACTGAAATTCTTTCAACTATGCACACTATTCCGGTTCAACATCAAATTTCAACACCGCTTAAACAAGACACCTATTTGGTAAATGGCCTCCTTAAAAAATGGGAGGGTCCTACCACCGAGGTGTATTCAACCATTTCGTCAACCGAAGTGTATGCCCCAACTTTATTGGGAACTATTCCTGCCATGGGCGAACCCGAGGCCCATGAAGTTGTTGAGGCAGCAGTCGCGGCCTATGACAATGGACAAGGTTTATGGCCCACCATGAAAGTCGCCGATCGCATCAAGTGTATGCAGAATTTTGTTACACAAATGAAGGAAACCCGAGATGAGGTGGTTAAGTTCCTGATGTGGGAAATTGGAAAATCCTTAGACGATTCACAGAAAGAATTCGACCGTACAATTGAGTATATCTACCAAACCATAGAAGATTACAAACAACTCGATCGCAACAGTGCCCGATTCAATAAAAGCCAAGGCGTAAATGCCATGGTGCGCCGCGGACCGTTGGGTGTAGTGTTGTGTTTAGGGCCGTATAATTATCCCTTGAATGAGACCTTTTCTTTACTGATTCCTGCGATCATCATGGGAAATCCAGTAATCTTCAAACCCGCCAAACACGGCGTATTGCTCATTTCACCCTTGTTGGAAGCTTTCCGTTCTAGCTTTCCCAAAGGCGTAATTAATATTGTGTATGGCCGCGGACGAGATGTTGCATCGCCGATAATGAAATCGGGTAAAATTGCCATTTTGGCTTTAATTGGAAACAGCAAATCAGCAATTGCCTTGCAAGATCAACACCCCAATAAAAACCGCTTGCGTTTGGTTTTGGGATTGGAAGCTAAAAATCCGGGAATTGTGTTGCCCGATGCCGACATGGATTTAGCCATACAAGAATGCGTGGTGGGTACTTTGTCTTTTAACGGCCAACGCTGTACGGCACTCAAAGTATTGTATGTGCACGAATCAATTGTGGATGCATTTATCGCCAAATTCAAAGAAAAAGTAGATGCATTGCCCTATGGAAATCCGTGGGATTCTAGAGTATTTTTGACACCATTACCCGAGAAAGAAAAACCGGCTTATATTCAGGAACTCATTGACGACGCTACCCAACACGGCGCTAAGGTGATGAACGAAAAGGGAGGTACCCATTTGCCCAATTATATTTTCCCTGCCATTTTGTATCCCGTCAATAAGGCCATGCGGGTTTACCACGAGGAGCAATTTGGACCGGTTATTCCGATTATTCCATTCAGCGACATTCAAGAACCGGTGCAAGACATGGCCGAATCCAACTACGGCCAGCAAGTGAGTTTGTTTGGTAAAGACATCAACACCATTGCGCCACTTATAGATACATTGGTTAATCTAGTATGTCGCGTCAATTTGAACAGTGCCTGCCAACGCGGTCCCGATTTGTATCCGTTTACCGGACGAAAAGATTCGGCAGTGGGCACCTTGAGTATACACGATGCCTTGCGTTCGTTTTCGATACGCACCTTTGTGGCATCCAAAGACAATGCCTACAACAACGCCATTTTGCAAGAATTATTGGATAGTAAGGCCTCCAATTTTATCAATACCGATTACATTTTATAATTGTTGGATTAGCCTATAAACAAAACTGCACGAATGTAAATCTGTGCAGTTTTTTTATTTTTTTAAGCGGTTCTTGAATACTTTCTCAAACTTCTCCATCTTGGGCTGAATCACATACTGACAATACGGTTGTGATTTGTTGTTTTGGTAATAATTTTGGTGGTAATTCTCGGCCAAATAAAACACGGTAAAGGGTTCAAGCGTGGTTACGACTGGATCATCAAATGCTTTTGCTTTGGTTAAGGCAGAAATAATCGACTTTGCAGCTTGCTTTTGTGCGTCGGAGTTGTAAAAAATCACCGAACGATATTGCGTTCCGCGGTCATTGCCTTGTCGGTTGAGCGTGGTGGGATCGTGCACGGTAAAAAATACCCGAAACAATTCGTGGAGATTGGTTTTGCTTGGATCGTACATAATTTGTACCACTTCGGCATGGCCCGTTGTCCCCGAGCAAACGGCTTCGTAACTGGGGTTGGCATTTTTTCCTCCAGCATAGCCCGAAGTCACTTTTACCACGCCATCAAGTTGTTCGTAAACGGCTTCAACACACCAGTAGCAACCGCCACCAAGGGTTAGGGTTTCGTATTTTATTTTTGTGTCCATTTTTTTATTTTTTTTAGGTTGTGCCACTAAGTTGCATCCGCAAAGTAGTAGACAAATTAGGGCTATATTTTTCATGGTTTTATGGGGTATCGGGTTCAAAATCGAGGGCAATCGAATTCATGCAATAGCGTTTACCAGTAGGAACGGGGCCGTCGTCAAACAAATGTCCGAGGTGTCCGTCGCAGCGTCCACAAAGGGCTTCCAAACGGATCATGCCGTAGGAAACATCTTTTTTAAATACTACACTCTGCGGATTTTCTTGTTCAAAGAAACTGGGCCAGCCGCATTCGCTTTGAAATTTGGCCCCAGAACGAAACAACAAGTTGCCACAAGCGGCACAATAGTAGGTTCCTTTGACGTCGGTGTTCCAAAATTTCCCCGTAAAGGCGCGTTCGGTATCGGCTTCTCGAGAAACTAAGTATAAATCTATGGGGAGCACTTTTTTCCATTCGGCGTCGGAAATGCTTAGTTTTTCTGGACTGGTTCGGGAGTAATACGGATTTTTCATAGCGGTGTTTTTTGAGGTTTCTACAATTGATTCTGGTTTTTTTTGTGCACAAGCTGCAGGCAAACAAAGCACGCCTAGACACAAAGCAAGTAGCAAAAATTTTGAGGTTTTCATAACAATAAATTTAGGCATTAAACTTTGATTCAAAGATAAGCGAGTGTTCGGGAAGCCACTGTCGGCTAGTTTACAAAAAACTGTTTTTTACCTTATTTTTAACGTTTGTTGCAGGGCAATGCCAGCGCGTTGGTCGTTAATTTAGCTGAAATTTAAATGCAGAGTGAGAACACACTTTTCTTTTGTATTTTTGACTCGCAAATCACGCCATGGAAGAAGAACACGTAATATTAGTTAACAAGCAAGACGAAGCCATTGGCAGCATGCCCAAGATGGAAGCGCATGAAAAAGCAGTCTTGCACCGGGCTTTCTCGGTATTTATTTTGAACGACAAAAACGAAGTAATGTTGCAGCAACGGGCAGCTCACAAATACCATTCGCCTTTACTTTGGACAAATACCTGTTGCAGTCACCAACGCATGGGCGAAACCAATATTCAAGCCGGAACGCGCAGATTGCAGGAAGAAATGGGATTTACCGCTCCATTAAAAGAGCTGTTTCATTTTATCTACAAAGCCCCATTTGACAACGGACTCACCGAACACGAATTAGACCACGTGATGATTGGCTATTACCATGGAGAACCGATTATAAATCCGGATGAGGTAGAAAGTTGGAAGTGGCTATCCATTGATGCCATTCACGATTCAATTGCTACATCACCCGAAGAGTACACCGTTTGGTTTAAAATAATTTTTGAAGAATTTTACCATTACTTAGAAGACCACAAACTATAAAGCAAACCTATGAAAGTAAAAGTTTCGCGTAAAGCACATTTTAATGCCGCACATCGTTTGTTCCATGCCCAATGGACAGACGAACAAAACGCCAAGGTTTTTGGTAAATGTGCTTATCCAAATTACCATGGACACAATTACGAACTCATAGCCAGCGTAACTGGGGAAGTCGATCCAATTACTGGTTTTGTCATGAATGTGTCTGAGTTGGCCGCCATTATTAAAGCAGAAGTTGAGGAGCCTTTAGACCACCGAAACCTGAACCTCGATGTGCCCTATTTTGCAACGGTTAATCCTACTGCCGAGAATATCGCGATATTCATTTGGCAGGTAATTAAAAAGCGACTCCCACTTGACTTAGAATTAGAAGTGGTACTCTATGAAACTCCCCGAAATTTTGTAACCTATACTGGCGAATAATGGCATTAACCCTCGGCGACAAAGTTCCGTATTTTGAAGCGTATAACGCCAAAGGCCAACTGGTACAAAGCACGTCATTTATAGGCAAGCAAGTTGTAGTAGTATATTTCTATCCCAAAGACGATACGCCCGGCTGCACGATGCAAGCCTGTACTTTTCGGGATAATTTTTCTGATTACCAAGACTTAGGTGCCACCGTTGTGGGTGTGAGTTCAGATGATACAGCCAGTCACCAGCGGTTTCAAGCCAAATATCATTTGCCTTTTGAGCTTTTGGCCGATTCCAATCACGCCATTCGAAAATTATTTGGAGTGCCCACTAATTTGTTTGGTCTATTGCCAGGCCGAGTAACCTATGTTATTGATGCTACGGGCAAAATAGTAGGTTTATACAACAGTCAAATGCCCGGAAAACACCACGAAAAAGCAATTGCATTGATAAAAAAAATAGCCTAATGACATCGGTATATCCTTTACTTTTTACGCCTATTTTCAAAGATCGCATTTGGGGCGGAACCAAATTGGCCGATTCTTTACACAAAGAAATTCCCTTTACTCATACCGGAGAAAGTTGGGAATTGTCAACCGTGCCTGGTGATGTGAGTGTGGTGGCCAATGGCCCATTGAGCGGAACCTCCCTACAAGCTTTGTTAGATCAGTTTCCTGCCGAGCTATTAGGCAGTAAAGTACACGCGCAATTTGGCAATCAGTTTCCGTTATTATTTAAGTTTTTGGATGCCCGCGAAGATTTGTCCATACAAGTGCATCCCAATGACCAACTGGCAGCTTCTCGCCATAATTCGTTTGGCAAGACCGAAATGTGGTATGTGATGCAAGCCGATCCCGGTGCCCGCTTGTTGGTGGGTTTCAAGGAAAACAGTTCGGCTGAGGAATATGTGCAGGCCTTAGCAGAAAAAAATATCTTGTCGTTGTTGGATGCTTTTCCGGTGCAAAAAGGAGAAGTGTTTTTTCTAGAAACAGGGACAGTTCATGCCATTGGCGCCGGTTGTTTGATAGCCGAAATTCAGCAAACCTCTGATATTACTTATCGCTTATACGATTTTGATCGGGTTGATGCACAGGGAAACACACGCGAATTGCACATTGACTTGGCCTTGGATGCCATCAATTACCAGCAGGTAGATGCCAAAAAAATCTATCAACCGCAAACCAATAGTTTCACCCAAGTAGTGGATTGTCCGTATTTTACCACCCAACTTTTGCAACTGCAAGGTGAAATTTCTCTATCCAAATCGGGTGAATCGTTTACCGTATATATGTGCACGGAAGGCGCTTTTGCTATTGAATATCAGGGTGAAAAATTTGCATTCGAATTGGGCTCAACTGTTTTGGTTCCGGCCGCTATGCAAAACTTTAGTTTGCACGGATCGGCCACACTTTTAGAAATACAAGTCAAATAGTTTTATATCCTAATAATATGTGTACTTTTGCACGCGAATTACCCAATTACTTAACACCACAATCATGGCAAACGTAAAAAATTTAAAAAAAGACATCAATTTCGTTTTAGGCGATATTATCGAAGCGGTTTACTTGTATGAAATTTCTACAACTGGAAAACCAACTGAAGCTACCAATGGCATCATTGACGAAGCAATCAAAACATTTGATTCGTTAATCACCAAAGTGAACGCTAAAAACGTGGAAAACAAAAAAGCACATTTCAAACAAATCCACACCGATTTAGAAATTGCTGCAAACCAATTGGTTGGTAAAATCAACGAATTATAGTCGTTTTTTTTAGCTAAAAAATACTATCATTTATTTGCAAATAAGGTTTTGACTTTTATATTTGCACTCAAATAATTGCCGCCGGTGTAGCTCAGTTGGCTAGAGCAGCTGATTTGTAATCAGCAGGTCGTGGGTTCGAGTCCCTCTATCGGCTCTAAAAACATCTCAAGAATCTGAGGTGTTTTTTTATTTTAAAGAGGGATCCCGAATTACGAATTGAATTCGGGAAGTCCGGCTAATAGGCTCCAAGAACACTTCAAGAATTTGAGGTGTTTTTTTTGCTCCGACTTCAACGCATAAAAAAATCATTTCGGTTGGAAGTGGTTAGCAGTAAATTTAAAAAGAACTAGTTCTCGGTTTGACGTCTTTCTTTATAGAGCTGAATCAATTTTTTACCATACAGCGATTTGGCTACCTGGGGTTCCATTGATTTCTGAATGGTGTCCAAGTAGTTCAAATTGACATTGGCAATATTTGATAAAGTTACAAACGGAGCAACTTCAAAATCTTTGTGGTTCAAGGCAAAATTGGTGGTATACAAATATTCGCGCTTGGTGTTGTCATTTTCTAACACTTGAATGCTATCTACTGCCTTTGTATTTTTGTTTTTGTAGGCCTTAAATTTTTCTTCGAGCAAGGTCAATTTGATGTCGTTGTAACGCGCCATGACTTGTTTGTATTCGTCATATTTTTCGTGGTTTTTAGATCCTGTTACTTTGGCATCGGCCAAGAAATAATCCAAACTGGTTTCGATAGTAATATTTCCGGCTTCGGCAAAAAATGCCAAATTATTATCCAAGGAATTGCTTACCCCGCGATCTAAAAACAAGTAATACATCTCGGGCGAATCGATCGTTAAATTGCTCGTAAAATGGGAGTCCCCATTAATCTGAATCGTATCGAGAATGACTAAGCTGCTGTCTACCACTTTTTGAATATAAATAGTCCCTTTTTTTAATCCTGCTACATGGCCGCTAAGGTGAAGGTTACCTGGTAATTCTTTTTTTGCGCAGCTTAGCAAAAGCAAGGAAACACAAAGGCTAATAAGTAATTTCATGGAGTATAGAATTGAATTTCGACAAATTAACTAAAAAAAATCCCCAATCGAAAGGCAATTGGGGATGAAAATTTGTTTTATTTAGTTTAGCCTTTCAACCAAGCTTCTTTGAGTTTGCTGAGGTTGTTGTTGGTTGCCTCAAAACCATTGCGATCTACCATAGGAAGTTTTACTTTTCCCTGTATCACTTGGTTTTTATCGGCTCTACGAATGCGCACAGAAATCGCATCGTCTTGGTTCCAACCTTCACTCGCCATGATCATATCGTAAATGTTGTCTAGGTTGTAGTTGGTGTCATTGATGGCCAAAATCACATCGCCGGATTCTAGTCCCAATTCGGTAAAAAATGAATTCAACGGACTGGCGGGCAATACAATAATTTCTTTTGAAGCTGGATTTACGGTAATTAATGGACGTTGGTCTTTGATAAACGGATTGCCAGCTACCTGCACTACTTTTTTGGTTACCCCCATTTTGGCAAAAAAGGCATCATAGGGAATAGGTGTTTCACCGGCTACATGGGTTGCCAAAAATTCTCCAACTGCGGGGTAGGTTAATGTCGTAATCGTTGCAAATAATTCTTGGTCGTTAAAGGGTTTTTGCGCACCATATTTGGCCGATAGTTTTTGCATTAAATCCAAAATTCCACGTTGGCCTTGGCTTTCTTCGCGAATAATGATATCCAAACACATGCCAATTAAGGCTCCTTTTTCGTACACATTCAAGTATTGTTCTTTGTAGGGCTCATCCAAGACGTTGGCACTCATGGTTGTGAATGACATTTGGTCATCCATACGCGCTGCATTTGAAATTTTTCCAGCCATACGACCAAAAAATTCGGTTTCATCAATGAGGCCTTGATTCACTTGAAACAAATTGGCAAAGTACTCTGTTACGCCTTCATACATCCACAAGTGTTGAGACATTTTTGGGCTGTTGAAATCAAAATAATGAATCTCGTTGGAGTGAATCGCGAGCGGCGTTACAATGTGAAAAAACTCATGCGAAACCACATCTTTAAGTTGCTCGGCCAATTCGTTTTTGCCCATAGCTTCGGGCATCACCACCGTGGTGCAAGTTGGGTGTTCTAAGGCACCAAATCCATGTGCATCGTTCTCATTTTGCATGTCGGACAAATAGATCAATACGCTGTATTTTTTGTTGGAGTTGAAACTTCCTAAAAAGGTTTTTTGCGCATTCATCATGCGTTTCATATCGGCACTCAGGCTCTCAGCCGTATGTGTGCCATTGGGAGAATACACCGAAATAAGAATGTCCATACCTTGTATGGTGAAGGTGCTCATATCTTTTTTGGCATACATAATTGGGTTTTCAACCAATTCAGCGTAGCGGGAAAGTTCAAATACATCGCTGGTAGCAGATGCGTCCAAGTCGGTTAGGGAGCTTGCGCCCCACAAATTCTCTGGATGCATAATTTTTACTCGGTACGGGCTTTCGTTGTAGCCTGTAAAATAGCCCACAAAACCGTGTGTATTCACTAGGATGTTTTTTTCGGCTTCGATATTGGTTCCGGCAGGCGAAAATATTTTATGGGTATTTTCTGTATCGTAAGTGTCGTTTACTTGGTAGGTAATTTTGGTCAGTTTGCTGCCGTTTTTAATGCCCCAGGAATTGTCGTCTTTTTTCTCAACAGCCAATGTTTTCCCTGCTGCATCAAAGGCGGTTACGTTTTCAATGAATTTTCCGTAATCGTCAACCGAGTAGGTGCCGGGAATAATTTTGGGGATATTAAACACCACTTCGTCTTTGGTAAATTTGGGTGTCGTTAGCGTCACAGTCACTTTGTCATCAACAATGTTCACCAAGTCAATTTGTGCGGCAATCGCAACCGCTTTTTTAGCTTGTGCATGTGCTTGATTTGCCCAAAACCCAAGTGTTAGGGCAAGCAGGAGTAGGTGTTTTTTCATTGGGGGTTATATTGAATTTCCGCTTTGACTAAAGGAAAACGAATTGGGTTATTTGATTAATTTTTTGGTTAATTCAGTACCGTTTTTCATCGTCACTCGAAGTACATAAATTCCGTTTTTTAGCTCCGTAGAATTAATACGTAAAACTTGTTCTGAAATCAGAGAAGAGAAAATGGTTCTGCCAGTCAGATCTGTTAAATAAAATTGATTTCCCAATACATTGTCAGGAAAATTGATGGTGAACTCATTTCCAATTGGATTTGGATAAACAGAAATTGCTGCCTTAAATTGGTCATCAATTCCTAAATCATTGGGTGGACGAAGCACAATTATGCTGTGCGTATTGGGATTGGTGTTTGACCAAGACGCGCCGTTGGTGGCCAAGTAAATTTCTTTTTGTGCACCGATACAAATATCACGCAATCGGCCATATTGGTTGGTTAAGTAATGGGTCTGACTCAAAACCGAGTTGCCTGTTGCGTCGAGTTGCATAGCAATTAGTTTTTTATCTTTCAAGACCGTCATCAGTACTTTGTTATTGAACTCAGGAAACGCAGCGTTTTCATAATAGACTAAATCAGAAGGTGCAATGGTGGGAGTCCAGGCCAAAAGCGGTTCTTTTACGTTGTTGGCGGTACAAAAACTTTGTTCGTTTGACGTATTACAAAATCCTTCTACGTTGGGCCAGCCATAATTTCTACCCGATTCGGCTATTTGAAATTCATCGTCTGTCGAGGCACCGTGTTCTGACAAATAGATTTTTCCGTTTGGATGAAGCAGTATACCTTGCACATTTCGGTGGCCAAACGAATATACCGGATTGCCGGCAATCGGATTGTCTGCAGGGATTGTCCCGTCTAAATTAATCCGCAGCAACTTTCCATTTAATTCACTCACATCTTGCGGAAACAGTTGATTCTGCGCATCGCCCGTAGAAAACAATAAGGTGTTATCGGGCAAAATCTGAATACGAGAGCCATTGTGTGTAGTGTTGCCAATAATATTATCAAGAATAACAACAGGATTTACCAAGCTAGTCCCGTTATAGGTGTACTTCACGACTTTTTCTCGAAGATTTGAAAAGGTGCCATAGGTATAGGCGATAAACACCTGAGGGGTTGTTGCAAAATTTGGGTGCAACGCCATTCCCAATAAGCCGGATTCGGAGTTTTGGTATACCGATGAAACAAGGTTTAGAATTACCGTTTTGGTTTGGGCTACCGGATCAATTCGACTGATGATTCCTTTTCGTTCTGTAGTCCAAATATACCCGTCTGGGCCGTAAATAATTTCCCACGGAATATCGAGTCCGGTATAGATGGTCTCAACTTCAACTGTAGTTGATCCAATCGTAATGTTAGTTTGCGCTAGGGCATTAATAGAAAGGGAAAATAGGGAAAGTAGAACTAGTTTTCGCATGGTTGAAAAGGTCTATTTAATTGATAGTTGTGTGAGTACTGCAGCAAAAATAGAGAAGTATAACTGAAGTTTTGGTTAAACAATTCATAGAATTGCGTTGATCTTTTTTTTTGTAAAAAAAAACTCCGATTTTACAGGAGTTCTACGCTTAATCAAATTTATTTTTGATATAATATTTGCCGTCTAAATCTTCATCAAAATCATCAATTTTAATGGGTTTTGGTTTGGGCTTGGCGGCATTGGCCTTCTTTTTCCATACCTCAAATTTATCGGCAGTGAGCTTTTTTTTCATGATCTCGAGCACTTCTTTTTCGTCGATGCCCAACTCTTTTTTAATGATTTCAAACGGATTTCTTTCTTCTAATGCCAAGCTAATCAACCGTTCGTTTTGTTCCCACGTTAATTCTATGCGTTTACTCTTTTTCATCTGAAAAGGAATTCGATTTGTATTTTAATTAGATAATTTTAAATTCAATATTACTAAAAAAATTAAAAACAATCAAAACTTGCTATTATTATTTAAAAGTCAGTTGTAGCTAAGGTACTTATGTTGTGGGTTTCCTAAATCAAAAATAACTCTAAAACGGAATTTTCCACAATTATACAATGGAGTTGGTCCATTAATTTTCTTTTTTACTGTCGATTAAATCACTCAAATGCAACCGAAGGGCATTGACCGAGATGCTAATTTCCCAAAAGGATATTCCCAGCGAAATAAGCAAACTCAATAAACTCAATCCGAACAAGTAGATGCCGGCCAATTTTTGATCAACAAATAACAATAACATGGCAAAAACAGAGAGAAATAAAGACAGTACGCCAAACAACTGCATATAGCGTATCAGCGTGAGACGGAGGTTAAGGTTTTTTATTTCCAACAACGTATTGGAACTTTCTTTTTGATCATAGGTTTGTTTCAAACTGCGCACAATGGTGGCGATAGTGAGAAACCGATTGGTGTAGGCCAATAAAATCAAGGAAGTAGCCGAGAACAATAGGGCAGGTGTTTCGATAGTTAGAATCATGATGGGTATAAATAGTTGTCAAATATATTTAAAAAAAAGACCTGAATGTTAGCTCAGGTCTTTTGGTATCCGTAAATGTTTATTACTTGATTAACTCAAAACTGCGTCTCACAAAGGCAGTTAATTCTTCTCCTTTGAGCAAGTTTTGAGACAATTTAGCCAAATCCAGCGCTTGTTTCACCATGCTTTCTTGTGCGGCTGCATCAGCGGTAGACAGGATGTGACCGGCTAATTCGGAATTGGTATTCACCACCAAGTTGTACATTTCGGGCATATTGCCCATGCCAAACATTCCACCGCCACCGCCCGATTGACTCATCTCTTTCATACGACGTAAAAATTCGGGTTGCGTAATGATAAAGGGTGCAGCACTGCTGTCACGCGCTTCCATTTGCACGGTATACGTTTGTTTGGGTACAAATCCTTCTAAAACGGTTTTCAAGGATTCTTTTTCGGTATCCGATAATTTAGAGATTTGCGTTTCGTCTTTCTTGATCAAGTTGTCAATGTGGTCGCTGTCTACACGCGTAAAGGTCATATTTTCGTTGTCGGCCTCCAATTTTTGAATCAGGTGCGACACAATCGGGCTATCGAGCAACAATACTTCATAGCCTTTAGTTTTGGCCTCTTGGATGTAGCTGTGTTGCGCGTCTTTATTGGCAGCGTATAAAACCACCATTTTTCCGTCTTTGTCGGTTTGGCTGTCTTTGATGGTTTCTTTCAATTCATCCAACGTAAAGAAGCGATCGTCTACGGTAGGATACAATACGAAGCTGCCTGCTTTTTCGTAGAATTTTGGTTCTGACAGCATGCCGTATTCCAACACGATTTTTATGTCGTTCCATTTTTTCTCAAAGTCCTCGCGATTTTCAGTAAACAAGGATTTCAATTTATCGGCTACTTTACGGGTAATGTAGTTCGAGATTTTTTTCACAGCACCGTCGGCTTGCAAATACGAGCGCGATACGTTTAATGGAATGTCTGGCGAATCAATTACCCCTTTGAGCATGGTTAAAAATTCGGGTACAATTCCCTCCACATTATCCGTCACATACACCTGATTTTGGTACAATTGAATCTTGTCCTTTTGCATTTGCATGTCGGATCCCAATTTGGGGAAATATAAAATCCCAGTCAAATTAAACGGATAATCTACATTTAAATGAATATGAAATAAAGGCTCCTCAAACTGCATCGGATACAATTCGTGGTAGAATTCTTTGTAGTCTTCGTCAGCTAGTTCAGTTGGTTGTTTGGTCCACGCCGGATTGGGATTGTTGATGATGTTGTCTACCTCAATGGTCTCGGCTTTGTAGTCTTCGGGCGCATCTTCTGGTTTAGGAAGCGTCTCGGTTTTGGTGCCAAATTTGATGGGAATAGGCATAAACTTGTTGTATTTATTCAACAAGGTTTTGATGCGACTTTCTTCCAAAAATTCTACTGAATCTTCGGCGATGTGCAAAATAATTTCGGTGCCACGGCTGGTTTTGTCATGGGCTTCCAAGGTAAACTCAGGGCTGCCGTCGCACGTCCAGTGGGCTGCCGGCTCGTCTTTGAACGATTTGGTGATGATTTCCACTTTCTCGGCCACCATAAATGCCGAGTAAAAACCCAATCCAAAATGCCCAATAATACCAGAGTCTTTGGCCGAATCTTTGTATTTATCCAAGAATTCTTCGGCACCAGAAAAGGCGACTTGGTTGATGTATTTCTCCACTTCATCGGCTGTCATTCCTAATCCTTGATCGGAGATGTGCAATTTTTTGCCTTCTTTGTCAATTTTGATTTCAATTTGCGGTTGGCCATATTCTACATTGGTTTCGCCAATACTGCAAAGGTGTTTCATTTTTAGAGTCGCATCTGTTCCGTTTGAAACCAACTCCCGCAAGAAAATTTCGTGGTCGCTATATAAAAATTTCTTGATTAATGGAAAGATGTTCTCTACTGATACATTAATTTTTCCGGTACTCATAGTGCTATAAATTTTAGTGTTTGTCTTTTGCTTGACAAATAAAGTACCAATTTTAAAAAGGTGACAAATTGTCGCATTCTCAGTTGAAAACCCAATTAAGTGTGCTGGTTTTTGCTGCAAAGAATTAACAAATATTTTGTTTAATAAATTATGTAAATAGTTAAACAATAATTAGTTTTACACCCAAAAAAAAACACAAAAATGGCCACAACCAAAAAAGCAAAAGCTACCACAGCACCTGATGATATGCAGTTGATCAGCTTGTACATGCAAGCAGTTTTAGAACACAATCAAACCCCCAAAAATGTATTTTCGTTTTGCAAACAGCAGCAGTTGGAGGAAACGGCGTTTTATGCGCACTTCAATTCATTAGACGCCTTACGCAAAGCGATCTGGGTGAAATTTTTTGAAAATGCAGTGGCTACCGTAGAAAAAGAAACTGCCTTTGCAGGCTATTCCGACAAGAATAAATTACTCACGTTATTCTTCACTTTGTTTGAAATCCTTACACTCAACCGCAGTTATGTTTGCTTTGCCTTGGTAGAAAACAAAGAAGGATTAAAAAACCTAAAAAGCCTATCTGATTTTAGACAGCACTTTAAAAAATACCTTTCGGAAGTGGTTATTTCTACCGCCGCCCAACCCATCGAAAAACTGTCCAATGTTACCCAAACAATCTATGCCGAAGGCGCCTGGATACAGTTTCTATTTTTACTCAAATTTTGGTTGGACGATACCTCAAAAGGATTTGAAAAAACCGACATATTAATCGAAAAATCAGTGAATACAGTTGTTGATTTGGCTGATACCAAGCCGTTGGAAAGTTTGTTTGATTTGGGCAAATTTCTTTGGAAAGAAAAAATGCAATAACCCATGAAAACACTCGATAAAATTCCGACTTCAAAAATAGAACGAGCCGGACAATTGGTGAAAACTGGGTTTAAAGTGGGGGGAAATTACATGGCCTATTACGGAGAAAAAATAGTCAATCCCTCGCTCAATCGCGATAAATTAAACGAAAACAACGCTGAGGATATCTATGACGGACTAAAAAACCTGAAAGGCAGCGCTCTCAAAGTGGCGCAGATGTTGAGCATGGACAAAAGCATCATGCCCCAAGCCTACGTCGATAAATTTTCGTTGTCGCAGTTTTCGGTTCCGCCTTTATCAGCGCCTTTGGTGCGTAAAACCTTTAAAAAATACTTGGGCAAATTCCCCGAAGAAATCTACGACACCTTCACACCCGATGCGTTACATGCCGCTAGTATTGGTCAGGTGCACCAAGCCACCAAAGGGTCAACCGTTTTTGCAGTAAAAATTCAATACCCAGGCGTGGCCAAAAGCATCAGCTCCGATTTGGCGATGGTAAAGCCCATTGCCTTGCGCATGTTTAACATTAAGGGAAAAGATTCAGACAAGTATTTTCAGGAAGTAGAAAATAAACTGCTAGAAGAAACCGATTATACCTTAGAGTTAAAACAAAGTTTAGCCATTTCTGAATACTGCATTCAGCTCGAAAATTTGCGTTTCCCCAAGTATTACCCCAGCTATTCCTCGGCTCAAATTTTAACTATGGAATGGATTGATGGTTTGCATCTTACTGAATTTGTAGCGCAAAATAAATCTCGAGCAACTGCCGATAAAATAGGGCAGGCCTTGTGGGATTTTTACATGTTTCAAATTCATTATCTGAAACAAGTACACGCCGATCCGCATCCGGGTAATTTTCTTGTCGATCAAGATGAAAACCTCATCGCCATTGACTTTGGTTGTATCAAACAAATTCCCGAATCCTTTTATGTGCCTTATTTTGAACTGGCCAAACCCGAAGTAATTTCAAACCCGAGCCTGTTTACAGAAAAATTGTACGAACTTGAGATTTTGCGACTGGACGACAGCCCCGCAGAGATTACCTATTTTACGGCTCTTTTTTACGAGTTGCTTTGCCTATTCACCAAGCCGTTTCACGCAGATACCTTTGATTTTTCGGACGACGATTTCTTCGGAAAAATCGCCAAAATGGGGGAGGAGTTTGCCAAAGACCCGCAGCTACGCAAGATGAATGGCAATCGCGGTTCAAAGCACTTTTTATACATCAACCGTACTTTTTTTGGCTTGTATAATTTACTCCACGACCTGCGTGCGCGAATCGATACCAGGACTTTTGAAAAATACAAGCCCAGCTAAGTCTTTGTATTCTTATGTTTAATGGATATAAACGAATGGTTCGGGCGTTGGTTTTAGTAAAGTTTGTAAGTTTGTTTTTCAGAATCCACCGATGCTACACGTACACCAGTTGTTTTTTTCTTATCTGCAAAAACCTACTCTGCAACAGCTTTCTTTTTCTGTAGAAAAAGGACAAAACCTGGCTGTAATTGGTGAAAGCGGTTGTGGAAAAAGCACCTTGCTCAAACTTATTTATGGTCTTCATGATTTGGATTCTGGACAAATTTTTTGGCAGAATCAAGAAGTATTGGGTCCAAAGTTTCACCTGATACTGGGCATGTCCTACATGAAGTTTTTGGCCCAAGATTTCGATCTGATGCCGTTTACCACCGTTGCCGAAAATGTGGGTGCTTTTTTGTCGAATGCACACAAAGCAAAAAAAAATGACCGAATTGCTACTTTACTTGAAACAGTCGAAATGACAGAGTTTGCCCACGAAAAAGTAAAGAATTTAAGCGGTGGTCAGATGCAACGCGTGGCCTTAGCCAAAGTCTTGGCCTTGGAACCAGAACTATTGTTGCTTGACGAACCATTTAGCCACATTGATAATTTTAGAAAAAATAGTTTGCGCCGCAAGTTATTTGCCTACCTCAAAACCCAAGGCATAAGCTGTGTGTTTGCCACCCATGATGTGCAGGATATTTTGGGTTTTGCAGATGCTGCTTTGGTGCTCAAAGACGGCCAACAAATTGCCCATGCCAGCGCGCAGGATTTGTACAATCAGCCACCCAATTTTTATACCGCTTCTTTATTTGGAGATGTGAATGCCATACCTTGTAATTGGTTTGAAAAATCAGCTAATACGGATTTGCGTTTAATTTATCCACATCAACTCTATGTTGATCCAGCTGGACCACTGGCTGTTGAGGTGGTGAATACTTTTTTTCAGGGCACCCATTTCTTGATTGAAAGTCGATGTGGAGATTTAGCTATTTTCTTTACACATCCCGAAGTATTGGCTAATGGACTTCAACTTAATTTGGCTTTGTGCAATGGAGCATAATCTGTACATTTAACCTTTAAAATAAAGTAGAACATATATTTCCTCAATATGAAAAAGATAATCAGTTTACTTGTTGTTTTTCAAAGTTTTACCGCTTTGGCTCAGTTGCAATGGGCACCGCTCAACACTATTGGAGATAACATCAACAACCAGCGTTTTGACGATGTGTTTTTTTTGAACGAAAACTTGGGTTGGGCTGCTAATGGTTATTATGCAGCGATATACAAAACCACCGATGGTGGACAAACCTGGGTTACTCAATTGGCCGAATCTACACCGCAGCTTCCACTAAATACATATTTTAGAAATGTAGAATTTCTGAATGAAAACATTGGCTTTGTGGGCACCTTGAGTGGAATCTTCTTAAAAACTACCGACGGCGGAACCACTTGGAATCCGGTTACGATAACGCCCAATCCATCCGCAATTTGTGGCTTGGATGCCGTGGGAACCTCAACAGTATATGGTTGTGGTGCTTATTTTTCTCCCGCATTTATCATTAAATCTACCAACAGTGGAGAAACTTGGCAATATATAGACATGTCTGCCCATGCAACGGCTTTAGTAGAAGTTTTATTTACAGACGAAAACAACGGCTTGGCTTCGGGCATGAATGAAATTGGGGGAGTCGTCTTGCAAACTACTGATGGAGGACAAACTTGGACCACCTTGTACACCACCCCAATTGAAGGAGAATACGTATGGAAGTTGCAGCGTTTGGCTAGCAATCCGTCTGTGATTTTTGGATCGGTTGAGTCAATTTTCCCCAACACAGGCCAATTAATCAAATCAACCGATAACGGACTCACTTGGAGCAGTAAACCGGTGCCCGACACCGATATTCAAGCCGTTGGATTCATGACCGAACTGCACGGGTGGATGGGCGGCCACAGTTCGCCGATACTCGAAACTTTTGACGGAGGAGATACCTGGATAGAAAATACGGTAGGGAGTAACTTGAATCGAATTGTAATCTTGAGTGATCAGTTGGCTTATGCTTCTGGATCAACTATTTATAAATTTAGCGAACAAGGCTTAGGTTCAGGCACTTTTATAGAGTCCCCACGCGAAAACCTAAAGGCCACCATTTTTTCTAATCCAATTCAAGATAAACTCACGATTGAAATTGAATTTCCCGAAGCCGATCACCTGCGTTTGGAATTGTATGATGCCAGTGGTCGCCGGATTAAACTGTTGATTAAAGCCGACATTGCGGAAAAATCGACGCAAAAATACCAATTTGACTTTCCCTATGCGTCCGGTATATATTATGTGAATTTGCACACCAATACCGGGAGACAAACGATGAAAGTTGTCAAATAATTTTGCAATAGGGAAACCATTTATTGCGTAAGTTTGAAAGGCAATTTTAAATCTACTTTGTATGTATCGTTCAGTATTTTCGGGTTTGGGCTTCTATGTTCCATCCCAAGTGGTCACCAATGATGACTTAGCCAAGGTGCTCACAACCTCGGATGCCTGGATCCAAGAGCGCACCGGAATCCAAGAGCGCCGTCATATTATAAAAGGCGAAGACACCACCACCAGCATGGGCGTGAAAGCAGCCAAGCAAGCCATTGAACGCGCAAAACTCACTGCTGAAGACATCGATTTTATAATTTTTGCTACGTTGAGTCCTGATTATTATTTTCCAGGACCAGGTGTATTGGTGCAACGCGATTTGGGCATGCGCACAGTAGGCGCGCTTGATATTCGCAACCAATGTTCGGGCTTTGTCTATGCGGTTTCTATTGCCGATCAGTACATTAAAACGGGCATGTACAAACACATTTTGGTGATTGGTTCTGAAGTGCACTCGGGCGGACTAGACATGACCGACAGGGGCAGAAATGTGTCCGTGATTTTTGGTGATGGGGCAGGAGCGGCTGTGATTAGTAGAGCTGAGGAAGGTTCTACAACTGGTATTTTATCCACCCATTTGCATGCCGAGGGAATTCACGCCGAAGAATTGTGTCTCAAGGCACCCGGTATGGGTGGTCGCTGGGTATCTGATATTGTAGCCGATAATAACCCCAATGACGAAAGTTATTTGCCCTACATGAATGGCCAATATGTGTTTAAAAATGCCGTGGTTCGTTTTGCCGAGGTAATCCAAGAGGGACTTCAAGCCAATAACCTAGAAGTTTCAGACATTGATATGCTCATTCCGCACCAAGCCAATTTGCGTATTTCGCAGTTTATCCAACAAAAATTCAAACTCGCCGACGAGCAGGTATTCAATAACATTCAAAAATACGGAAATACTACGGCGGCCTCTATTCCTATTGCACTCACCGAGGCCTGGGAACAAGGTAAAATCAAATCGGGTGATTTGGTAGTATTGGCTGCATTTGGTAGCGGCTTTACCTGGGGCAGTGTAGTGATTCGTTGGTAAGCATATAAAAGCATAAAAACCGGGTCTCCACCCGGTTCTATGCCAATTAATTAAAATTGCTTGTCAAAAAAAAACTACTCAATTGTCAAAAAAAGTAACTACTATTTATCGTTTTAAGCTAAAGTGCGCTTTGAATATTTTGTTAATACCATCTTCGGTATAGGTGATGGTGAACCAATAATCATCTGAAGGCAAATTTTCTCCACCAAAGCTTCCGTCCCATCCTGTTCCACTTGGGGTAATGTCTTTCAACAATCTTCCGTAGCGATCAAAGATGTGAATCAAAGCAGTAGATTGGGCTTGCAAATCGATGATGTTCCAAGTATCGTTAAATCCGTCGCCATTTGGCGTAAAGAATTTAGGATAATTTACCAACAACGCTTCTGAATAGGTTTGTCCACAGCCGTTTTTGTCACGCACAGTGATGATGTGAGTACCAGACGATACGTTATCAAATACATTGCTATCTTGAAACGCGCCATTGTCTAATTGGTATTCGTAATCGCCACCCACGCCTACAGCTGTTACTGTAATTACTTGGTTGCTGTCAAATGCATCGCTCACTTCGTAGCTAATAACCGCTGGCATAGAAGGCAATACGCTGATTACTTTGGGTTGAGAATAACATCCAGTAAGGGTGCTTTTTACTACTAAAGTATACTCACCAGGCGTTTCAACTACATAATTTCCTTGAGTTCCTACTACGTCACCGGCTTCGTTGTACCACTCAAATGTATGAGTAGCAGGATTCAATCCAGAAGTGATGGTATAGGCACTTAATAAGGTATTGGTGTTGCTGTCGTAACATACGGTACCATTGGTAGCGAATGATTCGGGCGCTTTGTTTACGGTAATGTTAATCGCTTTGATGTCGTAACAAGTCGTGGTCAAGTTGTTGATCACTTTTACATATACGGTATGCAAATCGGTTGAGGTGATTGCGTTGATTCCAGCAGCAGCGTCGTTGGCTGAAGCATAGTATGTAACCATAAATTCTTCGCCAATTTGTGAACCCAAAATACTGGCATTCATGGTAGTTAAATCAAACTGAGTATATCCGTCGTTGATCGCATCGGCATCACAAACCGTAGTTTGCGTAGTACTTACTGGGTAGGCCACTGGAGTATCGATGATAGTTACCACAAATGAACTTTGATCGTAACAAGCCGAAGTCAAGTAGGGTGATTGAGCATAGATATATACAGTTTGAGTGTGCGATAAAGTATGTCCAGGATACATTCTAATGCCTGATCCGTTAGGTCCAGTGTAGAAGTTTCCAACAGTCAAGGCAGGCAATACAAATGTTTCACAAGTAGTTACATTAGGTAATTCATCAACATTGAACACATATACGTGAAATTCTTTTTCGTCCGAACAGTTAGGCACCGAGTTGGTTTGAGCATACATATAAACTGTTTGTGAAGCTGTAATTGCATCTCCCGCTTGGTAAGCAGTTCCAGTTCCGTTTGGTTGTGAGAAGTAGTTTCCTACAGCCAAAGCAGGTAAGATATAGGCGTTACACACTTTTTCGTCGGCTTTTGGCGCAACTACTGGTGTAGGGTTTACAGTTACAACAAAGCTGTGCTCATCTGTACAGTTAATACGTGCACCCGATTCGATGTATACATACAGAGTAGCAGAAGCGGTCAATACATCACCTGCTTGCAATTGGGTATTGCTTGGGTTATGTGGTCCGTTTGGTCCGGTATAGTAATTTCCGTTGGTTAAGGCAGGTAAGGTATACGAATCACAGTTGGTTACATTGGCAGGTGCATCGGCAGTGATTGAGAAAATCGTGATGGTAAAACTATTTTCAACAGTACAAAAAGGTGCAGTAGTTGTAGTAGCAAAGATGTAAATGGTTTGCGTTTGTGTAATTACTGTTCCAGCAGCCAATTGAGTACCAGTTCCGTTTGAACCAGTATAGTAATTTCCGTTGGTTAATGGTGTCAAGGTGTAGTTGTTGCAAATGTCGATGTCAGAACGAGAGTCAATCAAGGGTTTTGGTGCAATAGTCACAGTAAAACTGTCTTGGTTGTAACAAGTAGGTGACGAACGTTTAAAGATGTAAAGCGTTTTATTGCTTGTAATTATATCACCCGCATAATAACGAGTTCCTGTTCCGGCTACGCCTGAGTAATAGGCACCACTAGTCAAGGTAGGTAAGGTATAGCTTTCGCATACAGCTACGTCTTCCAACTGATCAATTACCGGTTGAGAAACAATTACACTGAAGCTCAAGTTTTGAATGCAAGCCGCATTTCCAGCTGAAGGGATGTGAATATATACACGACGTGGAGTCGAGATTACAGTTCCAGCTGGCAACTCAGTTCCTGTACCGTTTGGTCCAGTGTAGTACGATCCGATAGGTAAAGCAGGCAAGGTGTACGGGTTACATTGCAATACATTAGCAGGGGCAGTAAATCCGATAAACACTTTAAATAATGTTTGAGACACACAGTTGTTTGGCGCACCTGTAGTAGCAAAAATGTAGATAGTTTGCGTTTGTGTGATAACTGTTCCAACAGCTAATTGCGTTCCACCTCCGTTTACTTCGGTGTAGTAGTTTCCGCCAGTCAAGGCAGGTAACGTATAAGAAATACAATCAAATACATTGGGTAAAGTTGGTACTTCTGGTTTTGGAACGATTGTTACCGAAAAGTTGGTACTGATTTGACAAAATGGGGCAACCAACGATTGGTAAAACAAGTGAATGGTTTGTGATGTAGTAAGCACCCCGCCAGCATTTAGTCGGGTACCACCACCCAATGTTTGGGTGTAGTAGTTTCCGTAGCTCAAGGTTGGCAAGGTGTAGTTTCCGCAAAAAGTGCCGCTAGCAGGAGTAATGGTATTGGGGTTAATTACCGTTACTTTAAAGCTGCTTCCTGCTCTACAGCCTTCAGGTCCATCAGGTTGGTTGTAAATATAAATGGTTTGTGTTTCTGTAATCACGGATCCAACGGCCAAAGGGGTTAATGAACCTGTGGTATCAGAAAAATAGCTTCCGTTAGTCAACACAGGTAACGTATAGCTTGCGCAAACCAAAACGTTTGGCAATACATCAACTGCTGGTAATGGGTTTACCGTAATGGTAAAACTACCGGTGATGAAACAGCCCATATCAGAAATGTTCTGAATGCGAATGTAAATTACTGTATTGTCTGTTGCGGTGTAGCCATTGGTTGGCAAGGAATTTGTTCCTGCATCAGCATAGGCTTGAGAAATATGATAGCTAATTACGTTTAAGCTTGCTGATTGGGCGCCCAAAATAGCAGCATTCTGTGCAGAGAATGAAAAGATGTTGTTGTTTTGGGTAATTGATCGAGCACACTTTACCATAGCTGGCGCTGCAACTACGAATGGCGCTGGTGCAGTGAGTAATTGAAAGGTTCTTACTGCGTAACAGTTGGTTTCAATGTTGTTTACTCTTACATAAACAGTCACTCCAGGAACCGTGTTGTAATTTAATGGCAATGCATTGGTTTGCGCATCGGCATCGGCTTGAGTTGCATAATACGCCACAACAGTTGAAGCATCAATAGCAGGATCCAATTGAGCGGCTACTTCTGCTGTATTTTTTGATAAATCATAAGTAAATGTAGTGGCATCCGATTCGCACAAGTATAAATTTTTTGGCAATGGAAAACTAAATTCAGGGTAGTATTCTACAATTACCATATCTGTTTCAGGCAAGCAACCTGCCATTGGTTTGATGTAGGTAATGCTGTATTCGCCAGCTTGTGTAACGAGTAATGTTGGGCCTGAAGCACCAGCAATAGCTACTCCATCTTTTTTCCAAGAAAAAGTATACAAGGCAGGATCTAAGTGCGAATCCAAAAGAGTTGTAGTTCCAAAACACAATGCTGTTTGGCTAGAAGTAGTTTGGTTGGTTCCCAATACATCTTGTCCAATGCTGAAACTGTCTGATGCAATGAAGATGGCCGAATCTGATCCGAAATCGCCACGGTCAGCAATAACCAATTTAATGTGGTAGGGCGTGTTTGGGATTAATACAGCTGAAGCATTCAATAATTTGGTTTGGCCATTAAAGTTGGTAGCCGATTGGGCTGCAGCCGATCCTCCGTTGTAGGTTCCAAAGTAGGCTGCATTTTGTGAGGGGCAAGAAGAGTTGTACAAGAAGTCACGAATCGTAACTACAGAAATAGGTAGGTTAGTTCCCGGAACAACTGCTAGGTTTACAGTTTCTCCGGTTAAGGTGTTTGTCAATAAAAATGCAAAGGCATCTGAAAATTGGCACTGAAAATTTCCGTATTCTTCTGAGGCAAAAAGGAAATCAAAACTAAAGTTTGGGGCAATAGGGGTGAAATCGAATTCTAAGGCAGTAGCATTGGTAGAATTCATTGGAATTCCTGCTTGAGCCAAGGTGTTTTCTAAAGAGGCATCTCCAGACCAGTTGGTTGTTCCGTCATTTAGCATCGCTGTGTTAGGTCCAGCAGCATGCGCAACATCACCAGTACTTAAGATTACTCCCGAATTCATTGGGAAGTTCGGATTGGTATTTTGAAAAAATCCAATTCCATTAGTTGAATTTGCCTGTGTTCCGGTTTTCCAAGTAATGTTACTGGCGGCCACACAAGGCGAGTTGATCAAAACTGCATTCACCAGTTGGGGAACTGTGTAGGTTGATGTGTTTACAGAAATGGCTTGACCAAATGAAAGTGAGGTAAGACTTAAAGCGAAAATGAGTAGTAGTTTTTTCATAATAATTGGAGTGAATTATTTATGCTTATTATTTTTTTTGACCCTCAAATATTTGTTTAATTATCGTTAAAATGCAAAATAAATCGATTAAATGCATAAAATAGAAAAAAATATAAATAAAAATCTTACAATTAAATTAAATTTAGATTACAAACACAACCAAAACGAGCGGCCAATTTTTAGCATTTCAATCCCTTCAATTGGTTTGCACAAATTCCTTTTTAGATTTGCTGTTCGAATGGTTATATTTGCCCAAAATTATTTCCTATGACACTAGCCGAAAGTCTTTCAAATCCTATAGTAAAAGCGGTAAAAGACCTGTTCTCTATTTCGTTAGAAAAAGTAGAGTTTCAGGCCACGCGCAAAGAATTTGAAGGCGATATTACGGTAGTGTTATTCCCGTTACTCAAGCACATCAAAAGCAATCCAGCCGAGTTGGGTGCCAAAATTGGCGACTATTTAGTGCAGGAGTTTGATTTTGTTGATCGGTACAATGTGGTTTCTGGATTTTTAAATGTGGTGATTGCCGATTCCTATTATGTACAAGCATTTCAGTCGATGCAGGAAAACGAACAATTTGGACACGTAAAAACCACTGCCGAGATCGAGGTAATTATGGTTGAATATTCATCGCCCAATACCAACAAGCCTTTGCATTTGGGACATGTTCGTAACAATCTATTGGGTTTTTCGGTGGCCGAAATCTTGAAAGCTGCCGGAAAAAAAGTATACAAAACTCAAATCATCAACGACCGAGGTATTCACATTTGTAAATCAATGTTGGCTTGGCAAAAATTTGGTAACGGAGAAACTCCATCGACCTCCGGCTTGAAAGGCGATAAATTGGTAGGTAAATATTATGTGGCATTTGATAAGGCCTATAAAGAAGAAATTTCTGATCTAATGGCTACAGGAAAAACGGAAGACCAAGCCAAAAAAGAGGCACCGATTATCTTGGAAGCGCAACAAATGCTCTTGGATTGGGAGGCTGGAAACGAAAAAGTAGTTACACTTTGGAAAACCATGAATCAGTGGGTGTATAACGGTTTCAACGCCACCTATACGCGATTGGGCGTCAACTTTGATTTCTATTATTACGAAAGCAATACCTATTTGTTGGGCAAAGATGTGGTGCAAATGGGCTTGGCAAAAGGCGTGTTTGAACAAGATCCCGATGGTTCGGTTTGGATCGATTTAACCGCCGAAGGACTCGACAGAAAAATTGTGTTACGCTCCGACGGAACTGCTGTCTACATGACCCAAGATATTGGAACCGCCATTCAACGAGTCAAAGATCATCCCGATGTAAACGGCATGGTGTATACGGTGGGTAATGAACAAGATTATCACTTTAAAGTATTGTTTTTAATCCTACAGAAGTTGGGCTTTGATTGGTCTAAGCAGTTGGTGCATTTGTCCTATGGCATGGTTGATTTGCCTTCGGGAAAAATGAAATCACGCGAAGGAACTGTGGTTGATGCCGATGATTTAATGGACGACATGACCCTTACTGCCCAATCCCTTTCAGAAGAGTTGGGTAAATTGGATGGATTTTCAAGCCAAGAAAAGCAAGATTTATACGAAATCATTGGGTTGGGCGCCTTAAAATATTACATCCTAAAAGTTGATCCTAAAAAACGGATTTTGTTTAATCCCGAAGAATCGGTTGATTTTGCCGGAAATACTGGGCCATTTATTCAGTACACCTTTGCCCGCATTCAATCCATTTTGCGCAAAGCTGATTTTGATCTTTCGTTTGTTTCCCTACACAAATTAGATCCCAAAGAAAAAGAACTCATCAAGCAGTTGGCTATGTATCCGGAAGTGATACAACAAGCGGCAGCCCAACATAGTCCAGCATTAATTGCCAATTACACCTATGATTTGGTTAAAGAATACAATTCGTTTTACCAAACGGTATCTATTTTAGGGGAAGCCAATCTAGAGACCAAAGTGTTTCGGGTATTGCTTTCGGCCAAAGTTGCTGCTGTAATTCAATCGGCATTTTCCTTGCTCGGAATAGCGGTTCCCAACAGAATGTAAGTAGTGCGCGTTTTGATTTTTCAAAATTTACAATATCTTTACATTAAATTTACACCCCAAATTGTATGAAAAATTACCTAATTCTTGCAGCTATAACCCTGTTCTACAGTGTTTTTACTTCCTGTACTGCCGACAAAGCACAGCCCAAAGTAACTTCCGAACTAAGCGATATTATTACTTCAGGTACGTGGAAAGTTACCCATTATTCCGATCATGGTGATATTGAAACTTCCCATTTTTACGACTACACATTTACCTTTACTACCGATGGTCGAATTGTAGCCAACGATGGACAATCTCCTATAAATGGATTTTGGATTGTAACCACAAACAACGATAGTCCATTATATACTGCTCCAGCAACAGGAGACGATTCTCCCAATGATCCTCTAGATTTTAATATTGCATTTAGCAGTCCACTTGATTTTAATGATATTCAAGACGATTGGGATGTTGTTTCAAAATCAGAAAATGTAATTGTTTTAATTGACGAAAACCTAATTGATCCCACTCGAACGGATTACTTGACCTTTGAAAAAATTCGTCCTTTTGAACTGGGGTCGGTACTGCAAGACGGAACTTGGGAAGTGGCTCATTATTCAGACCGAGGCGATAATGAAACCATTAATTTTGCTGGCTATTTATTTACATTTAGTGCCGATGGAACCGTATTGGCAAATCTAAATAATGTACCTGTCTCAGGTAATTGGTCTATAACGACTAACCACAATAGCCCATTGTATACTGCTCCTGCAACGGCAGACGATTCACCAACTGATCCTGTAGATTTTAATTTGATGTTTCCAATGCCACCAAACTCTTTACTATTCAATGACATCGAAGACGATTGGGATGTTGCATTTGTATCAGATTCAACCATCATGCTTAAAGATGTGGTTGCCGCAAATCGGTTGTTGGACGATTACCTCGTACTCCGAAAAAAACAAAATTAATTTCAATACAACGCACAAAAAAGCCAGTAGTATCTACTGGCTTTTTGCTTTTAAGTCGTTATTTGCTTTGTAATTCGCCTGCAAAAATCACCTTAATGTTTTCGGCAAATTTTTCTTTCACCAACGAAGGGATTTCAATTTTATAATCTTGGGCATGCACGGTAAAAGTGCAATTGGCATTTACTTTTACACCTGCCAAAACCAAAGTCATTTTGGTTTTCACTTTTTTGGTTACGCCGTGTATGGTCAAATCACCTTCCACTTCATAGGTTCCTTTGCTGGCTAATTTAGCGGCATCAAAATTGGCTATTTGTCCACTAAATTTTGCATTGGGGAATTTGGAGGTTTCCATGTAGTTTTCGTTGTAATGCTCTTCCATCAAAGGCACTTTAAACTGAAACTCATTGATTAGTGCGTTCACTGCAAATTTTCCGGTAGTGGCATCCAAAATAGCCGAAACCTTTTTGTTTTTGGCCGCTATTTCTACCATATTGGCTACCGAGGCATCAAATTTTAATTCGGCAGTACGCGACAGGTATTTTTGTGACCAACCAAAATGGGTCAACACAAGACAGAGACACAGCAAAAATGAATTTTTCATACCCGTTTAATTTTCAAGATAGCCCTGAAATTTCCAGTCTTCAATAATTTTTATGGTTACTGACGGCATACGGCCAGATGTTGGCATAACGTCACCACAACTACCCTGTATTCTACAAATTAGGTTTTTATTCCCAGGAGCATCACAGGCGTTTTTAACTTCGTTGTAGGTTTCAAGATAGGGTTCTTGATTGTCAGTTGCATTGTGGCAGCTCACACAATTGTTTTGCATAATTCCTTTTACATTGGCATTGTAGGTTGGGTTGGCCACCTCTCCTACAAGCTCTGAATACGTTTTTGATTCACACGAAAACATCAACATTCCAAGCAAAACAAAAATACTTAAGTGATATACTTTTTTCATAATTAAAATACTCTATACATGTTAAATCCAAAATACAATCCTTTTGTGCGATCAGTCCAACTGCCTGATCCATTGGTGTAATACCCCACATCATTCATGGGTTGGCTGGTGGCAAACAACATCTGAAATACGTGCCCACCGGTTTCAATATCTAAGCCCAACGCCAAGGGATTGTCATAAGTGCTGTTTACAGGGTTTGTTCGTGCGGCATATTCTACATTCACACTCAAGCGCTTGCTTACTTTGCATCTTCCGCCCGTAGCAATCAAATATTCATTATTTCGCTCTCTTTCTGGGTCATATAAATTTTTATGCACGTAAATTCCATTGATTTCCAATGAGATTCGTTCGTTTATTTTTCTAGACACTAAAAGTTGGGTTGTAAACGCCAATCGGTCCTTGAATTGAATGGATGGAAACTGTTCTTTTTTCAATTCAGTATTGATTTCCATGCTGTTATAAGCTACAATAGTTACTGGAAACCCATCCACCTCTTGATTGGCTAATTTTACTTTTGATGTGAGTTCATACAATTTATCATATGTATGACGAGAAGCCGAGAGTGTCCACCACTTGGTTGCCCCATATACTCCACCAATTTTGGCATAGGCGTTATCCAAGCCAAAAAAATTATTTGTGCCTTCTTTGAGGTTGCCAAAACGGTGAGAAACTACAAAGTACCATTCGCCTTTTGCAGCTAGTTTAGTAGATTGCATGTTGCAAATTTGTAGCCCCTTGAATGCTGCTATTTCAATTTGCTTTTCTGCAGGTCCCGCCGATTTTTCTAATTCGTTAAGTAAATCGTCTTGGGCGTATACTTGTCCTAATGCAAATAGAGCAAACAAGGAAATAGTGAGTTGTTTCATGGTGAACTAATTATCGGTTTTTAATAGCGTGCATTGATCAAATTTAAATTCGCCAAACAACTCGTCATAGCCTACAAATCGCCCTTTTATGGTGGTTTTTTTGTTGGCAACAACCGGTAGCGTAGCAGTTTGAAACGAGCAGATTACTTGGTCATCCAACTTTATTTCTGTTGGCGAAACAACTGTTGCGACACCTATTATAGTGATTGTTTTGCTGTTGTATTTGGCGTTGGCTTTCGGGGTATCGGCGTTAAATTCATTGACCAAATCGGAAGTGCTCAGGGTATAAACAGCTTCTTCGGTTGCTACATTTCTTTTGCCACCATAAAACACATAATTATAAACTACTACAGCGGCAACAACACCTAAAACCAGCAGGATCAGGCCACTTTTTTTAATTAACATGAGTTAGTTCAGTATAATTTTTTTCACCGTTTTGTCAGAATCAGCGTTCACTTCAAGGTAATATACCCCTTTTGTAAGGTCACTCAAATCGAGTGTGTTGCTGCTAAAATTATCGTCGGTGTAGTTCCAAGTTTTAATTAGCTTCGCTTGGTTGTCAAAAAGACGAATAGTTTCAATAGTAAAATTTGCTGAATTTTTCAAAGTAATTAGTCCATTAGTAGGATTAGGGCTCACGCTTAGTGAGTTGTCTAAGGTGTACGTTTCGGTACCCAAGGTGGTAAAAGTGAGTGTTACAATTCCTTTGGAGCTGTGTTTAACGCTCAAATCTAAGGCCGGTCCTACACTCCAAACGATATTCAAGGAACTGGCATTGAAATCAAACACATGATCGTTGGCATCACCCGTATTAAATGGTCGAGAAATAACCAAGGTTCTGGTAGTTCCAGCTACCGTATTGCTCTCTAGTGTTAAATTGTTTTGCGCATCAGTAATGGGTTGCACGTGCGTGGTAGTAGAAAAGGAACGATCAAGCAATGTGGTGCTAAAGCTAATGACGTCTTTATTTCCCTGCATAGATGAACAATCTAAACCGAGAGACATCCAACGCGTAGACGGACCAGTTAGGGTAATGGTTGCCAAGGATGTCGCTTGGTTTAAACTCATTTTAACGGTCATCGTTCCAATTGTAGTTACTGCAGTTTCTTTAATTTGTGCGCTGGCTGAAAGGCAAGAGGCCAAGGCAATGAGTAAAAAGGTGTAATTTTTTTTCATAAAGTTGGTTGTTTAATTTGATAGATAGATGATTGATTCTGTATTTTTAGAAAAGGTGGCGTAATCCAATGCTGTTCGGCTGTCTACGTCTTTGATGTTGCGGTTTGCACCGGCGTCGACCAATAATTTTACTATTGGATTCCGGTTAAAAAATGCGGCATAAATGAGGGCTGATTTTCCTCCTTTATCCACCTGATCCAAATCGGCTTTTTTGGCAATAAAGTTGGCCACTAAGTTGCTATTGTTGGCCATCACAGCAGCCATCAAGGCAGTTCCCATGCCCGAATTGTGGTTGATATTTTTGGTGTGATTTAGTAAATACTGGGCAACCGCTTCGTTGTTGCGGTAACAAGCAAGTAATAATGGGGTAGAGCCTCTGTCGTCTATGCTTTCTATTCCAGATGGATTTTTTTGGTGTAACGCCTCTATTTCCTGCAGCGAACCATTGCGAGCTATATCAAATACAGTTCGTTCTTGCGCCAAAGTTGAAGTCCAAGAAAAGCTTAAACTCAAACAAAAGAACAATAAAAAAAGCGGGGAAGTTCGCGATGATTTCATAAAAAAAGCAATTAAACGTTCGGCTTTAGCGATTAGGTGGTCAAATATAAAATATTTTATTTTTAAAGCCCTATATTTCCTTTATTTTCAATCTGATTTAGTGCAAAATTAACAATCAAATGTTTAAATTTGCTCCTCGTTTTTACAACAACAATAATCATTAATTAATCCCACTATAGCGATGTTTGATAATTTAAGTGATAAGTTAGACAAGGCCTTTCATATTCTAAAAGGTCACGGAAAAATCACCGAAATTAACGTGGCCGAAACGCTAAAAGAAGTGCGTCGTGCCCTATTGGATGCCGACGTCAATTTCAAAATAGCCAAAGAGTTCACCACCAAAGTAAAAGACAAAGCGATTGGTCAAAATGTATTGACCACCCTTCAACCAGGGCAATTATTGATCAAATTGGTCAAAGATGAATTGACTGAGTTGATGGGGGGAGAAGTAGCTGGAATTAATCTATCGGGTAATCCAGCTGTAATTTTAATGTCGGGTTTGCAAGGATCGGGTAAAACCACTTTTTCAGGTAAACTGGCCAATTTCCTCAAAACTAAAAAAGGAAAAAACCCCTTGTTGGTTGCCTGTGATGTCTATCGTCCTGCGGCAATTAATCAGCTGCATGTAGTGGGCGACCAAATTGGCGTAGAAGTCTATTCGGAGTTGGGCAACAACAATCCGGTAGAGATTGCACAAAATGCAGTAAAATACGCCAAAGAAAAAGGATACAACGTAGTAATTGTCGATACCGCGGGTCGTTTGGCCGTGGACGAGCAAATGATGACCGAAATTGCCAATGTACATAAGGCCCTACAACCGCAAGAAACTTTGTTTGTGGTAGATGCCATGACAGGACAAGACGCGGTAAATACAGCCAAAGCCTTCAACGACCGCTTGAATTTTGACGGGGTAATCCTCACCAAATTAGATGGAGATACACGCGGTGGAGCAGCCATTTCTATTAAATCGGTGGTCAACAAACCCATTAAGTTTGTAGGAACTGGCGAGAAAATGGAGGCCATTGACGTGTTCTATCCCGAGCGTATGGCCGAACGTATTTTGGGCATGGGCGATGTAATTTCCTTGGTAGAACGTGCACAAGAACAATACAACGAAGAAGAAGCCCGAAAAATCCAAAAGAAAATTGCCAAAAACGAATTTGGTTTTGACGATTTCTTGGCCCAAATTCAGCAGGTGAAAAAAATGGGGAATATGAAAGACTTGGTAGGTATGATTCCCGGCGCATCCAAAGCGATGAAAGATGTAGAAATTGAGGACGACGCCTTCAAACACATCGAAGCCATTATCCATTCGATGACACCCACTGAGCGCTCGCGTCCGTCCATAATCGACATGAAACGCAAAACTCGAATTGCCAGAGGTGCCGGTCGAAAAATAGAAGAAGTAAATCAACTCATGAAACAGTTTGAACAAATGAGCAAGATGATGAAAATGATGCAAGGCCCAGGCGGAAAAAATCTCATGAAAATGATGGGTGGCATGAAAGGTGGAATGCCTGGAATGCCCGGTATGCGCTAATACACATTAAGGTCCAGCGGGGAAATACGGTTTGGGCCTTTTTAATACAATCTAACTACAACACAACGATCATGCAACTACTCAACGGAAAACAAGTAAGCGAAGACATCAAAAATGAAATTGCGGCCGAAGTGGCCATAATGAAACAAAACAACGAAAAGGTGCCCCATTTGGCGGCAATTATCGTGGGTAATGACGGAGCGAGTTTAACCTATGTAGGAAGCAAAGTTAAAGCCTGCGAGCGCGTAGGTTTTGAATCGACTTTGGTGAAAATGCCCAGCACGACATCAGAATCCGAGTTGCTCAAAAAAATCAATGAACTCAACGCAAATGACGACATCGACGGTTTTATTGTGCAATTGCCTTTGCCCGATCAAATTGATACCCAACGCGTGATCATGGCAATTGATCCTAGCAAAGACGTTGATGGGTTTCATCCGGAGAATTTCGGAAAAATGGCCTTGGACATGTCTACCTTTATTCCCGCGACGCCTTTTGGAATTTTGGAATTGTTGGAGCGCTATAACGTAGAAACCAAAGGAAAACACACCGTTGTAATTGGTCGTTCGCACATTGTGGGCAGACCCATGAGTATCTTAATGGGACGCAAAGGATTTCCGGGAAATTCTACCGTTACTTTAACCCATTCGTACACCAAAAATATTGCACAAATTACTACGCAAGCTGATATTATCATTACCGCATTGGGCGTGCCGAATTATTTAAAAGCCGAGATGGTCAAAGATGGCGCGGTGATTATTGATGTGGGCATCACGCGTGTTGAAGATAAAACGACCGAGAAAGGCTACCGCATTACCGGCGATGTCGATTTTGATTTGGTGAGCAAAAAAGCGTCACATATTACCCCAGTTCCAGGCGGTGTTGGCCCAATGACCATTGCCATGTTGCTCAAAAACACCTTGTTGGCTCGCGAACAACGCAGAGCAAAATAAGTTTATTTTTTAGGCAAATAACTGGCTTCTTCGGTCTTGCTTGAAGGAGCGATCAACTGATTTAATTCTTGAATTTCGGCTGCCGTCAATTCGCGGTAACGCCCTACTGGTACATCTAGCGATATGTTGATGATGCGTATGCGTTTGAGTGCGGTCACTTCGTAGTCAAAATGCTCACACATTCTACGTATTTGCCGATTTAAACCCTGAGTTAAGATAATCTTGAAGGTGAACTTACTTATTTGCTCCACCTTGCAGTTGCGCGTCACGGTATCCAATATCGGAACACCATTGCCCATGCGGTTGATGAAGCGGTCGGTGATGGGTTTGTTTACTGTAACCGTATATTCTTTTTCGTGGTTGTTTCGGGCCCGCAAAATTTTATTCACGATATCGCCGTCATTAGTCAAGAAAATTAAGCCTTCGCTGGCTTTGTCGAGTCGACCAATGGGGAAAATGCGTTTGGGATAATTGAGGTACTCAATAATGTTGTTGCGCACCTCAAGATTGGTGGTGCATTCTATTCCCACGGGTTTATTGAATGCCAAATAAATGAGCTTTTCAGTTTTGTCTACAATTAACCGTCCGTCAATTCGTATTTCGTCGCGGTCACTCACTTTGGTCCCCATTTCGGGCACCACACCATTCAAGGTTACACGTCCATCTTCGATGAGTTTGTCGGCCTCTCTTCGCGAACAATAGCCGGTATCGCTGATAAATTTATTTAAACGTTTTACCGATTCTTCCATGGGGCTAAGATAGTATTTTTCGCTAGTAAACGGGTTGAATTAGGAGGTGGTAAAGGTGGTAATCTGTTCGTAGAGGTGTTCGTCGTGCATGCTGTGACCTAAATTTTCGGTCGCTATAAACTGTGCCGAAGTCCAGGCATTCGCCAATTTTTTTCCTTCTGCAAAAGGCACTACCGGATCGGTGCTGTCGTGGGCAATCAATCCTTGCAACGAAAAACTATTCGTGAAATGTGCGGTGGTAAATTCGGGAATATGTATGCTAAAATTACTGGAAAAAAAATCAAACAATAGGCGTGCCATTCGCTTGTTCATTGACAGTATGTTTACGTATTCGTCAATCAGTAATTTAATTTCAGATGGGGCGCCCAACACAACCATTTTTTGCAATTGGGTATACGATTTTGGATAATTGTGGTACGAATACACACAGGCCGATCCGCCTATGGAATGCCCCATGATAATGGTGGGTTGAAACGACTGTGCTACTTGTTGTAAAATGTCAGCATAGATCAGCATAGTAAATTCGTTTCCGTTGGATTGGCCGTGCCCGGGTGCATCAATGGCCATAATGGTGGCGCCGGTTTTGCTGAGTTTGCGAAATAATTTTGACCAACGCGCGGAGTTGCTTTCCCAGCCGTGCGCCAACAAAATGCGCGTATCATTGCCGGGCCACAGGTAGGTGTGGATTTCGTGCTGCCGGAGGGTGATTTTTTTGGTTTGTGCTTTTTGTAAAAAGTAGGGCAGCCGTTCTGGATACAATCGGCCTCTGCGCGGCTTGCTAAACAGCCGATAGGCTAATGCTACAGCTTGCGCAGGCAACACATAACTCAGTACATTCAAGTACAAGCCAATCGATTTGGTGAGTAGGATGCGTTGCATTTTTTTCATAAAAAAAGCCCCAGTGTTTGGGGCTCGGTATGTTTAGATGGTGGCAAATAATTGGTCCATCTTGTCTTTTTCTTCTTTGGCCAGTTCGGCGTCAATTAAAATTCTACCCGAGTGTTCGTCGGTTAAGATTTTCTTTCTACCGGCAATTTCTACTTGGGTTTGAGGTGGAATAGTAAAGAACGATCCTGCCGAAGCACCACGCTCAATAGATACAACCGCCAAACCGTTGCGCACGCTGCTGCGAATTCTTTTGTAGGCAACCAACAAACGCTCTTCTATTAAGGCTTCAAATTCAGTGGCTTTTTTGGTCAAGAAACCTTCTTCTTTTTCGGTCTCGGCCATGATGTCACTCAATTCCGATTTTTTATGTTTCAGGTGATTGGTTTTGCCGTCTAATTTGTCTTTAGAATCAGCAATCACTTGTTTTTTGTGCTCCATCGAAGCGCGCAATTCGCGAATGTGTTTTTCGGCCAATTGAATTTCCAATTCTTGGAACTCAACTTCTTTGGCTAAAGAGTTGAACTCTCTATTGTTACGCACGTTTTCTTGTTGCTTGCTGTATTTTTTTATCGCTACTTGGTGGTCTTCTATGGCGATTTTTTTCTCTTTGATTTGCTCTTCTATTACATCCAAATCGGCTTTCAGTTTTTCAGAACGAGCAGAAAGTCCTGTCACTTCGTCTTCTAAATCTTCTACTTCTAAAGGAAGCTCTCCTCGTACGTTTCTGATCTCATCAATACGGGTGTGAATCAATTGCAAGTCGTATAATGCTCTTAATTTTTCTTCTACACTGAGTTCTTTTGTATTCGCCATAATAATTATAAGTACTTAACAGGATTGGTATTTGCTTCTGATAAAATGATTGCAAAACTAAGAATTTTTTTCCGAAGAAAATCAACAATGTAATTTTTTGTATAGCGCTCACTTTCATAATGTCCAATATCAGCCAATAACAACTGATTTTCAGCTTCATAGAAATTGTGGTACTTCAAATCGGCGGTCAAAAAAGCATCGGCTCCAGCCTGAATGGCATTTTTAATAGCAAAACTACCGGCACCGCCTAGTACGGCTACTTTGTGTATGGGTTTATTGCGAAATTCCGTGTGTCGAATGAGCGGCGTTTGCATTGTTTTTTTTACGTGCATTAAAAAGTCCTGTTCGTCCATGGGTTGTGGTAAACTGCCGATCATGCCCAGGCCAATATTTTGGTGGGTGTTTTCGAGTTCATACAATTCGTAAGCTACTTCTTCGTAAACGTGCGTCGCCAAAAGCGCTTGCAATATGGCTTGTTTTTTATTTTTTTCAAAAACCACTTCGATTTTGGTTTCTTCGACTTCTATAAAATACTCCGGACTGCCTATTACCGGTTTGCTTTGAGCATTTCCCTTAAAGGTGCCTAATCCAATCGTATTAAAACTGCATCGTTCGTAATTGCCAATGTTTCCTGCGCCGGCTGCAAACAGCGCTTCTCTCAATTTTTCGGCTTGATCAGAAGGCGTATACACCACCATTTTGGTGATAAACTGCGATTTTGGAATCAAGATGTTGCATTTTTCTAGTCCCAAGGCAGAACAAAAAATCCGGTTGACGCCTTCGTGGTGATTGTCGAGTGCCGTGTGTACGGCATAAATGGCAATTTGGTGCTGAATGGCTTTTATCACCACTCGTTCTACGTAGGTGCTTCCGGTAATTTTTTTGAGTCCAGTAAATACGATGGGATGAAAACAAACCACCAAGTTGCACTGTTTAGCAATGGCTTCATCTATCACTACTTCAAGCGCATCATGACACACCAAGATTCCGGTTACAACTTGTTCTTTATCGCCCACCAATAAACCCACATTGTCAAAATCTTCAGCATAGGCTAGGGGAGCCATTTCTTCGAGTATCGGGAGTATTTCTTTAATTTTCATAGGGTGTAAATTAGGTGGACCATTCGTTTAGGAGCTGTGTAATATACCAATTCCCTTCGGTTTTTTCGAGCAAAAGTATGGCGCCGCTGTTGTGCTCAATGCTGCGGTAAAAAACCACCTTTACCAACACGGTGTTTTGCTTCGTATAAAATATAGGCTCAGTAATGATGAGCAGTTGCTGGTTGTTGAGCTGCAAGCGGTTTCGAATTTCTTGAAATTTTTCTAAAGAAACACAGCTGTTTATCTTTTTCTTGAGTAAGGACGGGTCTTTGTCGGGCAGTTGTTTGAACTCGTATGTCCAATCTTTGGTTGGGCCTGAGACAGCAATTTTTTGTTTGATTTCTTTTCTAAAATCCTGGGGTAGATTGGCGGTTTTTAGCGCTTCAAGTAATTCTTCATTGGGCTTGGCTTGGGTGCAAAACAAATAGAGCAATTGGGCGCGGCCTTTGTATACCGGTTTTTCGTTTTTGTAGTAGTAATTCAGCACAGTTTGAAACACAGCAGCGGTCTCGGCATTTTGGCCATAGGCAGCCAATACTGGTGTTCCCAATAGCGCAACAAGTAGAAAGTAAGGGGCTAAAAAATGCTTCAAAATACGATTGGATATGGCCGAATTAGTAGAGGTAAATTTTCGTTTCAAAGATAAAATATTATACTTTCGTGCTATGAAATTTCTCAGAAAATTGCTGTTTCCATTTGCACTAATTTACTGTGGGGTTATGCATATCCGCAATTTTCTCTACGAAAACGCTTTTTTTAAATCTTCAGCACCTTCCATTCCGGTCATTGCAGTAGGAAATCTCAGCGTGGGTGGCACCGGAAAAACCCCGATGATCGAATATTTAATTCGGTTATTGGAATCGCAGTATGCCGTTGCCGTTTTGAGTAGAGGCTACAAACGAAAATCAACCGGATTTGTGATGGCCAATGAAAGCACTTCCGTGCAGGAATTGGGCGACGAGCCGTTTCAGTTTCACCAGAAATTTCCCAACATCACCGTGGCTGTTGATGCCAATCGAACCCAAGGCATTCAACACATTTTAGCACAAAAACCCAACACCCAAGTAATCCTACTCGACGATGCGTTTCAGCACCGCAAAGTAAAAGCCGGACTATACATTTTGCTCACCGCCTACAACGACCTCTTTTGCGACGACTATGTGTTGCCTATGGGCAATTTGCGGGAAGCGCGTTCGGGCAAAAAAAGAGCCCATCTTGTGGTTGTTACCAAATGCCCACCGGCACTTTCTGCGGCCGAGCAAGCCAATATCAAAGCCAAATTGGGTGTTACACAGCCCGTTTTTTTTACTAGCATTGACTACGACGAACAGGTGTACAGCAGCAACAAACAATTGTCGGTTGCGGAAATAAAACCCAAACAAAAAGTGCTATTAGCTGGCATTGCCAAACCCAAACCCTTTTTCCAGGCGCTGCAATCGGGACAAGACCAAGAATTGATCTATCCCGATCACCATAATTTCACTTCGGCAGAATTGGCAGAAATAAAAGCCCTAACAGCGCAACAATTGGTCATCACCACCGAGAAAGATTATGTGCGTCTGCAACACCAACTGCCCGAAAACAGCCTGTATTATTTACCCATACAAACGCAATTTATAGCTGAAGAAGCGGCGTTTATTCAATTCATCCAATCCCATGTGGAATAAAGTACAAGAAACCGTTAGTTACCTGCAAAACAGAACCGGATTTTCACCTGAGTACGGCGTAATTTTGGGTTCGGGCTTGGGCAGTTTTACCGACGATATTCGCATCGAGCACCGCATTCCATATAGCGAAATTCCCCATTTCCCGGTTTCAACCGTGCAAGGACACGCTGGGGCTTTGGTGTTTGGCACCATTGGCAGCAAAAAAGTGGTGGCCATGCAAGGTCGGTTTCATTTCTACGAAGGCTACGGCATGCAACAAGTAACCTTTCCGGTGCGGGTCATGAAGTACTTGGGCGTATCCAAATTGATTGTATCCAATGCTTCGGGTGGAGTGAATCCAAATTACCAAGTGGGATCTATTGTACTCATTACCGACCACATCAACCTAATGCCCGAACATCCGCTGCACGGACCCAACGACGAACGATTTGGTCCGCGTTTTCTCAATATGAGCGAAGCCTACAGTAAAAAGATGTTGGCTACTGCACACCAAGTAGCTTTAGACTTTGCCATTCCTGTTCAAGAGGGAATTTACTTGGCACTTCAAGGCCCAACCTTCGAAACTCCAGCCGAATATACGATGGTCAAAAATATGGGCGCCGACTGTGTGGGCATGTCAACTGTGCCCGAAGTAATTGTGGCCCGACACATGGGCATGGAAGTGTTTGGTTTATCCGTAATTACCGATATTTCTACGGATGCATCAATAGAAACAGTAAGTCATACCGGAGTTTTGGCTGCAGCCCACAAAGCCGAGCCGAATGTGAGAAAATTGATAAAAGGATTGATCGAAAACTAGTAGTTGCGTTAGGCTTCTATGTTCTTGCAAATAATGTGGTAGAATTCCTCGGGATTAAACGGCTTGGTAATTACATCATTCATTCCGTAGGAGAGAAGCATTCCTCTGTTTTCGTTGAGTGAAATCGCCGTCAAGGCTATAATTTTTGTTTTTGGGTCAAAGGTGCGAATGGTCTGGGTGGCAATTGTCCCATTTATACCCGGCAAATGCACGTCCATCAAAACCAAATCATAGCGGTTGTTTTTCACTGCCTGAATAGCATCTTCACCATTGTCAATTACTTCGCATATCATCGCTTTGTTTTCGACCATTTTTTTGGTAATCATTTGGTTGATTTTATTGTCTTCTATCAACAAGACTTTTTTGCCTTTTAATACCTGGTCGTTGTAGGCAAATGGATTGTGTTGTATGTCGTTATCCGTACTAATTTTAAATGGTAAAACCACAGTAAATGTAGATCCGATTCCTACTTGACTCTCCAAAGACAGCGTTCCGCCCAGAATTTCGGTGAGTCGTTTCACTATAGACAGGCCCAAGCCGGTTCCGCCGTATTTTCTATTAATCTCAATAGAACCTTGCGAAAAACTATCAAACACCGATTCCAATTTTTCTTCGGGGATTCCAATGCCGGTATCGGCTACATTAAATTCAATGTTTATTATATCCCCAGCGGTTTCAAGCACTTTTGTAGTAACTTGAACTTCGCCATTTGTGGTAAATTTTAGTGCGTTATTGATCAGGTTGAGTAAAATTTGTGACAGTTTGGTGGGATCACTTACCACCTGATTGGGCATCTCAGGATCGAGTTGTATGGTAAAGCGATTGTTGTTGTTAATGGCCAACTCTTTGAGCGAATTTTGCAAATTCTCGGTGAGTTCTTTCAAGTTAAAACGCAATTGTTCAACCTCAATGCCCTCTGATTCGATGCGGTTTATTTCTAAAATCTCGTTGATAAAAGTGAGCAAATAATTTCCAGAAAATTTCAAGGAATTCAAATAATCCAATTGGGAAGGTTTGGGTTGTTCTTGCAGCAGCAAGTGGGTAATTCCGTTGATGGCGTTGAGCGGGGTGCGCAACTCATGACTCACGGTCGACAAGAAATCGGCGCGGGCCTTGTTGGCTTTTTCTGCTTTGGTTTTGGCCAGTTCAAGCTCTTGGTTTTTATCTTCCAACAACACATTCGATTTTTTTCGAATGAGGTTGTTTTTGTATAAGGAAATACTCAGCAAAGAGAGAATCAAAATAAAGGCAATCGAAAGGATAATAATAATGTTGGCTACACGACTTGCCTTTTGTTGCGCTTTATTTTCTTTGTCTAGTTTTTCAATGGTTTTTAGCCGTTCATTTTCTTGAAACTGATCAAAATCACGTGGACCAAATTTTCGCCGATTTTGATTGATTAGCGAATCTTCGAGCTGCATATGAAGTTTCAAATTGGCATAGGCCTGTGGCATATCAATTGATTTTTCATAGGCTTTACTTAGCGCCAACAGAATTTTTGTTCGGAGAATTAGGTTGTTATTTCCATTTGTTTTTTCGGCTTTGTTTAAATAATATAAAGCCAGTCGATACCTAAAACTTTGCAGTTCGATATTGCCTAAGTGGTAAAGGGCTTTAGAGGTAATGCTCAAAGGATCTTTTTTGCTCTCTTGTACAATGAGTTGATTAAATACGAGCTTTGCCGCTTCAAAATCGCCTTTTGCTTCTTTTACGATTCCCATTTGCAATTGAACCAGCGTAATGGCGTCAGAAATGCGCAAAAAGCTATAGATGTTTTTTGCATTCTCTAAATTTAATTCCGCATTGAGGTATTGTTTGAGTTCAATCTGACAGAGCGCCAATTGAAAATAGGAATATGCTTGGTCGTTGGTTGCCGGATAGGCATTAGCAATTTCTAGACATTTACTGTACTGATTGGCTGCCTCTACAAATTTGTTTAGGTTAAAATATATAGCCCCCATCGCCGCATAGGATTGGGCCATTTTTTTTGGATTTCGAATCCCTTTAGAATAGTCGAATGCTTTTTGCGCATAGTCTAACGCAGATTTATAATCGTTGGTTTTGTAGTAAAAAGTAGAGAGCTCTAAATAACTTCCCACACTATCCAATTCTATTTGGGAAGGTTTAGGTTGTTGTGCCCATGAGGGTACAATCCATAAATAGAGTAGTAGTATATAAAAGTAATTCATGCACTTGCGCTTATGCGTTGTAATACAGACCCTTAAAAGTAGTTTTTTTTCGGATACAGCAGCCTAATTAAGTCAATTAATCGAGAGGAATACCCTATTTCGTTGTCATACCACCCCACTATTTTTACCATTTTACCCAAAACAGAAGTAAGTTGAGCATCAAACACACAAGAGTGCGGGTTTCCTATCACATCTACCGAGACAATCGGGTCTTCGGTATAGGATAAAATTCCTTGTAAAGAAGTTTGAGCAGCTGTTGCAAATGCTGCATTAATTTGGTCACGGCCCACGGCATGCAGTACATAGCAAGTGATGTCGGTTAATGAACCGTCGGGAACCGGAACGCGTATGCCGCTGCCGCCAATTTTACCCTCAAACTCCGGGAAAATTTTGGTCAAGGCTTTGGCTGCGCCGGTTGATGTAGGAACTATTGATTGGCTAGCACTGCGGGCTCTGCGCAAATCTTTGTGGGGCTGATCGTGCAAACTCTGATCGGTGGTATACGAATGTACTGTCGTAATGTAGGCCTGTTCAATGCCACACAAATCCCGAATCACGGCCAACATAGGCGCCGCGTTATTGGTGGTACAGCTCGCGTTAGATATAATCGTTTCTGTGCCGTCCAGCAGCTGATCGTTCACCCCAACCACAATGGTTTTGATGGATTCGTCTTCTGAAGGTGCCGATAGGATTACTTTTTTGGCGCCTGCCTTGATGTGCTCGGCCAATTCTGTTCGTAGTTGTCGTCTGCCTGTGGCTTCAATTACCACGTCAATGTTGAGGTTTTTCCAAGGAAGGAAAGCAATTTCTTTTTCGCTAAAATAAGCAACCGCCGTTTGGTCTACCCACAATTGGTTTATTTCTGCTTTACAAGAGTGCGGAAAAATACCGTGTATGCTGTCGTACTTGAGCAAATGTGCCATGGTTGCGGCCTCGGCCAAGTCATTTATGGCCACCACCTCAATTTCAGGATTATCCCAAAGCAACCGAAATACCTGACGGCCAATTCGTCCAAAGCCATTGAGGGCAACACGTATTTTGGGTTCCATGTGGGGCGGTTGTAAATTAATGAATATGCTTTTGTGCCTTATAAGACGAACGCACCAAAGGTCCACTTTCAACGTGTTTGAAGCCCAATTTCAATCCAATTTGTTCGTATTTTTCAAATTGCTCCGGACTGATATATTCTTTTACGGGCAAGTGTTTTTTGCTGGGTTGCAAATATTGACCGATGGTCACTACATCAACGTTCGCATTTTTTAAATCGTGGAGCGTTTCAATCACTTCGGCTTCGGTTTCGCCCAAGCCCAGCATTATTCCCGATTTGGTTCGGTTGATGCCTTGTTCTTTTAAGTATTCTAATACCGCCATGCTGCGGTCGTATTTAGCTTGTATGCGCACTTCACGCGTGAGTCTTCGCACGGTTTCAATGTTGTGCGAAACCACTTCGGGATTGGCGGCTACAATGCGATCGAGTAGGCGTTCGTTGCCTTGAAAATCGGGAATAAGCGTTTCTAGTGTAGTGGTTGGGTTCATGCGGCGAATGGCCTCAATGGTTTCTTCCCAGATAATTGAGCCACCGTCTTTCAAATCGTCGCGATCTACGCTCGTAATTACGGCGTGTTTGATAGACATGATTTTTATCGAACGCGCTACTTTTTCGGGTTCGTCCCAATCAACGGTTTCGGGACGGCCGGTTTTCACGCCACAAAAGCCACAAGATCGGGTGCAAATGTTACCCAAAATCATGAAAGTGGCCGTGCCCTCTCCCCAGCATTCGCCCATGTTTGGACAGCTTCCGGAAGTACAAATGGTGTTCAGTTGATATTTGTCAACCAAGCCCCGAAGTTCGGTGTATTTTTGACCAATAGGCAGTTTTACCTTGAGCCATTTGGGTTTCCCTACGGGCAGTGTGTTTTCTACTAATGATTCCATAGATTGCATTTTAGCGTCACAAAAATAGCGAATGGATTTGGTTTGAGCGGGGGTAAACGCAAACTAATTTTGAATGATTTTGTTTGGCACTTATTCTACAAAATCCAAATCTTTTTGGTGGGTTTCGCTACTAGTCCAAGTAGCGTATACACTCAAACCAAAAGCAATTACTCCAATGATAATTACCGAAGTAATTACACCATAAATGGCTTTAAAATAATCAAATCCAATGAGCATCACAGCCAATAATCCGCGCACCATATTGGGAACGGTTGCTGTAACTGTGCTGCGAATGTTGGTGCCAAATTGTTCGGCTGCCACGGTAACAAACATGGCCCAATACCCCGTGCCGAGACCTAACCAAAAACAAAAAAAGTAATAGCTGTTTGCAGTAGTTGCAACCCCCGACAACAGTAAAACCACGCCCACTAAAGTAAAGGCAAGCATGTATAAAATGGCTTTTTTGCGTGAATGCAAGGCGTGCGAAATAAAACCACTTGCAAAATCACCTAGTGAAATTCCCAGATAAGCCCACATAATGGCTTCGCCGGGTTGCAAATTAGAAATCCCAAAAACGGGTGCAAACTGGTTACTCATAACCGCTAAGATGCCAATGCAATACCAAGTAGGAAGCCCAATTGCTATACATTTAAGGTATTTTATAGTTGATTTTTTTGTTTTAAATAGCATCAAAAAATCTCCTTTTTGAATACCTGCTTCGTGTTTAATGTGAGAGTACATTCCGCTTTCCAATACCCCAATTCGCAGCAGTAGTAAACACAATCCCATCCCACCACCAATTAGGTAAGCCACCGACCATCCCGATTCGGCTGGTCCGGCGAGCTCAACGGTGAAATGAGCGACTACAGCACCCATTAAACCAAAACCGGCTACTATTGAGGTGCCTATGGCGCGCAATTCTTTGGGTAAACTTTCGGCCACCAAGGTGATGCCGGCCCCCAATTCGCCAGCTAAGCCTATACCAGCGATGAAACGCAACCAAGCGTAGAGTTGAGCTTTGTCGTCGATTGGAATTTCTGGGATATATCCACAGGCAATGTTGGCTAAGGAATACACCAGAATCGATCCAAAAAGCACGGAAAGTCGTCCGCGTTTATCGCCCATAATCCCCCAAAAAATCCCGCCCAACAACAAACCTGTCATCTGAAAATTCATAATCGTAGTGCCCACGGTATCGGGATCTAAGTGCAGGGATTTTAAACTGGGCACACGAACAATGCCAAACAAGAGCAGGTCGTAAATGTCCACAAAATAGCCTAAAGCGGCTACAATTACAGGTAAACTAAGTAAATGGGAGAGTTTTTCTTGGGCGGTAAATGTTTTCATCGTACTAAAAATAGGCCCCCAAATATATTATTTTTACTCATTCAAAATTATAAAATATGTCGATGAGGCAGCTGTAAAGTTGTACTTTTGAGCTCTAAAAATAAACTACTATGGACGTTAAAGACAGCAACGGGAACATCCTACAAGACGGGGATTCGGTAACCGTAATTAAAGATTTAAAAGTCCTTGGATCCTCAGACCTGATCAAACGTGGAACGATGGTGAAAAATATACGCCTCACCGACGATCCTGCCGAAATTGATTGCCGGGTGAACAAAACCGCGATGGTATTGCGCACGGAGTTTGTGAAGAAAGCGTAAACGGTTGTATGTTCTCGGTTGTCGGTTGTCGGTTCCGGTTAACTTCCAACTTCCCACTTCCAATGTCTCTCATATCTAAGTCTTTCTTTCTGTTTTCTGTTTTCGGTTGTCGGTTGTCGGTTCCGGTTAACTTCCAACTCCCCACTTCCAACTTCACACTCCCCACTTCTCTTATCTTTAAGTATTTATTTTCTATACTATAAACCAATCAGGCAATAAAAAAGTCGAAATTTACTTCCGACTTTTTGATATTACTTTTTTGATTTTTTCTTATTTGCCTTTTTCTTGGCCTTTTTTTCTTTGCGTTTTTTGCTCGCTTTTTCTTTCTTGGCTCTTTCTTTTTTCTTTTTCTTGGCTTTTTTGGCTTTCTCTTTATGGCCTTCCTTTTTGGCTTTTGCCATTAGTTTACTGCTTATTTTGGCCAATTTTTTGATATTCTTTTTAGCTAATTTCACCGATTTCACCGCTGGCTCAATGGCAGTGTTTTCAATTGATTCAGTAGCTTGAACAGAAATTTCAGTTGGCTCAACTGTTACAGTGTTTGTTTCTACTTGTACTGTTTGTTCTTCGTTGGTTGTGTGTGGTGTTGTGCTTTCGTCTCCCATTTCAATGTTTATTTACAGTTAATCTAATGTTAAGCAAATGTAAACAAATGAAATATACGCCAATGTTAAGTTTTTAGTTTGAATGAAAACTTAACATTGGAATTTTTTGTCTGTTGTCGGTTCTCAGTTGTCTGTTGTCTGTTCTCGGTCAACTTCCAACTTCCCACTTCCCACTTCCAACCTCTCTCATCTCTCATCTCTTCGTCGTTCTATCTGTTCTCAGTTGTCTGTTCTCGGTTAACTTCCAACTTCCCACTTCCCGCTTCCCACTTCCAACTTCCAGCTTCCAACTTCCCACTTCCCACCTCTCTCATCTCTCATCTCTCATCTCTTCGTCGTTCTGTCTGTTCTCAGTTGTCTGTTCTCGGTTAACTTCCAACTTCCCACTCCCCACTCCCCTCATCTTTCATCTTCTAGTCTAAACTCTCCAATCATCTCGGCCAATAACTTTTTGGCGCGTAGCAGTTTAATTTTTACGTTATTGAGTGGTTCTTGTGTGTTGTCGGCAATTTCTTGGTAGGAGAGTTCCTGAAAATACCGCAGCTGTATCACTTCTTGGTAATGCGGTTTGAGCTGCTTGATGTAATGCAGTAATTTGGATAAATTTTGCTCAGTGATGAGTTGGTCTTCTGCGGTAGGAGTAGTGTCAGGTAAATTGTAGGTTTTGTAGGTTTCATCAACCGACAAATTCACAAAGACCGATGTTTTTCGCTTGCGCAACAAATCAATGTGTACGTTTTTGGCAATGGCAATGAGCCAGGTATTAAATTGAAAATCCGATTTATAGGTTGCAATTTTATCAAAAGCTTTAGCAAAGGTTTCGATGCAAATGTCTTCGGCATCACTTTCGTTTTCGGTGCGTTTCAGCATAAATCCATAGACTTCATTCCAATAATGATCCAACAGGAACGTAAAGGCCACTTGGTCACCAATTTGGGCTTTTGCTATGTTGGTATTTATTTCCAATGCACCGGTTTTGAAAACAAAGTACTCATATAAATACTAAGTTGACTAAGAATAAGAACGATTTCTATGATTGGAAACCAATACATCACGTCTTTTTCTTTCAATTTTCCGGCAGCAAATCCCAACGAAATCCATGCAAATAGATACCGAAATCCAACTAAGCTCAGCACCACAATCCATTGAAATTGGAACGCCAATAGTAGAATGGCCAAGACAATAAAGGCCAGTTGTAGGCAATAAAATAAACCCAACTGAAATTGGTCAAACCCTTTGTATAATGAAGCAGTTGATACATGTCTTCGTTTTTGGTTAAACCATTCTTTAAAATTGGTTTTGGGTTTTGAATAAGTAAATGAATCCGCAGCCAAACTCCAGCTAATATTGCTAGCCGTTGCTGCTTGATTAATAAATAAATCGTCGTCACCCGATCGCACTTTCATGTGGTCCATGAACCCGCGGACATTAAAAAATTCCTCTTTTTTGTAGGCTAAATTTCGTCCCACACCCATATACGGTTTGCCCAATTTGGCCCAAGAAAAGTAGGAGGTAGCGCTGAGCAAGGTTTCAAATCGGATTAATTTATTTAAAAATGAATTTTTAATTTTTTCATAGGCGCCATACCCCAAAACAATAGTTTTTTGAGTAGTAAATTGGCTGCTCATTTCTTTGATCCATTGGGTTGATGCGGGATAACAATCGGCGTCTGTAAATAGAAGGTATTCGTATTTTGCCGCTTTAATCCCCAGGGTAAGTGCAAATTTTTTGTTGCCCCAAAAGGCTTCGTTGTTTTGCACTTTCACCAATTTGATGTTAGCGTATTGTTTTTCAAAAGCTTCCAATACTTCCAAGGTTTCGTCGCTTGAAGCATCGTCAATGAGCACCACTTCAAAATCCGGGTAATCTTGTTGCATCAATAAGGGCACAAATGCTTTTACATTTTCCTCTTCGTTTTTGGCGCAGACAATCACCGAAATTGGTACGCGTTTTTGAGGCGCCGAAGTCCATTTGCCAAATGAAAAGTTGCCAAAAACAACCACATAATAGATAAATTGTCCCAGTAAAACCGCAATAAAAAGATAAAATAGAATAGTCAACATAAACAAATTGATACATTAATAGGATTGGCTTCCGCAGCGCGCAAATGTACAAATTCCAAGATGAAACGAGAAGGTCAAAAAAAGCAATTTACAACCTAGCCTAAATTAAATAATATTCACTTCGGCTTCAATAGAAATGCCAAAGGTTTCTAGCACGGTGGCTTGAATCTTTTGGGCAACTTCAAGAATTTCTTGTCCGGTGGCTTGTCCATAATTCACTAAGACCAAGGCTTGGTTTTTGTGTATACCCGCATCGCCAAATCGTTGGCCTTTAAACCCGCATTGTTCAATGAGCCAACCAGCCGGAACTTTTACTTCGGTTGGTGATACCTCAAAGTATTTCATTTCGGGAAATTTTTGGTGAATCGGGGCAAAATCGGTTTTGGAAAGCACCGGATTTTTAAAGAAACTACCGCTGTTGCCCAGCTCTTTGGGATCGGGTAATTTGCGTTGACGAATGGCAATTACAGCTTTACTCACGTCTTGAATACTGGGATTTGTAATTTGGTTTTCGGCCAATTCGGATTGGATGTCGCCGTAGGCTGTATTAATTTGGTGATTGGTTTTACTGAGGCAAAAATCAACTGAAACAATAATGTAGTGGTCTTTTACGGTGTTTTTAAAAATGCTTTCGCGGTAGCCAAACGCACAGTCGGCATTGCTGAAAGTTTTCAGTTCCAAACTCTGCCGATCTAAGGCGATACACGAAATAAAATTGTCTTTGATCTCTTTGCCATAGGCTCCAATATTTTGCACGGGCGTAGTACCTACATTGCCGGGAATTAAGGACATATTTTCCAGTCCACCATAATTTTGCTCCAGGGTCCACAGTACAAATTCGTGCCAATTTTCACCGGCCATTCCGCGCACAACAACTTCATCGGCTGTTTCTGAAACGACTTCTTTCCCTTTGATGTTGAGGTGCACAACTAAGGCCTCGATGTTTTTGGTGAGCAACATATTGCTACCACCTCCCAAAATAAATTTAGATTCAGCAGGATATTCGATAAATACTTGGCGCAATTCGTCAACCGTTTCTACCGACACAAATTGTTCGGCTTGTGCCGCAATACCAAATGTATTGTAGGCGAGTAGGGGGAAATTCGCGTGTATTTGCATAGTTTTTTAAATAATTTCGAGCATCGAATTAAAGGGTTCTACATAGGTTTTGAGCCAAATGTGCAACATAAACAAAGGCATTACATAGGGCACCATGCGGTGATCGCCTTTTTGAATCCCTTCGACCAATTTTGCCGCATTGATGTGCTGAAAATAGGGCAAGTCAAAAATACGACTTTTTGTAAACGCCTGAAGTTCTTCTATAAAAGCCGGGCTGTAGGTGAGGTAATCGCCCCAAGGCACACTGAGTCCATTTTTTTTGTAGTCCAAAACTTCTTTGGGCAAACGCGTGGCCATGGACTTTTTTTGGATGTACTTCCCTTTTTTTCCTTTAAAAAGCATCGCATTGGGTAAGGTTCCCATACCAATGACTAAGCGTTCATCCAAAAAGGGTTCTCTGCATTCTACCGAGGCGCCCATGGTGCAACGATCGTTTCTGTCGAGCAACGAACACAAATAGGTATGCTGATCAAAGTAGAGTGCCTGGCGTTTAGGGTTGTTGGGGTAGAGTTCTTGGGCTTCTTTTAGGATTGCATGGCGGTAGTTGTTTTCTGGAGCGCCCGAAATCCCGTAATGTTTCAAAATATCCTTTGGAAACATATTGCTTCCGTTATACATGATCAAATCATCAAGCGCTGACAGTTCAGCATAACGCACCAATTTGTCTAATCTCGGATTGTGCGAAAACACGCCAGTTTGGCCTATAACGCCAATCGCTTTCAATAAAGAGGGGTTTTTTAACGCCTTGTAGCGCACATACCCGCCCATTAATTCGTCGGCGCCTTCCCCCGACAAAACCACTTTTACCTTCGATTGAGCCATTTCGGCCAAGGCCAACAAATGCGGTTCGCTCAAGTGCATCAGGGGTTCGTCCTGAAAATAGGTCGCGGCTACCAATTTTTCGAAAAGCTCCCCGTCTTCCAACGTTTTGGTGTGAAAGGAATAGTCAAATTGGGCTGTCAATCGTTTGGCTATATCGGCTTCGTTGTGTTCGTTTTCTTTAAATCCAATGGTAAACGCCTGTATGTCTTGCTGTTTTTGTTCATGTAGAGTGGCCAAAATAGACGACGAATCTAATCCTGCACTCAAAAATACGCCCACCGGCACATCGCTCACCATGCGCAATCGCATCGATTCGTCAAATATTTCGGTATACCATGCAATCGGATTGGTGATGGTAGGGTGGTTTTCTATTTCGGCTTTCAAATCCCACCATTTTTCAACGCTGCAGTTCCCTGCTTGGTCGAGGGTCATGACATGGCCGGGCACAATTTTTTTGATGTGTTTAAACAAGGTGTTTTCACCGGCTACAAATCGATTAAAAATGTATTCCTCCAAACCTGCTTGGGAAATTTGCAGCGGAATTCCGGCAGTAAAAAGTGCTTTTTGTTCAGAAGCAAAGTAAAATGTTTCTTTATGAAAAGTATAATACAACGGTTTTACGCCCATGCGGTCGCGCACCATGGTCAATTTTCGGAGTACTTTGTCCCAAATGGCAAAGGCAAACATGCCCTGCAAACGACTCAGCATTTGCGTGCCATACAATTCAAATAAGTACAACAACACTTCGGTGTCAGATTGCGTATTGATGGTATATCCCTTGGCAATAAGTTCGGGATAAAAATCCTTAAAATTGTAAATTTCTCCATTGTACACCAGCGCATAGCGACCATCAGCCGAGACAAACGGTTGGTGTCCCGCGCTGCTCACGTCGAGTATAGAAAGGCGACGATGGCCCAATCCTAAATTTTCATCTACGTAAAGGCCTTGGTCATCAGGACCTCGGTGCGCCAAACTGTCTCGCATAGCCACCAGGACGGTTTCGTCAACGGTTTGTGTGGGTTGTAAATGAAAAATTCCGTTAATTCCGCACATTTTTTGTTTTGTATTTAGTATCAAGTAAGGCGTGGTAACGCACTGCTATTAGAGTCATGTTCGTTTGGTAATGCGCTTGATGCACTACAAATTTTCGATTTACTGTCCTTGCTTTTTTGCGGATTTCAGGATGTGCGATTGCCCATTCTAGCGCATTGACTAGGGCTTTTGGGTCTTGTAACGAAACCAATTGGCCATTCTCTTGGTGGCTGATCCAGGAGCGGTTTCCGGGTAAATCAGAGACAATAGGGTAGCAGCCGCAGGCCATCGCCTCAAACAAGGAGGCCGAGACACCTTCGGTTTCGGGCATACTCAAGTAGTAATTGTGTTGTGCCAACAAGGCAGGCAATTCAGTATTGGGCACACGACCAGTAAAATTCACCTGATTGTTGATTTGCAGTTGGTTGCACATTTTTTGCAAGCGGTTTTTTTCCAGTCCATCACCCACTATAGTCAATTCAAACTCAATTCCTTTTTGTTTGAGTTGATGAAAGGCCATCAAAATTAGGGTATGTCCGTATTCGGGTTCGAGTGCACGGGTAACAATTGCTTTTATTTTTTGAGGTTCTACATCGGCACCGCATGTAAAAGTTATTGTATTTATGCCTTTTGGTAAAACTAAAATTTTGCTTGAATCTACCCCCACTTTAGCCATCGATTCGGCCATAATGGGCCCCCAAGCATGCACTAAATCAGCTTTTTGAAAAGCATACCGTTGCATCTGTTTTTTGATGGGCAACAACAACGACGACGAAGGCCACAAATCGGTAATGCCTTGCTGGGCAATAACTACGGGCCGAATGCCGGTGTGGGCCGCCAGAAATCCATAACTGGTGGTGCGCTCGGCAATGACCATATCGGGTTGTTCTTCCCGAATAAATTTGCGCAAACTAAACCAAGCCATCGCATACTCAAGCAACCTAAACAACCGATTGATTCCCCCATAACTGGGTGTTTTTAATTCCCAGCTCACCAGCTCAAAATCGCCAAATTCCCGCAACCCATTCATCCAGGTTTGGGCATCGGCTCGGTAGGTTTCGCCAAGAAAAAGAATCTTCTTTTTTTTCATATGGGTAATTACTCGTCAGTTTCTATTCCGCGGTACAAAAAATCAATCAACGGTTTCATGCTGCCAAATTGTGCGAGCACTTCGGCTATAAAATGCGATGAAAACACTTGTTCATCTCGCCATTTGTGGCTAAAAGTAAAACTTTTTAGTTTCAAATAATCGGCGGCAGGATGATCTTTGTCATAGTCTTTTGGACCATTTTTTAATTGATTGGTCTCGTTGCGATCAAATCCATCAAAGTGCGCAGCAAAAGGATTTTCATGCAACAAGTCAGCCAATTCATCGTGAAAAAAAGCTACTTCTCGACGAATTTTTCGCAATTGAGCAGCTGGAGGAAAATAGATGCCACCCGCTACAAAACTCTTGCCGGGTTCCAAATGCAAGTAATAGCCGGGTGCGTTTTCCCAATTTCGATTGGTGTTAAGCCAAATGCCCAAATGGGTTTTGTAGGGTATTTTGTCTTTGGAGAAACGCAGATCTTTGTGAATCCGAAAACTGCAGTGTTTTACCGCCAAGAGCTCCAAATGCGGATCAATCGCTTGCATTTCGCGCAGCAATTCCACAATGAGTGCTTGGTAGTTTTCTTTAAAATATGCATAACGCGGCGCGTTGGCCAAAAACCAATCCCGAGAATTGTTTTGGGCTAAATCGGTCAAAAATTGCCAAGATGCTGCTGTAATCATACTAATTCAATTTGGCACGCAATTCCGTTTCGCTCATGAATCCGCTGTGTTTCCAAACTTCTTTTTGGTTGTCGTAGTAAAACAAAGCAGGAAGTTCTTCAATTTTGAGTTGGTTGATGAGCGTTTTGTGTTCGTCGGCATTGAGGCGAACTATAGCGATTTTTCCGGCCATTTCTTTTTGAATTTGCAACACATAAGACGTCATTTTTTTGCAAGGAGCACACCATTCGGCATAAAAATTCACCAAAATTTTCGGATTCGCTTTCACGAGTTCCTCATATTCTTGGCTGCACATGCCTACAATTTTACTGTTGGGCTCGGCAAAACCGGCTGCGTTCCATTTCAAGATGCCGCCGTTGAGTTCGACTATTTTTGAAAAACCCAATTCAGCCAATCTTGCGGCTGCTTTTTTGCTGCGACCACCCGAAAGACAATACACAAATACCGGTTTCGATTGGTCTAAATCCTTGACTACTGAATCAAAATTTGATCCGTTCCAATCCAGGTTTTGTGCGCCTTCTATATGCTGACTGTTGTATTCCTCTTCGGTGCGCACATCGAGCAACTGCGGCTTGGGCGATTGCTTGAGTTCATACGCAAATTGATTGGCCGCAACCGATTCAACTTGACTCGCTTGTTGGCTGTGACAAGCCATAATCAAAGTGAGGCACAGCAGGAAAGTGAGGTATTTTAGTTTCATAAACTACTTTTTTTAAGGTTGTGCTAAAGTACGCTTTTCAAGAAAATGAGCGGTTTATAAATGGACAATTTTGTACGATTGATTGGTTTGTTTCACCACTTGTTCGGTGCGTTCGGGATGCGTATCCGATATAAATAATTGGCCAAAACTGTCATTGTTCACCATGTCAATTATTTTACCCACCCGAATTTCATCCAATTTATCAAACACATCGTCAAACAACAAAATGGGTTTCACGCCACTTTGCTTTTTGATGAATTCAAATTGAGCCAATTTTAAAGCAATTAAAAATGATTTTTGTTGGCCTTGAGAACCAAATTTTTTGATCGGGTAGTGGTCAATTTGAAAGGCCAAATCGTCTTTGTGTATGCCCACCGAAGTGTATTGCAGCACCCGGTCGGCGGGAAGTTTTTCCTGCAATAAATCCAATAAATTTCCGTCGTGCAAATGGCTTTCGTACACCAACTGAACCGCTTCGGCACTGTTGGTAATGGCTTGGTGGTGTTGGTTGAAAATCGGGATAAACTCGGCGATAAATTGGGCTCTTTTTTCAAACAGCTGAGGGCCCAATTCGGCCAATTGCGCATCATAGATTTCTAGAGTTGTGGGGTCAAAGGTGCGGTTTAGTGCAAAATACTTGAGTAGTGCATTGCGTTGGCTGACGGTTTTTTGGTATTGGATGAGTTGGTGCAAATAGCTATTGTCTAGTTGTGAAATCACCGAATCCATAAATTTTCGTCGGGTTTCACTTCCTTCTGTAATCAAATCGGCATCGGCGGGAGAAATAATTACCAAGGGAATTTGGCCCACGTGCTCCGAAAATTTTTCGTAAAGCTTGCCGTTGCGTTTCAGGATTTTCTTTTGTCCTTTTTTTAAGCTGCAATTGATGGTTTCTTTGCGCTTATTTTTTTCAAAAACACCTTCAATCACAAAAAAATCTTCCCCGTGTTTGATGTTTTGAACCGACAACGGATTAAAATAACTTTTGCCGTTGGCCAAATGATAAATGGCATCGAGTACATTGGTTTTACCTACACCATTTTTGCCTACAAAACAATTTATTTTTGCGTCAAGCTCAAAGCGGGCATCGGCAAAATTCTTGTAGTTAAATAAAGAAATTGATTCTAAAAACATGGGTTTTTTTGGGCAGAGAAACGCAAAATTGTCGTTTCTATATGAGGTCGCAAATTATTGAAAATATGGTGATCTACCTAATTTTTTTCGGGCGACCGCGGCTCGAATTATTGGGTGTTTGTCTACAGGGACGAGAAGGGCGCAGTTTTGTTGAAATATTTGAATTTAATCGCGTTTTTTTTGTGCGAGTTTCAATAAAAATTTTATTTTTGCGGCTCACTAATTTAAATGAAATGGCAACATATAATAAAAGAGGATACAAATCACCAAAAGAAAAAGCAGAGAAAGATGACAATGCCTTTTTGGAAGATGTGAATGTAGAGGAAAAAGACAGTACCACCGCAGGCGTATTCAACACCTTAGATGCCACGGCTTCCAAAACAGAAGAATGGGTTGCCAGCAACCAGAAATATATTTTTGGTATTGTAGCGGCGATTGCATTGGTTACGGTGAGTTATGTGATGTATGAGAAATTTATAGCACAGCCTAAAGAAGTAGAAGCGGCCAACGAAATGTATGAAGCCCAACAAAATTTTCAAAAAGCAGTTGACGGCGTTAAAAGTGATTCGCTTTTTGCTTTGTGTTTAAAGGGGTCTGAAGGCAAATTTGGTTTTGTAGACATCGCCGACAAATACAGTGGAACTGCTGCCGGAAATTTAGCCAATTACTACGCGGGAATTGCCTACTTAAATACCGGAAAATATACTGAAGCGATTGCTTCTTTAGAAAAATTCAAATCAGATGATGCGGTATTAAGCGTATTGGCCCAAGGTGCAATTGGAGATGCTTTTTCTCAAAAAAATCAACCCAAAGAAGCCTTGGAATTTTATGCAAAAGCAGCCAAAATGAACCCAAATGATTTCACTACTCCTCGCTATTTATTGAAAGCAGGTCAAACAGCCTTGGCATTGGGAAAAAAAGCTGAAGCCTTGACCTATTTTACCGAATTAAAAGAGAAATACGAAAACACCGCCGAAGGTTCAACTGTAGATGGGTTGATCGGATTAGCTCAATAATTTAGCCGAGATTTAGGAAGCAATTGTTGTTTTCTAAAATATAAACCCAACCGTTTTATGGCTACAGCAAATAAAAATTTATCCAATTACGATAAAAACTCAATCCCAAACGCGAAGCAAATTCGGTTTGGGATTGTTGTTTCAGAATGGAACGAAACGGTTACTGAGGGCTTGTTCCAAGGTGCCGAAGCTGCACTTTTAGATTGTGGAGCATTACCTCAAAATCTCATTCGTTGGAATGTACCCGGCAGTTTTGAGCTCGTGTATGGCGCCAAAAAAATGATTGCCACCCAATCGGTTGATGTGGTTATTGTGATTGGCTGTGTGATAAAGGGCGAAACCATGCATTTTGAGTTTGTGTGCGAAGGGGTTACACAAGGCATTAAAGATCTTAATATTCAGCTGGATGTTCCTGTGATATTTTGTGTGCTCACAGACAATTCGATGCAACAATCGTTGGATCGCAGTGGAGGAATTCACGGAAACAAAGGCACCGAAGCCGCAATTGCCGCGATTAAAATGGCGTTTTTAGGCAACTAATTTTCAACTGATTTTCATAAAAAACACCACAACCCGCTTTAAATTTAGTGGGTTTTTTAGGCTCATTACACACCCAAACCCAACATTATTTTTATAAATTTGTGTGCATCGCAAATCCACACTAAAACCCGTTCTATGTCAGGTATTATTCAATTGCTTCCCGATCACGTAGCCAATCAAATTGCGGCCGGCGAAGTGGTGCAACGCCCGGCATCAGTGGTAAAAGAGTTGTTGGAAAATGCAGTCGATGCCAAAGCAACTGATATCAAATTAATCATAAAAGACGCCGGGAAAACCTTGGTTCAAGTAATTGACAATGGACTGGGCATGAACGAAGACGATGCGCTACTTTGTTTTGAGCGACATGCCACCTCCAAAATTCGCCAAGCAGAAGATCTATTTGCCTTACACACCAAAGGATTTCGTGGAGAAGCTTTGGCCTCGATTGCAGCCATTGCGCATGTAGAACTCAAAACCAAACAAGACCAACAGGAATTGGGTGTGCATCTCATTATTGAAGGCAGTAAATTTATAGCTCAATCGGCGGCAGTGTTGCCCAAAGGCACCTCGTTTTTGGTAAAAAATCTGTTTTATAACATTCCGGCTCGACGCAATTTTTTGAAGTCGGATATAGTAGAGTTCAAACACATCATCGAGGAGTTTCAACGGATAGCGATGGCTCACGCCAATATCCATTTTACCTTGATGCACAACGGCAGTGAATTGTTTAATTTACCAGCCACCAATTTGCGCCAACGCATTGTAGCTTTGTTTATGGGTAAAACCAACGAAAAATTGGTCCCCGTGCAGGAGGAAACAGATTTGGTTCAAATACACGGCTTTGTGTCCAAACCCGAATTTGCCAAGAAAACCCGAGGTGAACAGTTCTTTTTTGTGAACGACCGATTCATTAAAAGTGGTTATTTGCATCATGCAGTATTGGCCGCCTACGAAGGCTTGTTGACTGACGGAACACAACCCAGCTACTTTTTGTATTTGCAGGTTCCACCCAATACCATTGATATCAACATCCACCCCACCAAGACGGAAATTAAATTTGACGACGAACAAGCGCTCTATGCTATACTTCGTGCAACCATTAAACACAGTTTAGGCCAATTTAACGTATCTCCGGTATTGGATTTTGATCGGGATCCCAATTTGGATACGCCCTACAATTTTAAAGATAAATCTTCGGCAGCCCCTACCATTCAAGTGGATGATACGTTTAATCCTTTTGGTACACAACCGGCTTCCTATTCACGATCAACAGCCTATTCTTCTATAAAATCAGCTGCTCCCCAATGGGAAAACCTCTATGTGGGTTTGCAGCAGGATACCGCAGCTGTCTTTTCATCAGCAGGTCACCGATTTGAAAATGAGGAGATTACAGCCAATCTATTCGAAGAACCCAACCAAGAAACTACAACCTCCAAGCCCTATCAATTGCAACGCAAATACATTGTGAGCCCCATCAAATCAGGCATTGTAATTATTGACCAACAGCGCGCACACCAACGCATTTTGTACGAGCAACTGCTCACCAACATGACGGTGCAACAAGCACAAAGTCAGCCGTTGTTGTTTCCCTTAGTGTTCTCGTTTTCTTTACAAGAAATTCAGTTGCTCCACGAATTAATGCCCGCCTTGCAAGCCTTGGGTTTTGCATTTGACGAAAGCCAAGCCGATCAATTGGTTATCGCGGCACTTCCCCCTCATATGGAACAAGCTGCGGTTTTGGCAGTACTGGAGTCCCTACTGCACGATTTGTCGGACGGTATTCCAGCCAGTAGTTTTAGCACCAACGATTCCATTGCCAAATCGATGGCGTGTTCGTTGGCCGTCAAAACCGGAGCCTATCTCACCGAACTGGAACAAGAACACTTAGTAAATAGTTTGTTTGCTTGCAAAGATTCGGCTGTTTCCCCTTTTCAAAAACCAACGTTCACCACCATAAGCCTGAGTGATATCGATAAAAAATTTGCCCTATGACGCCCATTACACCCACTGTAAAACAATTGTTGATTGTAAATTTTCTGTTTTTTGCGGGCTCTCAATTGTTGGGTGATGTGGCCTACGAATACTTGTCGTTGTATGACATAGAAAACAATTCGTTTCGTATTTGGCAACCGCTCACCCATATGTTTATGCATGCCAGTGTCTACCAAGGTAATTTTTCAAATATCATGCACATCGCATTCAATATGTTTGCCTTGTACTCGTTTGGCAGTATTTTGGAACACTATTGGGGAGGGATTAAATTTTTGTTCTTTTATATTTCTTGCGGACTAGGTGCGGCTTTATTGCACAGCTTAGTCAACTATGTGCAAATTCAATTGTTGCTGTATCAGTTGTCGCAGTTGTCTTTATCGGCTTCTGATTTGCATGTATTATTAAATGCCAATTACAGTACTGTCTTTGACGAAAATGGCCAATTGGTTGCTGGTCAGGTGAGTTCAATTATGGAAAAAGCCCAGTTTCAACAAGCCGATTTCAATACCTTGATCAAAGCGGTTCAGCTGTGTCAAACCCCAGCCGTGGGCGCATCAGGTGCTATATACGGCTTGTTGGTAGCTTTTGCCTTTATGGCTCCCAATGCCGAATTGGGCTTGATGTTTATACCAATTCCCATCAAAGCCAAGTATTTTGTACCCGGACTTTTGGCGGTTGATTTGTTTATGGGTGTTAGCGGTGAATCCATTTTTGGAGGTGCTTCGGGTATTGCCCATTTTGCCCACATTGGCGGCGCTTTAGTCGGATTTTTGATGGTGTGGTATTGGAAGAAAAATCAATTTAAATCCAACCGTTGGAATTAAGTAGCCGCACATGAGTATGCTAAACGACATCAAAGTAGCCTATAAATTTGGCGGTATGGAACAGAAGCTCATCTTTTGGAATGTGGGAGCTTTTCTTGTTTCGGTAGTGGTTTGGTACCAATTTCGGTTGGGGGTGTTTCTATTTCCCACAGAAATAAAATTACTTGCCGATTTTAGTCATTTGGCCTACCATCCCTGGACATTATTAACCTATGGCTTTTTTCACGCGAGTTTTTTTCACCTCCTATTTAATTTGATGGTGTTGAATTTTGCCGGCAAATTGTTTCAAACTTTTTTTACACAAAAACAATTACTTGGCGTCTATTTGCTTGGCCTGATCGTGTCAGGATTGGGTTTTGTGTTGGCGTTTCGTTTTTTTAATTTGGGTTTATCCAGCGGTTTGGTGGGTGCCTCAGGGGCAATCATGGCCGTGTTGGTTGCTACGGCTACCTATGCTCCCCGCATGAATATTCGCTTGTTGCTCGTGGGCCAGGTGCAACTTTGGCAATTTACCTTGGTCATTTTGGTTATCGATTTACTGCAGTTGTTCACCGAAAATACCGGTGGGCACATTGCCCATTTGTCTGGGGCATTGTTTGGATTTGTCTACATCAAACTTCTACTACAGGGCATTGATCTCAGTAAATTCATTTCCGAATTTTTTGATACATTAGCCCGCTGGTTTGGAAGTAAAAAGAAAAATTCCTTCAAAAAAGTGCATCGAAATTACCAAGTAAAGCCGCTAAAACCAGTGGCAAAAGTGGTGATCAAAGACAAAACACAGCAGCAAATTGACGACATCTTAGACAAGATTAGCCAATCGGGTTATGATAGTTTAAGTGTAGACGAAAAAGAATTTTTGTTTAAAGCAGGAAAATAATCCTTCAAATTTTACAATGAGACGATTATCGTGGTTTAATAAAGTAGCATTTTTGGCCAATATTGTACTCACAATATTGACTGGGATTGCCTATGTGTTGCCCTTTCTAGCGCCCAAATTGTATCCGATATTTGCAGTTCTCACGCTTTTCATGCCCTTGTTTCTGATCCTGAATGCCTTATTCTTTTTGTATTGGCTCGTTCAGATAAAAAGCCAAATGTTGTTGTCGGGCTTGGTGTTGCTCATCGGAATTACCTTTATAACCAAGTTTTATAAATTTTCTGAAAGTAATTTGCCCGCCACCGAAAATGATTTTGTAGTTATGAGTTATAATGTGCGCCTGTTTAATTTATTTGACTGGCTGCCCAGCAAAGAGGTCCCCGAAAACATTCGGCAGTTTATCATAGATAAAAACCCTGACATTTTGTGTATTCAGGAATATTCGGCTGCGGCGCAAATTGATTTGAAAGTATATCCCTATCATTTTATTTTTATGCAAGGCAAACACATCAAAACGGGTCAGGCCATTTTTTCTAAGTTTCCAATTATTGATCAAGGCAATTTGGAACTACCGGCCAACTCCAACAACAATGTAATTTTTGCCGACATCAAACGTGGTAAGGAGATTTTGCGGGTGTACAATATCCATTTGCAATCGATCAAAATTTCCCCCGATGTGAACGAAATATCCGAAAATATCGACGGAATCAACCAGCAAAAATCGCAACTGCTTTTCAATCGCATCAGCAATGCATTTCGCCAGCAACAGCAACAAGCCGAGATTATTCACCAGCATAAAATGAAATGTAAATACCCGATTTTATTGTGTGGAGACATGAACAACAGTCCGTTTTCGTTTGTGTACCGCAACATCAAAGGCGATTTCCAAGACTGTTTTGAAGAGGTGGGAAAAGGCTTTGGACAAACCTATAAGTTTAAGTACTACCCGGCGCGTATCGACTATATTTTTGCCGATCCAAGTCTGAAAGTAAAAAGTTTTGAGAGCTTTCCTGGCTTTGTCAATTCCGATCATTTTCCCATCATGACCCGCTTGGCTTTCGAGTAGTTAAAGCGTTTGTTGTTTTAGGAAATCTAAGGCAAATCGACCTTCATTAAAGAGCAAATCCAACACACTCAAATTGGAAATAAAACCATGTTTATCGGCAAATACTTGCGGATATTCCGTTACTGTTGTTTGGTCTTTTTTGCCATTGGCTAAACACCTAAAATCTTTGATATCGCTGCGTTCTTGAAAATATTCTTCGGTTTTTTCGTAGATAAACGGCAAGCCCAAACAGTCAAATACCAACTCCATTGCCCGAAAGTTTAAGTCGAATAAAAACGTTGGCTTATCTATAAATAGCGGCATGAATTTGTCTTCGTAGTATTCAAAAAAAGGCGAAGTGCGGTAAGCTGCTTCCAGCGATTTGAAATGCTGTTTTTGCCAATCAAAGGCCCATTCTATTTTGACATCTTGGGCTGCTTGATGACGCTCATTGTTGTGTTTAATAGGGATGTTGAGCAATTGAATTCCATTGGGACTGTAGATGTAGGTTCGGCTGCGGTTAGTCTGTTTCTGAAAATGATCATGAACTTCAAATGTAATTCCGTCGGCTTGTGCCATCGCCGATAAATGGCTGATAGACGGAAAGTAAGTGGGCAAAAATAACGAGCGCATAGCGGGTGATTAGGCGTTTTGTTTCTTTTTGTTCAAGTAGAAGCTAATGCCAAAATAGGCCGCCAAGGCCAACAAGAAAAATTTCAAATACGAAAACGGTTCGCCCTCTCCATTTACAGTGGTAAACACGCGTTCCCAGCGAATTTTGTTCAACCCGCGTCCGTTTGGATCTACACTCAGCCAAATGAAAACTGGTTTTCCTACAATGTGATTTTCAGGCACATAACCCCAAAAACGACTGTCTTCTGAATTGTGTCGGTTGTCTCCCATCATCCAATAGTAGTTTTGTTTGAAGGTATACGATGTGGCAGTGCTTCCGTTTATTTTGATGCTAGTTCCCTGCAGCTCAAGTGTATTGCCTTCGTATTCTTTGATGATGCGTGCATAAAACGGCAAATTGGCTGCGGTAAGTTCTACAGTTTTTCCAGCTTCTGGAATGTAAATGGGTCCGTAATTGTCTCGATTCCAAGTGGTGTTTTGCGGAAAAACAGACGGATCAGCTTCTTGCATTAGGTTTTTTACAATTGAAACTACAACAGGATTGTTTTTGAGTCGAGCGGCAGAATCTGCAGTTAAGGCTGAAAATATGTAGGTGTTGGGTGTGCGGTTATCGATATAAATCGGGTCAGTAATTTGCAATTCTTTTTGCAAATAGGTTTCGTCAAATCCACCGCCGTTTGTGGTTACCAAATAGGAATATTGTGGGCGCGCCCGCTGCGGCATAACCAAGGGTTTGTGATTAATATAAACCAATCCCTCTTTAATTTCGAGAGTATCTCCCGGAATACCCTGACAGCGTTTCACGTAATTTGACTTTTTGTCTATGGGTTTATTGGCTTTGCGTTTGGAGGTATCAAAAAACTTGTATACCGTATCTACTGGCCAGTTAAATACCACAATATCGTTGCGGTCTATTTTTTGCAAGCCCGGAAATCTGAAGTAAGGCAACTGTGGATAATTCAAATACGATTTTTTGTGCATTAACGGAATGCTGTCATGTACCATCGGCATCGAAACGGCAGTGAGCGGAGTTCGTGCGCCGTAATGAAATTTACTTACAAATAAGAAATCGCCAATGAGTAAAGATTTTTCGAGTGAAGCAGTAGGAATTGTAAACGGTTGCATGACATAGGTATGCACCATGGTGGCCACAACGATAGCAAATAATAGTGAACTGATGGTATCAGCGGTTTTGTTAACAGGAACTAAACTGCGTTCAGGCAGGTGTTTTAACGGCTTGGTATAGGCCAAATAGGCGCCGTATAAACCAAAGGTGAAGATGGCCAAAAAGGTATCTTTTGTTGAATTATACCCAAAACTTCGGCAGCTTTCTACCCAAACAACGGGAAACATAATGAGATTTACTATAGGCACAAACAACAAGATGGTCCACCAGCTTGGTCGGTTGATGATTTTCATGAAAAGTATGCCGTTATACACCGGTACAAAAGCTTCCCAGCGTTTTCTGCCGGTGGCTTCATACATTTTCCAAGTGCCAAGTCCGTGTACAATTTGCACGGCAGCAAATAAAATAATCCATTGAATAAGTGTCATAATCGTCTGTATTTTATAGGTTTAATTATTCCAGTTCGAGTACATTTTTCATGCTAAATACGCCAGTTTTTCCAATAATCCATTCGGCGGCAATTACCGAGCCATAAGCAAATCCTTCGCGGGTGTGTGCCGTATGTTTAATTTCAATTTGATCTACCTCAGAATCGTAAAATACTGAATGCGTGCCCGGTACATTTTCTATTCTTTTGGCTGTTATTTCAATTTCATTGGGTTGCGCTTCGGCCAATGACCACCCGTTGTAATTGGAATTGGCCACAATGTCGTTGGCCAAAGAAATAGCCGTTCCACTAGGGGCATCCAATTTTTGGGTGTGGTGAATTTCTTCCATGCTCACGCGGTATTGCCCATGCGGAGCCATGAGTTGGGCCAGTTTTCGGTTTAATTCAAAAAACAAATTTACCCCCAAACTAAAATTTGATCCGTACAAAAAGGCGCCTTTGTTTTGTTGGCACAATTCGGCCATCTTGTCATAATCCTGTAACCAACCCGTTGTGCCACATACGATAGGAACGTTGTATTGCAGACAAGCAGTAATATTTTCTACTGCAGAGGCTGGCACACTAAAATCGATGGCCACGTCGGCCAGTTCTAGCCCGTCAAAAGTAGAACTGCTGCTTTTGCGCAACACAATTTCATGTCCGCGATTGAGCGCCACTTTTTCGATGACTTTACCCATTTTGCCGTAGCCTAAAAGTGCTAGTTTCATTTGAATTTGAAGTTGAGGGCTACGCCCATAGTGGGTTTGTAATTTAACCCGTTAGAATAGATTTCGGGTTTAAAACTAAGGTTGTCGTTCACATTAAATTGTCCCAAATGAGCATCAACATTGGCGTCAATGATATTGAGTACATAGAAGCCAATCGCGCAAAGCAAGGATAAATCGCGGTTGCGTTGATAAAATTGTTGGGCTTGAATGAGTCGAGCATTATCCAAGTAGTCAAAAGCTTCGTTGGGAATACCTGCCAAGCGATCTTTGTAGGCATTGCGGTAGGTTTGGTAACGGGCGTTGTTGAGCGTGTAATAATAAATACTTGCGCCAATCGCGCCATAGACCAAGGGAACTTTCCAATATTTTTTGTTGTATACCTGACCCAAACCGGGCACTACGGCCGAATAAAAAGCGGCTTTTGCCGGAGCAAGCGGATTAATTTCACGATCGGGTAGGGTGTCTTTGGTGGTAATAATTTGCATGGTTTCACCTTGTGCATAGCTGCAGTTTCCTATAAGAAGGAATCCAACCAAAAGGATGTACATGCAAACCCGCACTAGCCCTGAATGAGTTTGAGGATGCGGTTAAAATCTTCTTCCGAATGAAACGGAATATTGATTTTCCCTTTGCCATTTCCGCTTAGTTTCACTTCGACTTTGGTGCCAAAATAGGCGCCAAATGATTTGATGTGGGTATCTGCTATAGGGAATGAGCCGGCTTTAGCTGGTTTTTTGACAGCTGGTTTTAAACTTTCTTGGTAGCTTTTTACCAGTGCTTCGGTTTCACGCACCGACAAGTTTTGGCTCACAATTTTTTGGTAGATGCTGGTTTGTACATCCAAATCCTCAATGTTGATGATGGCTCGGCCGTGTCCCATACTAATGAAGCCGTCGCGAATGCCCGTTTGGATAATCGGATCTAATTTTAATAAACGCAAGTAGTTGGCAATGGTAGACCGTTTTTTGCCCACACGTTCACTCATTTGTTCTTGCGTAAGTTGAATTTCATCAATTAATCGTTGGTAGGACAAAGCAATTTCTATCGGGTCTAAATCGTGGCGTTGGATGTTTTCTACCAAGGCCATGGTGAGTGATTCTTGGTCGTTGGCAATGCGAATGTAGGCGGGAATAGTAGTTAATCCGGCTGTTTTAGAAGCTCGTAATCTTCGCTCTCCTGAAATTAATTGGTATTTATTGAAATCGGTTTTACGCACCGTAATGGGTTGAATCACGCCCAATTCCCGGATAGACGAAGCCAATTCTGTCAAGGTATCTTCGTTAAAATTGCTGCGGGGTTGAAACGGATTAATTTCAATGGCCTCAATATCCAGTTCTATAATGTTGCCCACCACCTTGTCGGCATTTTTGTCGTGTACCGACTGAATGTTGTTGTCTGGGTCTTTTAATAAAGCCGATAAACCTCTGCCCATGGCTTGTTTTTTTCCTGCTTGAGCCATATTAAATACTGTTTTTCTTGATGATTTCTTGGGCGAGTTGCAAGTAGTTGGTTGCACCTTTGCTGGTTGCGTCATAGTTGATGATGCTTTCGCCATAACTTGGGGCTTCGCTCAATTTTACTGTGCGTTGAATAATGGTTTTGAACACCATATCGTTGAAGTGTTTTTGTACCTCTTCGACCACTTGGTTGGATAGGCGCAAGCGAGAATCAAACATGGTGAGCAATAAGCCTTCGATATCCAATTGTGGATTGTGTATTTTTTGAACACTTTTGATGGTGTTGAGTAATTTACCTAAGCCTTCCAAAGCATAGTATTCGCATTGAATGGGAATCACTACCGAATCAGCGGCAGTTAGGGCATTTAACGTGAGCAATCCCAACGAAGGGGCACAGTCAATGAGGATGTAATCGTAATCATCTTTGATGGATGCCAAGGCTTGCTTCAGCATGTACTCGCGGTTTTCTTTGTCAACCAATTCAATTTCAATGGCCACCAAATCAATATGGGCCGCAATTACAGATACATTTGGAGCAGAGCAGGGCAAAATAGCTTCTTCTGGGCGGTTGCTGTGCTCGAGCACTTGGTAGGTGCCAATGGTTACGTTTTCGACATCGATACCCAATCCCGAACTGGCATTGGCTTGCGGATCGGCATCTATGAGCAGCACTTTTTTTTCTAAAACACCCAAGGAGGCCGCTAGGTTTACCGATGTAGTCGTTTTTCCTACGCCGCCTTTTTGATTTGCTATGGCAATGATTTTACCCATTTATTTTTTTGAAATTTGAGCCGTAAAAATACTATTTTTTATGGTTCCTTCAAGCTTAATTTGTTAACAAAAGTGATTATTTGATAACCAATTCAGTTTAAAATAAATGGGCAAATCAGCCGGCTAATTTTACTTGTTTTTTTGGAGATTTACGCGAACACCCTTTTCGTTTATGGATACTTGGGTTGAGGTGCTGTCTTCGTCTACATTAATAGAAACACCGCCATTTACATCTTCGTTTTCGTTTTCTTCAGGCGGACAATTCGTACAAACCACTTTTTGGCTTTCTACCCGATACAAATAATCGGCCGAACTGTAATGCAAATTAAAAAAACTATTGTCCGAATCATCGAATTGCTGCACCGAACTGTCGGTTTTAAAGTGCAAGCCTTCAGGTACATACAAATTGATAATTACCTCTTGGTTACGGAATTTGTTTTTCACATCGGTCAATAAAAAGTCATTCAATACCAAGTTGTTATTTGAAAAACTGTAGCTGTAATTTATTTTTTCGGCCGCATTTCGCGCTTCAGCTGCTTTTTTACCGCGGGCTTTGCGCACAATTTCCAAATAGGTCGAGGCATCTGCCGATTTGTACACGTTAAAACGAATGTTATTCGAGTAAATCACCGAATGATTTTGCGCGTCTTCGGTAACTAAAAAGGAATTTTCGTCTTCTTCTGTGCCAAAACTTTCGTCGTGTTGAAAGCTTATTTGAATGGTATCTAGTGCTGTGATGGGCAAGGCATCTTTCTGTATCGATTTTCCGGCCATTTTAAATTCGGATACCTGTTCTACTCCCACATAACTCAGGGCAATGAAGGCGAGTATACACAAGGTAATCAGGGTGTATTTGGCAGGGTTTCCAATGGAATTGCTGCGGGGTGAAATCAATTTAAAACCAAGTAAAGTCACAAAAAATGCAGGAATTCCTAGGGCAAGCCACATCATCAATCCAAAAATCCAAGTGGGGTATTCGGCCAAGTTTCCAGCTAATAAATAATTGGTCCAGGGAAATTCTATAAATGTAGTACTACTCAGTGCAAAACTGGCTAGGGTAAGTGCCACTAAAAACAATATACTGAGCACGACAAGAATAATTCCCGCTATTTTGCCAATCAATTTGATTATAGTATGGATTACTTCGCTCAACGTTGAACCTGCCTTGCTGGCATTTGATTTTAATTGGTTGCCCAAGGAATCGTAATCTTTGTTTTTTATTTTCTCGGATACGTTGTTAAATTCTTCGCGCACTTTCTTCTCAATCGACGAAATGTTTACCGGCTCGCCTTTCATTTCTAACTTTTCTGAAGTGGTTTTGGCTTCTGGAATCACGATCCACAAAATGATGTAGGTTAAAAAACCAAATCCAAAAAACAACAAGGACACCAACAAAATGAGTCTCAAGTACACGCGCTCGATGCCAAAATAATAGCCCAAGCCAGAAAGTACGCCGCCTATCATGGCATCGTCTTTGTCGCGGTATAGTTTTTTAGATTTGGTTTTGGCTGTATTTGATGCCGTTGTAAAGTCAGTTTTGGGTTGTTCGGCTTCGTTTGCATCACCTTCAATGCGGTAATCTTCGGGTTGGCCCATTACGGCAATTACTTCATCCAGTTCGGACATGACAATCACTTGTTTTTCGCTGCTGTGTTTGGCTGATATGAGCTCGGCTATGCGCAATTCAATGTCTTTGATGATTTCGTCTTGTCCATTGGTATTGTTCAACGAACGCTTTATGGCATCCAAATAATTGGATAATTTTAAGTAGGCTTCTTCGTCAATGTGGAATACGATTCCACCTAAATTGATGTTTACAGTTTTATTCATGACAGTTAGTTTTGGTTTGTGATTAGTTCTACGGCATCTGATAGTTCTTTCCAGGTGTCGTTGAGTTCGTGTAAAAAAGTTTGGCCAACTTCCGTCAAGCCGTAATATTTACGTGGCGGACCCGAAGTTGATTCTTCCCAACGGTAGTTCAATAAACCGTCGTTTTTAAGGCGAGTGAGCAACGGATAGACCGTTCCTTCTACAACTAGTAATTTGGCGTTTTTCAGCGTATCCAAAATTTCTGAAGTGTAGGCGTCTTTCTCTTTTAAGACCGAGAGGATGCAAAACTCCAGCACGCCTTTTCGCATTTGTGCTTTTGTGTTTTCGATGTTCATAGTAGTATGCTTAGTAATTTCTTATGCAAATATATGTTTATTCTAAAGTAATATGTAAAACATAGTACTAATTTTTTTTTAAAATTTAACATTTGATTCCATTTCACTAGGTTTGTAGTAATAGCCATGCTATTTTTTGTTTAACTAATTTGTCGATTTGATTAAACAAAAAGTATATATTTGTAAAAAAAAATGGTTGTTTTAGTTACGGGTGCTACAGGATTAATCGGGAAATCATTAGTTGCAGCGCTTTTGCACAAAGGCCATAAGGTACATTACCTTACAACTTCCCCAAAAAAAATTCAAAATACACCCAACTACAAAGGTTTTTTGTGGAATCCAGCCGAATATTACTTGGACGAAAACGCATTAGAAAATGTTCAAGTAATTTTTCATTTAGCAGGAGCCACTATTGCCAAGCGATGGACAAGATCCTACAAAGCCGAAATTCTTTCAAGTAGACTCACTCCCGCACAAACTTTACACGATTATTTGCGCAAAGTACCCAACCAAGTAAAGCAAGTTATTGCCGCTTCGGGCACCGCGATATACCCTAATAATACCGGGAAATATTACCTTGAAATCGAGACAAATACAGCCTCTACCTTTTTGGGAAATGTTGTGAAACAATGGGAAGCCAACACCAACCAATTAAAGAGTTTAGGAATACAAGTATGTCTGTTGCGCACTGGAGTTGTTTTTTCTGCAACCGGTGGCGCATTGCCTCAACTGGTTTTTCCAATCAAAATGGGTTTTGGGTCTTTGATGGGGAATGGAAATCAACTTCTGTCCTGGATTCACTTGCAAGATATAGTAGGCCTGTATGTGTTTGCGATGGAACACAGTTGGGAAGGAGTCTACAATGCAGTTGCTCCCGAAGTAATTAGCAACCGAACCCAAACCCAATTGATAGCCAAAATACTCAAACGCCCATTGTTTCTTCCAGCTACGCCCAAATGGCTCATGCAATTTATATTAGGCGAAATGCATCAACTGGTATTTACAGACACGCAAATAAGTTGCCAGAAAGCGTTAGATGCTGGCTATGTGTTTCAATTTCCTACAGCCAAGAAAGCCTTGCGCGCCTGCCTTAAATAAAAAAGCGCCAACAAGAAGTTCGCGCTTTTGGTATAACTAGGTGAATTAATAATTAGAAAATCTGTGTCCCTCACTTTTTTATTTCTCCAAGAAAAGCGATACAAATCTACCCAGACAAACATACATAAACGTTTGTGTGATCGTAAAATTTCTATCTATTTTTTTGATTTATTTATGAATTTTGTCGTTTTTCTAGAAAATAAAAAGGTGACAATTTGACATTATTTAAGAATTGGCAATACTTTTGCAATCCACTAGCAAAAAAATAATGTTTATCAACCGAATTAAAGATACGTTCAACATGAATACGGACAAAAAAGAACAGGACGAAGTGGTAGATCCTATACACACCGAACACCCTCATGAAGAGGGAATTGCATCAGCTGATGCGCTTACGCCAGAACAACAATTACAAGAAGATTTAGCCAGCGAAAAAGACAAGCATTTGCGCTTGTTTGCCGAGTTTGAAAATTTCAAACGCCGCAATACCAAAGAACGCATCGAATTATTTAAAACAGCCAATCAAGATGTATTGCAATCTTTGTTGCCGGTATTGGATGATTTTGATCGGGCCTTGGTGGAGATTAAAAAATCGGACGACGATGTGTTGTTGAAAGGTGTTGAATTGATACACGAAAAATTAAAATCAACCTTGGTTTCCAAAGGATTAGAAGAAGTTGCCATGAAAGCAGGCGATATTTTTGACGCCGATTATGCCGAAGCCATTACCCAAATACCCGCGCCATCTCCCAATTTAAAGGGTAAAGTGGTTGATGTGATTGAAAAAGGATACAAATTGGGCGACAAGATTATTCGTTTCCCTAAAGTGGTTATCGGCCATTAAAAAATACAACCATGAAAAAGGATTTCTACGAAATTTTAGGAATTACCAAATCAGCTTCGGAGGCCGAAATTAAAAAGGCCTACCGAAAAAAAGCGATTGAGTTCCATCCCGATAAAAACCCAGGCAACAAAGAAGCCGAGGAAAACTTCAAAAAAGCGGCTGAGGCCTATGAGGTGCTTAGCGACCCCAACAAAAAAGCCAAATACGACCAATACGGACACCAAGCCTTTGAAGGCGGTGGTGGCGGATACAGTGGCGGTGGCATGAATATGGATGACATTTTCAGCCAATTTGGCGACATTTTTGGCGGCGGCGGATTTGGTGGTTTCGGCGGATTTGGCGGCGGCGGTGGCCAACGTCGGGTGAAGGGCAGTAATTTGCGCATCAAAGTTAAATTGACGCTAGAAGAAATTGCCAACGGCGTAGAGAAAAAAGTAAAAGTAAAACGCAAAATTCAAGCGGCAGGCGTGAGTTACAAAACCTGCGGGACGTGCAACGGCCAAGGCCAAGTAATGCGCGTAACCAATACCATTTTGGGTAGAATGCAATCGGCATCAACTTGTCCAACATGCGGCGGTGCGGGTCAATCCATCGATAAAAAACCAGCCAATGCCGATGCCCAAGGGATGATTTTGGAAGACGAAACCGTCTCCATTAAAATTCCGGCAGGCGTAGTTGATGGCATGCAACTCAAAGTATCCAACAAAGGAAACGATGCCCCCGGCAATGGAATCCCGGGTGATTTAATTGTAGCCATTGAAGAAATTGAGCACGAATTCTTGAAACGCGAAGGCGAAAATTTGCACTACGATTTATACATCAGTTTGCCCGAGGCCGTTTTGGGTGTGTCCAAAGAAATTGAAGCGGTAAACGGAAAAGTGCGGATCAAACTAGAAGAAGGCATTCAGTCCGGTAAAATTTTACGTCTGAAAGGCAAAGGAATTCCAAGTGTAAACAGTTACGGCACCGGTGATTTATTGGTGCACGTGAATGTATGGACACCCAAAACCTTGTCGAAAGAACAAAAAGATTTTTTCGAAAAAAACCTCACCGACGAACATTTCACCCCCAATCCTGAGAAGTCTGACAAGTCCTTTTTTGAGAAAGTAAAAGACATGTTTTCGTAAACACAAAACACAAAATAATTGCCCCAACCCCTCCGTGTTAAAAGAGGGGTTTTTTTGTGTTAAAATGGTTTGTTTCGCGGCGATTTGTGTATTTTTACCGCTTTCAAAAATCACCCATGAAGAACTTATTGGAAGTTAACGAAGTCTACAAACAATACGGTGACTATGTGGCACTTAACGGCGTTTCGCTGCAGGTTCCCAAAGGAAGTATTTATGGATTGCTGGGCCCAAATGGTGCAGGAAAAACATCTTTAATTCGCATCATCAATCAAATTACCTTGCCCGATCGTGGTCAAGTGCTGTTGGATGGCGAAATTTTACAACCCAAACACGTGCAACACATTGGGTATTTGCCCGAAGAGCGTGGCTTATACAAAACCATGAAAGTGGGGGAGCAGTGTTTGTATTTGGCGCAAATGAAAGGCTTAACCAAAGCCGAGGCCAAAGTGCAACTGGAATACTGGTTTGATCGCTTGGAAATTCGTGGTTGGTGGGACAAAAAAATCCAAGAATTATCCAAAGGGATGGCCCAAAAAATACAGTTTGTGGTCTGCGTATTGCACCAACCCAAATTATTGATTTTCGACGAACCTTTTTCGGGCTTTGATCCGGTGAATGCTAATTTGATCAAAGATGAAATCTTGGAACTAAAGAAAAAAGGATCGACCATTATATTTTCTACGCACCGCATGGAAAGCGTCGAAGAATTGTGCGACGACATTGCTTTAATTCACCAATCCAACAAATTACTCGAAGGCCCTTTGCAAGACATCAAGCGTCAATTTCGCAGCCACAATTACGAGGTGGGTATTTTAGCCAACGACACCCAAGCCTTGCTGTTGGAACTTGCCAAACAATTTTCGGTGCAACCCACACAGTTCAAATCGTTAAACAACGAACTGCAATTGGAAATTGGCCTCAACAATCAAACGCCCAATGCCTTGTTGAATCTGCTCACCCAACGCGGGCAAGTAACCCATTTTATGGAAAAAACCCCAAGCGTTAATGACATCTTTATACAAACGGTACAAAACAATTAAATCCCAGTTATGCACATTATCTTATTAATCATCCAACGGGAATTTTTGGCCAAAGTGCGCAACAAGTCCTTCATTGTCATGACGTTTTTAAGTCCGCTCTTGTTTGTGGGGATTGCCGCTTTTGTAGGGTATTTGAGCTCTATAAAATCAGATGTAAAAACAATTGCCTTGCATGATGCCACGGGTTTATTTGCTGCCGATTTCAAAAGTAACGAAGAATACCGCTATGTAGATTTGTCCAAAACAGATCTGGCCATAGTGAAAGACAGTGTGGTGAGCGAACAATACGAAGGCGTGTTGGTGATTCCTGCCGCAGTAAAAAACGGAATACACAAAAACCAAGTGCAGTATTTGTCAGCAGACAGTCCCAGTATTTCCTTTTTGTCCGATATGGAAGCCGTACTTTCCCATCGACTCACCCAGCTTAATTTTCAAACGGCGAAATTGGACACCTTGGCCATCAAAAAAGCAACCGTCGACCTGTCTATTGGCGTGGCCAAAGCAACTGGCGAATCAACGGTAAAGGGATTAAACGAAATGAAAATTGCCATTGGCGGTGCTTTTGGATACCTGATCATGATGTTTATTGTAATATACGGCAACATGGTGATGCGTTCGGTGATTGAAGAAAAGACCAACCGCATCATCGAAATCATCATCTCCTCGGTAAAACCATTCCAGTTGATGATGGGAAAAATCATCGGAACTTCTTTGGCTGGCGTATTGCAATTCATCATCTGGGCCATTTTAGGCTTCACCTTACTGACACTTTCTTCGGTGTTTTTTGGAAGCCAAGTTACCGCCACACCCGGGCTTTCTCCCGAACTGATGCAATCTGCCCAAAACGAAATGAGTTCGTCGGTATTCCAATACATTCAAGAATTATGGAAGCTGCCCATCGCGACAATTTTAATCTCGTTTGTGGTTTATTTTATCGGTGGCTATTTTCTGTATAGTTCCTTTTATGCCGCCATTGGCGCTGCCGTAGATAACGAAACCGATTCCCAGCAATTTCTATTGCCCATCATTATGCCTTTGATATTAGGCGTGTACATCGGTTTTTTTACCGTAATGAATGACCCACATGGGACAATCGCGACGGTCTTTTCCATGATTCCCTTAACCTCGCCCATCGTGATGCTCATGCGTATTCCGTTTGGCGTACCGGCTTGGCAAATTGCCTTGTCGATGGCTATTTTGTTTGCCACTTTCTTTTTGGTGGTGTGGTTTGCGGCTAAAATTTACCGCATCGGCATCTTGATGTACGGCAAAAAACCAAGTTGGAAAGAACTGTACCGTTGGTTAAAATACTAATACACGAGCATGAGTAAAATACTAATCATAGAAGACGAAGCCGCCATTCGCAGGGTATTAACCAAAATACTCTCGGAAGAAAGCAGCGCTTATTTGGTCGAGGAAGCTGCCAATGGATTGGAAGGCCTCGAAAAAGTAAAAGTGTCTGATTATGATTTGATTTTGTGCGACATTAAAATGCCCAAAATGGATGGCGTTGAGGTGTTGGATGCCGTCAAAAAAATAAAACCCGAGATTCCCATGGTGATGATTTCTGGCCATGGAGATATGGAAACAGCCATTCAAACCATGCGCATGGGCGCCTTTGATTACATCTCCAAACCACCCGATTTAAATCGGTTGTTGAATACGGTGCGCAATGCCTTAGATAAAAAACAGTTGGTGGTTGAAAACACGATTTTGAAAAAAATGGTGAGCCAACAATTTGACATGATTGGCCATTCGGCACCCATAGAAAACATCAAAAATATTATCGCCAAAGTAGCTCCCACCGAGGCCCGTGTGCTCATCACTGGAGCCAATGGTACCGGAAAAGAATTGGTGGCGCGCCAACTGCATGCACAAAGCGAACGCGCTGCAGCTCCATTGATTGAAGTAAATTGTGCAGCAATTCCTTCGGAGTTAATCGAAAGCGAATTGTTTGGCCACGTGAAAGGCGCTTTTACCTCGGCCGTAAAAGACCGAGCCGGAAAATTTGAAGCTGCCGATGGCGGAACTTTATTTTTGGATGAAATTGGCGACATGAGTTTATCGGCCCAAGCCAAAGTGTTGCGTGCCTTACAAGAAAGTATGATTAGCCGCGTAGGCGCCGACAAAGACATTCGCGTGAATGTACGCGTGGTAGCTGCCACCAATAAAGACTTGAAAAAAGAAATAGAAGCCGGCCGCTTTCGCGAAGATTTATACCACCGCTTGGCCGTGATTCTCATTCCAGTTCCCACGCTCAATGACCGCCGAGATGATATTCCGTTACTGCTTTCGCATTTTGCGACCAAGATTGCCCAAGAACAAGGCAATGCGCCAAAGGAATTTTCTGCAGCAGCCATAGAATTGCTTCAGGCCTATGATTGGACGGGAAACATCCGAGAATTGCGCAATGTAGTGGAGCGATTAATCATCTTGGGAGGAAACGAAATTTCGGCCGATGACGTTACGCTTTTTGCCGCCAAATAAAATAATGAGCGGGAATACCTGCACTACAAATTAAAATGAATTTAAAAAAAATACATCCTCAACTGCAACAAGCCCTCATTGAAAATGGCTTGACCGAAGCCAATGACATGCAGCTCGAAACCTATTCGACCATTAAAAGTGGGGTAGATGCCGTCGTGCAATCGGGACCAGCTTCGGGCAAAACAACAACCTTGGTGCTTCATGTGTTGCAACGCTTAGACAAAGCCCAAGGCGAAAGTACCCGTGCTTTGGTTTTGGTGCACGACCGTGACCAAGTAATCGAAACAGTCAATCTGTTTAAAACGCTAGGCAATTATATGGATTTACGGGTCTTTGGCGTACATGAAAAAGGCGACACCGATTTTGATAAAAACCACATTTCGCTGGGAATTGATGTCTTGGTGGGCACGCCCAATAAAATCAATCAGTTGTTTTCGTCGGCGGGGTTCAATATGAATACCGTCAAGCTTTTTGTGGTTGATGATGCCGATGTGCAATTTCGCAACCGCATGGATGCCGTGATTCAGCGTTTGGCGATGAGCATCGAAAAAACACAGAAATTATTTTTTACCACTGTCATTACCGAACGGGTAGAAGTTTTGGCTGAAAAGATTATGATCGAACCCGTATATTTTGAAACAGAAGATTAATTAAATACTAAAAATGGGACGAATTAAAATTTTCTCTGGAAGCGAAATATTGGCTTACGGATTAAAAGAAAAACTAGAAGAAAAAGAAATTGAAGTAATCATGAAAGACAACATCCAATCGGGCCGTTTGGCTGGCTTTGGCACGGCTGATTTGGCGGTGGAATTGTTTATTCAAGAAAAAGAATATGGCAAAGCCCATCCGGTGCTCGAAGAATTTCGCCTCAGTATATAACCCCTGAAATCAATACATGATTACTGTAAACGACATATCCGTTCAATTTGGCGGAACTACCCTTTTTAGCGAAGTTTCATTCGCCATCAACGAAAACGACAAAATAGCCCTAATGGGCAAAAATGGCGCCGGAAAATCTACGCTTTTAAAGATTATTGCCGGAGAAAGCAAACCGTCTACAGGCGCAATTTCGGCACCCAAAGATGCGGTAATTGCCTATTTGCCTCAGCATTTGCTCACCAAAGACAATCTTTCGGTTTTTGACGAAACGGCCAAAGCCTTTGCCGAGATTTTCGAAATGAAAAAAGAGATTGACGAAATCAACGAGCAGCTCACCATTCGTACCGATTACGAAAGCGATGCCTACATGAAACTCATTGAGCGCGTGTCTGAATTGAGCGAAAAATTTTATGCCATCGAAGAAATAAACTACGAATCCGAAGTAGAAAAAGTACTCAAAGGATTGGGGTTTGAACGCGAAGATTTTACCCGTCCCACCTCAGAATTTTCCGGAGGTTGGCGCATGCGCATCGAATTGGCTAAAATATTATTGAAAAAACCCGACCTCATTTTGCTCGATGAGCCCACCAACCACATGGATATTGAGAGTATTCAATGGTTGGAGGATTTCTTGATCAATTCGGCCAAAGCTGTGGTGGTTATTTCGCACGACCGGGCCTTTGTAGATAACATCACCAACCGCACCATTGAAGTGACCATGGGCCGCATCTACGATTATAAAGCCAAGTACTCGCATTACCTCGAATTGCGCAAAGACCGCCGAGTTCACCAACAAAAGGCCTATGACGAACAACAAAAAATGATTGCTGAAAATATGGAATTTATCGAGCGATTTAAAGGCACCTATTCTAAAACCTTGCAAGTACAATCGCGGGTGAAGATGCTCGAAAAACTCACGTTGGTTGAGGTAGATGAAGTAGATACCTCGGCCTTGCGCCTCAAGTTTCCGCCTTCGCCCCGCAGTGGACAATACCCGGTTGTGGTGAACGAATTGTCTAAATCCTACGGTGATCATGTGGTGTTTAAAGAAGCCAATATGGTTATCGAACGTGGACAAAAAGTGGCTTTTGTAGGTAAAAATGGCGAAGGAAAATCAACCATGATCAAAGCCATGATGGGCGAAATAGATTTTCAAGGCAAACTCGAAGTAGGGCACAACGTGCAAATTGGGTATTTTGCCCAAAACCAAGCGTCTTTGTTGGACGAAAACATGTCGGTTTTTGAGACCATTGACCAAATTGCTGTAGGTGATATTCGCTCTAAAATTAAAGATTTATTGGGTGCTTTTATGTTTGGCGGCGATGACGTGACCAAAAAAGTAAAAGTGCTTTCGGGTGGCGAAAAAACGCGTTTGGCCATGATCAAATTGTTATTGGAACCCGTAAACGTGTT